>CAZJVY010000161.1:0-2746 GCA_964549395.1 uncultured Armatimonadia bacterium | reverse complement strand
ACCCACCCCAGATCCCCGCCCGCTTCCTTGTTCTCTACAGACAGATCAGCGGCCACCTGGGTGAATGGCTCGCCTGCCCTGATGCGCTCTGTCGCGAGGTATATGTCCTTGATGTCAGTGGTGACTATCTCATAGACATGGACTTGCCGCCCGCCGGCAAACTCGGACTTATTTGTTTCATAGTAGGCCTTCGCCTCGGTGGCGATGAGATTGCTGCGGAACCGATCCATCAGAGCACGCAGCAGCGCCCGGTAGTGCATTTCGGCTCTGAGGGCGTCAAGGCTTAACCCCCGACGGCCTGCAGTCCGCAGAATAGGTGCGTCGGCCTCGACATCCCGCATGTAGAGCTTGACGTCGTCCTCACTCACGGCGACCTTCAGCCGGGCTGCCTCCTGGCGCACTAGCTCACGGTCAATGAGCCATTTAAGCGCCGGACCGGTGAAGTTGGCGGGAAGTACGGCCTCCAGTTGCGCGGCGGTAATCTCAACTGCATTTACGCTCGCCACCGGCGGAGGTGGTGGCTCGGCGGATGCAGCCGGCGCCGTCGGGAGCTGTGGCTGTGCCACGACCGATGACGCCAGTGTGCAGAAGAGACCCGCTGAAAGCATCAACACGAGCAATCTCCGAGAGGATTTCACGGTATTTCCTCCGTTTCGTCTATGTGCTTGCAGGCGTCCATGAAAGCATAGGTTACTATTCGACAGCCGGCACAGACAATACCTGCACGTGCGGCGCGGTTACGCCGAAACAACGTCCGACACGTCTATCTCGTAGACCTGACGGGGTCCTTCGTGCATCGAGTCGAAACACACCCTCATGCCATCGCGGCTCCAGCGCGGGTGCAGGTCACAGCGTATCTCTCCCTGCAACTCCGGCGGCGAGTAGAAGCGGCCGATGTCTGTACGCTCACCCGTCTGGTTGTTGTACAACAGCAGCGTGCGCAGATGCTCTTTGCCCTGAGGATAGGTATCGGTGAGGATGAAGCGGCCATCGGGTGAGTACGAGCAGTGACCATCACAGGTCAGCACATCCCTCCCGACGATCTCGACTTCCTCCGTTTGGTCCTGGAACAGGAAGTAGAAATCGCCGATGCCGAACTGCGTCGCCCACGCCAGCATCTCATTGCCGCTCTTCCAGTCGAAATGGGAGGTCATGTCGTCCTTGTTCAGAAGATACACGTTGGAGCCGTCGGGGTCGGCTGTCAGCATCCGAGTATAGTGCGACGCACGCCCGTCTTTAAGAAAGCGACGCCAACGGTGCAGAAAGACGAAGCGCGAGTCGTCGGTGGAGAACTGCAGATGGTTGAACCAGTGCTTGCCTTGCTCGGTTGTGTCATCTGGCTCGATGCCGGCGATCTGTGCTATGGAGATGATGAAGTCGGCCTGACCGGTTAGCAGGTCCATCCGGTAGATGCCGTCCTCCTCCGGGTGTAGATCATCCACCCACGGATCGGGGATACCGTTGTAGCCATAGCCGGGCCGGCAATGGTGAACGCGTGAGAAGTTGACGGAGACAGCTTGCTTACCGTCGCGACTGACGGCATATATCGGCCTTGGCAGCAGGCGCTTGTCGCCGCTTTGCACATCATGGATGCAGGCGACATATCTGTCGCCATCACGGACATTGTAGATGATTTCACGGTCAGGCGCGGTACCGAGCCACTGCAGATGCGTCCCTTGCTGCCAGTTCCATGCGTATGTCTCGGCGAGGGGCTCAAACGTGCCATCGCCCTCCAGGTCAATGATACCGATTCTCACCGCATCATCGGGCGTTGGTGGACGGTCCATAAAGTCCACCTCAAGCGCGAGAAGATAGCGGCCTGTGCTGTCGTAAGGGAACTTGTCATAATAGCCGAAAAAATGGTAGGCGGGGCCCTCCGTGAGGGGCCGACAGGGCGGGTAGTGGGCCGGTTCACCCATGTATACTTCCTCCTGACACCTGCGAGTGTCATAGACACATGTTGAGCGCGATGCTCACCATTTCTCCGTTGAGCGGCAGATACCTACTGCCGGCACCTGCTCCGCCGGCTTCTTTACACTACCTGGCGTGACTGGCTATACTCGTTGTGATGAAGGCCGGGTATCGCGTCATTGATCACACCGCCGACAAGGCACTCGAAGTATGGGCGACCGACATGGGGCAGCTCATATTCCAGGCTGCATGCGGTCTGATTTCACTGCTCGTGGAGGCGGACAGGCTCGCGCCGCAGCAGGAAGTGGAAATCTCGGTGTTCGCCGATGACCCAACGGTGCTTCTGCATGACGCCCTGTCGGAGATGCTCCATCTGGTGGAGGACGAGGGCCTGGTGCCTCTGACGGCGCGGCTCGTGTCACACGCCGAGGGACGTATCGTCCTGGCCGTTGGCGTGATTGGAATCGCCACCGCACAGGGGCATATGGGTGGGATTGTGAAGGCCGTGACTTACCACAATCTGGAAATCCGCCAGACCTGTCGCGGCTTGAGAACCGAAGTGGTTTTCGACACGTAGCGGGCAGCGCAGCAGGCATGCGGGCGTTTGACAATCCCGGCACTGCTCAGTATAATAGTGGTCCAAAGCCGAGGTGGTGGAATTGGCAGACACGCTAGCTTGAGGGGCTAGTGACCGGCTAGGTTGTGGGGGTTCGAGTCCCCCCCTCGGCACCACCTTGAAAACGGTTCGGGCGGTTAGCTCAGTTGGAAGAGCGCTTCTCTCACGCAGAAGATGTCAGAGGTTCGAGTCCTCTACCGCCCACCAGAAGCGGGAGTA
>CAZJVY010000160.1:0-2805 GCA_964549395.1 uncultured Armatimonadia bacterium | reverse complement strand
CGGCTTTCATCGCCCATACTGACGAACTGGGTGACTGATTTCTGCGTGGTGAAGAGACGGGCGCCGGCCGAGCCGTTGAGACCGCGCGTGCCTGCCAGCGTGATTCCGCCGGGTATTGGGACGTCCACGCAGCCGGTCAGGTCAATCTCGACGTCGTGGGGGATGAATACGACGTGCCCGGGCTGGGCGGCTTTGAGCGCATCCAGGAGTTGCTCTCTGGTAGTGGCTACGAAATCGCCGGTAGCGTGGATTGGGCTGTAGCCTTCGCCCCCACCGATGGGGTTGCCGGTGGGGTTGGCTTCGCAGCCAAAGGCGTCATCCGCCTCGTCGGCGCAGGACAAAGCGCACAGCAGGGCCACGGCAAACATCGCGCCCAGCCGGTGACTGCTCATGTGCATCCATGTACCCCCTGTTGCACCTGCCCCCTCCACCTTCCCCGACGCGGCATCGGCCCTGCGCACCGCGAAGCTGCGGCGTGCCGGGCCTGTCAGTGAGCCTCTATTTCATGATGATGCGACCTTCGACGGCCGGACTGACGGTCCCGGCTGCACGCAGAGCTTCGAGCACCAGCATGCTGTCGGTGTAACCCAGGTAAACGGGCTTGGCTCCTGTGGTAAGCATCGCATAGCCGTCTCCGCCGTCCAGCAGGAACTCGGCCGTGGCAAGCATGTAAGTCCTCTTTGGGTCGAGCGGCTGTCCACCGACGGTGACCTGTCCGAGCTTGTCGCCCGCGATCTCCATAGTTAAGCCCGAAACCTGCAGGAACCCACCGAACGGCCGCGGCTGCGAGGCGTTGAACTCCAGGACCTTGCGAAGCTGCTCGCCGGTCACCTGCTTTGTAGCTATCATGTTGTTGAATGGCAGCACCGTGAGGATGTCCCCCACGGTGATGGGCCCCGCTGCGATCGGCGCCCGGATGCCGCCGCCGTTCCATATCGCCACATCCGTCTTGGCATAATCACGCACAACGTCGGCGATCAGATTGCCCAGGTTCGTCTCCTGCGAACGGACATGCTCGCGCTCCCCGTCAAGCGGAACGGTGGTGTGGGCGACCACCTCGCTGAACCGTTCGTTCAGCTTGTCGGCGTAGCTATCAACAAGCGCCTGCACCCGTGGCTCGGCAGCGACTTTCTCATTCACCGGTCGCAAGAACCCTCTGAATTTGGCGACATCGCCGTGGGAAACAAACATGTCAACCTGCCCAAGATAAAGGCCATAGCTCTCCGCCTGGCACACGATGGTCTTGCCCACACGCACCGGTGGCTCGACCTTCGTGTGGCTGTGTCCACCAATGATGAGGTCAATGTCCGGCACTGCAGCGGCAAGCTTCAAGTCCTCTTCGTGGCCGAGGTGTGTGACCGCGATGACGAAGCCGGTCTGCTTCAGTAGCTCGGCCACTACAGCCTTCGCTTCTGCAAACGGGTCGGTGAATCTGAGATCTGCCACGTTCTTTGGGGATGTCTGAACCACAGTCTCCGGTGTGGTCAGACCGAAGGCGGCGGCCTTGGTCCCGTCGGCTAAATCAAAGAAAGCGAAGGGCGCAACAAGCCGCTGCCCGGTCTTCTCCACGTAGATGTTGGCTGCCAGAATCGGGAATTTGGCCAGGGCTGCCAGCTTCTGGAAGTTGTCCTGGCCGAAGTCGAATTCGTGGTTGCCGATGCACATCGCATCCAGCCCCATCTCGTTGAGGCACTTGACATCCGGCTCGCCCTGGTAAACGGTTGACAGCGGCGTGCCCTGCAGGATGTCCCCCGCTTCCAGGAGCAGCGTCGTCACACCGTGAGCATCATTCCATTCTCTCGTCTCGTCTGCCAGCGTGGCGATGCGCGCAATGCCCCCCACGCTGCCGTCGCCCTTCTCTTTGGGCTGTAAGTAACCGTGGAAATCGTTGAAGTGCAGTACCGTCAGATAGCAGTCACCAAGTGCGACCGACAGAGATACAAGGATCGCCAGCGCAATGACTATACTCCGTAGAGCCTGCTTGCCCATGTCATATCTCCTCCACTGCTCAGGTGTCACCATGTCCTCAGTGTGCCTATTGGATTCTCTTGGCCATACTCGACCCGGTGCCCTGCCTGGTGGCGTCGAGACGCTCTCCGGCACGCCTAGGACCGGAACCGGATCGAGTACAGGTCTGCGTCTTTCATGACGAACCGCAACCGAATGCCCCGGCGCTGCAGCCTGGAGACATCCGCCCCGTCCTTCCAGGACACAGTTTGCTCTATCTCGTCGCCATACATCTCCGGGCAATCCCTCAGCGTATACCCGGGAACCGGCCTGTTCTGTGCATCGCGCAGTTCGACTTTTACACTGCCTGCCGCCGAGGTGGCGTAATTGATGAGCAGATGCTTGCCCTCGAACTTGAGCGGCACGGTGGTGAACTCGCCGCCACGGTACGGTGCATTGACGGAGACAAACCCATCGGTGCGCAGTGTCGCCCGCCGCAGCCGCACACTGGGCCAACGATAGTGCTCAACATAGTAGATGGACAGCTCATCAGGTGCCGTCTGCAAGATTCCGCGCGCGATGTGGTTGCTGCGTTCACCCCAGTTGCGCCGGTCCGTACCCGGCCGCAGGAATGCCTCCATGAACCGTCTGTCCCAGTGAACACCGTCGCGGCTGCTGATGAAGACACCATCGGATACACCGATGTCCGGGTGGTCCGGGACGGCCTTGCGCTGTGTCAGGAACCGTTTCGGAAAGCCCATATAGATATGGGGAGCGCGCGGATAGGCTACGATGGCGTTGGTGTAGAGCTGCTCTCGCGGAGTGCCGCCGTAGTCAATCTCAACGGTGTCCGACCAG
>CAZJVY010000159.1:0-2807 GCA_964549395.1 uncultured Armatimonadia bacterium | reverse complement strand
TTCAACAAGAACGCCCCGTACTACGATGCGGAACATGACACGATCAACCTCAACAAGATGCCCGTCTATGCCGGCTGCGCTGTCAAGATGCCGTACTATGTTACCGACGATGACGATCACTACATCTCATGGGAGGATTCCTGCTATGGCGCTCAACGCGGCACCGCCCAGCTCCAGCGGATCCTGGACTATGGCGGCACCATACCTGAGAAGCACCTTAAGTATCTGGATATCAGCAAGGGCGACGACGGCAAGTACTCGGTGAGATTCAACAAGTCAATCCTGTGGCCGTCGGTGATGCTCCATGACCGCCGCAAGGCCGTCCTGCGCGCCGGAGATGCAAAACAGCCGACGGTGGTATCACTGGACTGGACGAAGATGTGCGGGCACTACCACGCGCCCGCACAGACTCTGATGGTGCACGCTTGTGGCCAGGAGCTGGCCTCCGACCTGGGGTACATGGGGTCGAGCCACTTCCTCACCACCCAGTGGATACAGACATATCCGGCTCACAACTGTCTCACCTTGCGCGAGCGGGATGGCAGCCCACACGGGACCGGCAAACTCCGCGGCGACCTGCGCAAGCACTTCATCTCCACACCGATGTGTCAGATCGTGGACAGCGCCGAGTACGACAAGGCTGACTGGCAAGCCGCCGGAGAGGACGCGGTGGGGGAGTTCAGCCACCAGGTGTTCCTGATGGTGCCATCTCCCGACCATCAATACGTGATTGATATTGTGCGGGGACTGGGCGGCGCAATTCACGACTACTACCTGCACTGCCACGGCCTCGGCTTCGAGGCCGACGGCATCAATCTGCAGCCTTTGGCGGATCCCGACCAGGACCTCTACCAGTATAGCGGCTGGACCTTCAACTGCGGCCAGGGATGGGGCTCACACAACATCCACGAGCTGGCGGCTGGAAAATCCACCGGGCCGTGGCGTGCCACCTGGTCGAAGATAGATGATTACCGCGGCCAGCCGCCGGGCCAGCCGCTCATCCACAATGATGTCTTCATGCGACTGTGGATGGTGGACGAGCCGGGAAGCGAGGTCATCGTCGGCACAGGCCCGGCCCAGCGGTACCTGAGAAACGAGGACTTCGGCCGCACCATGAAGGTCCTCTGCGTACGCCGGCCCAATACGCAGAACGTTGACAGCTTCGTCGGCGTCATCGAGCCGTACCGCGACAAGCCCTTCATCAAGGGCGTTCGCCGTCTGGCCCTCGACTGCGATGACGGTTACACCATTGGCCTGGCTGTGGACACGGTCCATGGGACCGATTACATCATCACCTACGGCGGACCCCGCGACCCGTCCGAGGTCAAAGTTCAGGATGGCTCTCATAGACTGTCCACCGACGGCGACGTTGCTGTCGTATCCTGCCCTGAGAATGGCGCTGTCCGTATGCTCGTGGCTGGAGGCAGGTACGTGAAGGCCGACGGGTTCGAGTTGGCCATCGAGGGCCCGCCGCAACTGCGCGGCCGGCTCCTGGACTTCAACGATGATGATGACACGCTGACAATAGCCAGCGACGACGCATTCCCGGTCGGCGAGGTACTGGCAGGCAGGCCGATGATCATTCAGCACGCTGAGGACCGCTCCAGCTTCACGATCGGTTCGGTCGAGAAGCTCGCTGCCAGCAAGTATCTTGTCCGCCTCGATGACCAGCCTCACGTCGTGAGCAACTGGCTTCTGGTTCGGCACGTGGACCAGAGCGGCATCATGGTCGAGCCACCACCGGTATTGGACAGCAAGAAGGGTCCCTACAAGGTGTACGCGGGGCTGCCCGGCGACATGCGCATGCTCGGCCCCCTCCGCAGCATCTCAGGCATGCCCATCTACGCCGAAGATGGCACACTCATGCACTCTTTCAGCAGCATTGTGACCGATGACTACACGGGCGTCGAGCCGGGGCAGGAGATTGCCATTACGCGATTGGAGAAGGGGCGCGACGAGGTCTTTGTCACCAGCTTTGCCTACGTGAGCCATCTGCCCGACTGAGCCACTGTGCCTCTGAGGCACCGTGCGGCGTGAATCCAAGGAGCGCGAGACTGTGAGCATGGAACGGCCCAGCATCTGGCCGGGCATTGGGCGCTCTGACTACATCTCGCGATTGTCTATGACCAGCGATGTCTTCTCACCGAGCGGTGCCAGGGAGCTTGGCTCGACAAACTTGACCCGGACCGGCAGGCGCAGTGCCCTGTGAAGATCGTCCTCCGCTTGATGGCGCTGCTTGTCGAGGTCGGAGAGCAGACCGCTGGCCGGTGGCTTGCTCAACTCGATCTGCACCTCCATGGTATCTTCGCCGTCAGTGCGTTCGAGGACTATCTGGAAGCGCGGCCCGGCACCCTCCACTTTCTCGATCTCCGCTGCGATATCGGCGGGAAACAGCTTCATGCCATAGATGGTGATCGTGTCATCGGTGCGGCGCTGCACTCGCGCCATGCGGGCATGCGTGCGGCCGCAAGCGCAGACCTCGCGGTTCAGTGAGGTGATGTCGCCGGTGCGGTAGCGGAGCAACGGGAATGCTTCTTTGTCTATGGCCGTCAGCACCAACTCGCCCTCCTCGCCGTTCGGCAGCAGCTCTTCCGTCTCCGGGTCAATGATTTCGGCGATGAAATGGTCCTCGGCGATATGCAGGCCGCATTTGTGCACGCATTCACCGGCCACGCCGGGGCCGCCCAACTCGGCAAGGCCGTAGATATCGAGAGCCGTTATCTGCAGATTGGTCTCGATAATCTGCCGGGTGCGCTCGGTCCACTGCTCGGCCCCGAACAGCCCTGACTTGAGGGACAGTGATTGGA
>CAZJVY010000158.1:0-3098 GCA_964549395.1 uncultured Armatimonadia bacterium | reverse complement strand
GGCATCGAGGAGGGCACCTTCTTCAGCAACTACTCCTCCATGGGTTACGGTGGCCTCAACTGGCTCTACATACCACATACCGTAATCAACATCGCCAAATTCATCGAGGATCACGGCTACGAGGCCATTCCTCTGGGGCATCTCAGCCCGTGGCGGGCGATAGATAACGAGGGGAATCTGCGGCCGAACTACAGTCGCCCGGTCGAGCCGGGCCGCGCCGCGCCGGATGTCATGGTGCATTTGCGCATCGCCGCTTTCTTGTGCGGGCTGGGGGAGATAGGGTACTCAAAAGTCTTCCTCACCCCCCAGTTCGGGCCGCGCCAGCGCATCGGCGTCATGCTCACAGATGCTGAACTGGAGCCGGACCCCATCTACGACGGCCCGCCGCTGTGTGACCGCTGTATGCGCTGCGTAACGGAATGCCCAGGGAACGCCATCAGCACCGACAAGACGGTGAAGGTTACTCTGGCCGGCCGCGAGGTCGAATGGAACGACCTGGACTGCGAGGCATGCCGCATATACTTCCGTGGCGGCGAGTACGTGGAAGAGGGTGACAAGGGCGACTACATGACGGGGCGCGATGACATCAAGCCCGGCCCCATCTCGCCCTTTTACCACAAGCCCGCCAACGTCTACGAGTACGGCGAGGCCATCTGCGGCGCCAAGGGCTGCATGCGTGCCTGCATGATCCACCTGGAGGAGCGCGGTGTTGTCGGCAACAAGTTCCATACCCCATTCCGCCGCAAGAAGCTCTGGAGTGTGGACTGGTCTGTGGAGCCGGACGCCGGTACCGATGCGGGTGAGTAGCCTCCGCAGCATCTCTGCGCCGAAGCAATCCAACCAGGCACTGGGGGCCTGACCCATGCAGTTCGCGGTCGGTTACCAGCTTCCGAACGACGAAGGCGAGCCATTGCTCGACATCATCGCCGACTACCGCGACCATGTGGCCGAAGTCTACTTCCCCTGGGCCGACATGCCCTCCGGTCGGGCCCCGCTTGCCACGCAACACGGCTACACCAACTGGTCGGCACAGTCGCGCCTGGAGCAGGACCTGAGGGACCTGCGGGAGATGGGACTGCGCCTCGATGTTCTCTTCAACGCCAACTGCTACGGCGGACGCGCGATAAGCCAGTGGCTTGAGAACCAGGTCTGCTCCGTTCTCGACCACATGGCTGAGACAGTCGGCGGCACCGACGTGGTGACCACTACCTCCCCCTTTGTCGCACGCACGGTGAAGAAGCATTACCCAGGCATCGAGACGCGCGCATCGGTCAACATGCGCATTGGCACCGTCAAGGGCATGGAGTACTTGAGTGACGTGTTCGACGCCTATCACGTGCAACGGGAGTACAACCGAGATCTGGGGCATCTTCAGGAACTCAAAGCGTGGGCGGACGCCAATGGGAAGGGCCTCGTGATTCTGGCAAACAGCGGATGTCTGGCGTTCTGCTCCGGTCAGACATTCCACGACAACATGGTCGCTCACGAGGCCGAGATAGACGAGACTGCGAACGTGGATGATTGGGTGGCGCACACGTGCTGGCGCTTCCTGCGTGACCGTGCCAACTGGGTATCCGTGCTGCAGAATACGTGGATCCGGCCGGAGGACCTGCACAAATACGAGGGGCCTTGCAGCACCGTGAAGCTTGCCACCAGGATGCACGAGCGTCCGCGAATGGTCATTGATGCCTATGCCCGTGGCACGTTTTCAGGGAACCTGCTTGACCTGTGCGAGCCCGGTTTCGGGCCGCTGTTTGCACCCTACATTATAGACAACTCGCGGTTCCCGGCAGATTGGTTCGAGCGGACTAGCACCTGCGGCCGCAGATGCCATGACTGCCGCTACTGCGCTGACGTGCTCGACCAGGTGCTCATTGATGTGACCGAGCAAGCATAGATCGGCGTGCGTCTGCAGGCGGTTCCCCGAACGTGCATGAGCGGCAAGTGACCGCACTCCAAGGAGGTCTGGGCTCGATCCGGCCACAGACTATGCGGTCTTGCGTTCTGGCGGTGTCTCCAGAGCAACTGCCCTCTGCCGTCGTGTCCTGTTCCGTTGCTTTTGTTTGTACATCCTCTCGTCTGCCTGCCGCAGCACATCGTCAAGGCTGTCTCCCGACGCACTATGGTACGAGGCTGCACCCCCGCTCAGCCAGACTAGTTCATCTGTCCCCTCCGGCAATTCTTCCTCTGCCGCTTTCTCCCGCAAGCCGGCCACAAGTTGCCGCGCAAGGCGTTCCACCATCGCTTCAGCCTCTAAAGCAGGCATGTCGGGCATGATGACAAGAAACTCATCCCCCCCGAAGCGGATCGGTATGTCGCCGCTACGCGCGTGCCGTTGCAGGACATCAGCAACCACCTGCAGAACGGCATCGCCCACGGCGTGTCCGAAGGTGTCGTTCACGCTCTTGAAGCCGTCAATGTCGAGGGTGAGAATGGTCAGAGAGACGCCATGTCGGTCGGCCTCATTGACTTCACAGCGGAAGGTCTCATTGAAGTAGCGGCGGTTGTAGATGCCGGTCAGGCTGTCATGCAGTCGCTCGGCGCCGAAATGCTCCATAAGCAGCTTGGTTTCGGTGATATTCTGGCTGTCGGCGAGCACGGCGGGACGACCCTCGTACTCGATCCGTGCGAACTGAACATCATGCCATTGCGTTCCCCCCAGCAGCGGCGTGAACTCTATCACTTTGCGCGCGAATACGGCGTCGCCGCTCAGCAGCCTGCTGATCTTCCCCTCCACGTCCGGCCAACACTCCGGCGCTACTAGTTGCCTGAATGCTACTCCGCCGGCGTCTTCGGGTGTGGCCAGGCCCATGTGCAGGGCAAACGCCGAGTTGCAGTAGGCGATCCCGTCGTCCTGTATGACCCAGAGGGGGTGGAGCAGTCTCTCGGCAAAGGTCCGGAACTTCTGTTCAGAAAGCTGGAGGCGTCGTAGCGCCTCCTTGCGCTCCGTGATGTCAACAACGTTCACCATGATGGTGCCGCTGGGTTCCCCGTCGACAGCGCGGGCCCATACCTCGGCCCAACCAGCCTCGCCGTTGCGTTTGACAAAGCGCACCTCGTAGGTGTCAACCACCTCTTGCCCGGCCTTGCGTGTCCGC
>CAZJVY010000157.1:0-3164 GCA_964549395.1 uncultured Armatimonadia bacterium | reverse complement strand
GCGGCCGCCCGTGTCGGCTTCACTTCTCCTGCTGTGTCGCCCGGAACTGCTTGTATGCTGCGCCGACCGCCTCCAGGTCCTCACTGCCGGGCCCCTTGTCCAGGCAGTACATGACGACACCCTCGACCTTCCCCTCAGCCACCATCTCCAACGTCATACGCACGAATGCCGCAATCCGCTCCGCAGTGCCCTCGTCGCCATAGCGGTCTTTGTACTCGCCACGGGAGCCCGAGGGCATCACGATCAGCGGAAGACGGAACTTACCGCCGCCTTCGACCGTGGGATTGCAGCGCACCTCGAAGGCTCCCATAGCATCCACTTTCCAGGCATCCGCCTTGCCCGGATCGCTGTCCGTCAGCTCGATACCCTCGGTGCGCAGGCCGGAAAACGTTGCGGTGAGCGGGTACTGGCCGACGGCCTGCTTGTCATATACGCCGAAGGTTAATTGGATATGATCCTTCCCCGCAGCCGCCCGCGAGATGTCCACCGTCACCTCGGCGTCGTCCCGACCGCCTCCGTCCTCCTCCCACACGACGTCGCCGTCAACCAGAAGCTGCATGAAGTGATATCCGTGCGTGGGGCCGTTGTAGGTGTCGGAATAATGGAAGGTCACCGACGCATGGGCCGCGTCCTTCACCGTGGCCTTCTGAGTGATGAACCCGTGGTCGCCGGCCTTTGACGGCGTGTTCGGCGGGTACGCGATTTGCACGCTGGCGGGAACGGTGTACTCATCATTCAGGAAGGTCAGCGCCTTCTCGATCTCCTCGCGGTCCTTCGGGTACGCGGCCACCGTGCCGTCAATCAACGGCGCCAGCTTCTCGACGAATTCGAGGCCGAACTGGCGGTAGTACATCAGCGGATAGAACTTGAGTTCCGGGTTGAAGGCCTTCCCCGTCTCCACCATCTTCCGCGTGTACTCCACCGAGAAGCGATCGGCCCTCCCGAAGTTCCCCCAGAAGTCGTCAATGACATAGCCGACGAGATTGTCGTAGAAGATGGACAGCAGCGCAATCTCGCGCGCCCATCTGATGTAGTCAAGCCTGAAAGGCTCCGAGTAGGGCCATTTGTGTTCGCCGTGCGTCCCGCTCTCCGAGTGGGGCACCAGGTACACCCATGCCGAGATTCCCGCCTCTTGCGCAAGCGGCAGGAACTCGTGCAAATCCTCCCAATCACTGGCCCTGTGCCACAGCAGCCACATGTACGTATTGGCTCCCATGTCCTTGAGGCGTTGGATCAGCAACTCGCAATCAACGTGGCCGTCGGGACGACGCAGTTCGGCATCATAATCGCCCAGATACGGGCCCTCGGGTGCCGCAAGCAGCATCGCGCTCATCAACCACATGGCCGTGACCACCAATGCCGGCTTCATGATTCCCCTCCTTCGCAGGCGGCCGGATGAGTTGCCTCCTATGGACAATTCGTTGCCTTTCCTATACGCCGTCGCCGCTATTCGAGCGCGGTGGGATGCGGCTCGCTGTGCGGCTCGGCATCCGGCAGGCCCACCACATCCCAGAACCGCGTGCCGCTGTACGGCTCGCGGCGCATCTGGGGTATCGGCAGCGGCGCCCCACCAAGCTCCGCCGATCTGTTGGCGATGATCCCCGGCAAGCAGAACTCGATGGCACGGTACACGTCAATCGGCGCCGGGTCCCCGTTGAGCACCGCCTTCGTGAAATGCCGCGCGGTCTGCATGTCGGTGCCGCCGTGTCCGGCGCTGGTATCGCTCCCCTTCTCGGCCGGGCCGATGTTGACTTTCTGCCAGCCGTCGGCCTCCTCGTGCTCGCGCCCGAAGAAGCGGCAGTAGCCCTCATAGCTGAAGTACTCGCACGCCCCCTCCGTCCCGAACAGCCGGTAGCGGTGTTCCGCAGGCCGCCGCGTGTTGAGCGTGACCAGAATGCGAATCAGCGTGCCCTTGGCGGTCTCGAACAGCGCGTACTGCCCGTCCGAGCGCAGCGAAGTCTCCTTGCCCTGCCACGGACCGCTCCGACAACTGACCGACACCACCCGGTCGTCCAGCACCTCCAGCAGCGGCCCCAGGTCGTGCGTCAGGTATTGGATCGGCGGCTGGTCGGCACGCCAGCTCGGCCTCAAATCTGTAAGCCCCAGCTCCTTCGCCTGACTCGGCGTATAGCAGGTGTTGTCGGAAGTGCAGAGCATGGCCGGCAGATAATGCAGATACTCGCCCTCGGCCAGCGAGATCGGCCCCATCCGGTCCTCCACGACCCACTTGCGCCAGTAGCGGAAATAGTTGAGGAAGCACGAATTCTCCCCCAGCATGTAGGTCATGCCGGTGCGCTCGACGGCATCCCGCAGGTGGATGAGCTCCTCCTCGTAGAAGGCGCCGGGCACCTCGGAGAGCACGTGGCAGCCGGCCTCCAGCGCCTTGATCGCCGTGGCCGCTTGCTGGCGCCCGTTACAGGCCAGCACAACCGCATCGGGCTGCAGTTCCAGCAGCTCATCGAACTCGCTGAATACCTTGCCGCCCGCAGGCTCGATCTTCTCGGCGGCGCGCTTGCGGTACTGCTCGTGCCAGTCGCAACCGCCGACGAGCTGCACATCTTCCAGCAACGAGAAGTTGCGTACATGAGTGGCGCCTCGCTTGAGGCCGACAATGCCGACCCTGAGCTTCTCCATCAGTGATCCTCCAGTATCATAGTGTTCACTTCAGCAACTCGGCGCAGCAATGACCTCGCGGAGGGCAGGCATCCCTGCCTGCCCTCGCCGATGGAACCCTGTCCCGGCCTTGCGCAGGTCGGTACTGCCGAAGTATGCGTCACAATTGCCTTCAGCGGCGGACGAACACCACCCGCCCCTCAATCCGTCTGACCTCACTCACCAGCCAGCCGGCCGCCATCCAAGCCCTTGCCTGCACGTGCGAGGTGTCAGGCGAGCTTTCGTTGGCCCACCATTCTCTGTAGTTGTGGGCTGACGGCGGCAGCTTGGCGCTGAGCAGCCTCTCGATCTCGCCGAACGTCATCACCAATCGCCGCTTCGCAGGCGGCAGCCCGCTGAGGTGTTCGTACAGCGGGCGGTACTTGCTCCTTTGGCTTGCCTCAATGCCCTCCATCGGTATCTCGGAAGCGAGCGGGCGTCCCGCCGAGTCGGTGACGCAGTTGTCCGCTATCACGTGTCCCGACAGATCCGGCCCTCCCGCAATCGCCGGC
>CAZJVY010000156.1:2790-3272 GCA_964549395.1 uncultured Armatimonadia bacterium | reverse complement strand
TTACCAACATCAGAATCCGCCAGCGCCCGTCTGCTCAATCTGCAACAACTGTGCCTGTCCCGCCCGGGCAGCGCCGCCAGCCAAACAAAGGAGGCTGTGGCGGTGGCGATCGGGGGCCAGAAGTGACAGAGGGGAATCCGTCGAGAGAACCCCCACAAGGCGGCTCGTGCAAACGGCAAGGGCGACCCAGAAGGCTATTCTACCGACGCACTTGCGTACCGCAGATCCGCCGTCCTGGGTCGAGTGGTCGAGGCGGCCTAGCATTCCCGCAATTACTACTGGCGCGGCTCGGTTTGCGTCTGCTGGAGCAGCCCCAGCGCCTGCTGCTGCAGCGTTGTAAGCTCCGTCACTTGCGCCTGCAGGTGCGCAATGTCCTGCTGGAGGTCGGCGACCTCTCGTTCTGCCTTCAGATTGACCGCGAAGTCCTGCTCGTCGCGCAGCCGGTCGCGCGCCTCCTGGCGGTTCTGGCTCATCATGATGAT
>CAZJVY010000156.1:1884-2780 GCA_964549395.1 uncultured Armatimonadia bacterium | reverse complement strand
CGGGGAGGATTTCACTTTTTTTACTGCCGGCATGGCTCATCATGATGATGGGAGCTTGAAGGGCAGCGATGCAGGACAACACCAGATTGAGCAGGATGAACGGATACGGATCGAATCGTTCCTTGCCGGTCAGCACATAATTGCAGGTTATCCAGATGGCCAGAAACAGCCCAAAGCTGCAGATGAACGCCTAGCTACCAGCGACGCTCGCCAGCCAGTCAGACAGCCGCTGGCCGAAGGTCAGTCTCTCTTCATGCAGTTCGGCCACATTCTGCGTCACGAATTCATGCCCCGACCGGAGCGGCATGTCAGGGGAAGAGTTGTTCATCCTCGTTCGCCTCCTGGATAGTCGCACTCACGACAGCGAAATGCGGGTACGAGACGCGGTCAAAGCCCGAATGCGGGGTCGGTCTGGGTGTCGGCGACACTGCCCCAGCAGCCGACCAGCAACGGCCTATCATGGGTCTCATCGGGCAACGTCAGGGGGCCGATGCGCCAGCGCCCGCGGCCCTGCTGCTGCACCGTAATCGGCGCTCCCTGTAGGCCCGCTCCTGTCAACTGCTCGACACGCGGCGGCCCGGTGTCGGTTAGATATGCAGTCACAATGACCGGCCGCCAGGTATGGTCCCATGTACGCAAGTCGAGAGCCACGTAGCCGCCTTTCGGCACTGGCTTGGGCCGGCACTGGATGTCGGCCGTTACACTTTGCTGTTGTTCCCTGGTCACGCGTACCGCGAGCACATCGGCACCGCCTAGTTTTCGCTGCCGGTTTATCTCGTCGGGCCACTGTAGCACGTTACCCGTCAGCAGCGGGCGATAGGTAAGCGCCGCAAACGCCTCATTGGTCCGCACCAGCGCCCGCAACAGGCTGTCGTAGTTGGGCTCTTGACTGCGGT
>CAZJVY010000156.1:0-1874 GCA_964549395.1 uncultured Armatimonadia bacterium | reverse complement strand
CATGTATCACCACCATAAGGTGCGCGCTGCGCATCGCCTTGTCATGCACCTGTTGCTCAGTCAGCGGCAACCGCAGCCATCTCCCGCTGCTCACCCGCAGCAGGTCGGGCGGTGGCAGCAACTGCAGGTGGGGAGCGAAGTCGCGCGGCACCGGCCAACGCGGCCAATGCACAATATAGCCATACAGCCGCGTGCGCAGCGCCCAGTCCACTTGCTGTGCACGCAGATACTCCAGCGCGTAGCACACAAATGCCGCCGTCGCCCAGTGGTCGGGGTGAATGTCCTGCGGGTGAGTGACGAATACCGCCGTCGGCTCGATGTGCCGCAGCAGCAGCGTGAGATCTGACAAAACCTGCCGGCCGCAGTACGGTGCATGAGGCGTAACCAGGTCAGGGTAGAGCGACTGCCTGACGTGGGTGAAGGGGGATGTATAGAGAGTGGCGTGGGACCAGTACTGCGGCTGCCACATCGCCAGCAGGCCATCATTGGGGAAGCCCAGGAAGTGCACGTGGTCGGCAGGTATGCCCAGGCTGCCTACTCCTGCCAACGTCTCCTTCTGGCGGTCGGACCCCAGCTTGATGAACGCCTGCGGGCTCAGCGGCAGCTTCTTCTCGCCGAAGATGATAGACAGTTCGGAGGCGTCTCCACTGGTCATGACCGCCACGAATACCTGAGCACCGGCGCACACGGCTTTCTGGATTAGTCCTCCGCAGCCCAGCACCTCGTCATCGGGGTGTGGTGCTACGATCAGAATACGGTCGCCCGCACCGAAATCGTCCAGCTCTGCCCTGAAACCGCCGGCATGCAACATACTACGGTAGCCCAGATAGACGAAGAGGCGCCAGGAACCGACTCCGGCAACCACCAGGCATGTCACAATCAGGAGCTTTGTCCAACGATGCCGCCTAGTCAGGCGCATTGTCACCGGGCTCCCACTTGAGCATCATGACCTCCCATGCTCCGCGCGTGTCCTCTATGACGCCCACTCTACAGAAACCCAGACTTTCGTACAACTGTTCTGCGCCGGTGTTTTCGGGGCGAACCTCCAATCGAACACAGGTCGCGCCCTGGGAGCGCAGATAGTCCAGCCCCTCATGCAGCAGCAGGCGACCGATGCCCTGCCCCTGCGCCGCCGGGGCCACGGCGATGGACAGGATGCGGGCGTCACACTTGGCCTCCCGCAGCCGCTGGCCGCGCCAGAAATTGAGCTTGTCTGCAGCAATGCCCAGAAACGAGCGCAAGCCGATGCCATAACGGCAGGTCAGTAGCCGCCACAGCATCCTCAAGACGTGCCCGCGCAAGATGGCCGTGCGCCAGATACGGTCCGCTCTGAGGGGACAGATGGCATATCCCACCACCTCGGTTTCCACCTCACCCGCACCAGCGATCTCGGCCACAGAGAATGCCTGCGGCTCTGCGGCCAGGCAGACAGCCATCAAGTCGGCGACCGCGTCAGGTGACATGCGCCGCAGGTTCAGCTCATGCACGGTGTCAGGGAAGGCGGCAAGATAGACATCCGCGACTGCAGGCAAGTCAGCGGTCTCGGCTTTTCGGATTCTCGTCGCCCGTGGTTCATCCATCCGCAATCTCGTCATGCCCCCTTACCGACCCACGCACGCCGTCAGCCTATTGGCCGGATGAATATTCTCACCTTCCGCAAGCGGACCCCTTGTGCCTCCACCGCAGAGGACCATGCTGCAGAGCGATGAGTCTCACCCGCTTGGCACCATCTGCACAGTGTATCTCACACCAAACCGGGAGATGGTAGCGGGGCTGGAAACTCATAGTCTCAATTGTAGGGGCGGCCTTGCTGTCGGAAGCGGGCGAGGCGTCTGGCCCGGCGTTCGGCGGCCGCGCGATAGATGCCGGCGAGT
>CAZJVY010000155.1:0-3494 GCA_964549395.1 uncultured Armatimonadia bacterium | reverse complement strand
CGATCTCACTGCCGGCGTCTGGGTGCGTTTCACCCATAGCCACAACGATGACGCCGGCGGCGACCTTCCCTACCAGCCGGATGTGACCGGGCTGGTGCGCGTGGACTACCTCGACCAGCAGGGCTATCGCGTCGGAGTCCGCTGGCTGCATGTAGGTGAGCGCTGGGCGGACTTCGCCAACACGGTGAAGCTCGGCTCGTATGATGTCGTGGGCCTGCGGGCCGACCGCCAGCTCAACCTGCACACCGGCGTGTTCCTCACGGTTGACAATCTCTTCGACGAGGACTACGGCTTCTGGCAGAGCTACCCGGAGCCGGGCACTCGGGTTCGCGGCGGCGTGGAGCACCGCTTCTGAGGGCCCCGTCCACCTACTGAAGGCTCAGGGGAGGTACGGCAGATGAGAAGTCACTGGCTTGCAGCGGTCGTGATTGCGGCGGCGGTCGGCATGGTCGTTATGATCGGCTGTTCAGGGGCCGGCGAACGAGTCGCTGCGATCGAGGACGCAGCTATCCAGGACCTGGCCGCCGACCATGTCAGTTCGGTGGTGCTGCTGCGCAGTTGGCTCAATGTGCTCTATGAGCAGCTCGCCAAGGCCGGCGACTGCGAGATGGAGCTGCACTGGGAGATCGTGGACCAGGTCAACTCCCACTACTGGGGTGTGAACACCGACTGCTCGCAGTTCGACTGGGTCCAGTTCCCGGACGGCTCGGGCGAGGGACTGCTGCTCACGCCTGACGGGCAGGAGAGCAGCTACACCTGGGGCGTCTCCCATACTGAGAACGGCGCTACCACAGTCGCCATCACCGAGGGCTTCCCGGACGACACGCGGCTGGAGTATCAGTACACGTTCTCCAACTACGGGACGGTGCAGACCCGCGATGGGACGGCGACGCTGGCCGACGGGCGCTCGATGCAGTTCAGCGAGCGGCGCGACGAGAACACGGTGCGCGACGACCTGCAACTGGCCCTGCCGGACGGCTCGCGGCTGGAGGTATCCGTGCCCTTCATCTACAGGCCCGGAGACCGCCCACTGCCTGACTTCAGCACCGGCGCCAGGGGCCTGTTCGTTGGCGCTGACGGAGCTCAGTTGGACTTCGACGTCATCGGAAGCGGTGCCGAGAGCCAACAATGGCACTTCACCGGCCCCGACGGCACCGAGGGCACTTTCACGCTCGCGGCGGGCCTGGCGGGAACCGGAACGATCATGCGGGGACGCGACCTGGCGGCCGCCTTCCGCTGGCAGGGAAGCGGCGATGGGACGCTTGACCTTGTGGGCGCGGGATCGGCGGAGGTCACTCCCTCCGCCGCCGCTCGCGACTTCCAGGTGGACAGATGGGTTCGAGACCTGGCAGCAATGGGCCCGGCGCCGATGTACTGAGCGCCGCGACCCTGAGCAGGCCACCGGGGGGAAGTCCGGAGAGAGCCGCGGCCGTCGCCGCGGCAACAGAGGGAGGTAGATAGCGGATGTGCGACACGCCAACGGTCCAGGTAGAGGCGCACGTTGTCAAGTGGTCGGGCAAGGGCAGGATCAGGTTCAGGTGCACGCAGTGTGGCGTGGGTTACCCTAACCAACCGGCCGTCGAGATCACGGAGGGCGACGTCTTCAAGATGCCGGTCCCGACCGACCGCAAGCTGATGGTCGAAGCCAAACCGACCGGTGGCTCTTACGCCGCGGTCGCCAGCCCGAACTACATCAAGATCAACCCGGACTACGGTGGCCTGCGGATCTGTATCAGCGTAGACGGCAACAAGCCCCTATCGGATGACACGTCAAACACCTAGCGCCACCGGCGATGTCAGCCGAGAGGAGGACCGGACATGTCAACTGTTGTCGGCACCGTAAACAACCTGCCGTCGAACACGGCTCTCGAGTTCCGCAACAAGGCCAACGCCAATGATAAGGTCACGACGCCGCAGATCTCGGCCCCCGGCGGGGCGTTCAGTGTCGCTCTAGGCGATGGCAAGACCTACTCAATCTACATGGTCTCCAGCGGCGACCGTTGCTGGAGCCCGAGTCGCATCACCGTTGACGGCCCGATGGTGATCTGCGTCAAGGCCGTGCAATAGCCGGTCGCCTGTCCGTCGGGCTGGATGAGTTGGGGCGTCGGAAGAGGTGCTGCGTGCCTGATGTCGTGACTGCTTCCTGCGGGCTCCCGCAGCCGCGCGAGATCATGTGATTCGCTCCCAAGCAAACCTGCGGTCGCGGGACGGAGGAATCCGTGTTCCCGTGGGCGCATATCCGCGTGTGCCGCTGATGAACTCATCCCCGGTCGTCCACCGACACCCCTGGAGGGAGCTATCATGCGCATCGGGCACTATCAGTGCTTCTGCCAGTCCGGAGACTTCGAGGCAAACCTGGCGACCGTCCGCAATGGGCTGGAGATGGCCGCCGAGCGCGGCCTGGACATCGTCTCCTTTCCCGAGTGCTTCCTGGCCGGCTACTGGGCCGATGAGGACGAGGCCCGCAAGCAGGCATGGCCGCTGGACAGCCCCCAGACCGAGCACGTGCTGAACACCACGGCCGAGTATCCGTCAATGTTCATGGTCGGGTTCAATGAGCTGCGCGGCGAGGACCTCTACAACACCGTCCTGCTGGCCGAGGGCGGCAAGCTCATCGGCCACTACTCGAAGGCTTTCCCGGTGATCCATTACTTCAAGCCCGGTGGCGAGGCCCCGGTGTTCGAGAAAGACGGTGTGAAGTTCGGCATCATCATCTGCGCCGACGGCGGCTACATCGAGCCCACGCGCCTGATGGCAATGAAAGGCGCGCGCATCATCTTCGCGCCCCACTACAACTACATCGGCGCGCAGTCGCTCATTGACCATTACATCCACGTGCGCAGCGACCACATTGCGCGGGCAATCGAGAACCAGGTGTTCTTCGTGCGCGGCAACAACGTCGAGCGCGGCGTCCAGCCCAGCCTCGGGCGCGAGGGCATCGGCTACGGCGACAGCTACATTCTCGATCCGAACGGCCAGATCGTGGCCGCCGCGAACCTTCATGCCGAGACCATGATCTGGGCCGACATTGACCTGGATCGGGTGTACTATGCCCGTCTCAGGAACAAGAACCTCAAGTCGTTGCGCGCGTTTCTCGATCAGACTATCGAACTGGTGGAGGCTGCGAGGGACGAGCAGTAACCCGTCGGCACTCACCGGCCGGGGCAACCCAATCACCCTTGGAGGCATACTATATGCTGCGAGACCTGCGAACATCGTTGTTGATCTTGGCCGCACTGGCGCTGGCGATCGTTATCGCCGGGTGCGGAGTCAAGAAGACCGCCGCGCAGACCTACGATACCCCGCCCGAGCCCGCACTGACAGCTCCGGCGGCCGAGCCGGCCCAACCCCAGGAGGCGGAGACACCAGTGGAGACCAAAGACACCATCGTCAAGTTCGAGACCACCAAGGGCGAGATCCTCGCCCAGCTCTATGACGAGAAAGCCCCCATCACCGCCGGCAGCTTCCTGCTGCTGATTGACAAGGGCTTCTAC
>CAZJVY010000154.1:0-3581 GCA_964549395.1 uncultured Armatimonadia bacterium | reverse complement strand
CACAGTATCCATGGTATGGCTCCTTGGGTAGTCTTCGCATGGGTGGAGAACGCATACTTCGGGATGCTCCCCCCGGGGAGAGCCGGCAGACGGCCACGGCACCGGGTCTTCATTGCGGCTTCCGAGCACTTACGGTGATGGACGTGACCAGTCCCCGAAGAGCATCCGCGGGAGCAGTGCAGCCGCAGGAGTCGTCGCCCGACTCGGCCTGGCAGCAACTGTTCAGCAGAATGGAGGCATCCCTCTCGTCGTGTATCCGGATATCGCTCAGCCCGCTTGCCTGCATCAGCTCCAGGTATGCCTGCCGGGTCACCGCCCCTGCCACGCAGTTGACGTAGGCTGCCACACTCTCCAGCACTGCAGGCGGGACCTCACCGTTCAGCACTATGTCAGACACGTGCAGCCTGCCTCCCGGCTTCAGAACGCGGAATGCTTCCGCGAATGCCCGTCCCTTGTCTGGGACGAGGTTGATCACGCAGTTGCTGATGACCACATCAACCGAGGCGTCGTCCACAGGCAGGCTTTCGAGTTCGCCCAGGCGGAACTGGACGTTGAGGTAGCCGCCCCTATCCGCGTTATTCCGTGCTGCGGCGATCATTTGCTCAGTCATGTCCACACCGATGGCCCTGCCCTCTGGTCCGACCGCGTTCGCTGCCAGGAAGCAGTCGAAGCCACCTCCGGACCCGAGGTCCAGAACGGTCTCGCCGGGCTTGAGGTCAGCGATGGCCAGTGGGTTGCCGCAGCCGAGGCCCATGTTCGAACCCGCCGGGGCGGCCTCCACGTCGCCAGTGTCGTAACCTACCGCCTCAGGGCTCACCTGGGTGACGGGACCGCACCCACAGCCCGAAGCTGCCTTCCGAGCGACTTCGGCATAGTTGTCACGCACGATCTTCTTGATGTCGTCCATACTGGTTTCCTCCATCTATGAGGCCGGACCACATGGCAGTACAGCCGGCCATTCCTTGTCTGTCAGCCAGCGCAATGAGAAGCCAGCCAGGGAGCTTCCTCATCCTGAGCGGTTGACCCTGCGGGGCGCAGAGGCCTGGTCCGCTGTCACCGACTCGATGCTATCTGCGCATGGCCTCGCTATTCCACCGTCACCGTCTTGGCGAGGTTGCGGGGTTGGTCAATGTGCTCCCCGCGCATGTCGGCCACGTGATATGCCAGAAGCTGGAGCGGAATGGCAACCGTAATCGGCGAGATCAGCTCGTGCGTGGGCGGCACCCAGATCATGTCATTGGGCCGGGCGGCGACATCACCAGGATCGGCGCCCTCGTCCACGCCGGTCGCCGGTATTTGCCGGTCGCCGTCAGTCGCCACTGCCGCGACCGGACCGCTGCGGGCCTTAATCTCCATGATGTTGCCGATCATCTTGTCGTACACTTCGCCCTCGACGGCGATGGCGACGGTGAACAGGTCCGGCTCGACCAGCGCGATGGGGCCGTGCTTCATCTCACCGGCGGAATAGCCCTCGGCGTGGATGTAGCTGATCTCCTTGAGCTTCAGCGCGCCCTCCATCGCCGAGGGGAGGTTGACGCCGCGAGCCAGGTAGAGCGAGTTGGGCTTCCGGTAGTGCTTCGCGGCGATGGCCTTGACATCATCTTCGCGATTGAGTAGCTCCTGGGCAAGTTCGGGCGCCCCGAGCATGTCCTGCTTGAGCGTCCTGAGCAGGGCAGCATCGGCCTCGCCCCGCACCTCCGCGAAGTGAATGGCCATCATGGCAAGGGTGAAGACCTGCAGCGTGTAGGCCTTCGTCGAGGCGACGCCGATTTCGGGACCGGCCTGGATATATACCACGCCGTCCGACTCGCGGGCGATGGAGCTGTCCACGACGTTGAGCACCGCGACAACCTTAGCGCCCTTGGCCTTCATGTCGCGCAGGGCCACCAGCGTGTCGGCGGTCTCGCCCGACTGGCTGATGACGATGCAGAGGGTGTTGTCGAGCACGACGGGATCGCGGCTGCGCAGTTCGGCGGCCAGATCGGCCTCGGAGGGGATGCGGGCGAGCCTCTCCATCAGGAAGCGCCCCACCAGGCCGGCGTGATAGGCCGTGCCGCAGGCCGTGAAGACGACCTTGCGCAGGTTCTTGATGTCGTCCTCGGTCATGTTGAGGCCTTCGAGGCGGATCGGCTTACCAGGGTCGGAGAGGCGGCCGGCCAGGCAGTTGCGGATGGCGTCCGGCTGCTCGTGAATCTCCTTGTGCATGAAGTGCTTGTGGCCGCCCTTCTCCGCCGCGTCGGCTGGCCACGGTATCACGAACACCTCGCGCTCGATGGGATTGAGGTCCAGGTCGGTCAGCTCGATGCCGTCTCTGGTCAGCAGCGCGACCTCGTTGTCATCAATGACATAGACGCGGTCGGTTTCCTTGCGGATAGCGCCCATGTCGGAGGCGATGTAGTTTTCACCCTCGCCGATGCCGACCACCAGTGGGGAAAAGCGGCGGACAGCGACCAACTCATCGGGGCTGTCGGCGCAGATGATGCCGAATGCGAAGGCACCCTCCAGGTCGGCGACGGCGCGGCAGACCGCGGCCCGCAAGTCGCCTGCGTAGTACTTCTGCACCAGATGGGCCATGACTTCGGTGTCGGTCTGGGACTTGAACTCATAGCCCTCGGCGGTCAACTGCTCGCGCAGCTCCTGGTAGTTCTCGATGATGCCGTTGTGAACCACCGCGACGCGTCCGTTGCTGGAGAGATGGGGATGGGAATTCTCCACCGAAGGCTTGCCGTGAGTGGCCCAGCGGGTATGGCCGATGCCGACCGTACCGGGCAGCGGCTCCTGCTCAAGCAGTTCCTCCATGTTGTCAAGCTTGCCGACGACTTTGCGCACGTCGAGCCGTCCGTCACGCACGACGGCGATGCCCGCCGAGTCATAACCGCGATATTCGAGCCGCCGCAGTCCGCTGATGCAGATTTGCGGGGCCTGGCGCTTCCCGATGTAGCCGACTATGCCGCACATTTGCAGTGATACTCCTTGTCTATTGTTGGAGGTCGCTGGAGGACCATTGTGCACTGAATAATGTGTCGGGCTGAGAAGCCCGACTGGCGTTGCGCACTACTGAACGGGCAGGAGGAAGCTGGCATGAGAGGCTATGCCCCGGTCAGCACGACCTCGTCATCCCTGACATCCACAACGATGGTGTCACCCTCACCAAAGCCGCCGCGCAAGATCGCGCCGGCGGCCGGGTTCTCCACCGTCTTCTGTATCAAACGCCGCAATGGCCGAGCGCCATACCGGGGATCGTAGCCCCGCTGCGCCAGCCACTGCTTGGCCTCATCCGTGACCCGGAGGCCCATATTACGCTCTTGAAGTGCTTTTTGCAAGCGCTGCAACATCAGGTCCACAATCTGCAAGATCTCTTCCTGCGTCAGCGCGTGGAACACGATAATCTCATCTATGCGGTTGAGGAACTCGGGACGGAAAGTGGTGCGCAACTGCTCCATCACCTGATCCCGCATTTCCTCATAATGCTTGTGGCGCTGCTGCTCATCCCACTGCGGCTGCGGGGCGGTGATGAAGTGGCTGCCCAGGCAGGCGACGTGCAGGTCGTCCCATTCCCCGGGCGCCCCGAGGTCCAGCAG
>CAZJVY010000153.1:0-3673 GCA_964549395.1 uncultured Armatimonadia bacterium | reverse complement strand
GATCCGCGACCGCCCAGACTAGCAGTGTGAGAGCCGCCGCCAGTCGCGTCAGCAGTAGGCCGGGGGCACGGGCTAAGATGAGCGATGGAATGGCGGGATTCATCAACTGAGGCCGGCTGGCATCGCCCCAGCAACTGCGCGCCCGTCCGCTGCCTGTTCGTGCAGTATAGGCAGCGGCAAAATCATTGTCAAGCAGCCCGCCTGGCGCTGGTTTCCGCACGCCGGCGACCAGGGCACTGGCACCGCAACCTCGATGGGACTCAAGCTCCGATGCTCCAGAACCATGACTGCCTGCTACCCCTGGTGGTGTTGCACAGCGTCGTGCATAACCGCTACACCGACTGAGGTCAGCACTGGAAACATCGGTCCCGTGAGCCACTGAGGCATCACCTGAGAACCCAACGTAAAGATCGCAAAGAAGAGCACAAGCAACAGGGGAGCATGATTGTATGGGTCCACATCCCTCGTAGCCCGGATATACTTGCGGGTGCAGATGATGCTAGTGATCCAGAAGCCGATGAAGCACAGCGCTGCGGGTATTCCGTACTGGCCTAGGACTCTGGTGTAGGCACTATGGTAGTTGATGGTAGTGTTCAGGTATTCCCTGGGGTCCTTGTCGACTCCATACCCGAACAATCGCATGTTGGCAATCGTTGCCCGCGCCTGCTCATCTCGATAGCTGGTCACACCGCCTCCAGGGCCTTCCGTCCTGCGCTGCTGCTTTTCCACCAGCGCTTCCCAGACACGGAGCGACTCGCCGTAACTCGAGAGCGAGGCTCCTGCGCCTAGCGCCAGGAGAATGACTGCAAGTGCCGCGTAGACGCGCATCAGGCGTACGGCTCGCTTGTAGTTGGCGATGGTGAATATGATGACCAGGAGTAGAGATGTGGCGACAGCCGTACGGTAGACAGTCGTCATCGCCATCAGAAGGGCGAACAACAACAATATCGAGAGAACAATGGCGGCTCGCCGGCTGGCTTTGCCGCACGACAGCGCCCCGCCAAGCAGGCCAAGTGTCGCGGCCACCGCCATAGCGGAGACTTGGCCCATGTGAATCTGATTTGACAGGATGCCGCAGTATGGGATCCCGAAACGCAGAGGCTCTAGGGCCAGTGACAGGCCCACTAGGGCCAGGAAGGCGAGCACCACACTGCAGGCAATGATGAGGCTGCCCCGGCCTCTGAACAGCAACGGCAGCATGTTCATGAAAAGCATGGGCACCCCGAGCAGGTACCACAGCGCCTGTGCCTGGCCCGCCGCGTGCAGGATGGCGGAACCGAGAGCGGCCAGCGCGAACATCATCCACAGCAGCACCGGCGTGCTGGCACGGCGTGGGAAGGGCAAGATCCTCATACGCGCCATGAGTATCAGCCCTGACAAAGCGGCCAGCAGAAGTAGGTTCCACGGCGCCCAGTGCGCCTGCCCCGTCGGGAACTCAGACATATACAGGTAGTTGGCGGTGATCGTCGTCGAGAACAGCACGATGATCAGCGCCTCGCGCCGCACGGAAGCCTTCGTCATCCTGCCCTGATGGTGTGATGACATGGTGCTCACTTCTGTCCCGCCCTGAAGCCGGACCCCACGGCCAGTGGCACCGTCGTGTTCATGATTCTCTCAAGGGCGACCTCTGCCGCTTCCTGCTGTTCCGGAGCAAGGGCCCGGCTTCTGCGCCGTACCAGCACGTCCTGCTTATTGAGCAGACGGCAAGCGACATGCGCAGCGCCCTTTGCGTAGGTACGTCCGACGCGCACGAATGTCCCAGGCCATCCGACGAGTTCAGGACCGTAGGTCCACAAGATGCGACGCGCAAAACGCATATTGCGCAGGTACTTGCCGAAAATGTCCCCGGCTTCGCCTTCATTCACGAAATAGAGAGGCTCTATGATCGTCGCGAACCTGGAATGGCGACAGGTGCGACACCAGAGTTCACAATCCTGTGCACGTACGAACGTCTCGTCATACGGGTTCTGGCGGAACCACTGCGTCTTCCCACAGACGGTTGCATGCATGAGAATGATGCGGTCAAGCGTGTCCCGCGGCTCGAACCCAGATGCATCACTGCCCTGCACGCCATGGACCGAACGCTGACTATCCATTGCATACATCAGTGTGCCTACGACATCAACGTCTGGCTGCTGCTTGAGGAGGTCAACCTGCTTCATCAGGCGGTCTGGATGCATCAGATCGTCGGCATCCATCCGTGCGGCATATTCGCCCGCCGCCTGTTGATGAATCTGGTTGAGCCGGGCCGGCAGCTTGAGGTTGCGGCCATCACCGACCACACGCACCCTCGGATCCTGCACGGAGAGGGCGATATCGAGGGAGCCGTCCGTCGAGCCGTCGTCCATCAGGATGAGCTCCCAATCCTGGAAGGTCTGGGCGAAGACCGAGCGGATCGCATCCAGCAGCGTTGCCTCCGCGTTATAGAACGGGATTCCCACGGTGACTATTGGAGCCTGGGACATGGGCGGAATCCTCCTCTCAGTGCAGAGGGCCTCCCTGGCAATGGCCGGGCGTCGCTGTCGGGTTCACCGCGCGATGAGTTCTGCTACATCCATTTCGTAGATCTGCCGCGCGCCTTCGTGCATTGAGTCGAAGCACACCTTCTTGCCATCGCGGCTCCAGCGCGGATGCAGATCGCAGCGAATCTCCCCCTGGTAGGCAGGTGGCGAGTAGAACGCCCCCACATCGGTCCTTTCGCCAGTCGCGAGCTGATAGAGTACGATAGCGCGCAGGTGCTGTGGGCTCTGGGGGTAGGTGTCAGTTAGCAGGAAGTTGCGGTCTGGCGAATAGGAGCAGTGCCCGTCGCAATCCAGCACGCCTTCACCCAGGACTTGGACTGCATCGCTTTGGTCGCTGAACAGGTAATAGTGGTCGCCGCTGCCGAAGCGCCGCGCCCACGCCAGTATCTGGTTGCCGTTGAGCCAATCGAAATGGGAGGTCATGTCATCTCTATTGAGGAGGTACACCGCAGAACCATCTGGAGCCGCCGTGTACATGCGCGTGCACCGGCTGCGGAACCCTTCATGGCGAAGCCTTGCGGCCGCCGTCTTGAGCGCGGATAGGCTGAGGGCCCTGCGTACTCGGGCTAGGGTCAACGTTCTTGTGCCGGAGACGTGCCACCTGTGAAGGAAGACAAAGCGCGCGCTGTCAGTAGCGAACTGCAGATGGTTGAACCAGTGCTTGCCTTTCCGCATGTTCTCCTTCGGCTCGATGGCGGCGATCTGGGCCAAAGATATGATCATTTCATTCTCGCCTGTCTCCAGGTCCATCCGGTAGATCCCGTCCTGGCCAGGATGCAGCTCACCGACCCAGGGGTCCGGAATGCCGTTGTAGCCATATCCGGGCCTGCAATCATGCAGTCTCGAGAAGTTCACACTCAGTGCCTGTTTGCCGTCCCGGCTTACGGCATAGATGGGCCGGGGTAAATACTGCCGGTCCTCGCTCTCCAGATCATGGATGCAGGCCACATAGCCGTTGCCCTCGCGAATGTTATAGATGATCCTACGGCCATTGCCACCGGGCAGCCACTGGAGGTGCGTTCCCTGCTGCCAGTTAAACGCCCGGGTCTCAGCCACCGACACAAACTCTCCGCTCCCCTGCAGATCAACAACCCCGATGCGGGCGGCGTCGTCCGGTGAAGGCGGGCGGTCCATGAAATCGGTCTCCAGGG
>CAZJVY010000152.1:0-3802 GCA_964549395.1 uncultured Armatimonadia bacterium | reverse complement strand
CGGCTGACGATCAACACGGATGCTCACGATCCGGAGATGCTGCAGAACATGCGCTATGGGGTGATGCAGGCGCGGCGCGGCTGGGTGGAGGCGGAGAGCGTCATCAACACCTGGTCGCTGCGGAACCTGAAGAGTTGGCTCAAGAAGCGACGAAGTTCCTAGGGGTTCAGGCACGCGGCTCGCCGCATGGCAGGCTACCGAAGCAATATCCCTTGAAAGGGACAGGGCGAGATGGCTGAGCCGGAGAGAGAATACTGGTTCCACGCGGCGGTGGCGCTGCTGATAGTGGCCTGGGCGCTAAACGTGTGGGTGCCGGTGCTACTGCTGCGCCCGATGTGGGAGGGGGACCGCCAGCTCGCCACCATCGAGGAGGCGGAAGATGATGCACCCGCCCCGTCGCGGCCGCCGGGCATCATCACTCCGCTGCTGGCCCTGGTTGTGTCGTTGGGGGCGTTCACGCTCGGTATATGGCAGATGCACGAGTCGAGCGAGGTCGGCGGCCGCTGGCTATGGGCGACTGCGGCGGCGGGCCTGGCCTTCCTGTGCGCCGTGCTGCTCCTGGTAATGGTCATCCAGGTCGGCTCGCGGTATGCGCAGTTGTACCTGAGCGGGGGTCCGTAGCCAAGTCACTGCGACCAGCAAGGGAACACGATGCGGCCCTGGGAACCTGATTCTCGGGGCCGCTGTTGATTCAAGGGGGCGTACCTGGGGGTTTACTTGACACGCGGAATGGTTATTATTACTATAGGGCATAGTAGCATGGCATCTGTGTGGGCCAGGCGACGATCGGTGTAACCATGAGAACGAGTTGGGTTGCAGTTGCGGCGCTCTTGCTTGCCTGCGCACTCGTGCAGGCGGCAGGCCTCCCCGTTCTGGCGGTCCTGCCGCCGACTGACGAGGGGGCGCAGTGCTCATGGGGGCCGGGAATTGCGGCCGCCGTCACTGACGCACTCAGCGAGAGCGGGCAGTACGTTGTACTGAGTGATGAGCAGGTGCTGTCCGCGCTGGGTCATGCGGGGAGCATCTCTTCAGCCGGGGCTGAGGCGGCCGGACTGCTGCAGGCCGACGTGGTGATACACGGGCGACTGACGCGCCAGCCCGACTTGCGGGTAGAGCTGCAGGTAACGGGCGCGCCTTTGGCCATCGCCGGGGTCGAGGCAGAGGACGCCGCCCACTTGTTGCAGCAGACCTGTGCGGCTGTGGCTGCGGCGTTTGGGCTTCCCGAACCTGCCAGCGGGCGTCTGACCGATAGCCCGGATGCGGCCGTCGCTTTCCTCGAGGCCCGCTTCCATCACTGCCGCTTTGAGGACGCCGATGCCGCGCTGGAAGGCTACCGGCGGGCCCTGGCGGATGACGCCGACTTCGCCCTGGCACGCTACCAGTATGCGAACCTGCTGCGCGAGATCGGCCGGTGGGAGGAGGCGCGCAGCGAATACCAACGCGCGATGCAGGCCGGTGATTGGCCGCGCGCGGCAAGCAACCTGGCGAGTGTGCGCTTCGTGCTCGATGACGTTCCCGACGCCGAGAGCATCTGGCGGGATGTTGCGGGGCAGAGCCTGGACCCGCTGGCCGCCGCCTATGCCACAAACAATCTCGGCACCGTGCTGCTGGCGCGCAGCGATGTCGGCGGAGCCGAAGGTCAATATCGCAGCGCCCTGAACCTGTGGCCGGGCTATGCAATGGCCACGGCCAATCTGGGCTTGCTGGAGCAGGTGCGGAAGAACTATGGGGCCGCAGTGGGGCACCTGCAAATCGCCGCCAGTCAACGCAGCGACCTGAAGGCCGCCGCGTTTGCGGAGAAAACCTGGGGCGATGTTCTGCGTCAGGAGAAAAGCTACTCTGCGGCCATCGAGCACTACCGGCGGGCGCTGGAGCTGCAGCCGGAGTACGCGATGGCGCAGGTCAACATGGGTGTCACGTACAAACAGATGGGGAGCATGGGCGAGGCCGAGGAGTGCTACCGGCAGGCGATACTGCTGGGCAACAACCCGACGGCGATGGCTTACGCGCACAACAACCTGGGGAACCTGTACATGGCGCAGTCCATGTACCGCCTGGCTGCGGGTGAATACGAGAAGGCTCTCAGTCTGAAGCCGGACTACCAGGCGGCCAGCGACAATCTGTCCAAGGCCCGCCAGCGGATACAGCAGCAAGGCCGGTGAGGTGTTGCCAATGCGATACTGGGTACTGGCGATAGCGATAGCGCTGCCGGTGATATTGAGCGGATGCGGGGGCGCCGACGGCCCCACGACCGGACATGCCATCGGCTACATTTATGCCGATGCCGTTGAGAGCGCCGGCGATGGCGAAATGCCGGTCCTGCGCCTGCTGGCGACTGCCACGAGCGACCCCGCACTCAGGGCCCTGAAGGATGTCACCGTCACTATCGTCGAGGCCGAGAAGACGACGCGAACCAGCCAGTACGGAGCCTACGCATTCTACGACCTGAAGCCGGGCGCCTACACGCTGCAGGCTACGCATGCCTCATATCCGCAAAGGGCGTGGCGGATCAATGTGCGAGCCGGATACACGACATTCGGCGAGAATGTGATGCGCAGCAACATACCGCCCGTGTCAAACGATAATCCGGACTACTACTGGGACTGGGACCGGTACCACGACTACGAGGACTACAATCCGCCCTCCGGCGGAGGCGGCACCTACACGCCGCCACCTTCGACTGATGACAGCACCGATGACGGCGGCGGCATCTCGGTGTTCCGCACGCAGCAATAGGCACCATGAGGCTTCCGGTCGCCTCTCCCCCACGCTCTGGGGCGCAGGTGCTCCCGCCTCTCCCCGCGAAATTCCCAGCCGACCCGCATGTTGACCGGGCGGGGATCTCCAGGATGAGCTTGTGATGACCTTATGATGACCTCGCGGGAGCGGTTGCTGACGGCGTTTGCGTGCGGCACTCCGGACCGCGTGCCGGTTGCGCCATTTGGCATGGGGGCGCTGGATCCCGATTCAGCGATTGCGGCGGAGCTGATCCGCAATACCGATTTCATCGCCTGTACCGACGGCACGGGCATATCGTTTCTCGGCGGGGCGGCCCAGGTCCAGTCCAATGACGAAGGCAACCGCACTATCACCATCATACAGACGCCGCACGGGCCCCTACGGCGCGTGGTCACCAGAACCGACATCACCGCCGCGACGACTGAGTTCCCGTGCAGGACGGCGGATGATGTCGAGAAGTTGCTGTCCATCCCGTACGCGCCGGCCAGGCCCGACCTGACGAACGTGAATGTCTGGAAGGACCGCGTGGGGGATGAAGGAGTAGTGCTGGTCAACTGCATAGACCCGATCTGCGTACCCGCTGAGTTCTTCTCGCCCGAGGACTTCTGCCTGCTCTGGATGGACGCGCCGGAGGCGATGAAAGAGCTTGTGGATGTCGCGACGGTGCGGATTCTGAGCTCACTTGAGACGGCCTGCAAGGTCGGCTTCGACGCCTTCAGACTCCTCGGCGGCGAATACGCCTCGACGCAACTGGGGCCGAAGGCTTTCAGGGAGCTTGTTGTCGGCCCGGACCGGCAGATGTGTGGTCTGATGCACGAGTACGGCGCGCTGGCCTACAACCACAACCACGGCCCAATGATGGATTACCTGGACATGCTCATCGAGATCGGCATGGACGCCTGCGATCCGTTCGAGGCGCCGCCCTGGGGCGACACCGACCTGGTGGCGGCCAAGGCGCGCCTGCGCGGCAAGGTGTGCATCGTGGGCAACCTGGACGACATGGAAGTGATTGACAAGCTGCCCGAAGAGCAGGTGCGCGCGATAGCCCGGCGGCGGATTGAGG
>CAZJVY010000151.1:0-3830 GCA_964549395.1 uncultured Armatimonadia bacterium | reverse complement strand
CTGTCCTGATTGCCGACCCCCTGCCGTGTCGTCAGCTTCACCAGCCCCGATTCCGGCTCGGCCTCCACTGCATTTGACACCAGATTCAGCAGCGCCTGGTGTAGCCTGCCCTCGTCGCCCATCGGCTGCTGGCCGTTGACTTGCAGGTCGGTGACTAACTTGACCCCGCGTGCCTCCGCACGGGCCGACATGGCTCGCACAACACTGTCACAGACAGCATCCACGTCAATGTTTTCACACACCGCGTCCGCCGGCTTCGACAGCATCAGCAGGTCCGCCAGCAGACGGTCAATCCGCTCGATCTCCTCCTCCGCAGTCGCCAGGAACTTGCCCCGGAACTCGGCATCCTCCCAGCGCGTCGGCAACAACTCGGCGAATGTACGGACCGCCACGAGCGGATTGCGAATCTCGTGCGCCATGCCCGCCGACAGCACACGGATCATGGCCAGATGCTCGGCCTGCTGACGCTCGCGCTCCAGCTCCTCGACAATTGTGAGATCGCTGATGACCGCGACCGCGCCTGTCTGCGAAAGCTGCGACCCCGGCCAGCCCGTCGTGCTGCAGGCCACCGGTATCGGGGTGCGCCCCGGTCTCTCCACGTGGAAGCGGTACTCAGAGCGCGCCGACGTGTCCCCCAGCGCCTGTCGCACACACCTCGCGATATTGTGTGGCAGTGCCGCCAGCGTTTGACCCATCATCTCGTGTGCGGAAAGCCCCAGCATCTCCTCCGCCGCCGGATTGAACAGCACGATGCGCTGGTCGCCGTCCACGGAGATGACGCCGCTCTTCATCTGCCGCACAATGTTCTCGTTGTACTCCTTCAAACGCACCATCTCGTCGAAGAGCTGAGCGTTGCGGATGGCCAATGACACTTGCGGCATCATGTTGCGCAGCATCTCCAGCTCTTCGGGAGCGTACATCTCACTCGATACCTTCTCGCCGATCAGCACGAGGCCGATCAACTCGTCCTCCCACAGTATCGGGACCACAATCTCCACGTCGTGTTCGCGCATGGCACCAAGAATCGGCTTGGCTTCATCCAGTGAGTGAAAGCGGAGTACCTGCGAGCGGTCCAGCAGGCTGCGCTTAGATGATGCCGCCTGGACGAGCGTCGAGTCGAGTGCGAGGCGCTGCTCGCTTACATCAGTGCCCCGGCTGTTAGAGTTCCCATGTCGGGAGCTGAAGGCCAGCCTTAGCCAATGATTCTCCTTAAGAAAGACGCTGACGTGCGACGGCCTCAGGATGCTGGAAACGGCGTCGGACAGGAACCCGGGGATCTCATCAACGTCCAGAGTTCGCAGTATGGCGTCAGAGGCGTAGCGGACCCCGGCGGCCACCCGCCCGTATGGCAGACTGCGGTCAAGCAGCTGTTTGATCTGCTGGTGCACCGGCACGGCCAGCACTCCCAGAACGATGCCCGCCAGCATGTATGTCAGCGCAGCGGACACGTGTGCACGGGATAGAGCCGGCTGCACCACCCGGAAGAAGCTCAGCAGCAACAGCGCCACTCCCACACCTGTCAGAACGTATGCCAGACCCCGGTACAGAGCCGCCTTGGGCCTGATAATGCGGTGCTTCGCAATCGCGTAAGCCATGAAACCGACCATGAAAATGTAGCCGGCAGAGCCCCAGCGACTCCAGTACGTGTTGTGCCAAAGCAGGGGCAATAGAACCATGGTCACGACCGCGATGGCCTGACTGATCACCATGCCGACCAGCACGTAGGTGACCTGCACCCGCTGTAGACCGGTCAGTCGTGGGAACTTGAGAATCAGCACTACGTCGGCGTACCCTAGAGTCACGACGGTGAACACCCCGAAGGCCATGAATGGCCAGCCGTACTCGACGATGACGGTGCCATGCGCGAATCTCACGGACGTCAGAAGCATCGGCAGCAATCCGGCGGTGCTGAACATCAGCCCGATCGAGTACAGCATATTGCGGCGTAGTTCGGGCGCGAATTCTACCCGCTCCGGAAATGTCCAGAACAGGTCCACGCACGTGCAGATCACCACTGCCACGATCGGGTGCGTCAGGCGGATCCACAACTCGGCTTCGGCAGGTGTGTTGGCGATCTGGATGAGATAATTGAGGAACACCCAGGCGCTGACCGCAAGTGCGTGCACCGTGAAGAGGCGGTTCCACACGCGGTCCGGCGCGCGATGATAGGCCACGATACCCATCATCGCGGTTGCTAGAGAGATGCTCATCAACGCAACCTTATCGAACCCAAGAGCCATCCCCTGCTGTTCCCTTTCCTCCGTCGCTAGGCTTGGCTGGTATGGCCCCCCTGTCCATCGCGTCTACATGAGCCGATTACTCGAACCTCCGGATTATGAGACAGCCATGCGTCCCACCAACGCTGTGCGAGTTGACCATAACCGTGTCCACACGTGCCCTCCGTGCGTAGTTCGGTACGTAGTCCAGATCGCAGTCTGGGTCGGGAACGCGGTAGTTGATGGTCGGCGGTATGATACCGGTCTGGATGCTCATGCAGGCAGCGGCCAGTTGCCACGCGCCACCGGGAGCGAAAGGCTGACCGGTACTGGACTTGATCGAGCTCATCGGCACGCTGTACGCCCGCTTGCCCAATACCGCCTTGACAGCCTTCGTCTCCGCAACATCGTACTGCCGGTTGGAGATGCCGTGAGCGCACACATAGTCCACTTCGTCAGCAGCCACCTTGCCCTCCAACAGAGCCCGCTTGAACGCATAGGCGAGCTCGTCCCCGCCGGGATCGGCCAGCAGCAGGTGATAGGCCTCCGTTGTGGCTGCGTACCCCATGACCTCGCAGTATATCGGCGCTCCTCGAGCCATGGCGTGCTCGGCCGTCTCGAGCACAACCGCGCCAGCGCCCTCGCTGAGTACCAGGCCGTCGCGGGTATTGTCGTAAGGACGACAGGCTTCCTCCGGCGGGTCATTGTGGTGCGTAAGAACCTTCTGCTCGCACAGCAGGCTCATACCCACAATGCTCAGGCAGGCTTCGGTAGCCCCGGCAATCATCACGTTCGCCTGACCCGACCGGAGCATGTTGGCACAGGTGCCGACCGCGTCTATGCTGGCCACACATCCCACACCAGTGGTGGTGTTGGGACCCTTCAGGCCCAACTCGATGAAAACGTTAGAGGTGGCGGCGTGGGCTGACAGCTGGCTGGGAGCTAGGGGGTCCAGGCCTCGGGCGCCATGGTTCTCGAAATGGTGGTACATCTCGTCGCCGATGTTACCAAGCCCTGCCAGCGTGGTACCGAAGACGGCGCCGCTCTTGTACGGGTCCAGACCATTGGAGTCCAGATTGGCGTCCGCCACCGCAAGTCGGGCGGCGGCTACTGCAAAGGCGGAAAAGCGCCCTGTCCTGTGCGCCTTCTTGGCGGGCATGTAGTCGGCCGCATCAAAGTCTCTAACCTCGCCGCCGATCTTGCAGTACGTGTCGGAGGTGTCGAATGAGGTGATCCAGTCTATCCCGGAGCGACCCTCGACGACGGCATTCCAGAACTCATCTTTGCCGATGCCGTTCGGGGCGACTACCCCGAGGCCGGTCATAACCACCCGGCGACGAGGGTTTAGTAGCGAAGGCCCCATTGTAGTTTCTTCCCCTGCTGCGTTTCTTACCGCGATCGTTGTTGCCTCAATACGACCCTTCCCGGCCCCAACCCGCACCTATCGTTCCATAAGCATCGAGAGCCCTCTGGCCCGGGCCATTGGATGCAATGACTACTTGGCCCGAATGCCCTACAATGTCAGCGACCACTACCAGCTATAGGTTGCCTCGAACTGATGAGTTTGGGACCCCCCAAACGCGTTGCCTACGTTGTCGGCGTTCCAGTTATTGA
>CAZJVY010000150.1:0-3992 GCA_964549395.1 uncultured Armatimonadia bacterium | reverse complement strand
GTGAGGGGCGGGGGTCCGCCTGGTTCTGCGGCCCAAACGAGCAGGACGATTGGTTCAGTGCCCCGAAACAAGACGACGCCGCGCGGTTCGTTTGGGGGGGCAACGTGACCGGGCGGCGTCCTACCTACGCGGGAGTGGCTTGTCAGAACTTCCGACCACTTGTGGGGGAGCGGCGCGGTCGGCACCGGGCGGGTAGTAGGTGTCGTTCACCCGGATCGGTTTGCCAACTCAGAGAGCGTCTTGACTATCTTGTCGGCCGAAAGGCATGCCATCTCGGCGCGATCCCTATCGAACTCATCACTCGCCCTGTAGTCTGCGTCCTTCCTCTCCATCTTGAGGCCGCTCAACCATGACCCGATCCTGTTCTCCTCTTCGTTACGGCTATCGGCGAGGCACTGGCAGACATTGTCATGATCTCTGCCGGGGTAGTCATTGTTGAGACGGCCGAGCTTGCGCTGGTGCTTCGTTCTGCAGTAGTCCGCAGCTACATGGAATGCTGCGTAGTACGCCCTGCTTACTACCGTGCGCCAGCAGGCCAGTTTGTGCCCCGTCACCGCTGCATGGGTGGTAAGGAGTTCTTTCGACAAATCCAGATAGTCCGACCAGTCGAAGTTCCCCACTCGATCAGACTCTATCTTCCGGGGCGAGCAGTCCAGATAATCCGGCGGCGTTCGCTCGCGTTGCGCTTGACCCACCAGTCGCCGTAGAATCTGTCCATGCTCCTGACGGCGGTGGCTGCATCCTTCGGGGTCCAAACCGTGACGCGCAGTAACGTCCCCTCGGCATCCTCGCCCTCAACCGCCTCTAGGGAGAGGCGGGCATCCACGCCAAAGGCGCGCAGTACCTGGCCGCGTGCATCACGAAGCGTGTACGCGAACGCGGGCTCATCGTTCAGTACCTGCATAACCGATTCCATGCTAGCTATGTCGTACTGCGCGACCATAGCGGGCAGCCCTTGTTCCTCGGCTGCAAACCCGACATCGCCGTCGTGCAGTTCGGAACACCAGATATGCTTGTGACCGCTTCGAGCCCACCTCAACGCCGGCGCGTCAGTCATGGCTCGCTCGTCACAGACGCTCATATGCTTTCGCCTCCCTCTCAACCGCATCCCAATCCGCACCACGAAAGGCCTCGGCCAAGCGAACAGTAATCAGAAAACCGGAGCGGATCTGCTTGGGGGAGAGCGCGCTGCCCCCCTCGACACTGACGGAGACCAGCACGCCCTTGTCGTAGGCCTGGACGATGGCGCTTGCACTGCCATCTGCGCCGGTCAGGTTGGCGCCAGACACCACGATGCTGTCCGGCCAATTGGGGGGGATAGCAAGGCTGGAGAGCACCGGAACGCTCCCCTCCAAGTCTACATAAGACACCGCATTGCGCTCATTCGCTTCACAGGGACCGAACAGCGCCGAGAGCCCCGATTCCAGACGCGTCATGTTGACATCATAGTTCGCGGGGGAATCGACATCGTCCCTGGCTGGCTTGTATCCAATGTGGAAGCAGGATTTCCTCGGCTGCTTCTTTCGCGCATGGGCCACTGCACGAACGACGTACTTCTTGCCGCCCGCTGTATAGCTGGCCAGCCCCCGGACACCCTTACTCCCACGTTGATACGCGAACGCGCGCAGGCCCAAGGCATCGGCGACGTCCTCGAGCGGACAGTCAATCAGGCAGCCGCAGGAATGCTCTGTGACGCCGTACTTCCCCAAGTCCAGGCACAGTGATCTACTCATCAACTCTGGTCTCTTCCGGCTTTGTCAGTTGGCTGCAGTCGCGGGGCCTGAATCGGTGCTTCGGTGTGTAGTGAGGAGTCTTCTCGGCCTTCTCCCCAGGTAGCCTGAGGATTCCCTGGAGGGCGTTCCCGAACTGCCCGTCAGGGGTGCTGCCCTTGATCCCACCCGCGATAGTGCGCAGGCGAATGGCCTTGCACCTTCGCCAAACCGGGGCTGTTCGAGAATCCTGCTATATGATAGACACACCCCGTTTGTCTGTCAACGCCACGCCGTTTTGTGAGGTTCCACATTGAGCAACACTTGACCTTGCAGCGTCCTGCGAGGAATCTGACATCCGTCTGACAAATGACCACCGCCGCAGGTTGGTCATCTCTATTGACCAGTGTGGCCGTCCGCTGACGGAGCGGGATACGAGCCCCCACCCTCCAGACGGCCCGGTCCTCGCAGGAGTCGGCGCCCGGCCGACGAACCTTGCCGCATCATCAAGCAGGGGTGTGGGCCCATGAAGATGTACGTCGTCACCGACCTCGAGGGCGTCGCGGGGGTGTACCAGTGGGAGAACCGCGATGATGTGAGCCTGGAGAACCAGGAGCGGCGCTGCCGGCAGCGGCGGTGGCTGGCCGAGGAAGTCAACGCCATGACTGAGGGCTTCCGCGCCGGCGGGGCGACCGACGTGTGGGTCAACGACGGGCACGGGGCGGGCTACACCATTGACATGGAGCTGCTCCAGCCCGGCGTCCGCGTCGAGCATGGCGGCAACCGGCCGCAGTACTGCACGGGGCTGGACGCCAGCTTTGCCGGGCTGGGGAGCCTGGGCACCCACGCCATGGGCGGCACGCCGCACGCCAGCCTCGCCCACACCATGGGCACGAGCATCAAGTCGTACTCCCTCAACGGCATCAAGGTGGGCGAGACGGGCTACCAGGCGTTCCTGGCCGGCTACTTCGGCGTGCCCTACGTGTTCTGCGCGGGGGACCTGGCGGCGTGCCGGGAGATGGAAGCGCTGTGCCCCGGGTGCGTCACCGTGCCGGTGAAGGTCGGGCTGAGCCTGCTCTCGGCGCTGACGGTTACGCCGGCGCGCGCGCGGCAGATGATCCGCGAGGGGGCCGAGGAGGCGATGAAGCGCATCGGGCAGGTCGAGCCGCTGACCATCGAGGGCCCGGTGGTGTTCCGCGACGAATGGCACAAGCCGGTGTTTGACCCCGAGAACCCGCCGAAGCACAGCCGGGTCATTGACAGCCACACGCGCGAGATCGAGGCCGCGAACATGAAGGAGTTCATGGACAAGATGTACGGCTTCGACCCGGGGTACAAGGCGCTGTGGGCAGACCATCCGGAGGTCTTCCAAGACCCCAGTGATGCAAAGGAAGCTAACAGCCACAGGGTCTGACGCCACCAACAAGGATCGTGTTCGAGTGCCCTTTCCCGAACCCGAACAGGGGTTTGAGGAGGGCCGGGAATGGACGAACAAGTTAGACGCGTTTTGAGCGAGACGAAATGGGACAGGTTGCATCGCATGAGTAGAAACCCGAGACCACCGAGCAAGCAGGCCCGTACAACTTCTTCGGATGCCGAGGTCACAGCACCGCGGCTCCGGTCAGATACCGCGGACTTCGACGAAGACCTGCGGCGGGTGGCTCGCCAGGTCGGTGCCCGCATCCCTCGCCGCCAGCAGGAGTCCCTCGCCGATCAGTTGCTGTCCCCGCTCCTCTCGGAATCATGGAACGACTTCCTACGCGCGGCCGAGGTGCGCGGTCTCGCCGACCGCACGCTCAGAATCCTGGAGCATGTGTCCAGGGCATTCCTGGAGGCGGTGCCTGACAAGCCACTCATTCATCTCTCGTCGGTGGATGTGGACAACTTCATCGTCTCCTCCCGGAAGAAAGGCAACTCCCCCTCCACCGTTGCACTCAAGGTGATGTGGGTCAAGACGTGGCTCAACTGGTGCACCGGTCGCGGCCGACTCGGGGCCGGCGACAACAGCAGCCCCAGGGTCATTCTCTCCTTCGACGTCAGCACGATCCAGAAGGTCGCAGTCCCGAAGCGGCAGCGGCGGGTTGCCGACTTGGAGCGGGTAAGCAGGTTGCTGGAGGCCATCGACACGGATACGTTCGACGGCTTACGTTTCCACACACAGGTACTGCTGATGCTCGACACGGGAGTCCGGGCCGGTGAGGTCTGCCTGATGGAGACGACCGACGTATCGCCCAAGGCGGATGCCATCAAGGTCTGGGGCAAGGGTAGCAAGGAGCGCATGGT
>CAZJVY010000149.1:1520-4326 GCA_964549395.1 uncultured Armatimonadia bacterium | reverse complement strand
CTTGCTAGTCGAGCGAGGAGCCAGTCTCACCAACGCGGGTCCCACCCCGCGTTGGTGAGACTGGCTCCTCGCTCGACTAGCAAGTGAATGACGTCTCTGCGATTCCGCGCGGGGATATGTCCATGGCCTGCAGAAGTCCAGCCGCTCCAGCCTTCAGAGAGTGTACGGGCCAATCTCAGCGGCGTGCCATCGTCAGACCGCACCTCGGTGTCGGCCCCGTGGTCAAGCAGCAACGCAGCCGTGTCGGCGTGGTTCCACATAACCGCACAGTGCAGCGGTGTCTCACCCAAGTAACCTTCCGCGTTGACTTTGGCCCCGCGGCTAAGCAGCAATGCAGCGGTCTCAGTGCGACCTTCAGATGCGGCACAGTGTAACGGCGTCTTCATGTAGACCGATTCGCACCCTTTTTCCGATCTGGCTTCCCACACCTCGGCTAGCACCTCGACATCGGCCCCGCGGTCCAGCAGTAGTGCAACGGTCTCCGTGTGCCCCCCAGATGCGGCAGAGTGCAGCGGCATCCAGTTGCCCTTTGTCGCCGGATTTACGTCGGCTCCGTGGTCCAGCAGCAGCGCAGCGGTTTCAGTGTGCCCCCCAGATGCGGCAGAGTGCAGCGCTGTGCGTGGGCCGCCCCTGTGCGCCCACATGCTTCTCGGGTCCACCCCCGGCCCGTTGACTTTGGCGCCGCGGCTAAGCAGTACCGCAGCGGTCTCAGTGTGGCCTTCAGATGCGGCACAGTGTAACGGCATAATGCTATGGGCGTCTGTCACGTTAACATCGGCCCCATAGTCCAGCAGCAACGCAGCGATCTCAGTGTGGCCCTCCCTTGCGGCACAATGCAACGGGGTCCAGTAGCGCCTATTGAACAGCCGACTCAACCACGGGCAGTCACCGTACGGTAACTTGAGATACTCGATTCTTGCGTTTGCGTTGACCGGACGGCGTAGTAGTCCGCCATCCAGTAGGCGCTTAACTCGCCGCGTGTTGCCGGCTATTACAGCTTGGAATATGTTCATGGCCGTTTCGCACTAGCAGTTCAGTGGCAGAAGCTACCTCTGCCGCCGTCCCTGCCGTCTCCTACGGTCTGCCATCCGTCGCCCCGCCAGAGATAGCGGCACTATACATTTCTACTCATAGCATACAGTACTACCAAGGGAACGTCAACCCCGCTTTGGTATAAATGTATATACAGCTATAGCTGCCTAAGCATCTACATTAACTCTCTTTTACCTACCATTGACTTCCTACATCGGCCCTTACACCAGCAGTTGGTCTAACTTAACAGGTGGTACCACTAATGGGGGCAGATCACCGGCGTCGGCGCCGAATATCTTTACCTTGGAAGTAGAGCAGTTGACGGCGGACGTTCACCGCATTGGAGCAGATGATAGGGAGGTGATGATGGCCCAAACGTCGTAAGGACAGGCGCTAGCAGGTCATCGCCGCACAGGCATGATGATGAATGCTGAGAGAGGAACCGCCGTGAAAGGGGAGACTGTCATTCTGTCAGATCAAGACGTAGCCGCGCTTCTGCCGCATGGGGAAGTCATCGGCATGGTGGACACGGTGTTCAGAGAGTGGGGCAATGGTAACGTGGTCATGCCGCCGAAGGTGAACCTCGATATGTCGCGGAGCGGCCATGCATCTTGGGCGAATGCTATGCCCGTCTGCCTCGCCTTCTGCAATGCAGGCGGGCTAAAGTGGGCTGGCGGTTACGGGAGCAATCCCGCCCGGGGGATGCCCTATATCATGGGCATCGTCGTGTTGACGGATTCGGAGACCGGGCACACGTTGGCGGTAATGGACGGGACATACATTTCAGGCTGGCGCACCGGGGCCTCCGCCGCGGTCGCCGCAAGGTATCTCGCCAAGCAGGGAACCGAGAAGGTCGCCCTGGTCGGCGCGGGCGCGCAGGGAAAGACCGCTGCCGCCTGCCTCCATGAAATGTTCCCTGCGGCGCACATTACCGTCGCAGACATCTCCGAACAGCGGCGCCTGGCGTTCCAGGCCGAGATGCAGGAGAAGTACCGGCTGTCCGTCAGCGGCGCCCCAACAGCCGAGGCGGCAGTGTCCGACGCGGATGTCGTCGTTCTGCTCACTACGGCCCAGGAGCCAATAGTCAAGGCGGAATGGATTTCTGACGGGTGCCTGACCCTCGCCATGGGGTCATACCAGCAGACCGAAGACAGGCTCATCCTAGACTCGGACACGATTGTCGTCGATTGCTGGGAACAGGCCAAACACCGTGGCGAACTCAAGCACCTCGTCGAGACGGGCCAAATCGCCGAAAGCGATGTCTCTGCCGAACTCGGCGCCATCGCCGCTGGCACGAAGCCTGGGCGCACAAACCCAAGAGAATGCATCCTGGCGGTCCTGGTCGGGTTGGGCGCCCATGACGTGTACGTCGCCGGGCAGGTGTACCAGAGAGCCATCGCCGCCGGTCGCGGACAGCGAGTCTGCCTGCGGCATGCTGAGGAGAGCGCGCAATGACGAGCGAACGCCTCCTGGTCGGCGCCGCGGAGGCGGACCTTACGCCAGACTATGGAACGCCTCTGCTCCCCGCCACTGAGAGTTCCTGGCAGCGGGTCATGCTGGCGAGAAGCGCGAGGGTGAGCACACCCGGAGCCGCTGTGCGGATTTTGGGGAAGGACAGGATACGAGCCTGAGGTTACTGATCGGCAGCCGTGAGGCGAGCGTCAACGGCCGGAACGCGCCGCTGGTCTGCCCGCGCAGCGACGGACGCGGGGATGTCTTCGTCCCGCTTCAGTTCCTCACCGACGCCTTCGGCGCTAAGGTCCATTGATTCCCC
>CAZJVY010000149.1:0-1510 GCA_964549395.1 uncultured Armatimonadia bacterium | reverse complement strand
AATAGTGGGGACAGGCACGACTTTCCGGCCTCTCCCGTGCGAGCATCTAATTGGCGGGCTGTCGCGCTCTCAGCCAGTCCACACACTTGGCCCATGCCTTCACTTGCTCTGGCATGTAATACAGGCCGTTGTCGCTCGGCTCGCGCCGGTCGGTGCGGAAGTTCTCGCCTGCATACACATGAATCAGGCTCGCGCCTCCCTTGACCGCTGCCAGCAGCGTATCGCGGATTGCCTTTGGGTCAGTCCCCTCGCGAACGCCGTAGTGGCATGTTTCCACCACGGCTCCCCACTTCTTCCCGGCCCTCAGCGCCGCATCGCGGAACTGCTCAAAGTGGGTCCCGCTCATGTATCCGGCGCAGAGGTAGTCAAGAGAGGGGATGGCGGCAATCAGGTCCAGATCCTGGCCCAGGGCCGGAACCGTCCAGAAGCGCGGTGTGGTGTAGGAGCAGCCGACCCATCCTTGTTGACCGCCCCACTGTCGCGCCGCCTCTTCGCACGCCGCGCCGAGCCACCTTGCGTACAGCTCGCACCGCCAGCGGTACCAGGCCCGCCACAGGTCACTCTGGGGCCAGTCATCGTCCGCCACCAGCATTTGGCGGTTCTCGTCGGTGATGGCGACAGCGGGCAAGCCCTCATTGGCCGATGACCCGGGCTCCACTTTCTTCGTCGTGACCGGAAAGCGCGCGTCCCGCGCCCCTGCGACGCCCTCCCGCGCCAAGAACGCCCGGAAGTCCTGCAGCGCTGCCCGACTGTACGTTGGGCTCGTCCAGTATGTGCTAACAGGCTCGAACCAGAAGTTCTGGCCCGGGTCAGCCATGATCTGTTCGTCGGCCACGAACATCTCGGCCTTCCGCCCAATTGCGGCATACAGTCGCCGACAGCGCTGGCGAAAGTCCTTCAGTGCCTCCCGCGACCCATAGTCCCACGCCCGCTGAACCTTGGGGAGTCCCGTTGTCGGGTCAAGGACACGCCCGAACAAACTCTCCTCCTCTCCTACTTCCTCGCCCGGCAGCAACGTCGCCCAGTTGAGCACGAAAGCCACCTTCAGGCCGTGCGCGTGGGCGCCGTCCATGATGCGCTGCGTACGCTCCAGCTCACCCGGCAAGTTGAGGATGTCGTTCTGCCACGTATCGGGGCCCACCCATAGCAGGTCAAAATACGGCTGCAGATCACGCATGGCTGAATCTATGTCTTCTTGGGGTGGTTTTGCGTCGTAGCTTATGCCGGTCCCCAGCACCGCCGTCAGGACTCGCTCGGGAGCCGGCGTCTCGGCCTCTCCCAGTGCACGCGCCCCCGAGCAGGTCAGGATCACGCCCCCCAGTGCAACAGCGATAGCACCAGGCAAACCTCCTGTCCGATCCCTCTTCATACGTCATTCGCCCCCTTGCACATGCTGACATGGCTTCAGTCCGGGTCATCGTAGTACGAGAACCGTTCGGGGCGCTCGTCAAACTGGCTGAAGGCAATCAGGCACCGGTAGCTGTGCCCGCGCTCAGGTCCATCTCTGCAC
>CAZJVY010000148.1:0-4622 GCA_964549395.1 uncultured Armatimonadia bacterium | reverse complement strand
CTCCCCCTGATTGCTGCCATTGAGCATCGCCGTCAGGTTGGAAGGGGCTGAGGGGAGTGGCGGAGCCTGAACGTGGCAGAGGTACTCAAGCTGTCCAGCATAGCCCTGGTAGAGCTGAGGGTGGTGACCGGCATAGGCCACGACCAAGGGATAGCAGAATGTGTAAGTCTCCTGGCTTGAGGTCCAGCCGTTGTCATTGCCAACGGCGTCAGCATCGCCGTCAAGGCCCTGAAGTACGAAGTACGTGAAGACTCCATGTCTCAGAAACGAGCTTTCCTGTGCCAACTCGTTGGCCCGGCAGGCCGTAAGGACTACGACGGTGGCAATTGTGTCGTTGACATCGCGGAGGCCGACGCGGTGGACGAGGTCTTCGGCAAAGCCGTCTGCATGCTCGGAGCGTGGGGGGCCTAGGCCTTTAACTTTCGGCCGATCCGAACCGGCAGCCGTCGGATTGAACATCCCGCCGCTATGGCAGGTATCCAGCATGATGAATACCTTGTCGCAGGCAACCGCGCCGATCCAGCCGGCGAGTTCGTCATCCCATATCGCGTCGAGTGCATGTGGGTAGATGCACTCATCCTCCCCATCAGCTTCGTCGTAAGGCGGCTGGTCGGCGCCGTAGCCGCCATGCCCGGAGAAGTAGAAGATGAAAAGGTCGTCGTCATCGGCCTGGGTGGCTACGGTCTGAATTGCAGTCTGAACGGCGCTTCTGGTGGCTGCGGAATCTAGTATCAGTTGTATTCGCGAGGAGGACCAATGGTCTCCATCCTCAAGGAGAGCGGTTCTGATATCGCGAGCGTCGTCGTCACAATAGTCAAGATCGCTTGCCGATCCCACGTAGTCGGACACGCCGACGATGACGGCCCAGAAGGTGGTGGTACCGTCTGCCTCCGCAGTCTGCACGGAGGACGGTGAGACACCAACAGCAGGGACGGCCCAGACCGATGCTATCAGCACCTGTGTAGAGATACCGATCACAGCAGCAAACCTTGATGAGAACCGCATGGTTCCTTTCACTCCAGAATCCAGACAGTCACGCCGATTCGTGCGCTCCGCAATATGCAAATGCAGGCCGACCGGCAGACACGATGACGAGCCCGCAGAGCGTCAAAGGGACTTCTACATATCTCAGTTTACCACAATGTAGAAGCGAAGAACCGCCACCGGCCATGTGTTGAGCGTGTTTTGAGCTACGGAGAAACAAGCGACAGGTGGCCGAGCACGTGTACGAAGAGGCGGTTTGCGTGCTCGCGTAGAATACTCACACCACAAGCAAACCCAAGCCGGGAAGCACTGCGACCCGGTCAGTTCCCTTGCGAGAATCACTGCCAGGATTGAGGACAGGTGATTGATCATGTCTGTGAAGTCAACCGCACAGGAAGCCGTCAACATCGGGGGGCGACTGGAACTCTTGGTGGATGACTACCTGCTCCAGTCTATCACCGGTGGTGCGCGGCTGCAGTTGCATCAACCGATACGCCGGGAAATCGTCTTCAACACCGACGCGCCGTGGGAGGGGAATGCCTGCGGCTATCATTCCATCATCCACGCCGATGGTCGTTACCGCCTCTACTACCACGGCGCCCATTATCGCAACGGCGGTGCCGGTACCGAGGTGCGCGACACATACCCGTGGGTGCTGTGCGTAATCGAGAGTGAAGACGGCATCCGCTGGCACCGGCCGGAACTGGGACTGTTCGAGTTCGAGGGATCGAAGGCCAATAACATCGTCCTGACGCCGGAGGCTGTGGCGGAAGTCGGCGGCTGCCCGGCGCACACAGCAGTACTGCTCGATGAGAACCCCGATTGCCCCCCTGATGCCAAATACAAGATCGTGATGTTCGGTAAGAAGCCGACGGGTCTGTACCTGCTGAAGTCCGCCGACGGCATTAACTTCTCATTGATGAGCACGGAGCCGGCTATCACCAACGGCGCTTTCGATTCGCAGAACCTCATGTTCTGGGACCCGGTCCGGTCAGAGTACCGGGAGTACCATCGAGACTTCCGGGATGGCATACGCGATATCATGACCTCGGTCTCGCAGGACCCGCTGCATTTCCCTGAGCCTCGCTGGCTGGACTATCCGGGGGTACCGACAGAGCAGCTTTACACCAACCAGATTGCGCCCTACTATCGCGCACCCCACATCTTCATCGGCTTTCCGGCGCGCTACACCGAGCGCGAGTGGGAGCGTCCTCTGCTTGACCTGCCAGGGCTTGATGAGCGGCTGGCGCGGGCCGGGCACCATCAGCGCTACGGTGCGGCCATTACCGATGCCGTGTTCATGAGCAGCCGCGACGGCCTGAGCTTCAGGCGCTGGCCTGAGGCGTTTATCCGCCCTGGTCCCAGACAGCGCGAGAGCTGGGTGTACGGGGACAACTACATGTTCTGGGGCATGATCGAGACGCCGTCGGCGACCGAGGATGCGCCCGGCGAGCTGTCTCTCTACGCCACCGACGGCTACTGGGAAGGCGTCTCCAACAGCTTCCGGCGCTACAGCATCCGCGTGGACGGGTTCGTGTCGGCAAACGCCCCGCTGGCGGGCGGCGAGATCGTCACCAAGCCGCTGGTCTTCGATGGCGGCAACCTGACCATGAATGTCGAAACCTCCGGGGCTGGAGGAGTTCAGGTCGAGATCCAGGAGGCGGATGGCACACCGATCGAGGGCTACGGCCTGGCCGACTGTCCGCCCATCTTCTGCGACAGGCTGCGCTACGTGGTGCGTTGGCGGGAGGTCGGCGGCGATGTGCGACCGCTGGCCGGTAAGCCGGTGCGGCTGCGGTTTGTCCTGAGGGACGCAGACCTGTATGCCTTCCAGTTTGTGCCGTATGAGCCGGAGCCGGCCGCCGCCGATTTGAGCGGCATTGACATTACGGCGCATTAGGATGCGGCCGGTGGAGACTCATGAGCCTTAGTCCATCGTGCCAGTCGCCGAAGGCTATCCGACGGTATGCAGTTCATAGACGGGAGTGGACATAATGGCTTTTCGTGATGTCGGCTGGGTTTGGGAAGGCTTGGCCTTCGACCCGGGTGTGCAGCCGACCATATACGGCCTGGGTGAGGGTATGACATATTTCGGCGTGGAACGTGCCCACTTCATGTTCCACCCAAACAACGAAATCACGCTCGCCAAACTGAGCCACGCCCGAGAGATCGTCTGCGACATCACGAAGATGAAATGGGCTGAGATGCGAGACGCCGAAACGGGGCGGTTCGGTTTCCGACACTGGGGCGATCACGGCATCGAGACACAGATCGAGGAAGCCGAGAAGCTGAGCCGCCTGTCGCTGCAGTTCCCGAACGTGACCGCCGGCTACATTGACGACCCGGACAGGATGGTCAACTACCAGAGCGAGCATCCCACCTACTATGCCGACATCAGCGCGGCGCTGCGCAGCGCCAATCCCGCCCTGCAATGGTGGGCGCTGGTCTTCTCACACCAACTCGGGGAAGACCACTGGCAGCCCTTCCTGCCGTACATGGACGTCGCCAACCTGTGGGTCTGGGAATGGGAGAACATCCCGCATCTGGAGGAGTATGTCGAGCTATGCCACAAGACGCTTCCGGGGAAGGCCATCGTCGTGGGCAGCTTCATCCGTGACTATGACAAGCGGGCGCCGGTGCCGTTGGAGATGATGCAGATGCAGTATGAGACGATGTTTGAGCTGTGGGAAGAGGAAAGAATCGCCGGCTACAGCATCCTGGGGGCCGCGCTCATTGACCAGCACCCACAGCAGGCGGAGTTCATCCGCAGCTTTATCGGCGGGCATTGAGGGTAGCAGGTTGGCAACATCAAACGGTAAATGGAGGTGTATGGACATGGCTTTTCGTGATGTCGGCTGGGTATGGGAAGGCCTGGGCTTTGACCCGGGCGTACAGCCTTCAATCTATGGTGTCGGCGAAGGGGCGAAATACTTCGGTCTCGAGCGCGTCAACTTGCTCTTTCACCCGACCAACGAGATCACCCTCGGCAAGCTGAGCGACAAGCGCGAGGTGATCGCCCCGATTATGGACTACAGCTTCGCCGAGCTGCGCGACGAAGAAGGGCGTTTCGGCTTCGGGCACAAGTGCGACCAGAGCCCGGAAGCGCTCAGCCGCGAGGCGGAGAAGCTGAGCCGCCTGTCGCTGCAGTTCCCCAACGTCGCCGGTGCCATCATTGACGACGCGCACGGGATGTTCCGCTATGAGCAGTACGACGAGAGCGTTCCGGCAGACATCTACGCCGCCCTGCGCAGTGCGAATCCCAACCTGAAGCTGTGGATTGTGGTCTACACCCACGAGCTGGAGATGCCGCAGTGGCAGGCGGTCGTGCCGCACATGGATGTGGCCAACCTGTGGATCTGGAACTGCGAGAACATCCCGCACCTGGAGGAGTATGTGCAGCAGTGCGCCGAGGTCTTCCCCGGAAGAGAGATCATAGTGGGATCATACATGCGGGACTATCCCAGTGTCGCGCCCGTGCCGCTTGATCTGATGGCGGTGCAGTATGAGACCATGCACAGGCTCTGGCAGGAGGGGAAGATCGCCGGTTACAGCATCCTGGCCGGCTGTCTGATTGACCAGCATCCACAGCAGGCGGAGTCCATCCGCAGCTTCATTGCGCAGCATTAGCGCGGGGGCGA
>CAZJVY010000147.1:0-4734 GCA_964549395.1 uncultured Armatimonadia bacterium | reverse complement strand
AGGTAATCGCGACGCGTGCTGCGACCGTGGAGGAGAAGACGGTTGTGAGGTTCGATGCAGCGCCCACAAGCGGTCAGTACATCATCAGCAGGCAGTAGCAGTACAGGCGCCGCGCAAACAGAGCACGAGCCGTGTGTGCAAAGAACGCACGCCGAATTGAGGGAAGGCAGAGATGGAAATATCAGACAAGGCACGGGAGCTTCACAACAGGGCGCTCATCGTTGACGGGCACAACGACACGTTCATCGAGCACTGGGCGCGGAAGGAGCCGATGGAGCTAGTCGGCGACTGGGCGGGCTATCACGTTGACCTGCCGCGCTTGCGTGCCGGCGGATACACGGCATTCTTCTCGATGGTGGGTTGCGGGGAGCTGCACCAGGCCATCGAGCTGTGGGATCCGATATACCAGCACGTGCGCAACTGGCCGGACGACTTCCTGCTGGTCGGCGAGCCGGAGGACATCGAGCGGGCCAAGGCGGAGGGGAAGATCGGGCTCATCCCGCAGATCGAGTGCTGCAAGTTCATGGATCGGAGCCTGAAGATACTGCGGGTGCTGTATGAAATGGGCCTGCGGGTGGGGATACTCACCCACGGTGAGGCGGACCCGGACGGCCTACGCGGGCCGGATATGACGGGGCGGTTCTGCGAACCGGCCACAAGAGAAAGCGCACGGCGGGACTACCTGGGCCTCACGAAGTTCGGCAAGGAGGCGATAGTGGAGGCGAACCGGTTGGGGATCATCGTTGACCTCGCGCACACCAGGGACGCCGCCTACTACGAGGCGCTCGAAGTCACCGAAGCGCCGGTGGTGTTCTCGCATGGCAACTGCTTCAGCCTGTCGCCGCACTGGCGGAACCTGACCGATGACCAGTTGAGGGCGCTGCGCGATAACGGCGGGGTCATCGGCATCTCATGCGTGAACACGTTCGTGGCGAAGGAAACGGAGAACCAGACGATTGACCGCTTCGTTGACCACATCGAATACGCCTGCGAGCTGATCGGCGACGACCACGTCGGGTTCGGCTCCGACTTCGACGGCACCACCGGCCCCGTGCCCGGCGACCCGACATACCTGCCGCAAGTTACGCAGATGATGCTGGACCGGGGGTTCTCCGAGGAGAGCATTTTGAAGTTCTGGGGCGGGAACTTCCTGCGAGTGATGCGCGAGGTGCGAGCCGCGGCGCAGTAAACGGCGATGCATGCCAAGGGGGGACCCTTTCGTCGGTAGTCAGGGATTCACATGCTCGTCGGCAGTCAGGGATGAATGCGCTATGCGACACTGGGTGTGCGGCAGATGCAAGGTAGCGCGGACCATGGGGGCGCAGGATCAGCTCAGAGCTCGCCGACGGCGTGCATCAGGGCGCGGATGTAGCCGATAGCATAGCAGCGCGAAGCCAGGGACGTGGGATCGCCGTCCATCTTCGGCACGTGGTCGGCCATCATGATGTGGCGGTAGCCGACCTGTTTGTACACCTGCATCGCCTCGTACATGTCCACATCGCCGTCATCTATGAAGCTTTCCTTGAAGCGGGGGACGGAGCCGTTGACGTTGCGGAAGTGGCAGTGGTTGATGCGGTCCCGCTCGCCGAAATGGCGGATGACCTCCAGAACATCCACGTCGGCCATGGAGGCGACCGTGCCCTGGCAGATGTTGAAACCGTTGGCCGGGCTGTTAACTTCGCGCACCAGGCGCTTCATGTCATCAAAGGTGCTGAGCACGCGTTCCTCGCCGCCGAGTTCCGGGCTCGGCGGATCGTTGGGGTGGACGGCCATGCGGACGCCCGCCTGCTCGGCAACCGGCATGACCCTCTCCATGAAATAGATGATGTTCTCCCACATGCGGTCGGCGGTAAGCTCGATGGTGCCCTCGGGGCGCAGGTCCCTGACGAGATTGTAGTCGAAGAAGGAGACGAGCGCACCGCCGCGGCCGGTCTCCCAGCGGGGGTAGGCGCGGCCGCAGACCCTCGTGATGTACCAGGTCCACTCGACGATGGGGATGCCGAGGCCGCCGCAGACGCGGACGGTTTCGCAGACGTCGGCGATCGCCTTGTCGCGCAGTGACGGGTCGCCGATGCGGGCATGCCAGTACTGGGTCTCGGGGTGCTGGGGGAGGAGGAAGCAGTAAAGCCGGATGTCGTAAGGTTCGAGCTCGGCCTGCAGGCGTCGGACTTCGTCGGACTTGAGGGCGCCGCGCTCGCCCGGCTCGCTCATGAGGTGCTCTTTGCCGGCGAAGTTGACGTGGTGGATGCCCATTTGGGCGAGGAAACGGAACTCGTCATCCGTGAAGGTGCTAATCCGATCACCGATGATCATCCTGGTTCATCTCCAGGGCGCGGCGGCTCAGGACGCCACCGCAGGATGGGCCTGCACCGGAATGGCGAGCCGCTCGGGCTGTAAGGCGTCACGGCCAAGAGCGTCGCCGGGATAGTCATGCTCAACGACCTGTAGGAGCGCGCGGATGTAGCCGACGGCAAATGCGCGCGAGGCGAGTCGGGCCGGGTCTCCGGCGAGGCCGGGGACATGGTCGGGGATGAAGATGTGCCTGTAGCCGACTTCCTTGTACACCTTCATGGCTTCGTACATGTCCACGTCGCCGTCATCTATGAAGCTTTCGTCAAAGACGGGGACGGAGCCCTTGACATTGCGGAAGTGGACATGGTTGATGCGGTCGCGCTCGCCGAAGTAGCGGATGATGCCAAGGACGTCCGAGCCGGCCTGCTCGGCGACCGTGCCCTGGCAGATGTTGAAGCCGTTGGCCGGGCTGTCAACTTCCTCGACCATGCGCTTCATGCCCGCGAAGCTGTTGAGGATGCGGGCCTCGCCGGCCAGCCAGTCGGTGGGTGGGTCGTGGTGGTGCATGGCCATGCGTACCCCGGCCTGCTCGGCGACCGGCATGATCCGCTCCATGAAATAGATGATGTTGGCCCACATTTCGTCGGCGTCCATGTCCACTGCGTACTCGGGGCGTCTGTCCTGGCACAGGTAGTAGTCGAAGCGGGAGACACGCGCCCCGCCGCGTCCGGTATTGACAGGCCAGGGAATGCGGCCGAATACGTCGGGGATTGACCAGGTCCATTCGATGACCGGGATGCCACAGTCTCCGCAGATGCGGATGGTCTCGCAGACGTTCTCAATCTCGGCCTCGGCTTCCGGGGACCTGCCGAAGCGGGCGTGCCAGTACTGGGTATCGCGGCCCTGCGGCAAGAGGAAGCAGTAAGGCTCTATGCCAAAGGTGCGGCATTGCCTCTGGATGTCTCTCAGGGCGTCGGCCTTCACGATGCCGCGAGCGCCCTCCTCGCTCATGAGCAGAGGCCAGAAGAGGAATGAACAGTAGTGGATGCCGAGTTGCGCGTGGAACCGCAAGTAGTCCTCCGACAGATCATCCAACCGGACCGCCAGCTTCATTTGCTGCATCTCCCTGTGTGTGCCTTGCTCCAGCGCTCCCGCCGGACCCGCAATCGGCAGATTGTGGTGCTACCGAAGGGGCGATGCCCTCCGGGCCACTGAATTTGCGGCATTAAACTACAATTCGCCCACGACATGCAAGAGGGCGCGGATGTAACCGAGGGCATAGGCGCGTGAGGCCCGGCCGGTCGGGTCCTTTTCCAGGCCCGGACAGTGGTCGGGTATCAGCATGTATGCGTAGCCGACCTGCTTGTACACCATCATCGCCTCATACATGTCCACGTCTCCGTCGTCTATGAAGCTCTCGTCGAAGACGGGAACGGAGCCTTTGACATTGCGGAAGTGAACATGGCTGACGCGATCGCGCTCTCCGAAATAGCGAATCAGAGCCAGGACGTCAGTGCCGGCCTGCTCGGCGACCGTGCCCTGGCAGATGTTGAAGCCGTTGACCGGACTGTCCACTTCCTCAATCATGCGCTTCATGCCCGCGAAGCTGTTGAGGATGCGTGCCTCACCCGCCAGCCACTCGGTGGGTGGGTCATGGTGGTGCATGGCCATGCGGACGCCGGCCTGTTCGGCCACCGGCATGATGCGCTCCATGAAGTAGATGAGATTGTCCCACATCTGGTCGGCGTCCATGTCCACCGCGTAGGGGGGCCGCTTGTCCTTGATGAGATCGTAGTCGAAGCGGGAGACACGCGCGCCGCCGCGGCCGGTGTTGACTGGCCAGGGAATGCGGCCGAATACATCGGGGATTGACCAGGTCCACTCACAGACGGGAACGCCGCAGTCGCCGAGGACTTTGAGCGTCTCGCAGACGTTCTCGATTTCGGCTTCGGCTTCCGGGGACTTGCCGAAGCGGGCATGCCAGTACTGCGTGTCGCGGCCCTGGGGGAGCAGGAAGAGGCCCAACTCGATGTCGTAGGGCTTGAGCGTGGCCTGGAGCTTGCGAACTTCATCGGCCTTGAGCACGCCGCGCGCGCCCGGCTCGCTCATGGTGGTGTCCCAGTGAGTGAAGCGGACCCGGTGAATGCCCATTTGTGCGATGAAACGGTATTCTTCTTCGTCAAGAGCGCCGAGGCGGTCGCCTACATACATTATGCTGCATCTCCTGAGGTCTACATTGAGTGGGAGTTCCCGGTTTTTTCGTTGCCGGGAAAGGAAGTCCTTCGGAGGGAGTGAGTTTTTTTGCGGGGGGGGTATGCGACGCGGCACTTCCACACGGCCGGGCGCACGCAGCGCGCCCCTACCGGGGACAAGGACAAGGCAAACGGTAACGACTCGCCTATCCCCCTTTGATTCCCCCTTCCCTGAAGGGAAGGGGGAATC
>CAZJVY010000146.1:0-4893 GCA_964549395.1 uncultured Armatimonadia bacterium | reverse complement strand
CTACTCACACGTGCCCTCTCATCTGCGTTCAGGAAGCCTGTTGCCACGAGCAGCAATGGCGACGAGCAGATGATTGCTGCTCGCACTATGATGGTGGAAACGGTCGATTCGGAAGGGATGAGTAGCTGGCACATTACCCATACAGCAACATAGACACCAATGATCTTGGCAACCCGCAATCTCTCAAAAGGGACAAAGTACAGACGCTGCGCGAAGGTGGCTGTCAGGCCAGTTAGTACCAGGAAAGCCGCAAAGCTACCCCAGGCCGCTCCCATCATACCGTAGCGAGGTATCAGCAGTAGGTTGAGGCCGACGTTGACTACGGCGGCGGTGCCGGTGATGATGGGCAGCATTTGCGTGCGGTTCTGCAAGAAGATACCATTCACCGTCATGAAGTACAGGCCCTGCATAAGGTAGGTCGCCACGATCACGGGTACCACCTTGGCAGCTGGCCAGAAAGCCTCCGCCGCCATAAGCCGCAACGCATCCGGGCCGAACAGAGCCAGCAGCAGCCCTAGGAAGCCGACGATGATCACGTAGTACGTGAATAGCCGCCCGATCTGGGCCTGAGCAGCCGCGGCGCCACTCTCCTTGTTCAGTGCGTAGAAGTATGGAACCCACGCCGTATTGATCGTTCCAACGATGAACTGCATGACCATCCCGAAGTTGTAGCCCAGGGAGTACAGACCAGCCTCTGCAGTGCTCGTCAACCGCTGTAGCAGCAGGCGGTCGGAGAGATTGATCACCCAGTGGGCCAACAGGTGCGGAATAATGGGCAGCCCGAACACCAGGCTCATCCGTACGTACCGCCAGTGCACCACAAACCGCATGTCTCTACTCAGAAAGTAGGCATAGATCGGCAGACAGATCAGGCTGCTCGTGAAGCCACCGAGATAGACGCCCAGCAATCCCAGGCGCAAGTACACGACCAAGTAGAGCGATAGGCCGACGTCTGTCAGGAGACCGATGAGCGAGGTAGCCACCACCAACCAGGGCTGCTCGCGCATCCGGAAGGTGACCCCGGGTACCAGCGCTACCAGTCCTATGAAGATCCTGATAATGGCCAGTTGCAGAAGGATGCTCGCGTTCTGGCCCGGCAGAAGTAGGGCGGCGAGCCCCTGAGCCCAGATGACGATCGTCGCTGTCGTGATGCCGGCAGAAACGAGTTGGGCGACCACCACTGACCCGATGAAACGTCTCCTCTCCTCATCACCAAAGTCGTGGTAATAGCGCGTTGCGCAACCGCCAACTCCGCCCTGGAACACGATGTTGACAATGCCCATAGTTGTCCCGAGGACGGCCATGATGCCATAGTCCTCCGGGCTGAGCACTCGCGTATAGATGGGGATCAGGAAGAATCCCACGATCTGCGATAGTGTGCCACCAAGGCCGTAGATCAGGCTGTGGAGGCCGAGTTTGCGCAAGATAGCCAGCATCCACGGAAACCTTCCGCCCGTCAGCGAATGGGCCGAGTGGGGCGACGTCGCGCCATCGGTGGAGTCTCGGACTTCGGTCCCCAGAGATTGGCGGGCTACGGCTCGTTTCATCGGTGAGATGCACCAGGGGCCTCTATGCCTTCAGGCAATCACCCCTGTGGGGCCCCGGGCGCCTGCTCGTCCCTCGGCCCGCCGTAGTAATACCCATAGTAGTAATAGTAGTAGTACCCGCCCGGCACGCGGCGCAGCTTGTTGGCCACTATCCCCAGCAGCCTCGCGCCGGCCCTTTCCAGCAGAACCTTGGCCTGGCGCGCCATCTCACGCTTGCTGGCATTCATCTCCACGATGACTACGGTGCCGTCCACGAGGCTGCTCAGGATCTGGCTGTCCGCCACCACGAGCAGCGGGGCCGAGTCGAAAATCACGAGGTCGGCTCGTTCCTTGAGGGCTTCCACCAGTCGCCGCATCGCCTCCGACTCTAGCAGCTCGATGGGGTTCGGGGGCAGTGGACCGGTGGTCAGCAAGGACAAGTCAAGCTCATCTATCTGCACCAGCGCCTCATCCAGTGGGCGTTCGCCGATGAGGATGTTCGTGAGACCGATGGCATCATCAATCTCGAAGAACCGGTGCAGCGACGGCCGCCGCAAGTCGGTGTCCACCAGGATGACCTTCTGGCCGGCGGTAGCCGCGGCAATCGCCAGGTCGGTGGCGGTCGTTGACTTCCCTTCGCCCACGCCCGGGCTCGTCACCAGCAGCGTCTTCACCGGCTTGTCGGTAGCCGAGAACCGCAGGTTGGATCGCAACGTCCGGAAGGACTCCGCCAGCGGCGAGCGGCTCGTCGGGTTGCTCAACAGCAATGGCCCCTCGTCTCCCACATAGCCGATCAGGCCGATGACCGGCGCGCCGACGAGTTCCTCCGCTTCCTTCGGGCTCTTGATGCTATCATCCAGGTAGTCCACCATCACCGCGAGCACGAGCCCCAGCAGGAGCCCCAGGATGGCAGCCACGATCAGGTTCTGTTGTACATGCGGCCCGATCGGGTCTCTGGGGATCGCCGCGAGACTGGCGAGGGCGGCGTTGGCCACCTCCGACCCCTGGGCGATCAGCAGCTCCTGCTGCTTGGAGAGCAGGTTCATGTAGCTGGTTTCGGCCACTTTGGCGCGCCGGGCGAGCCGGCTGAACTCCACTTCACGTGCCGGGAGGGCCGCCAGCTTCGCGTTCTCAGCTGGCAGTGTTGATGAGAGCGCCGCCTGCTTGGCCTGCAGCGCGATCCGCTCGGCCTCCAGGCTGCTTTTCTGCTTGTCCAGTTGTTCGACTAGCGGATTGGCGGCCTCGGTCTCGCCGGTGACGATGCGCTGCACTTCCGTGCGCAGCCGCTCCTTGAGCACGGCGATCTGGTCATCAATCTGTTTGATCTTGCGGCTGCCTTCCGTGTATTGATCGAGCAATTGCAGGCGCTGCAACTCCAGCGCCAGCAGCCGGTTCCGCAACTCCTGGACCACCGGGTTGGTATTCTGTTCCCTCTCCGACACGATGGTGGGGCTGACTCCCCTGCGCTGACGGTCAACCTGGGCCAACTCGGCTTCGGCCGCGCGCAGATCTACGCCTAGCTTGGTGATGTCGCCCTGGAGACTCGCCACCTTGCCGGCCTGGCTGCTGACCGTGGCCTGCGCCTCCATGATGCCCGTCCGCTCTTTGTAGACGCGCAGCGCACTCTCCGCCTCGTCCAGCTCGCGCTGGGCTACTGCAATCTGTTCGTCCACATATTGCAGTGCCTGCTTGGTCGCGCGCTTGTTCAGCTCGAGGCTGCGCTGGATGTAGGCGTCGGCGAGGGCGTTGGCCACCGCCGCGGCCACCTGGGGCTTCGGGGACTTGATGCTGATTGAGACAATGTTGGTCTTCCGGACCTGGTCAATGCTGGTGCCAGCCACTCGTACAGGCCGGAGTTCCACGGGCACGTTGTCCATGGCGCTGCGCAGCAGTCCCGGACTGCGCAGGATCTCCAACTGCGTCTCAACGTCCTGGGCCTCCAGCAGCGTCGCGGCGGCGCCACCCTCCGCGCCGGCCGGCGTCTTGCGGCTCGTGCTGATGAGAATACGGGCTGCGGACTCGTAGATGGGTTCGCGTGACAGCGTGTAGATCCCGGCGCTGCAGGTGGTGATGAGCACGGCCAGCACGACCCACCACTTCCGGCGCGCCAGGATGATGGCATAATCACGCAACTCAAATTCGCGCTGTGACGGGTTCAAAGACAGGAACTCCCCTGCGTTGCGGTCGTCGGGCTACTCGAAGATTCGCACCATCGTCGCAGCCTGGAAAAGCAGACCCACCATCTCGCGCCAGTCAATGCCGGTTCTCTCCGGCACGATAATGACATCCCTGTTCCTCAGTTCGAAGTTCTTCTCGATCTGACGCCCGCGGATCACCTCGTTAGCGTCCACGAGGTACACCTTCGCCTCCTGGCCCTCAAGCCGAACCAGCGCGGTCTTGGCAGGAGACGCCTTGTCCTTCAGGAAGCCGCCGGCGCGCGCCAGGACATCCAGCAGGCGATCGCCTTCGCGAATGGGGTAGTTGCCGGGGCTGTTGACCGAACCGAAGACCAGCACTTCGCGACGGATCTCAGGCACGAAGATCGTGTCGCCCGGCTTGACCTCAATATTGGCGGCCATGTTGTAGTCTTTGAGGATGGCACGAGTGTTGACGATGAAGACGGTGTCGGCATCGCGCACGACGCGCACGTTCTGCGTGTCGGCCGTCTCGGGGAAGCCGCCGGTCAAGGCAATCACGTCGCTGAGGCGGTCGCCGGGAATGATGTTGACAGGGCCCTGCTTGTTGACAGCGCCCAGCACCATGACTTCGTTGCGGTGCGGCAGTACAGTGATGACATCGCCGTCTCTGAGGACCACATCCGCCTTCGGGTCGTGATCCTCGAAGATCGCGACCAGATCAACCTTCTCGACCGTGCCATCAGCGTGGATGAGCGTGGCTTCGCGCCGGTCCGCATTGGGCGTCAGACCGCCCACCGCCGCAATCGCGTTGAAGACGGTATTCTGCCCCATCGGCACTTCATACTTGCCCGGCTTGGCGACCTCACCCCAGACGACGACAGTCGCCTTGCGGACGGGCAGGACTATGAGGGTGTCGCCCGCCTTCAGTGATACACCGGGGCCTTCCGGCGAGCTCAGCGCCTTCTCCAGGTCCACGGTTCGCGGCTCGCCATCCTTGGGGATGAGCGTGGCTTGGCTCTTGTCGGCCCTTTCGGTGACATCGCCGGCCAGCGCAATCGCTTTGGCAATCGTCAGCGGCGTATCCGCCGGGAACGCGCCGGGGCTGTGCACTTGCCCCAGCACATACACCCTGTTCTCGCGAAAGCCAGTGACGTTGACGGTGACGATGGGGTCTTTCAACTCATCCTTGAGCCCCACTGCCACGGCGTCAGCCAGCTCCTTGGTGGTCA
>CAZJVY010000145.1:0-5000 GCA_964549395.1 uncultured Armatimonadia bacterium | reverse complement strand
CCGTGCAGCACCGCCCCGGTATCTGCCCAACCTGTAGTCATGACCCCGCCAAATGGTGTACAATAGGGGGAGACACCGCTTCTCGAGTCGGGCCGCCGGAACGCCCGCCGCTTGTCGCGCGTCTAACAGACAACGGCGTCCGGTATGGAGGAGAGACACCAGAATGCGCAAACACACGATCGGCTCGCTATTGCTTATGGCTTTTGTCAATTTCAGCCTCGTCGGGTTCTATGGCTGCGACAGCGGCTCCGGAACGAAGAAGAACCCCGGCATCGAACTGGGAGACAAGGTAGGCATGAAGGAGAGCGAAGAGCTGGCCGAAAACGCCTTCACCAAGTTCTACAGTCCCGTGGCAGTGACTGTCTCTCCACAGGTCCCGGCCTACGAGTTGCCCCTTAATGTCAGCGAGGCAACCAACTATGAGGACTTCGCCAAGAGCCTGCAGATCGAGGCCGCCCTGCCGCTCCTGCAGCAGAACGGCTTCGCGGTCACGGACTTCGGACCGTGGGACAAGGTCGCCGGCTTCTATGAGGGCATCAAGCACTACGAAGTCCCCATCTTCGTCACCACCGACAGCCTCCTGCACCTCTACCATATCCAGTTCGACAAGACCCTCAAAGACATCGAGCAGAACCAGTTCTACCCGCAGCTTATCGAGCTGACCGACCTGATGCAGCAGGCGGCCAAGGACCAGTACGACACCCAGGCCGCCCAATTGCATGAAGCCGCCCGCGACAACTGGGCCTATTTCACCGTCGCCCGCAAGCTCCTGGAGCCGAACGCCAAAGTGCCCGCTCCCGTCAAGGACGATGTCGAAGCCGAGCTTAAGCTCATTGAGGCCCACAGCGGCTTCGCGGAAAGCCCCATCTTCGCCTACAGGGAGGACTACTCCCAGTATGTCCCGCGCGGCCATTACACCCGCAGCGAAGAGCTCAAGCGTTACTTCAAGGCGATGATGTGGTACGGGCGCATCAGCATGTTGCTGGTCGGCCAGGACTTCAACCCGGACGCGCTGGTCAAGCAGGACGTGGCCGACCGTCAGACCTTGCAGGCCGCGCTGCTGGCAGGCGCTCTCTTCTCAGACCACGAGAAGCTCGCCAAGGCCCGCGATATCTGGCAGCGCATCTACGCCGTCACCGCCTTCTATGTCGGCTTTGCCGATGACCTCACACCCACTCAATACTCCAAGGCCCTCAAGCACGTCCTCGGCGCAAGCTGGCAGTGGCGCGCCCTCACCGCCGAGGGCACGCTGCAGAAGCTGCGCGAGCAGTTGGCCACCTACGGCGCTCCTCGCATCTACGGAGGCACCGGCGACATCGCACTCACGCCGCCCTTCACCTCCGAGCAGTTGAAGCAAGCGTTGGCGATTACCGCCGGCCTCCGCTTCATGGGGCAGCGCTTCGTCCCCGATTCCTACATGATGGGCAAGCTCGTGATGCCCAGCGTCGGCGCCTTCACCGGCACCGGCGAGCCGTTCACACTCGTACAGAGCCAGGCCGGGCCGATCCGCGGCTTCCCGCGCGGGCTGGATGTCATGAACGTACTCGGCTCCGACCGCGCCGGCCAGATTCTCACTGATGCCGGCGACACCGCTTACGACAAGTACGGTGACATGGTCGCCGAGCTTCGCAGCGAATTCGCCGAAATGGGGCCGGCGGCCTGGCACAAGAACCTCTACTGGTCATGGCTGCACAGCCTCAAGGCCCTGCTCGAACCGACCGCCGGCGACGGCTGGCCCACCTTCATGACAACTCAAGCCTGGCAGGACAAGGCCCTCAACTCCACCCTCGCCTCCTGGGCACAGCTCCGGCACGACACCATCCTCTACGCCAAGCAGAGCTACACAATGGTGGGCACGGCCGCGCCGCCGATGGACGAAAAGCCCGTGGTCGGCTACGTCGAGCCGGTGCCCGAGTTCTACGCTCGTCTGCTCGGCCTCACCCGCATGACCAAGGACGGCCTTGGCGCACTGAAAGTCCTTGACGACGAGGGCTCCCAGCGCCTGGACAACCTCGCCGGCATCCTCCAGCGGCTGCTGGACATGTCGCAGAAGGAGCTGGGCAACGAGGTGCTCACCGAGGACGATTACAAGTTCATCGAGGACTTCGGCGAGCATCTTGAGGGCGTCGTGGCAGGCGTCGAGGACCAGGGCCTGGAGACCACCATCATCGCCGACGTGCACACCGACGGCAACACGCAGCAGGTGCTGGAGGAGGGCACGGGCTACTTGCGGCTGATGCTCGTGGCCTACAAGCTCCCGCAGGGCCACATTGTCCTGGGTGCCGGGCCGGTGCTGTCCTATCACGAGTTCAAGCATCCGATGAGCGACCGCTTGACGGACGAGGCCTGGAAGGCGATGTTGGGTTCGGAGAAGGCCCCACCCGCCCCGGCCTGGATGTCGTCCTTCTACGTCGCCAAATAGCCCGGCGGGTGAAACAGAAGCCCGCCGAGGATGAATATATCAGGAGCAGGCGTGACGGAACGGGCCGGTGTGCCAGCATGGCGTTTGCGCCGGTCTCGGGCGGGTAGTGGGTCAGTTTGAACCTGATGCAAGGTTGACGGGTCTATGTAGTATGGAATATGATGACTTATGAGGTGAATCGTAACGAGAGTCAGCCAGATGGGAGGCGCACCATGTCCGATGGCCACTTGGTAGCTAGCAAAGTCGTGGGTAGTCAAGGAATTGACGGCAAGCGGCCAATACCGACTGGCGTATTCATTCATGCCTTCACAGAGGACGATATAAAACGAGCAAAGACAGGGCCAGACTATATCGAAGAATTGAGACGTAAGTTTGATGCCTACAAGAGAAGCAGACGCCGCAATAGGTGATATTGTGGGTTTCAGGTTGTAGTACCGAATGAGGCCATTTCGTCCGCTACCCAATACATCGACTGCAGCAGGAAGTTCTTCATATCAACAGTGATTTCTGCCTCAGTTTCGTCGTCCGCTGGCAGACCCAGCGTCCACCTTTCCGCCGCGCAATCTTGGGAACTGTCTATGTTGAGGTATCCCAGCAATTGCTGCTGCTGACCGCGCTCGTGCCGTATGGCTATTGTGAGTACGCATCGAATATGCTGATTCAGGACAAGCGCATCCCCGTCCAGCCCATACTTCTTGTGATCGTCCGCACCGCGTAGCACGGCGCAAGCATAGTCTCCGTTCCGTGCCCATAGTCGTCCTACGCACCCCTCTCCCTTCTTCAGAACTACACCGGCTCGTCCAGTGCGTGCCATCTCTGTTGTGCAGGCGTAGACCTCAAGCTCCGTATCTGAGCACGGGACCATAACGTTCACAGACGGCAGCGTGCCCTCATAACTTTTATTCAGCTTCTCTTGGACCAGTCTGAGCATGTGGTCAATCTCTTCTCTATGGTTAAGCCACCGATCGCGGCGAACTACCTTAGTCTCAATCCACCTATCTGCCCACCACCATATCAGCATGATCCAGACTATGGCGGTGGTCCACGCCCACCAGTGCCATCGTTGAGCAACGCCAAGCGACGCCAGAATCGAGCTTGCCAGGGCCAGCACAACTGCTATCGCCCTGTGGGCTCGGCGACCTTGATCCTGCAGCCAACCTTGCATGTCGGCAAACAGATTAGAGAGTATACAGGCGAAGAAGACGCCAGCGATTCCGACGAGGATGATTACCGCGTGGTAAGGCGTAATGACCCACTTGTACTTATATGCTGACCAGACTGCGAGGGTAACAGCCGTCACTCCTGCGACCGCAAGAGCAATGCGCAGGCATGTCTCCAATGCACCCGAGGTGGACAAGCGGCGCAGCATATCATCACCCCTTCTTTGGTTGCCTTCGTTCTCATTGTAAACGGCGCCCGCGTCTGCCTGCAAGAGTCACTATCCTCGGCCGCCCCTTCTTGACTTGCCTGCAGGAATTGGCTATACTACATATCCCGAGAATGAATGTAGAATTTGTAGTGTGCACCTTGTCAAGGCACACCGGTAGTGCGTGCTGCTTGCATATTCTGATCGCGTCCGACAAGTCGGGCGTCGCGGTTGCCTGAACGTGGCAGTCGTCTGACGGCCGCACCGGGAGGGGAAAGCCGTAGGCGCATGGACCTGCGCCGTGAGCGATTCCGTGCTATCTTGGTCTTCGTTGTGAAGGAGGTAGCATATGGCGGAACTGGGCGACCGGGGGCTTATTGCCTTTGAGGCAATGCCTGACGAACAGGTCGTCGCACATGCGAAGCAAGGTTCGAAGTCTGCCACGCGGCACTTACTGAGCAAATACCGCAACTTGGTCGAAGGCAAAGCCAAGTCGTATTTCCTTATCGGAGCCGAGCACGAGGATGTGGTACAGGAAGGCATGATCGGCCTCTTCAAGGCCATCCGTGACTTCTCCGAGGAGAACCTGTCCGCATTCAAGTCCTTCGCCGAGCTTTGCATAACCCGCCAGATCATCACCGCAATCAAGACCGCCACACGGCACAAGCACGCACCACTCAACTCCTCGATCTCCATGGACATGCCGATAGACGATGGCGACGGGGAATCTACGGTACGAGACACGATAGTGCTGTCCGCTCCCGACGATCCGCATCGGATCGCCAGGGGCAAGCACTTCTGCAAGCAGATACGGGAGCACATCAAGCGCGATCTCTCTCGGCTGGAGGCAGACGCCCTGCTCTTGTACATCAAGGGGAAGTCATACCAGCAGATCGCCCGCGAGCTGGGGTGCGGTGTCAAGCAGGTGGACAACGCCCTGCAGCGCGCCAAAAAGAAGATGGGGCGCAGTCTGCAAGCAGGCTCTGACTTCGACAGCTAGGGAAGATCAGAGCCGACGTAGCTCAGTTGGTAGAGCAGGGCACTTGTAATGCCCAGGTCGTCCGTTCGAATCGGATCGTCGGCTCCATGCGATCAAAAGCGGCTCTCCTTACACGAGAGCTCATGACTGTCGTTGGCAGGAACGCTGCTGTTGCTGGCTGTGCAGCGCAAAGCGGCGTTTCGATGTTTCTTGACAACGGAGGGGTGCCCGAG
>CAZJVY010000144.1:0-5254 GCA_964549395.1 uncultured Armatimonadia bacterium | reverse complement strand
TTTGAGCGGGTATCCGTCGTCACTATACGCATACCGTCTGTCGGCGCTCAACGACGTCAGCGAGAAGCTGCTGTTTTTCGACCTCAAACCCGGCGCCAATGCGATGGGGGCCAGCTACACCGCGAACCGGCTGTCTCTGGTGGATGCCCGGCATTTCGAGCGGGCGGCATTCGGTTTCCTCGACGGTCACGCCAAGTGCATGTCGCCCAAACAGACAGAGCAGCCAAAGAACCTGTGGCTGCCCTGATGGGTGATTCGCGCCGCAAGTTGTCTGTGGCGAACTGCTCCTGACTTGCGCAACTCTGCCAGAGAATCCTGTCGGCGCAGGCAGGCAAGGATGCCTGCCCTCCGCGAACGTTGCTATTGCGCGCCGTTGCTCAGGTGAGCACCAGGCCCGGCCTGTTGGGCCGCTACCTGGCGGGGACGAGGACGTCGTCCCAGTCCACACCGGTATACTGCGGGATGTCCCGCGTGGCCGCGTACTTGCCAGAGGATAGCAACGGGTAATACCGGGGGTGCATCCCCTGTGACAGCTCGCCCGGCCGCAGCACCCTAATGTTGTCAGGGCTGAGCCGTTCGCCGGCGGCTATCGGCTTGATCGAGAAAACGCCCCGGTAGGCGAAATCGCGCAGCATCTGTTCGGCGTCCGCTTGCCTGCGCACCGGACTGCCGGCAAGCTCCTCATCTATGTGCACCGGCTCGCCCGCCGCTACTGCGGCTTCGGCTGCCCGCACCGCCTCCACCAGGCGCGCCAGGTCCGGCGGGTCCACGGCGAAGCTGTGGTCGGCGCCGGGCAGGTTGCGATCCAACGTGAAGTGCTTCTCGATTATCTTCGCACCGTGGTAAACCGCCTGCACCGGCGCTCGCACGGCATCGGCGCTGTGGTCCGATAGCCCGGCAATCACGTTGGGAAAGAGGCGGCGATAGGTCTCGATGACGCGCAGGTTCATCTCCGAGGGATCGGCGGGATAGGCCGCTTCACACTGCAGCAGCCCGAACGCCCTGCGCCCATCGGGGGCCAGCCACTCCCCGGCTCGAACCACGTCACCGATGTTGGCCGCGCCGCTGGAGATGATGATCGGCTTGTCACGCCTGGCAAGCTGTATCAGCATGGGGACGTGCGATATCTCGTAGGAAGCCACCTTGTAGCAGTCGAAGTCCGCCTGCTCCATCTGTTCGACGCACCATTCGTCGCATACCGTCATGACGAACTTCACATCCCGCTGCCGACAGCGCGCCGACAGCTCCGGCAGCCACTCCAGAGGCAGCTCCACTTCCTCCATCAACGGGTAGATCTCCACCATGTCGCCGGTGGCGGTGCGATACCTGCCTGCTTTCGGCGTGTACATGCCCTGCGCCCTGAAAAGCTGGAACTTCACCGCGTCAACGCCGGCGGAGGCGGCCGCATCAATCATCTCCAGCGCCATGTCCAGACTGCCGTTGTGGTTGATGCCACATTCGGCGACCAGCAGTACCGGCTGCTCGTCCCCGACAAGCCTATCCCCTACCTGCATGACGGCCATTATCCCGATCACACCTTTCCGCGGACGTTGTTGCGGTGCATCATCCCTTTGCGCGGCGGCACGGCAAAGCGCCCACGCCGCACGTCTGCAAGCCCTGCTTCGTCCGTTTCCGCAATCCAAGAGAACGCCGACGGCGAGAACTGCCTCTTACTCAACCAACATCGGCATGACGGTGTGCTGAATTGATGTTCGTCGCCTAATGATACGGCGCCGGGGTTCCACATCTATTCAAAGCCCGCTCAAGTGTCATTCAACATGGGGATGGAAAGAAAAGAGCGGCACAGGTCGTGCCGCTCTTCTGATGGCTTGTCGGTACAACTGCTACGTTGCGTCTAGTTGGCCTGCGGATACCAGAACCGGCCAGCAGCCGTGTCAGCCGTGCTCTCCGCCGGAATATTGCTGCCCTTCAGCCACTTGCCGTGGCCGTCGGAGAACCCGAGGTTGCAGCCCTCATTGTGGCGGTCGAGTGCGATGCGGCCCCTACCTAGAGCGTCGCCCGTGTCAATGAAGTAGGCCGTCGTGGAACCCTTGTCAGCGATACAGAACGTCTCCGCCACGAAGTTGAACTTGGCCAGCGCGATGCCGGCGCAGAATTCGTTGTAGCCGTAGGAGATGGCATTCGTGAGCGCGGGGTTATCGGTGCTGGTGCCGTTGGCTACGCCACCATCCCACGCGGTGCTGATGGACGGGCAGTTGAAGATCTGGATGTTCTTGATGTACGGGGTGATGCCCACAACCCACGGCAGTCGGCCGCTGGTGTCGGTGCCACCGCCAGGGCAGACATACGCGCCCGCGGCGACATAGAGTCGCGGCATCGTCTCGTCGTAGTCCTGGACGTACATCAGGATACCGGTCATCTGCTGCTTGACGTTGGACAAGCAGTTGGACTGGCGAGCCTTCTCACGCGCCCGGGCGAACACCGGGAAGAGAATGGCTGCCAGGATCGCTATGATGGCTATAACCACCAATAGCTCAATGAGTGTGAAGCCTTTCCTGTGCATTTCGACCTCCCTGCTTCTTTAGTGTTTTGGGACTAGGATGACATGCGATATGTCCCGTTTTAGTACGAATGCGACTTGTTTCGCCTTGTGTTCGGCGAATCCTTCTTACTGCCCAAGTTTTTTGCTGCTGGAATTCTACTGCGATGAAAGAGCGATCATTGCTACCTTCGAGCACGTCTTCCTCTCTGCCGCCTCTCACCTCCCCGTTGTTGCGGTGCATGTGTGCGTCCGACCGCACGAATGAGTGCAATGGCATTATATTCAGCCGGCACCAATACTGTCAAGAAGGTCTCGTCTGATACACCTTCTCAGCTATACTAACAGCCCGGCGGCGATTATGTTCCAAGAATCTGCGGCGCTTCCTGCGCTGCGCCCCGTTACCTTCGCCAGGAGACGCCGAGGACGGCCCATTCAGCGCTCGCCCTGGTGTATATCGGCCTGCATTGAGGCAAATGCCTCCTGGACCGGCGGCCATAGCTCGGGGCCAGCCACCTGTTTCGCCCTCTGTGCGTCGCCGGTACCCAGGTAGCACAGCGCCTGCAGGAATGCGACCGGTTTGTGTCGGGCAGCCCCGACGCCGGCTGAAATCTGAATGCACGCGAGGGCTTCCCGGTAGCGCCCTTCCATCGCGAGCAGCGCGGCTTCGGCGCGATATGTGGTTTCGCGGTAGGGATGCTCCGGCCGAAGGCGTGCAATCATCCGCCAGGCGCGCGCGTTGTCGCCGGCATAGGTCGTATCTCGAATCGCGTAGAACTGCGCCGAACTTGATTTGTGGCACACCTGCGCCGCCACCTCGGCGATGCCCGCCGCCTGCTGGAACTGATCGGTCTCCAGCAGATAGCGCATGTAGTTGAGAAACGGCACAGACAGGTTGTCGTGCACCGTCTCGTCGGCTGTCGGACTCGCGGCGTGGTCAAACGCCCAGTCCAGGAACTGCTTCGGGTCGGCCTCCACGGTGTACCCGGCAGTCGCCCTGACCCGCCAGAGGTATCCGGAGTAGGCCCCGCCTACCCCGGCCTTTTCGAGAAAGTCAGGTGCGTCGGTGAAAATCGGTCGCGGACCGTCGTACTCCCGCAGAAAGGTCGCGAATTGTCGTTCCGGCACAGCCTGGGCTATCCTGCGCTTCAGAGCTGGACTTGCTCCCGTCTCCTCAATCAAGCTTCCCAACATGGTTGCCCGGTTCGTGTCCCCCGGAGCATTATACGCGACCCCCAGGCCGTTTCTTGCCCCGGTCACCAAGACCAGGTCCGGTATCCTTCCTTCCACGCGCTTGGCATACAGCAGCGGAAAGCAGAGGCGGTCGGGGGAGGCAAACTGCCCGCCGAACATTATCACCGCGTTTTCGGGGATCGAGGACGCCAGCTTGTTGACGTAGGCCTCGGTGAAGCTGGTGGAGGGCGAGTCGAGAACCGCATACCGGCCGGCGACAAGCGCCACCAGCAGCACGACGGCACAGGCCGCCGCTAGCCCCCGCCATGCCTGCGACCATGACGGGGCCAGCAAGTGGTCCAGCAGCCCCAGCCCCGCACCGATGAGCACCGCCAGCGCGACATACGTAGGCAAGAAGAAAACTGCATAGTCATAGGGGGTGTAACCCAGGAACAGGGCCAGATTGATGCCCAGCAGCAAGAGAGCGGCTTCGATTAGCACCCGCGCTTCGCGCCGCAACTGCACCAGGCCGAAGGGGACGAAGGCCAGCAGCGCCCCGAACTGGCGCCAGATCGCGTCGCCGGCGCGTTCGGCCAGCAGCGGAACGCCGCGCAGCGAGTATGCGAACAGGTTCGCCCCGTATTGCCTGGCGGTCATGTGGTCGAAGACCGCCCGCAGCGTCTTCAACGGCACCCAGCACGTGTACGGATCGTAGGCAAGCTGCCCGCGAATCGGCAGGTACAGCCAGGGCGTCAGACCGAGCAGCACAAAGAGAAGGCCCCGCCCGATTTCCGCGCGGCCCGGATGCCATCCCTTGCGCCCGCGCCACACGATCCACAGCACCGCAGGCAGGGCCGTCACGAAGGTGAGGTGATGCGAGATCCCCAGGCCGATCACCAGGGCCAGTAGGTAGAACTTCCGCACCCGATGACGGCCGCCGTGGCCGGGAAATGCCCAGATCTGCCCCGCCAGCAGCAACGCCAGGACGATGAACAGGGCGTTGAGCGGATACACCTCGAAGCTCGTCGAGTTCCGCCACAGCACCGGCGTTACGCCCAGTGCAACACTGCCGATCACCGCAGCGCCAATGCTCCTGAACGCCCGGCACATCAGGTAGCAGAGTGCCCCGCACGTCAGCGCGCCAAACAGCGCCACCAGCAGATTGAGGCGGTACGCCGGCGTCCCCACCGGCAGGAGACTGGCGGCCTTCCCCAGCAGCAGAAGCAGCGGGTAGCCGGTCGGATGCGCTATCCCCAGCCGGATGCCGGCAGTCATCAGCTCCGCCGAATCATCGCAGTGGGGGTAGTCCCCGGCCGTCACCGCATAGAGGCACAACAGCGCCGCGCAGACCGCTGCCGGGGCCACCATTGCGGAGCGCGGAGGCTGTGGCTGTGGGCAATTCAGCGACTCTGAGAGTTGTCCGGCCATGTATTCTCCATCTGTGATGTCGGTTACGCCCCAGGGCACATCCGGACATGGAGGCCTGTCGGCAAGACCAACACTCACTTGCGTAAGTCTGCGAGAGAATGCCGTCGGCGTGGGCAGGCAAGGATGCCTGCCCTCCGCGAAATCACTATTACG
>CAZJVY010000143.1:0-5398 GCA_964549395.1 uncultured Armatimonadia bacterium | reverse complement strand
CTGGGCACCCAGATCGGCGGAGACATCGGCCGGCGGCGACCCGCTGAGGTGGTGCTGGACCCGATTTACGCCAGAGCGCTGGTTCTGGAAGGCGGCGGCACGAAGCTGTGCCTGCTCGCGCTCGACATACTGGGGATAACTGACGAGTGGGTGGCCGAGGTCCGCCGGCAGGCGGCCGAGAGCTTTGGGTTCGACCCCCAGGCGGTCATGGTCCACACAGTCCAGAATCACGCGGCCCCTTCGCTCGGACACCACATGGTCAGCAAGTACTGCACCATGATTCCCCCGGAGATGGAGTGGCTGCGCGGCGGGGATCCGGAGTATGACCCCTTTGCCGTCGAGCGGATTATGGAGGCGATTCGGCTCGCCGACGGCGCGCTGGAGCCTGCCTCAATAGGCGTGGCCAGGGGGATCGAGGACCGCGTTGCCTTCAACCGGCGCTTCGTCATGCGGGACGGCTCCGGCAAGACGCACCCCGGGGCGGCCATGCGCAACGACATTCTCTACCGCGAGGGCCCCATGGACCCCGAGGTGGGCGTGGTGTGCGTGACCGGCGAGCAATTGCGCAATATCGCGATGATCCTCCACCACACCTGTCACCCGGTGCACGGCTATCCCAAGCATTACGTCAGCGCAGGCTGGCCGGGAGCATGGGCGCGGGAGGTCGCCGCCGCCTACGGACCGGACTGCGTGCCGCTGGTATTCAACGGCTGCTGCGGGAACATCCACCACGCAAACCACCTGGACCCGCGCCAGATTGATACGCCCGAACGGATGGGGCGCTGCCTGGCCGAGACCACGCGGGATGCGCTGGAGCGGCTATCGTGCGTCCAGGAGCCCGTCCTGGCGCATGGAACCGCCCACATCCCCATCCCCCACAGGCGCGTCCCTGCCGAGGAGCTGCAGCAGGCCCGCGACCTGCTGGCCGAACATCCCGAGCCGATCTGGAAGGACGAGGAGCAAACCGCCATTGACTGGAGCTGGTGCTACGCACTGTCGCTGCTGGACCTCGAGGACCTGATACAGCATGAGCCGACGTATGACTACGAGATCCAGGCTTTCCGCATCGGCGACATTGCCCTGGTGGCGGTGCCGGGGGAGCCGTTCGTCGAGGCTCAGTTGCGTATCAAGCTGGCATCGCCCGCCGCGTTTACGTTCATGGGCCACATGTCCAACGGCTATGTGGGCTATCTGCCGACCATCGAGGCGTTCAGACACGGCGGGTATGAGACCAACACGGCGTACTGGTCGAGTCTGGTGCCGGAGGCGCTGGACATGGTCGTGGATGCCGCCGGGGAACTGCTGGGCGAGATGTTTGCTGATTGACGGTTCGGCCGGACAGGCCCGGCTTGCAGCCTCATCCGGCGAGCTTTTCGGTGTAGTGGGCTTCTATCGCCGCCAATTCGGCGTCGGTGTCCCGGTCAATCAGCATCTGCGGGTCGCGCTGCAGAATCGCCTCGGCCCTCGCCCGGGCCGCCTCGGTCAGGCTCATGCCGCCGTGCTGCTCCCAACCCTCGCGCTGGCCGGTGTAGGCAATGCGCGGCTCCACCAGCTCGCGGAAGTGAGCCAGCGTATGATCGCATCCGAGGTATTGCGCCATGGTGCCCATCTCGATGATTACATCGCGTGCGATGCTGTCTTCACTGACCTGAATTCCCGCGGCGACGCGACTGGCCATCCGCGCGAGCTCGTCATCAACCACCATCTGCACCACCGACATTACCCGCGTCGACTCCAGGTTGCCAGCGCCCCAGATGATGTTCACGCCGCTGATGGCGTGCGTCAGGCCGGTAAGCAGGGCCTCGTATGCGGCCTGCGCGTCGGCCATCATGCTCTCGGTGCTTGACCAGGAGGCGCTGGGCATGCCGTGGAAGCGGGCAAGCTGGGCGCCGGCGGACTGGATGAGCGCACACTCAGGCGAGCCGGTACGGGTGACGGTGGTGCGCATGTCCATGGTGTGGGTGAAGCCGAGGTTGAAGATGGTTGGGCGGCCGGGCTCCAGCAACTGCACCATGACGACGCCTGCCAGCGCTTCGGCGTTGGCGATGGTGAGCGCCCCTGCGGGCGTGACCGGCCCGGTCGCTCCTGCCACCGGCTCGGAATTTACCATCATCGGAATACCGTGACCGGAGCTCTTGCGGAATGATTCCAGACCGATGGCCGACCACTGCAGGGGGCTGACCGCAGTGAAGCCGAGGCTGAATATCGGCTTCTCGGAGAGTGGAGTTCCATCGAGCAGGACCTCGGCCATCTCGCGCAGGGCGACGGTGCCCTCCGGGGTGTAGATGCAGGGGCGCAGGTGCTTGGTAGTATGCTGTGCCATGAGGCGCAGGCCCACGAAGTCGCGAGTGCAGGCGGGGTAGTCGGCCACCGAGGTGCCGACCATCGCGTGGATCATGTCCAGCTCCTGGGCCACGCGACACAGGCTGATGAAATCCCTCTTACTGATGGGCCGGATGCTGCGGCCCTCGTCGAAATAGAGCGCATTACCCGTCCAGTACACGGGCGGAGTGCCGGGACCAATCTCCGTAATCGAGCCATCCAGCGAAGCCAATCTGACGCGCTCCGGAGCCTGAACGACACATGCCGCGACAAGCTCTCTGGGCATGCGCAACACGTCGGCACGGGAGCCTTCGGTGCAGCCATTGTCGAGCAGCAGCTTGCGTGCCCAGTCGGCCTCGAACCTGACCCCCGCGTGCTCCAGGATGTCCAGGCTCGCGTCGTTTATCTGCTCAACTTCGCTCTGCTTGAGCCAGTCCATGTTCTCACTCCGCTCCAAGCCGGTATGTGCGGGGGTAGCTTTCGCTGCCGGGAACCGGCTGCCCTGCATGTCCTGACTGGGCAAATGAAAGGGAGCATGGCCGGGGAAATGGTCACGCTCCTTCTTGTCTATCCATGAAGTGACCGGCGACGCCCTTCAGCGGAACAGCGCGCTTACCGATTCGCCGGTGTGGATGGCGTAAATGGCGGAGGCCAGCAGGGGCGCTACCGACACCTGCGTAATCTTGCCAATCTGCTTTTCCGGCGGCAGCGGCAAGCTGTCGGTGATGACGACCTCCTCGATGTCACTGTCCCGGAACCGCTCGACGGCGGGCCCGACAAGCACTCCGTGGGCCGCCCCGGCATAGATTCTGCCCACATTGTAGCGCGTGCGCAGGCAGTCAACCAGTTCCATCATCGATCCGGCTGTCGCGATCTCGTCATCGAAGATCATGATATGCTTGCCGTTGACTTCGCCGACGATGCGGTCAATTCTGGCCTCATCCTTGCATCCCTGGTCGCGGCGTTTGTCGCCGATGGCCAACGGCAGCTTGAGCCGCTCGGCGTAGCTTCCGGCACGCTTGGCGCTCCCTGCGTCAGGCGAAACAACGACGAAATCGTCAAGGGCAAGCTTCTTGGCGAAGTAATCGCAGATGATGGGCACCGCGGTCAGGTGATCGGCCGGGACCTGGAAGAAGCCCTGTATCTGCTCCGAGTGCAGGTTCATGGTGAGCAGCCGGTCGGCGCCGGACGCTTCGAGCAAGTCGGCGATGAGCCGGGCGGCCACTGAGATACGCGGCGCATCCTTCTTGTCGGAGCGCACGTAGGCATAGTAGGGCATGACAACCGTCACGCGGTGCGCTGAGGCATGCTTGAGAGCATCCACCATCAGGAAAAGCTCCATCAGGTGTTCCGAGACCGGCGCGGCCGCGGTCTGCACCACGAAAACATCCTTCTCGCGAACATTCTCCTGGATTTGCACGTAGATGTTGTCATTCGCGAAGCGGTCAATGAAGGTCTGCCCCAGAGAGATGCCCAGGTGCGTACAAATGTCCCCGGCGAGCTGGGGATGCGAAGAGCCGCAGAAGATTCTGAGGTCGTCGTTAAGGTTTTCGGGGATGTCGTAGAGCCGTCGCTCGGCCACTGCCTTCACCTCCAACCGCGCCTTCAAAGCAAATGAGCCCGCTGTGTACTAAGTTCGCGCACAGAGGCTCACCTGTATGGTAGCACCAGATTCGGAGATTGTCAACGTGGGCACGGCAGGCCGACAACTCCCTCTGCCGACGGGGACGGGCCTCTCTCCGGCTCGCGTGGATTCGGGCGGAGGCAGAAGGCCTGGGAGCGCGGACAATGGAATAGTACGCGGGAGTGAAAGAAGACTGCTGCGTCCCACTGGAGGATGTCCGATGGCTGTTGACTGGTCTGCACGGAAAGCGCTTGTCATCGAGAGCGACGATTGGGGCATCTGCTCCTGGGCCCCCGACCGCGCAACGTTCGAGAAAGTGCGCGGTCTGGAGGTGGTCCGGGACTACTGGGCGCGGCTCGGCGGCTGGATCGCCGGCACACTGGAGAGCGCAAGCGACATGGAGCGGCTTTTCGAGTTCCTGGAGCGCTACCGGGGCCGCGATGGGCGTCCGGTCAGCTTCGTCGCCTGCTATGTGGTCGCCAACCCGGACTATGAGCGGATCGCCGCAAGCGGCCTGCAGGAGTACCACGACGTCTTCCTGGATGAAGGCGTTCCCAGCCGCTGGGAGCGGGGCGACATCCTGAACAAGGCCAGAGATGGCATGAGGCGGGGAGTATGGCTCCCTGAGTTCCATGCCCGCCTCCACCACGCCCAGCCGCTGAAGTGGCTGCAATCTGTGCGCGAGGGCTCGCCGCAGGCTTCGGCGCTTTTCGAGCACCAGATGTTCCAGTGTGAGGAGCGCAGACCGGAATATGAGGACATGACACCCGAGCAGCAGGCAGAGTGGATCGTGCCCGCAATCCGGCGGATGGACGCGCTCTTCGGTCGCGTCGCCAAGTGCGGCGTCAACGGCGATGCGACGGCGGAGACCGAGAAGGTCTGGGCCGGCCAGGGAATCAAGGCCCGCATGTGCCGGGGCAATGTCTCCAACGCCGAATCGAGGCACCCGCAGGAGGAGGCGATGGGGCGTCTGCTGCCCGAAGTTGACATGACGTACCTGAGCCGCAACTGCTCCCTGGAGCCTCTGGGCAGCGGCGACCTGGAACATCCCAGTGGAGCAATCGCAGCCGCCGAGGCGGCCGTCAACGCCTGGCAGCGCGGCGTGCCGGCGGTCTGTAGCTCGCACCGCAAGAACTACCTGTCGCTGATTGATGAGGAAACCGAGAACGGTTACGACCAGGCCGCATGGTTCTTCGACAAGCTCACCGCCGAGCACCCGGACATCTATTTCCTGACCAGTTGGGAGGTCGTGCAGATGTACCGGCAGGGGGCGTCCGTCGAGCTGTTCGGCGACCATGCCATCGCCCGCAATTGGACCGATGCGGAGGCGCGAGTGAGCGAGAAGCTGCCGGCCGGCGTCACCCCGGGCGATTTCCGCGTCCTGATCGGTGACAAAGTGCCCGGCATTGACTTCGACGAGGGCACGATCACGCTCTTCATGGCCCCCGGCGA
>CAZJVY010000142.1:0-5449 GCA_964549395.1 uncultured Armatimonadia bacterium | reverse complement strand
CGAGGGAGCAATAGGTGAGGTGTGCCAGGCGAGCATGCAGAAGTCGTATCGCCTGGGGGAACGGCCGGCGTGGCAGAAGAACCGGGCGACCTTCAGCGGGATCGTCCCGTTCATCGGGATTCACGCGCTGGACCTGATACGGTACACCAGCGGGCGGCACTTCATATCAGGGGCGGGCTATCAGGGGAACATCGGGCACCCCGAGATCGGGGACATGGAGGACAGTGCCTGCCTGGCGGTACAGCTCGATAACGGCGCACCGGCGGCGGTACGGCTGGATTACTGTCGGCCCCAGGCGGCGCCGACGCACGGTGACGACCGATTGCGGCTGGCGGGGAATGAGGGCGTCATCGAGGCCCTGTCATGCGGGCAGACGGTCACGCTGACGACGCGGCAGGAGGGGCCGCGCGAACTCGAATTGCCGCCGGCGCTCGACCAGTGGGACAACTTCATCGGCTCGATCCGCGGTGCCGAGGAGTGCCTGGTGCCGGCGCCCGATTGCTTCTACATAACGGAGGTCGCACTGCGGCTGCGCGAGGCGGTCAAACAGGGCGCAGTCGCGCAGTTGCCGTCGCCTGAGGTCTGAAGCAGCAGCATTCCAGCAGCATGAAAGGGAGAGTGGCAATGGAGACTGACGGGCCGAAGGTGACAGTCGCGGGGGCCGTGGTGCCGCTACTGGGTGAGTACGATGTGGTCGTCTGTGGTGGAGGACCGGCGGGCATCGGTGCGGCAGTGGCGGCAGGGCGTGCCGGCGCTCGCACGCTGCTCATCGAGGCTACCAGTTGCCTGGGAGGGCTGATCGGGAATGCCGGTCTGCAGGGCTTCTGCGACTCGCCCGGTGGGCCGATCTTCGATGAGTTTGTAGAGCGGCTGCTGGAGTTGGGGGCGGCACAGTGGCGCATTGACACGGAGCGCTTCCGGCCTCCGGGGCGCCTCTGGTATCACCCGGAGACGGCCAGGGCGCTGACGCTGGAGATGGTCACGAATGCGGGCGTGGAGTCGCTGCTGTCCACGTTCGCCGAGGGCGCATGGGTGCCGGACGGCCGCGTAGAAGGCGTTTTCATCGCCACCAAGCGCGGGCGGCAGTTGGTGCGCGCGAAGGCGGTGGTGGACTGCACCGCGGATGCGGACATCGCCGCCGATGCCGGAGCGCCCTTCCTTTACGGGGACCCGGAGGACGGGCACATCCAGGTCTGCAGCTTCCGCTGGGTGATGGGCGACGTGGACACCGAATGCTTTGAGCGGGAGCGCCCCGGCGACGAGGAGTTGGCGGCGGTCTTCGCCCAGGCGGTGCGTGAAGGCGCCATTCGCCCGCCGGACGGGCTGTTCGGCCACGATCCCGCCACTTTTCCGTTCGATGCGGAGAGCGGCACTGTGCGCGCCGAGGGTTGGGAGTTGAGGGAGATTGACGCGACCGACCCGGTGGAGAACAGCCGTGCCCTGGCGCAGAGTCAGCTTGCCGCGCTGCAGATAGTGCGCTTCTGCCGCGCGCACCTGCCCGGCTATGGAGAATGTCGGATCGAGCGCTTCCCTACCTCGCTGGGGATACGCGAGTCGCGGCGGATTGCGGGCCACTACACATTGACCCAGGACGATGTGCTGGCAGGACGGAAGTTCGAGGATGGCGTGGCGCCGGCGTGGTTCTGGCTGGACCTGCACGATCCGCCGCCCCACGAGGAGCCGCATACGTTGGAGTATGTGAAGGCCAATCAGCCGCCTGCAGGGGACTGGTACGAGATTCCGTATCGTTGTCTGCTGCCGCGCGGGGTCAAGGGGCTGCTGGTGGCTGGTCGCAGTATATCCGCCGACCGCAAAGCCCACGGCTCATTGCGGATCATGCCGACCTGCATGTTCATCGGCGCCGCTGCAGGCACCGCTGCGGCGATTGCAGCCGCAGAGGGCACAGATGTGAGCGAGCTGGATGGCGCACGACTGAAGCACACACTGCTTGCAGATACCGTGTGGGAGACACAACCGCAGGCGTAGCGGCCATATGCCGCCAATTTGAGTTGCGCTGGCGGCATGGCCGGGGAAGGTCAATAGGTGCTTTGCGGGCAAATAGAGCGATGCAATTCCAGGCTGGTCCACTGACAGCGCCCCAATGAGGAGGAAACATTTCATGGCCGAGAAGCAGGATGCATACAAGGACGGCATCACCATGCGACCGCACCACCTGATGTGTCTGTTCTGCCTGAAGGGAGGCGGCGAGCCGCCCGACCGTAAGGCGGCGGACCTCGACGGCAAGCTGAAGGCGATCGAGAAGGACCGCAATGCCTTGATAACGCTGGAAACCGCCTTCGACTGCATGGGTGGGCCGACTACGTTCCCGACACAATACGACCCGGCCACGCGGCGCAAGGACCTGCAGGTGCTGCGGGCGCTGAACATGGTGCCGGGTGCGGTCCGGCCGGCACGGCAGTTGTTCCATCGCTGGGTGCCGGAGAAGATCAAGGGCCTGGAAGGCATTTGCCAGCTTGGCGGCGAGAGCGGCCCGGCATGGAAGGAGTGCCCGGTGGCATATACCGGCGCGTATGAGAAGGGCCTGGAGGCAGGCATCATCATCTTCCGCGACCCGGTGGAGAAGGAGCAGTCGAAGGTGGACTCGTGCGACGAGATCGCCAGCGCCGAACGGCTGCGCGTCCGTCCGCATCACCTCTGCTGCATCCTGTGCGCCTATGCCGGCGGGATGAGGGCGCCGCTGGTTGAGGATAACCTGTGGGAAGTGCTGGTGCGGACGCGGGAGAACCCTGACATCGAGGTGGAGCTAATCGAGGGCGCGTGCATGGTCTGCCCGCCGTGTCAGGGCTACGACCCGGACAAGGAGATTTGCGACGCCGGCTGCGGTCTGCGCGACCGCCTCAAGGACCTCAACACCTTCCAGAAGTTGGGGCTGCAGCACGGGGATATCCTGCCCGCCAGGAAGCTGTGGGCGCTGCTATTCGAGAAGCTGGAGAAGCTGGCCGACATCTGCGACAATCCCGACGGCGTCGTGCCGGAATGGACCACCTGCGGCGGGACGCACTCCGGGAAATATGAGAAGCTGCGCGCAGAGGGCGTCGAGAAGCTGCTGAATCCGGACGAGTGAGGCGTTGCTGACAGGGCTGAATACATCAGAGGACGGCTTGCAGGGAGCGAGCCGCCCTCCAATCCATTACACACGTACATAAGGGGCTGCGTGATATGTCAGACGATCAGGGCAACTGCAACTGGGCCGCCACGCATGGCGATGAATGTGTCACCCTCAGGCCGCATCACCTGATGTGCCTGTACTGTCTCAAGGGCGGCGGCGACCCGCCCGACCGCGAGGAATGGAAGCTCGACGAGGTGTTGGAGAAGATCGGGAAGGATCGGAACCTGCTGATTACTCTCCAGACGGCGTTCAACTGCATCGGCGGGCCGACCACCGAGCCGACCATGTACGACCCCGCCACGCGCCGTAAGGACATGCAGGTGCTGCAGAAGCTGAACCTGGCCCCCGGTGACACGCGCTCCGCATACTGGCTGCTGGAGCTTGCCATTCGCAGGTTCATCCCCAACCTGTGGGGCATCTGCAATCTCGGCGGCGAGACCGGCCCGGCATGGAAGGAATGCCCGGTCGCCCATACGGAGGCTTACCACCAGGGCATAGAAGCGGGCATTGCACCGCTGCGCAGCGAGGAAGAGAAGGCAGAGGCCAAGCGCGTATCATGCGAGGAGATCGAGAAATGCGGCCGCCTGCGCATCCGCGCGCATCACCTGCTGTGCATCATGGCATTCTGGGGCCGCTACCTGGATGAGCCGATTGCGGCGGACAACCTGTGGGAGCCGCTTGTCAGAATGCGGGAGAACCCCGACATAGAGATTGAGCTAATCGAGGGCGCCTGCCAGGTCTGCCCGCCCTGCGGGGTCTATGACCCCAAGCGCGGCATCTGTGACGGCGGCTGCGGCCTGCGCGACCGTTTGAAGGACCTTAACACTTTCCAACGGCTGGGGCTGGCCCCCGGTGATGTGCGCACCGCGCGGGAGCTATACGACATGATCTGGGCGCGGATTACCGACATCCGGCAGATCTGCGGGGGGAACAACCCGGTCAACGTGGAGTGGGCCGACTGCGGCGGCATCACTGATGCGCGGTTCGGCAACGCCCGCCAGCGGGGGAAGCTGTACGAATAGGGAGCTACCGCAAGAATGGAAAAGCCGCGCGGCCTGGATGGTCGCGCGGCTCTTCTGTTGTTGCTGCGCACGGATATCGGCTAGCCTATGCTGACGGCCTGGCCGGAGGCGGCGGAGGCGTAGATGGCATCGGTGATCTTCTGGATAGTCAGGGCCCTCTCAAGCGTGGTGGAGGGCTCGCGTCCCTCCCGAATCGCAGCCGCGAAGTCCAGCGTCGGCCCCCGGTGAATCAGGTCGGTGTCCTGCTCGTCCTCGGTCTCCCATAGCGTCCTGGAGGTGCAGCCGGCATCGGTCGTCGCCTCCTCAAAGATGATGCGCTTCGGCTTGGCGACGCTCATCGTCAGTCGCAATGATCCCTTGGTGCCGATTATGTGCCAGGCGTTCTCAGTATCGGTGGCCATGTACTCGCCGCGCTCCAGGGACAGCATCGTGCCGCCCTCACAGCGCACCAGGGCCGTGTAATGGGTTTCGGCGTCGGAGCCTTCCGGAATGTGGGAGGCAAGCTGTGGCGCGATGGTCCAGGTCTGCCCGAAGACCGTCTGCGGCTTGAGCTTCCACCCGGTGATGCCCAGGAGGTAATCGAGGTCGTAGCAGCCCCAATTCATCAGGAAGCCGCCGCCGTTGAGATGCCGCTTGAGACGCCATTCGGGGCGCGGCTCTTCAGGGGGCGGCGCGGCCGGGAAGAACGAGCGGTGATATACCTCGCGCAGCTCGCCCAATGCGCCGGTGGCAATGAAATCGGTAGCCACGCGGGCGCCCTCGGGGAAGCGGTAGCGCTCCGAGCAGCAGGCGGCGACCAGGTCACCACGGGCGGCGATCATCTGCTCCACTTCGGCGACGTTCCTCGCTACCGGCTTCTCGGTGAGCACATGCTTGCCGTGCGCGAACGCTTCCAGAGCCAGCGGAGTGCGGCCGCCGGCCGGCAGTGCGAGCACCACGGCCTGAATGTCGGGGTCGGCGATGAGGTCGGACCCCTCGCGGTACGTCTTGGCCGCTCCGAACTTCTCGGCAGCAGCCTGGGCACGCTCGTCTATCAAGTCGGCGACGGCCACCAGCTCAATGTCCGGTGAATCCGATGCGGGCGCCATGTGCGTCGGGCCGATTACTCCACAGCCGATGACGCCGAGTTTGACGGGTTCCATGTGGTTGCTCCTTCCGGGGTGCACGGCGGCAAGTACACGCGTAGTAGTTTCGCCGGGCGCGATCCGGTTCCCTCCAACAACGAGTGCGCACAAGTGCAGAGATGGCAGGCAAGGATGCCCGCCCTCCGCGAAATGGTCGCTGTCCGCAGTTGCTC
>CAZJVY010000141.1:4176-5679 GCA_964549395.1 uncultured Armatimonadia bacterium | reverse complement strand
CTTGGACTGGCTTGTCCCCTCTGGGGCAAAGAGGGGATGGAAGACACGATCGAGTGGTACGACCAGCAGGTTTACGAGAATCTGCAGCAGCGGGACGACTACTACAAGAAATTGGCCGCATGTGGATATACGGGCATCAGGTGTCCCGATGGGTCCGGCGGGTACTATGGCTTCGGCGAGATCACCGACGGCATCGCCGCTATCTATGAGGCCACCGGGAGAGAGTACTACCTGCAGCGGCTCATAGACTACAGCAAGCTGATGATGGCCGCAGGCAAAGATAACAATGGAGACGGATATGTTGACTACTATCACTGGATGAAGGACCGCGAAAGCTACTGCAAGTGGGACTACGAGCCTGGCTATAACTATGGTGCTCACTGCTACTGGAATGCCATGCGCACCATCGCCCGCTGTGCGCGGGTCGGGAAACTGGGGCCTCATTGCGATAAGTACAAGGCCGACATTGACGAGATAGTCGGCTTTGTCGAAAAGCAGGTGATCGAGAAATGGGAGAAGGGCGACCAGGGCATGACGCTTCAACAATGGATAGACCAGGGCCATTTCACGATCAGTGGGATGGATTCTCATGCGGGCTCTCTTATGGTTGACGCCTATCTGGCTACCGGCAGCGAGCATATCAGGGACGTGGCTACTGCTTTTGCCGAGAAGGTAAAGGGCGCGTGGGTTCTTTACAGCAACGGCTCTTATGCGTGGTGTGGCGATGGCGGCGTTCAGATTCCCAAGGATTGCATGGACGTAACATTTGAGTTCGGGGGCAAGCAGTACGGGGTACAAGACACCGCTCATTCGATTCGGGTGATCCGCTTTGCTGCGATAGCCTGCCGGGCGGGCCTGGTCGTGACCGATGAGGACATGGAGCACCTGGTCAACACCTTCACCAAGAACCTGTGGCGTGGTGACGACGAGGTCTTTGCCGAGTATGTCAACGGCGCCGATCGCGAGCCGGTGAATCCTGAGAGGTATTCATGCATTACTCAGTGGGTGCGTGTCGGGGCGTTTGATGAAACCGCACACCAAAAGCTGGTGAACTGGACCGGTGGGCCGAGGCGGCCGGACAAGTACCACGAGGACAGAATCCATTACTACGGGATTCTCGCCCTCAACCTGAAACTGCGGAAGGACGGGTACAGGCTCTATCCCTTCGGGGACGCGGGACACTGACATGGCAACGGCAAATGACAACGACACGGCAACAGTCAACGGCAACAGCGACGGGCAGGTACGCCCGTCCTACGGAACGGCGATAAGGTGTGCGGGCAGGGATGCCTGTACTACGCGAAGGATGTCCTCGGTAGGGGCGCACTGCGTGCGCCCGCCTATGAAGAATGTCGCGGTTACGTGACTCGGGCTGGAAGCTGCGAACGCGATGGGACCGCATTCGCACCTGAGCTTTGCGATGAACGCAAAGCTCAGGCCGAGCCACGCGACAATGAGAGCTACGCGACAATGAGAGCTACGCGACGATGAGAGCTACGCGAC
>CAZJVY010000141.1:0-4076 GCA_964549395.1 uncultured Armatimonadia bacterium | reverse complement strand
TGAGAGCTACGCGACAATGAGAGCTACGCGACAATGAGAGCTACGCGACAATGAGAGCTACGCGACGGTGAGAGCTACGCGACGGTGGGCGACGCCGACGGCGGCAAATCAAAAGAGCGCGGAATAAGTCTTGCGGGTACTACTCAGGCCTTGGCCTCCGTCTCGTAGGGCCAGGCCAACATTCCCCCATCCAGTATCTTCACATTGTCATAGCCGTGACCGGCCAGGATCCGCAAAGCCTCCCACGCCCTCAAGCTCGTCTTGCAGTAGGCGACTATGGGCCTGTCGCGGGGTATCTCATCAATGTGCGCGCGCACCGCACCGAGCGGGATGAATGTGGTGCCGGGAATGTAGCCGGCCTCGTGCTCCGCCGGGCTTCTCACGTCGAGCAGGAAGAGGTCATCCTTGGCGGCCATGCTCTCGTGTAGCTGCTGCGAGGTGATCCCGTCCAGCAAGCCGTCGAGCTTGTTGGCGAGTATGTTGGCGCCGTGGATGAGCACGTCCATGGCCTCCGAGTACGGCGGCGCATAGGCGAGGTCCAGGTGGGCCACATCGTCCACCGTCATGTTGGCGGTCATGGCGGTGACGGCGACATCAATTCGCTTGATGACATCACCGGGGCCGACGCCCTGAATGCCCAGCAGGCGGCGCGTGGACTTTTCGGCAACCAGCTTGAGGATGATCGGCTTGTTTCCGGGATAGTAGTGCGGTCTGTCGGGTGCGGTGACGGTCGCCGAGACGACCGGTATGCCCAACTCGGTGGCTTGCTGGACGGTGAGGCCGGCGCGTCCGACATTCCAGTCAAACACCTTCAGCGCCGTGGCCCCGGCAACGCCCGGGAAGCGCTCGGGGTGACCGACGGCGTTGGAGCCGGCGACGCGGCCCTCCTTGTTCGCCACCGACCCGAGGGGTAGGAAGCAGGAGGTGCCACGGATGAAGCAGGACTTCTCCGCACAATCGCCGGCTGCGTAGATGTCGCGGTCGGAGGTCTGCATGTACTGGTTGACGTGGATTCCGCCGGCGGTGCCTATCAGCAGACCGGCCTCGCGGGCGAGCGCAACGTTGGGGCGGACCCCAACACTGAGCAGCACGAGTTGGGCGGGCACAGCGCCGCCGCTGGTCAATACGCTCTTCACCGTGCCATCGGCGGCGCCCTCAATCTGCTGCACCCTCGTCGAGGTCATCACGGTAACACCGACTTCTTCGAGGTGCTTCTGCACCAGTGCGGCCATCTCGAAATCGAGCATGGTGAGGATCTGCGGCAGCATTTCGATAATCGTCACCGTGCTGCCGCACTCGGTCACGGCCTCGGTCAGCTCCATGCCGATGAGGCCGCCGCCGATGATTGCGACAAAGGGGCAGGCCTGGCTGAGCATATGCTCGCGGAAGACGTCGGCGTCCTCCACACGCTTGAGGCGCAGGACGTTCTTCAGGTCGGCTCCGGGGATCGGCGGTTCTACAAGCTCCGCGCCGGTTGCCAGAATCAACTTGTCATACGGGAGGTTCCTGGTCTCGCCGGTGGGGAGATGTCTTACCTCAACCTGTCTGGCTTCTCTGTCAATGCTCACGGCCTCGGTCTCGTTGAGCACGTTGATGTCCTTGACCTTGGCGAAGAACTCCGGATCGCGGAGCACGCCGATAGGGGTGGCCATCAGTTCGTCGCGGTCTTCGACCATGCCGGAGATGTAATAGGGCAGTCCGCAACCGGCGTAGGAAAGTATCTTGTCTCTCTCCACAAGTGTTATTTCCGCATCCGGCGCCAGACGCCGAGCCCGTGCGGCGGCTTTGGGGCCGGCCGCCACCCCACCCACGATCACGATTCTCAATCCATCGGACATACCAGATCCTCCGTTCCTCGATCTCAGGACTGAGCATTGCGCTGCACGTGACCGGTGAGGCCTGTCACATCCAGCGGCATTACGCGATTTGGCGCTATGGCAGATAGCGCTTCGGGAAACGTGCGACGACCGAGTAGTTCGGGTCCACCACGTTGCCGACCTGCGTGGTGCCCACCTGCGACAACACCTGGTAGGCCTCGAACCTCTCAAAGCCGTAGTCACGCACCAACCACTCCAGCAATTCCACATGGGCCACGGCGTAGGCGGCGCGAAGGGGCCGCACGCTGCCGATGGCCATTATGTGCTCATCATCCTCGACACGCGGCCATGTGATTGTCCATCCCTTGACCACGTCCACGGTGAAGCGGACCTGACAACTCACCTCAAGCGCAATGCCGCAGATCTCGCCGTCGCCCTGTGCCGCGTGACAGTCGCCCATGCACAGCAGGCCGCCGGGCGCGAAGACGGGGAAGTAGATGGTCGCGCCGGCACGGACGACGGGGCAGTCCATGTTGCCTCCGTGGCGGCCGGGGGTCATCGTCATTCTCGTCTCTCCGCGCTCGGGACAGACGCCGATGCAGCCGAGGAAAGGGTGCAGGGGGATCTCGATGCGCTGCAGGCGGCTCCTGGGAAGCTGGAGGCGACCCACGCCCCGGTCGCGGTCCAGTTCCCAGCGGAAATCCCGCTGGTCCTGCGGAGCCCACTGTGGCCTGGTGAAAGTAGTCGGGCCATAGAGCTCCTCGATGCTGAAGAAGCCGAACTCCTCCCAGTTACCGGACCAGGCCCAATCGCGCGTCGGGTTGACTTCTTCAATGCGCACGGCGAGGGCGTCGCCGGGCTCCGCACCGTCCACGAAGAAGGGGCCGGTCAAGGGGTTGGAGACCTGCTGCCGCGCGCCCCAGGGCCCGGCCAGTTGCTCCGGGCTTATCTTATTGCCGTCGGCGTCCATGCCGCCGGCATCCACGCACGTAGTGACGAGGGTATCTTTGGCCTGCAGGCTCAGGGCCGGCTCATGCGGCCCGAGCGTGCAGTGATAGAATTCAGGCGCAAACTCGCGGACGTTCTCGGCGGACATTTCATTTCTCCATTCCGTGCTCGGCGAAGAAGTCCCACACCCGGGCCTTGTAGTAGCGGTGGTCCTCGTCACCGACGTAGAGTTCGAGGTTGTCCTCGGCCCCGAAGGCGGCATAGATCGCCTGCAGCTTCTCGTAAGCCGCACGCACGCCCTCGATGGGGAATATGGGATCCTCTCTGCCGGCGATAATCAGCATCGGTCTGGGTGCGATCAGGCCGGCGACATCGTACATCTCGCAGAGGTCGAGCATGCCAGGCGCGTAGTTGCAGTCGCAGTGCCTCATGGCGAGGATGGAGGCGCGGAAGGTGCAGAAGTAGCAGCTCGGAGCGGCCTGAGCGAAACGGGGCTCCAGCGCCGCCGAGAAGAGAGTAACGGTGCCGCCGCCCGACTGGCCGGTGATGAAGATGCGGCTGTCGTCCACCTCCGGCAGGCTCTGTAGGTAATCAACCCAGTACATGCTGTCGTACACGCGCATGCCCAGGATGGTCTTGCCGACCATGATGGCCCTCATGCTGAGTTGCTGACAACTGCAGCCGAGATCCGCCTCAAGATCGTCGTCCAGCATCAGCTCGCCGAAGCCGCGCAGGTCAGGGGCGACTGCGATGTATCCGTTCTCGGCTGCCTGGACCGCGTAGTCGCGCTCGCCCTTGATCTCGACGGGCCGGCCCAGGACATCCTGCTCGAAGGCGGCGGGGATGACCTTGCCGGGGCCGTGGCCGTGCGGGCAGAAGACGGCTCCGACCGGCTCAGAGATGTCTTTGGGAACGAACTTGAAGGCGGGCACGGTGACTTCATCGGGGGTGGTCATGCGGATGTACTCGCGGGTGTATGCCCCCATGTCACGGCTGCCGAGTGTCTCGACCGTGACGTCGCCGCCTTCGTAATCAACGGCGAGGAGATCGTACAACTCCGCACGCAACTGCTGCTGCCAGTCCTGCACGCTGCCGTCGTATTTGTCAAAGCTCAGGCGCAACTCGGCGGCATCCAGCATCCGCTCGAAACGCCTGCGCAAGGTTGCATTGACCTTCTGCATTTTCGCTCCTCTTCACTCCGATGCGCTACCTGTCAGTTGAAAGTTCTTCTATCGCATTCGAGCACCTCCATATACCGACAGCCAGGCGCAGGCCAATGGGGCTTGGCCGTTGAAATATGCCGGCAGTCGC
>CAZJVY010000140.1:2606-5724 GCA_964549395.1 uncultured Armatimonadia bacterium | reverse complement strand
CGGGCAGGTTCGCCAAGGACATGGCCATCAGCTTCGCTCACTGTGGCGGTGTATGGAACTGGTGCTGGGTGTACATGGCCAACTACCGCGCGCCGGTGGGGATCACCCGCGGCGCCTGGCCGCTTCCATACCGTGGGCGCTGGAAGGAGGGCATGTACGAGGCCGCGCAGGACATCATGGGCAAGATGGCCACTATCGAGCCATACCTGGTACACACCGATACTGGAGCCAATGTCGGTTTGGTCTACAGCGAGCGCACCGGCATCTACTGCAGCCTCCCGGGCACGCCGGGCTACTACCTGAGCAATTTCGGCATCTATCAGGCTCTACAGCAACTACAGATACCTTGCGAGGCGCTGTTTGCGGAAAGCATGACGCCTGAGAAGCTGTCGAACTTCAGGACACTGCTGCTGGTTGACGCCGAAGTGCTCACCGACAGTGAAACTGCCTTGCTCAAGGACTGGTGCAATCAGGGCGGCAGTCTGGTAGTCATGGGCGCTACAGGCACTCGCGACCAGTGGGGCCGTGCGCGGCAGGACTTCGGTGGCCTTACCGAATTGCTGGGTGTCAGTCGCGCAGAGGCCAAGTCGGACGCCAAGACGTGGACCCTCGATGGCGGTGCCGAAGTGAAGCTTGGAACCGACTGGCACTACGAAACCGTTGAGCCCACCGACACGTCCGCCCGGGTCATTGGCCGGTTCGACAACGGAGCCATCGCAGCCGTGTCGCGTCCATACGGGCGCGGCCATGCATACCTGCTTACCGCCCACGGCCTGGGCGTCAGCTTTGACGGCAACAAGGGCATGAAGGGGATGTACAAGTATTACTGGCCGGGCTTCAATGAGAACCTGAGCAAGCTGGTCCTGGCGGCGCTTGACAAGGCCGGCGGCCGCTTGCCGGTGACCGCCCAAAACACCCCGGTCAACGTCGAGGTCGGCCTGCGCAAGCAGGGAGACCGGCTGGTGGTGCACCTGCTCAATTATGATGACGAGGGGCCGGTCAGCGGCATGGCGCTGCTGGCCGATGGTCGGGCCGGGCAGAAGGCGTTCAACCCGGAGGATGGGACACAAACCGGCGCAACCGACCGTGGCCGCGACCTTGAGATTCCGGTCCGCGACTTCGAGCACTACTGCTGCATCGTCATCGAGCCGAAGTAGGCATGAGCCGTGGGAGCGCACAAGGGTAACGCTTCACACTTGGGAAGGGAGAAGACATGGCGCAGATAACGCTGCCGGTTCGCTACTACCGCCTTGGACCCGAAGGCGACGAAGAGTACATCGAGGACAACTTCGACTTCGCGACCAAGCAACTGACCATGCCTGTCGAGCAGATCGGCCTGGTGCTGGTGGACTGTTGGCACATCCATCCCTACCTCAGCCATCTAGCGCGTAGTGCAGAGATCTGCGAGACTGTTCTGGCGCCGGTGGCCGCAGCATGCCGCAAAGCGGGCATTGCGGTCATACACGCGCCGTCCCCCGGTCAGGCGCGGTTGTACCCGCAGTGGACCAAGTATGCCACGGACATGGAGCTATTCGGCGCCGATGAACCTGAACCCGACTGGCCGCCTGAAGACATGCGCAAGCGTCAGGGGGAGTACGAGCAGTTCGTCAAAGAGGAAGTGCCGCGACTCAAGCAATGGCGTGAGGAGGAGCTCTCGAAGCGCAGAATCGTGGATTGTCTCGAGCCGCAAGCTGATGACTTCGTTATTGCCACAGGTGAGCAATTACATCGTCTCTGCCGCCACCGGGGCATTATGCATCTCGTGTACGGCGGTTTCGCCGCCAACATGTGCGTGCCCGGCCGCGACTACGGCACGCGCGCCCTTAACCGCCGTGGCTACAACATAATTCTACTGCGTGACGGCACGACTGCCATCGAGGCGGCTCACACCCTCGACGGCATGTGGCTGACCGAGGCGGCGGTCCTTGACACGGAGATGGTCATCGGCTTCACCGCCATTGCGGCCGACTTTCTGGCTGCCTGTGGCGCTCTCTGATGGCAACGGCAGAAGCAACGAGTTGAGTAGTCATGATCCACTGCAGTTCATGGGAAATTCCTGCAACAACCACTGAACAAGGAGACCAGCGGAATGAGCAGACAGTTCAGAATACTACTGACCAAAGAAATCAGCGAAGCAGCGCTGGAAACTCTCGAGCGTGTCGGCGAAGTAAGACTTGCGTCCGACATGTCCGAGGAGGTGCTGATTGAGGAGAGCAAAGATGTGGACGCCATAGTCGTGGGAGCGTTGGGCGCAGAGACAGCGACTGTGGGTAGGGCAGAAAAAAGCCCAAGTGCACTAATCACCGCGAATATCATAGTTGGGGCGTCAAGATTGAAAGTAATCGGTCATGCCGCCAGACCGATGCCAAGAGGGGAGGTGGAGAATGTCGCTATTAGAGCGGCGACAAGGCGCGGAGTTATCATTGTCTTCGTGCCTCAAGCTTACGGCTATTCCATAGCTGACCATGCGATTGGCCTGTTGCTAGCCGCGGCAAAGAGGATACCGCAGACACACTGTGCACTGAAGCTTGAGGGCAAGTGGGACCTGGCCGATGAGTACATAGGAACTGATGTATCCTTCAAGACACTTGGCATCCTGGGATTTGGCAGAATAGGCCAACTGGTAGCCCAGAGAGCCAGGGCCTTTGAGATGCCAATCCTGGTTTTTGACCCCTACGTGCCTCAGGCACGCGTAGATGAAATGGGAGCCGAATTGGTTGATCTGGAAGTGCTCCTGGAACGCTCTGATTTCGTGAGCAACCACTTGCCCAGGGTTCCATCCACCTACCACATGATAGGAGAACGAGAGTTCGACCTCATGAAACCCGAAGCATTCCTCATCTGTACTGTGGGGGGGGGTGTGGTGGACGACGAGGCTTTGATTGCTGCTTTGTCCACCGGAAGAATAGCGGGGGCCGCATTGGACCGTTTTGAGAACGAGCCCCTGGAACCTTCTAGTCCACTGCTTAAGATGGAAAACGTCATCGTCACCCCGAAATGGGCTTATCGCGTTAAGTCTCTCAACCCGGACCGTTGTGTGGCAGAGGACATCGTCAGGGTGCTAACAGGCCAGAGACCGATCCACATTGCCAATCCCGATGTGTTGGAGGTCCTTTCA
>CAZJVY010000140.1:0-2506 GCA_964549395.1 uncultured Armatimonadia bacterium | reverse complement strand
GGCGTTGAGTTGATCGAGGCCAACCTCGGTCACCAGAGCTATGAATGGACGATGCCGACGGAGCAGATCGGCCTCGTGCTGGTGGATTGCTGGGACCTCCATGCTCTCAGCAGCTATGTCGAGCGCACGGACCGCATCAGCGCCGAGGTGCTTGCGCCTGTCGCTAGGGCTTGCCGCAACGCCGGCATCGCCGTCATCCATGCCCCTTCTCCGGGCGTAGCGGAGCACTATCCGCAGTGGGTGAAGTACGCCTCCGAGAAGGAGTTGTTCGATATCGAAGACGTTCCCGTCTGGCCGCCGCAGGAACTCCGCCGGGGCGAGGGCGAGTATGCGGTATACGGCAAGCCCGTTGAGCCGGTCCGTGAGGAGTGGATTCGTGAGAACCTGCACAAGCGCAGGATCATGGCTTGCCTCGAGCCGGAGCCCAGCGACTTCGTGATAGCTACGGGAGAGCAATTACACAGGCTTTGCCGCCACAATGGCATTGCCTATCTTATATACGGGGGATTTGCAGCCAACTTCTGTGTGCCCGGACGCGACTACGGGACACGGGCCATGGGTAAGCGTGGTTACAACATCATCCTGATTCGTGACGGCACGACCGCCATCGAGGCCGACAGCACGTTCGGCGAGATGGCACTGACCAGGGCGGCGGTATTCGAGGCGGAGATGCGCATAGGCCACACAGTCTTGTCGGCCGATTTGCTGTCCGCTTGCGAGAGCGCCCAACGACAGAGATGACACAGGCCCAACGCATTCAAGCAGGGCTACAACGCAAGCTCAACATCGGGGAATACGTCGAGAGACTCAGCCGCTCAGCATTTCTCTCAGAGGGGAGCCGCCGGCTCCTACGGGGGATACCTATCGGTAGAGCCGGGCCAGTGGCAGGCTGTGGAACTTCATATAGTCGGGGCCGCCTGCGTTGCGCATCCAGTAGGTGAAGAGAACGCGCTCGCCGGCGAAATTGACGCTGGGGTAGGCGATGCTGCCGGCCACCGGCGGCTCAATCTGCTCTCGGACATGCCAGCTCTCGCCCCCATCCGCGGATATCGCGGCAGTCAGCGAGTCGGGAGAAGTGCCCTGGGTACGGACCAGCACAGCATCGCCGGTTGCTGGGACGCGCCCGAGTGCAACGTGGGCGGACGCCGGTGCCACCACTCCGCTTGGCTCTGCCTCCGTCCACGTCACACCCTCATCTTGGGAATATGATCTGTAGACCTGCCCCAACTGAGTGCGGACGAACATCAGCAGGCGACGGTCCGCCAGCTCGACGACGTCCGGCTCCAGAGCACCGCGCTTGGGGAGGGAGATGTCGCTTCTGCTCTTGCACCATGTGCGTCCCTCGTCATCTGAGAAGAAGACGGTTGAGATAATGACATGACCTGACTTGCCGCAGTCGTCTGTACGCTCAACCGGGGCTATGATGCGTCCGGAGACAAGCTGGGTTACCCGCGAGTTGATCATGACGCAGTAGCCGTCCGTGCTGGTGACCCGCACCGGCTCACTCCAGTTGTGAGCATCGTCGCAGGAGCGACACACATGAACCTGGAAGTCGCTGTTGGACTTCCTGACGCCATAGAACAATAGAAGCGCCCCGGACGCGGTGCGCAGGAGACTGCAGCACATGCGGCTCTCTTTGGCCGGATTGGGGACAAGGGTGAAGGGCTGGCTCCATGTCCGCCCGTCATCATCGGAGGTCTTACTTAGCAGCTGCGTGGGCGCCTCCGGGAAGCTGCCCGTGTCGTAGTGCGACCATACAAACAGCAGGCGACCATCAGCCAGTTGCGCGATGTCGCCCTCGTCGGTGCTGCGCTTGGTCTCCGGCGCTGCCTGTACCAGTACCGCCTCAATGTCCTCAAGCAATGGTGACCCTCACGGAACACAGTCGGCAGTCATCTGAGTCCCACACAGCCGCAATCAGTACACGTATATCATGTTATCGGTCGTGCCCGCGAAGCCGTCAATGATCCCCCACAGGCCGCAGGCGGTGAACTGCCCCAGAATCATTCCCAGAAACACCATTATGCCGACACGGAACGCTCGGTAGCCGCCGAGGTGCAGGATCACTGTCTTGATGAGCCAGCCGAGGAATATGGAGAACCATAGGTCCGCCACCGGCGTGGTCGGCCCCACGGCGAAACCCAGCGGATGGAACGGCCAGCGCGGCAACTGGTAATGTAGCATCATCAACAGCCACATGACGCCGGCGCCGATGCCCAGGAACAGCATCTTGCCAGGCGAAGGCGGCTGGGGATTCTGCACGTGATCGGCTGCGAACGTATATGCCTGTTGAGGACAGCCTGTGAACAGCCAACTGCTCAACCAGACCGCGCCCTCATTGTAGCCCTCGTAGATGGTAAGCAGCGTTGCCAGGACAGCGCAGAGCAGAATGGAGACGACCAAAATCGCGACGAAGCCCCGCTTTCTGCCCTCGATCTCACTCCACAACTTCGCGGCGTGGGCCATGAACGGCATCATGAACACGCGGATGTCCGCGCACCAGACG
>CAZJVY010000139.1:0-5736 GCA_964549395.1 uncultured Armatimonadia bacterium | reverse complement strand
GGGGGGTTGTGCGGGGGGTCTGATTGCGGGGCTGCTGCAGTGGGCGGCTGTCGGAGCGATTGTCGGCAACGTCAGCGGTTTGTTTGACGAGTTTGACACGGACCCTGACCAGTACCAGGCGTTCTTCGACGGCTATCCGTTGGGGCAGCGTCCCAATAACACGGGGAACCTGGACCTGCGCGGGCTACCGACCGGCACGCATCTAATATCGGTTATTGATGATGAATACAGGACCGGGTTTCATCAACAGGTTGAGATCCTGACGGGACACAACCAACTCCCGCTGGGGGCGATCAACCCGGTGGAGGGCGCAGTCATCGGGGGCAAGGTCGAACGTGAGGCCAGCGGTGGTGGGAGTGCTGTTGTGGCAAACCTGCCGGTGGTCGCCATCTTTGAGGGAGCCAACATGTTAGCCGCCGGCGGCGGTGCGACCATCTCCATTCCGCCGACCGAGGGTGCCACCTATGTCATGGGTTACACGGATGACACGGGCACCTACCGGCTGGGGCCGTGCATATCGGGGACATGGCTGGTGACGACCGCCCTGCCGGGCTACTACGCCGATGCCCGATTGGTTGCGGTGACACGGACGACGAGACAGTCAAACGAGGACCTGTACCTGGCCGTGCAGGATGGCGCCGAGTCGGCGCGCGTGAGCGGCTCGGTGACCCAACGTGGCGCCCAGGCCCTGGCACAGGCGCTTGTTTACACGCAACTCGAGGAAGCCTACAGCCCGGTGTTGACCGAGGAGCGCGCAACCGAGGTGGAGGGAGCTGCCGGCTTTGGGTTCATTGCGCAGCCGTGGTTCGCATGGACCCGGCTGGGGACCGTCAGCGGCGAGGCCGGAGCCTACACAATGCGCACAGGGACCGGGGCGCAGACCGTCACGGGCTTCAAGTACGGCTACCAGGCCGGTTCGGTGGACCTGGAGCTGAGTTCGGGCGACGACTACAGTCTGGATTTCGACTTGCCGAAACGATGAGGCGCGCAGGACGGGAGGAGTTGCATTGCTGGCTGGTTTTCAGGTAGCTGATATCACCCCGCCTCTGGGGGTACATCTGGCGGGGCATTTCAATGCTCGGCCGGCTGCTGAAGTGCACGATCCACTGACGGCCTATGCGATGGTGTTAGACGACGGCAACACGACGGTGGCGCTGGTCGGCACGGACCTGGTGGGGATGCCGGCCAAGCTGGTCGCAGAGTCGCGGGCGCTTGTTGCCACGCAGACGGGGATACCGGAGGACGCCGTAATGATATGGGCCACACATACGCACGCCGGGCCGGAGCTGGGAGACCTGAAATGGTACCCCAACGACCCGCAGTTCAACCGGATGCTGCCGAAGCTTGTAGCCGGATGTGTAGCGGGAGCCCACAGCCGAATGCACGAGACGAGCGGACGCATTGCAGTGGGCGCGGAACGTCGCATCTCATTCAACCGCAACTACAGGATGACCGGCGGCGGCGTGGCGACCAATCCGGGTGTGGGCAATCCCGGCGCAACTGCCTGCGACGGCCCCATAGACCCCGACGTGGGTGTGCTGCTGCTGGATCAGGATGGCCGGAGGCGGGCGGCGCTCGTGAATTTCGCCTGCCACCTCGATGTGCTGGGCAGCGGCAACTACCAGTACTCGGCCGACTACCCCTACTATCTGCGCCAGATGCTCGGGGACGTGTATGGCGCGGATTTCGTCACTCTCTTCGGCAACGGTCCATGCGGGAACCTGAACCACATCAACGTCTTCGCCGGGAAGCACCAGGGTGGGTACGACCACGCTCGCATGATGGGACGCACGCTGGCCGGCGAAGTGATGAAGATGGATTTCGTAGCGGAACCGATCGAGTTGGCGCCATTGTGGCACAGGTCAGAGAGCGTGGAACTGCCGCTACGCCGGTTCACCGATGATGAGATCGCCGGATTTCGCAAAGTCCTGGCGGAGACCGAAGAGACCAGGGACCAGATGTCGTCGGCAAACTTCGCGCGCGGTCGGGCCCAACGCGCCATCAAGCTCGTCGAGTCGGGGGTTACCTCGGAGGATGTGGAGGTGCAGGTGCTCGGGCTTGGCGAGCTGGCGATTGTCGGGATACCGGGAGAGTATTTCGTGGAGTTCGGCCTGCAGATAAAGGCGAAGAGCCCGGCGAAGGCGACCTTCGTCATCGAGCTTGCCAACGGCTCGATAGGATACATTCCGACAGCGGAGGCCCTCGAGCAAGGCGCCTACGAGGCCTCCAGCGCGCGATTCGTTCCGGACGCCGGGCAGAGACTTGCGGACGCGGCATTGGGGATGCTGGCAGGGGCCACATAGGCAACCGGGTGGCTGGACGCTACGGTGGAGTAGGGATGGCGGCGCGAGTATTCACACCCAACCTGAAGCGGAGGAACCGGCTGGTCGCAGCGGCGGTGACGATGGCCTCCGGTGTCGCGCCGTTCGTGGTGACTCTGGCGATTATGCAGTTCTGGAGCACGTCGCCGCCCTATGCCGTCGGCTTGCTGACAGCAGCGACCTTCGTTGCAGCGGGCCTGGCTCCCTGGTACAGCCACGGGACGCTGGCGCTGCTGGGCAATTACGGGTTGAAGCAGCGCATTCGGCGGCTGGCCGAGGCGGAATTCGGCAGCGACGCCGAGCAACTGGGCGCGGTCTTCGTAGGGTTCTCTCCCGGGGAGAAGCTGCGGATATGGGATGGGGAGACCGACCGCGATGTCGGCTTCCTGGCTGTGCGCGACGATGCACTGGTGTATGCGGGCGACGAGTACAGATGGTCGCTGCCCAGAGAACAGATTGACCAGGTGGAACTGGCCCCGGCGACCGCCGGGGTGCGACGGATTGTTGTGTGGTGGCATCTGCCGAGACAGGGGCCGCGCGCACTGAGCCTGGTGTGCCGTGAGGCAAACACCCTCGAAGGCGTCTCTCTGGTCAACCGGCGGCTTTACGAGGCGCTGCGGGACTGGGTCTGGTCGAGTCAGCGGGCCGCACGCGACACTGCGGTGAAGTGGGGCTATCCACCGACCGATGTGTCCGGCGGCTGGGCCATAGACAGGCCAATCTCAGGCAGTTGCGCGAGCATTCTCGCGATGACGGTCATCATCATCCTGACGATCTGGCGGGTCAGTGGCGCGCTGCTGGCGGACGGCGATTACTATTCGGCGATCCTGTGGGCCGGGCTGATTGCCGTGGTGGGCGCCGTCTTCATCGGCTACCTGCTCAACTACCTCCACTCATGGGACGCCGCCAAGAGCCGGCGGTCTCAAGGCGATGGCTGAGTGCCGAGCTTCGCCGGACATTCGGCAAGGATTTCGTCCCGCACTACAGAACACTCGACCATCGCCTCCGCTACCTACACGGCAGATGACACGGAGGGGACGAGGGACAGTCAGCCCATGCGAATTGCCGGCGTAGAGCCGATAGCCCTGACATATCCGCTCGATCCGCCCATTCCCCCTAGTGTGGCGCGAGCCGAGACGACCGCGCTCGACATCTACCTGCTGCGAGTTGCCACGGAAGACGGTGCGTGCGGCTGGGGCGAGGCGTGGCTGAAGGATGAGGCCAGTTTTCTTCGCGCCAGTCAGATGCTGGGTGACCTGGTGATAGGCCGCGATGTGCTGGACCGTGCACTTCTGTGGGAGCGGATGGTGCAGGTTTCAGGCTCGAAACTTGCCAGGGAAACCGGGCCGCACGCAGAGCGCGACTTCCACGCCGTGCTCAGCGGCATTGACACGGCGCTGTGGGACCTGGCGGGCAAGCAGCTAGGGGTATCGGTAGCGCGGTTGCTCGGCGGAGTGCGCAGCAGCAGACTGGACACGTACGTCACCGGGCTGTACCTCGAACCGACAGACAGACTTGTCAAGGCGGCGAAGAGAATCGTCGAGCAGGGCTTCCCGGCGCTGAAGATGAAGCTGTCCGGCGATGCGGATGGCGATGTGCGGGCCGTGGCGGCGGTCAGGAAGATGGTCACCAACCAGGTCGTGCTGATGGCCGACGCCAATGGGGCATACGGCGATTATGACACTGCATTGCGCGTGGGGAACCAGCTTGCCAGGCACGACATCTATTGGATCGAGGAGCCGTTTCCGGCTGGTCGCTGGGAGGACTACCGCAGGCTGGCCGCCGCCTTGCAGCCGCCGCTAGCCGGCGGCGAGACGCTGTATGGCGTAGGGCAGTTTCACGATGCCCTGAAGCAGCAGGCCATGCATGTCGTGATGCCGGACCCACGGCTGTGTGGAGGCATAACGGCTGCGCGGACCATTGGGGAGCTGGCGGCACTGCATGAGGTGCGGATGTCCCTGCACAGTTGGATATCCCCGGTGGCGCTGATGGCGGCGGCAAACGTCTCGGCGGCCATGCCCTATGCGGAGCGGTTGGAGCTGGAGGGGAGCGGGACCGGCCTGATGGAGGCGATGCTGAAGACCCCGCCGCGGTTCGAGGACGGCTTCCTGCTCTTTGAGGATACACCGGGGCTGGGCTTCGAGATAGCCGACAGCTTCATTGAGGAATGCGCCCGACCGGCAAGGCAGGCATAGCGCGGGCAAACTGGCACGGCCAACGGATGGCACGCGTCATGGTGGGAAACGAACTAGCAGAGGCTGTTGTGAGCGCAGACCGCAGACTGCGGGGCATCGTCGCGAGGGTCTGCGGCGCTTGCGGCTATAGTTGCTGCCACACCGGCACGATGGTGGGCAGCCACGGCGTGCGGCGGCTGTACAAGGGCACGCTGCTTGAGGCGGAATTGGCAGAGCGGGTGCGGCAAGGTCTGCGGGAGCGCGCCAAGGAGATGGCGGCCGACCTGGCCACCATCGAGCAAGTTGCGGAGATGCTCAGGATCAGCTTCGGCGACGAGATGGGAGATGAGCTGGAGCAGCTTGAGAGGCTGACGGAGGAGTGGCGCCGGTTCGCGGAGTTCGTAGGTTCTGATTTCGAATTGAGCCCGGAGAACTTGATGCGACTGATACAGTTTTCGGCCGTGCGCCACAACCTGCTGAGGCAACTGCGGGAGTTCCCCGGTGCCGAGGCCGCGCTGGCGAACTTCTGCGCTCCGGGCGGCAGCTTCAGGTTCCGAGGGCGCAAGCTGGCCCCGCCTCGCTGTATTTTCCATCTCGACGGCTGCTTGCTGGGCAGATACAAGCCGATCAAGTGCGCCAACTTCTTCTGCAGCGGCGACCCAAATCTGCTGGAGGAATGCCAGAATGATATGTATTTCGACGAGTTCGTGCTGGCTAATATGTACGCCGAGAGCTTCGACTTCGTGAAGCGCGCCATCGGGCTGGAGAACGAGTTGGGCCGCGCGTACTGGGAGCCGAAGATCATCTTCACAGCGAACCCGCAGCAGACGGCGGAACTGCTGGAGCTAATACGCCGGCGCGAGGGTGTGGTGGAGGTGCGCCACGAGGCCGGGAGCTTCTTCCTGTCAACCGGCGAGGTCCTGGAACTGATCGGGGGGCACGGGCGCGAGACTACGCTGGTGTTCACCGCGAGGTCGGTAGGCAGCCCGGCGCTGTACGAGCTGGCCGTGGCCCTGCAGCAGGCCCACAATGACGAGGTACTTGGGGGATTCGTGCTGATCGCCGGGGACTTCGATGCCGCCAGTTTCATGCCGCACCCGATGTGGTCGGACCGGCTGATGAGCCAGCCGCTGGGCAGCCTGGAGATGTACGCGGTGCGGGAGGAGTGAACACTGACGGCTCGCTTCTCGAGCGACGTCTGGAAATCACGCTTGCGTCAAGCCGTACGGACAATGCACGCC
>CAZJVY010000138.1:0-5744 GCA_964549395.1 uncultured Armatimonadia bacterium | reverse complement strand
CCCCACTTCCCTTCAGGGAAGGGGGGCAAGGGGGGTTAGGAGGAGATGGCGTTTCGTGCTACTTCACGAGCTGGACGCGCTTGACGAACGCGCTGGTGTTCTCGCTGCCGGCCACGCGGTACTGGCCGCCCTTCATGGTCACGTACAGGGCAATCAGGCTGCCGTTGTGAGTGCTGTGGTCGGCGCCGTGGAAGAGGATCTCGCCGTTGGGGGCGTACAATACCCCGCCGGTCTCGGGGCCGGCCCCGTCAAAGACGATCGCCTTGCTTCCCGCCGCCAGCGACATCAGCGCCAGGTTCTCGCAGTAGGGAGTTATCGAGGCGCAACTGCCGTTGAACTTGATGGTGCCCTTGGCGATGATGGTCATGTTCTGCAGCATCGCGCCCGAGCCGTTGAAGGTGACATTGCCCTCCACCAGCACCAGGCCGTTGGAGCCCTGGAAGTCCTTGCTCTGGATGGTCAGGTTGCCGTTGACGTGGAGGCGGCCGAACTGCATTGACGGGTCGTTGATGGTGAGGCTGTCCACCTCGTAGTCCCACGGCAGGAATTGGTCCCAGGTGTAGCTGACCGGGTATGGCAGGATGGGACCCCAGCGCGATCCCTGCTGCAGGTCAATGTCCGAGCCGCAGATGACCAGGTAGTTGCGGTACTCCACCACGCCGGTGACGGTGATGTGCGAGCCGTGGAAGACCACGCCGCTGTTGGAGTGGATAGCGCCGTCGAGATAGACGCCGGAGCCGTTGGAGAGGAAGCCGTCTTCCCAGTCCAGTTCCTGGCGGGCGAAGATGACGGGATGCAAGGGGTGGCCGATGGTCATCCTGGCGGTGGCGGTGCGGGCGATGTTCATGGTGTCGAGGCCGGCCACGCGGGAGAAGCCGAGCTCTTCGGAGACGTGGGAGGTGACGACCGCGGCGTACTGATTGGCTTCGAGGTCGCCGCAGCCGGGCACGCTCTCCCCGGGGGCGTAATAGAGCGCATCGCTTTCGGGATTGACCGCTACGTCGGGCCAGGCGCGGGTCTGGTTGTTGGCGCTCACCGCGTCGGCGAGGCGGCTATCGGCCAGATCGGTATCCGGCAATTGGGCCGCGGCCGCCAGCGCCGCGGCATCGGCCACCTCCTGTGCCCTCTGCGCCGCTACGGCCGTGCGCCCCAGGTCTATGGTAAGGGCGGCCACACCCAGCAGCGCGACCAGCCCCACGAGCACCGTAACCATCGCGACACCGCGTCGCCGCCGTCCGGAATCCGTCATGATACCTCACTCCCCCCTATTTCGCGTGAGCGGCTCCGGCAGCCGGTAACGTCCGGCGTCTGCACACATGTATATACTAGCCGGCTTGTCTCCAGGCAGCTTCAACATTCGCTCAAGGAATCATAAAGGCCGGGCGATTCGGCACTTCCATCGCCCGGAAGCGCATGTGTGAAGGCTGCGGAAATGGCCGTAGAGCGGCCTGAGAGGGGCATATAGGCGCATTGCGGGGAATATTGAGCCAATCTTGAGTATTATTTGGGAAACTCTTGAGTATAATAGGGCGAACTCGCGGTCGCAGCGCGGGCGGGCGCTTGGGTCTCCGAGGGTGCCCACATGATGTAGTTCTGCCACGGCTCAGAAATTGTAGGGGGGGAGCTGAAGAGCAGAGACAACGCGGCAGTCGTCATCGCAGTCATCATCAGCAGCAAAGATCATAGCAGCCGCACGGCGTTGCCGGCTCGATAGCTTATGCAAAGACTGAGAGATCGCGAGCGACGGTTCGTACAGTCGGCCAGGCGTCACACCGCAGGTGCGGTGTCACCTCTGGCCGTTATTGTTTTTGCGGCCTTCACCGGCGCGGGTATGCTGAGCCTGTGCGGGGCGATGGCCCGGCCGTTCGACCTGGGTCGGCGGCAGGGCGCATTCGCCGCCGAGGCGGCCGCGCTGGGAGCGGCGGCGCAACTGCCCGATGCCATCGCGGCGCGGCGCATGGCCGCCAGGCTGGTGCAGGCGAATCAACAGGACGTGCCCGGCCCGGACGTATCCTGCGATGCCGACACCGACATAGAGGTGTATCGCCCGCACGATGCCACGCCTCTGCCCTCTCCCTTCGACAGGCTCGGCCCGCAGTGCATGGCGGTGACGGTGACGACCCATGCCGCCAGCCTGCTGGCGGACAAGCTTCCGCTGCCGGCGGCATTGCGGCGTTTCGACTGCTCGCGGACGGTTGCCAGGGGCCCGGCCGCCGAGGCGGTTTGCGACCCGGTGTACATCCTGGCCGCCGAGCCGCTGCAGATCGGCCGCCGCTATGAGTGCTCCTATGTTAAGGACCCGCTCGCCGCTACGGAAGGCGGCGTGAGCTTCGGCTGGATGGAACTTGCGGGTGAGGCCGATGAGGGCGCGCAGTTGGCGGCCCTGGCCTGCGATCCGTCTGCACGGCTTGCGGACGGGCGGCCGGCGCTGCAGATCGGCGATGTCGTGCAGCCGCGACGCCCGCAGAACGCCGAGGCATGGCTGCAGGCGCTGGTCGGCGACGGGGAGCATCCCGGGCGGCTGTATCGCGCGGCACAGAAGCCTTATTGCGAGCAGGACATGGAGCGGCACAGCTCCCGCCACCCGCGCCTGCTGATCGTGCCGCTGGTAAGCAGCGGCCCGCAGGGGTTGGAGGTACGGAGCCTGGTTGCGATGTGGCTGGAGGCGGCACAGATCGGCGCGGACGGGTCATTGCGGATTACGTTGCAGCCGGTCCGGCACACGTTGCCCAGAGGCAAGGTGGCACCGGCCGCCGCAGGCGCTACGCTGTATGCCAGAGAAGTTGTGGACTAGCGGCGGTGACGGTCGGGGGCAGCCGTGCGCAGCATGGGTCCCGGAGCGAAGGAATGAATTCCGTAGGACGGGCGTCTCTGTCCGTCGGTGGAAGGTGCGGGCGCACGCAGTGCGCCCCTACCGAGGGCAACGGCGGACGGCAAGGGACAACGGTGACGGGCGCGGAGGCCCGTCCGACGGAACGAGGATAGGGAGCCGCAGGCGAGACGCCTGCGCCACGCGAGGTATTTGTGACCGGCGGGGCAGCCGTGAGAAGCATGGGTCGCGGAGCGAAGGAATGAACGCCGTAGGACGGGCGTCTCTGCCCGTCGGTGGAAGGTGCGGGCGCACGCAGTGCGCCCCTACCGAGGGCAACGGCGGACGGCAAGGGACAACGGTGACGGGCGCGGAGGCCCGTCCGACGGAACGGAACATACACACGCGGAGGGCAGGGGACCCATGCTGCGCACGGGTACCCCTACCTGCCGATGAGACGCTTCCGCGGACTTACATGGATCGGTAGCAGCAAACGCAGCCCAATCACAGCAACGGACGGTGTAGGTGATAATAGAGTGGAGTGCAACTACCTCTCCTGCCTGTATAGGTACAGTGCGCGCCGCTCTATTTACGAGGAGGCGCCCACATCCCCCCGGGCGTCTCTTTTCTATGCGTGGCGGTCGGCGAGCGGGCATGGAAACTGCAGCCGGTAGCCTGTAGCGAGCGGTTTACGGCTTTGTTGCAAGACGGTGAGTCGGTGGGACTGTGGGGCTGCGGGGGCGTGCCGGAGCTTTTGAGACAATCTTGACATCTGTTTGAATTTGAATTGAGACCGTGGCGGCTATACTATGGCCAGCCAAGAGCGGCTCACACATGGTCGGTTTGACAAATTAGTCTTGGGGGGCTAACTGCGGGCAGCGCGCTCAAACATTAATGACCCGCACAAACCGACCAATATGTGAGACCGCAAGGAATGCTGGGGGGAGAAGGGACGTTCAACATGTTGAGCGACTATTGCAGAGAAGAGCAGGGACTGGCGACAGTGGAATACGCGCTGTTGCTGGCGCTGATTGTAGCCGTCGCTCTCACGGCATGGAGCGCCCTTGGCAGCAAGATCAACTCAGTCGTAACCCAGACCAGCACCGACATCTTCGGCTCGTAGCACCCGCTTGAGCGACGCGGGCGTCCAAAAAAGGAGAGGTAGGAGGAAAAGACCATGAAGACTTATTGGCAGGATGAGGAAGGTCTGACCACGGTCGAGTACGCTTTGCTCCTTGCGTTGATCGTCGTTGTGGCCATCACGGCATGGACCGCGCTGGGCACCGGCGTCAACAGCACCGTGACCGACGTGAGCGGCCAACTGCCGTAGCACGCGGCGAGGCAGCCAGCAACTTACCGTGCGGTAGTTTCACGACATGAAGACTTGGGGGGCTTCAGCAATGTAGCCCCCCGAGTCGCTTTGTAGGCCCTGTTCGGGCAGGCAGGGATGCCTGCCCTCCGCGATAAGTTGAGAGAATCCACAGGCTAGAAAGCCTGTGGCACGCGAGATTCTTCCCTTTGTGCGCCATAGCCTTTTTGTCGCGTAGCTCGGGCTTCCAGCCCGAGTCGGTCATCAAGCAATGGCGGTATGCGCGGGCCGGTCTCCGTCCGGTTGCGTACGGCGCAACCCGCCGTCGGCCGGCCCCTCCGGACGACAACGACGAACGGCAAGGCAAAGGGCGAGAAACAGCGCCGCCATGATATTGAGCAATCATTGATTTCGTCTTGATTGGGACTTGCTGGACGCCGACCTATGATAATGGCAGTCAATGCCACGCAGACGCGGGCAGACAAATGAAAAAGAGGGCGGCGAATACTGTGAGAGATTACTGGCGCGATGAAGCAGGCCTGGCGACCATCGAATATGCCCTGCTTCTAGCGCTGATCGTGGGTGTGGCAATCGCCGCATGGACCGGTCTGGGCACGGGCGTCAACAGCTCGGTTGATGAGAGCAGCTCCCAGATGCTGAATTCGTAACCGACTTCCGTTAGCAGGAGACGGCAAAACGCAGGAGGGATACGGATGAAGACGCTAATGAGCTACTGGAAAGAAGAGGCGGGATTGACCACGGTAGAGTACGCTCTGCTGCTGGCTCTGATCGTCGTCGTCGCCATCACGGCCTGGACGGCGCTGGGCACCGGCGTCAACAGCACCGTGACCGACGTAACCGGGCAACTGCCCTAGACGCGAGCCAACGCAGCGATCTACCGCACAATAGTCAGGTGCTATGACAGCTCGGGGGGCCACCACGGCCCCCCAAGCGCCTGAAACGGTGGCGGCTAATGGATTTCCTGGAATGGCTCAGGTTCGGCGCAACCGTCGCGCTGATGTCGGCGGCAGTATATACCGATGTCAGGTGGGGGAAGATCCTCAATGCCCTCACCGCGCCGTTTGCACTGCTGGGCATCGTGCTCAACACCGTAGGCGGGGGCTGGGAGGGGCTGGTCGGGAGCATTCTCGGCATCGCGCTGGGTGTGGGGCTGTGGTTCGCCTGCAATATCATCGGCCGCATCCTGGGTGCGGGCGACAGCAAGCTGCTGGCGGCGATGGGAGCGCTGCAGGGCCCCGTCTTGCTGCTCTATGCCATCGCCGCGACCGCGCTGGCCGGCGGCGTGCTGGCCATCGTGGTGGCCCTCTGGCGCGGCTACCTGCGCAAGAGCATCGTCAATCTGGTCACTTCGCTGTATGCGCGCATCTCCCAGCGCGTTCCCATTGACATAGAGAGCGCCGCTCCGCAGGCGCGCCTGCCCTACGCGATCCCGATATTCATCGGCGGGCTGGCCGCGCTGTACTACGTGCATTTCCACCTGCGAGCGGCCGGCGGCAGTTGCTGGCCGCTGTTTTGAGCGACCGCAACAGCCCAGGGGGGAACGGCTTCTCCGGTAGGGGCGCACTGCGTGCGCCCGCCAGGGGGGAACCCTTTCTGCAGAAAGTG
>CAZJVY010000137.1:0-5900 GCA_964549395.1 uncultured Armatimonadia bacterium | reverse complement strand
AATGCTTCATGGGCTGGAACAGGAGTGGCAAGAGTGCATCGAAGCATCCCCGCGGTTGTACTCATCTCCGCAATGATACTGATTGCGGGATGTGCGGCCTACGAGAAGGCGAAAAACCTCGACCTATCCGTGCGCACCGACCCCCAAGAATTCACGTTGAATCAGGTCAACTCGGGCTTTGACAGCAAGGCCGTCGGCTCCGAGGACTGGGAGGACCACGCCGATGTGATCAAGAGCGTGGACGAAGTCGAGGTCTCGTACAACTACGACAACCAGACCGGAGCGCCGGTCACAGTGCGGATTTACGTGAGTGAAAACCCGAATCTCACGAAGGAGAACGTGGCCGGCGAGGGAACACTGCTGTACGAGAAGACGCTCAATGAAGGCGAGAACTCCGTTAGTCGCGAGGAAATCGCTAATGCGGGCGTTCAGGACGCGCTGGAGGAATACGGCGGCAGTTTCACTGTTTATGTGGTGACCGACAGCACCGCCGATACTCTGGACGTTGAGGTCACCGAGTTTCGTGTGTACGGTACTTGCAGCCTGGATCTGACGTAGATACGGCAATAACACAGCAAGGGAGGCGGACAGGAATGCGCAAACACGTGGTCCTACTGGTCGTAGCAGTCGCAGTAACAGCCGTGGTGGCACCGGCGTATGCCGAGTTCTACAACAAGGCTCTGGCCGGCACTGCCATCGGCGTCGGGGCGCGGGCAATTGGAATGGGTGACGCCTACGTTGCAGTGGCGCAGGACGAGACGGCGCTGTACTGGAATCCGGCGGGCCTGAGCGCCAATACCGGCTTTAAGTGGCATACGTTGAGTGTCGGCGGAGCGGTGGACAACATTGACGTCATTGACGTCCTGGCCGATGTCTCTGACATCCTGAAGATGGACGACACGGAGACGCTGAGCGCGGGTGACTTCGCCGACCTGGTGAAGGCGGCCCGAGACAGCAGCGGGAAGCCGGTGGAGATAGAGACGTCGCTGCTCACCAGCTTCGCGCTGGGGCCGATTGCACTGGGCGGCTACTCGCAGATAGCCGGCACCGGTCAGTTTGACCTCGACGACCTTGTGAATCCGACGAGCGTGGCCGCCGCCGCGGACGCGAAGGGCCTGGGCGCAGTCGGGGTCGGCTACGGTCGCAGGCTCAACGAGCGGCTGCAGGTCGGCGTCACCGTGAAGCAGGCTTACATGTACAACTACGCCATCGAGAAGACGTTCTCAAGTAACGGCACCATCACGGCAAGTACGGATATTTCAGACCACGACACCGCGATTACCGCCGATGTTGGGCTGCGCTATCAAGCGGAAGAGAACATGGCCTTCGGGCTGGTAGTGCGCAACGTAACGTCTCCGACCTTCAGCCTGGAGACGGGCACGGGGATGGAGAGCTTTGAGGTGGAGCCCTCGGTGCACTTCGGGCTGGCGGCCGGCAATCCGAAGAACGGCACGACGATTGCGGCCGACATCCACAACATCACCGAATCGAACGACACCGGCGCGACCGTGCACATCGGTGTAGAGCAATTTGTCAGCCGCAATCTGTGCCTGCGTGCGGGAGTGCGCAACGGCCAGTTGACGTTCGGCCTGGGTGGCAAGCTGGGGCCGATCGTCCTGGAGATCGCCTCCGCCAGCAGCTATGAAGACCTGTTCGCGGCCAGCTTCTCGACCGACTTCTAGTACCAACTTGCGCAGGTCCGCGAGAGAATCGCGTTGGCATGGGCAGGCAGGGATGCCTGCCCTCCGCGGACTCAGTGTGGCGCGTAGTTGTTTGAGTGAGTGGTAGCGGGCAGCGACCGGCCGCACGTCGGCTCAAGCGGCGATTGACGAAGAATGACTACGCCCCGCCTGGTGCGGGGCGTACGTTTTTCAGCGGCGACAAGGTATGATCCCTTCCTGCAGCGAAATGCGGTGCACCATCGCTCGATCTCGCCACAGGAGGTCCACAGTGCGCATCTTCCCCGTCACGCCGCGTAGTCTTACGTTTGCCTTGCTGATGATTCTGGGTCTTGCCCCGGCGTACGGTCAGGAGATACAGGACCTGCGCGAAGGCCTGGCGCGGGTCGAGGCAGGTGGGCACGACAGGGACAGCGCCGCCTACGTGACGAATCACGCCTACGCGCGGCTGCAACTGCGCAAGGCCGAGGCGCTCAGCGGGGGCGCGTCCAGCTACTATTTCGCTTCTGTGACCGTCAGCGGGTACGTCGGCGAGGGCCTGGCAGCCCTGCAGAGGCTGGAGCGCGGCGAGGTCATGCGCGCCGAAGCGGGCACCCTCACCGAACTTGCCTACATGACCTGCAACGACCGCACCGCCCAGCCCTATCACCTGTATCTTCCTCCCGGCTACGACCCGAACAAGCCGACCCCGCTGATAGTCTTCCTGCACGGCTACGTGCCTACCACCAGCATCCTGGATCCGTGGATTCTCCCCGATGACGTGCTGGCCATCGCGGGCAAGTACGGGTGCATGTTGCTGATCCCCTACGGACGGCGTAACACCGACTTCCAGGGGGTCGGTGAAGTTGACGTGTTCGAGAGCATGAACCAGGTGAGGAAGCTGTATAACGTGGATTCGCAGCGCATCTATCTGAACGGCGTCTCGATGGGCGCCATGGGTGCATGGACCATCGCACTGCGTCACCCGGGGATATTCGCCGCAGTGACGCCGATCGCGGGCCAGACGGAGATGTACCGCTGGTGGGGGTGGCGGAAGGAAGACATGCCGGCCTTCAAGCGGTGGCTGGTGGAGTGGGACAACCCGTGGCACCTGGCCAAGTCAGTGCGCTCCCAGCGCTTCTTGGTCCAACACGGCGAGAGGGATACGCTGATTGCGGCGGAGCAGTCGCGCCTGATGATGGAGAGGGCCAAGGAGAACCTCGATTTGGCCGAGATCAACTATGACGAACACGCCGGCGCCAGCCACTTTATATACTTCGAGGCCGAGACATTCGAGAAGGCGTTCGCCTGGCAGGTGAAGCAGACGCTGGACAGCAAGCCGCTGCTGGTCTCCCATGCGACCTACAGCCTCGAATACGGCACAGCGTTCTACGCGACCATCGAGGAGTTCAAGGAGTGGGGCAAACCGGCCTGGTTCAACATGCTGGCGACGCCGTGGATACAGAAGCTGAGCCTGGCGGAGGTGGAAGTAGACTGCGAGAACGTGGCACGGCTCAGCATTGACATCGCGAGCTCGCCGCTGGAGGCAAAGGACAGCTACATCGTGTCTCTGCCCGGCGGCCGCAGGGAGATAAAGCCGCAGAACGGCAAGCTGATACTCGAAATCGAGAAGCAGCACGAGGGCACGGAGAGCTTCCCTCCGCCCAAGCGCAAGTGCCTGTGCGGGCCGTGCGAGGAGGTATTCGACACCAGCTTCATCGTGGTGCAGGGGACAGCCGGCAGCTCGGCGGCGGATGAGGAGCTGCGGGGGAAGGTGGAGCGGTTTGCCGAGGAATGGGACGCCTTTGCCGACGGCCGGCCGCGCGTGAAGCTGGACACGGAGATTACCGAACAGGACATCGCGGAGAGCAACCTGGTGCTGTTCGGGCGGCCGCAAACCAACTACATCCTGGCCCGCATCTACTTCCGCTTGCCGGTCCGTATCGGCGAGCACCGTTACGGGATCGGCGAGCACGAATATGCGGGTGACGATCTGGGGCTGGTGATGTGCTACCCGAATCCGCTCAATCCCGACCGGTACGTGCTGGTATTCAGCGGGGAGTACTGGGGCGAGCAGTGCGACATCAACCACAAGTTCGACATGCTACCCGACTTCATCGTTTTCACAACGCGGCGCTTCGCGCCTGAGGGCAACACCAACGAGCACCTGTGCGCTGGGTTCTTCGACAAGAACTGGCGGCTCTGTGATGAGCTGACGGACTATTGACGCGCCGGGGAGAAAGGGATTTGGGCACCATCTGGGAACTGCAGGACGCGGACAGGGAGGCATTTGCGGACGAGCTCGATGGCTTCGTCCCGCCGAGGGTGTATGACGCGCACGCGCACCTGTACCGGGCCGCGTGGTGGGATGACCCGCCCGCGGCAGTGAGCGCCGGCCCGCATGACATCACCCTCCCAGTCTACAGGGAGCAGATGGAATGGATACTGCCCGGACGCGAAGTACACGGGCTGCATTTTGCCTACCCGTTCCCCACGGACTCCTCAGCCGCCATCGCAGCCGCGAACGCGTGGGTGGCGCAGGAAACCGCTACGGACCCGCTGGCTCGGGGGCAGTTCCTGGTCAGGCCCACGGATGACCCCGAGTGGGTGAGGCAGAAGGTAAAGCGCCTGGGCCTGCGGGGCTTCAAGCCATTCATCTACTACAGCCGGGTGCCGGACATGTACCAGGCCGAACTCCCCGACTACTTCCCCGAAGCCCTGGCCGCCGTTGCCGACGATGAGGGGTGGAGCGTCACACTGCACATCGTCCGCTCTCGCGGGATAGCCGATCCCTCAAATCAGCACTGGATCCGCCGCTACTGTGAGACGTATCCGGACATGCAGATGATACTGGACCACTGCGCGCGGGGCTTCAATCCGTATCACGTATTGAAGGGTCTCCCCGCTCTGGCCGGGCTGGCGAACCTATGGATTGATACATCCGCCGTATGCAACTCGCCGGCTGTCGAGGCGGTGGCGCGGCTAATCGGGCCGCAGCGAATGCTCTACGGCTCCGACTTCTATATCTCGCACATTCGCGGCACGAATTTCGGTGTCGGCGACACCTTCATCTGGATAGACGAGAACACACCTGTGGGGGACATTCCGTACAGCCCGCAGGCGCGGCTGCCCCTGGTGGGGATTGAGAACCTGCGGGCGGTGAAGGCGGCGTTCTGGTCGGCGCGGCTGACCGACGATGACATTGAGGACTATTTCTGGAACAACGCTGCGGAGCTGCTGGGTCTCGGCTAGGTGTGGCGGCGAAAGCATCTGGCCCGATTGACCGGAGGCCATCGTCGCCTGCGGGCGGCGGCCGTTGGTGGGCATCTTGCGTTGGTTGAGCGCTTCTTGGCGGACCAGGGAATCAGTCAGTGTTTGAGCATCCGGCGGCACCACATGATGACTCCGACAAGTGACCCCTCGTCAACCTCGCGCGGCTGATAGGCGGAATTGTCACTCACCAGTTGCAGGCGTCCGTTGCGCCGGTACACCCGCTTGACGAGTATCTCCCCCTCCACGTTGAGCACCGCTATGTCGCCGTCAGCGACAGGCAGGCTCCTGCAAACCAGCAGTTCGTCGCCGTCGCCGATTCCGGCGTCGGTCATCGCCTGACCGCGCGCCTCGGTGAGGAAACAGGCGTCCTCGTGGCCGTGCGGTAGGGCGGCTGTGGGGAGAAGTTGCATGGCTTCAACCTGGTCCGCCGCGAAGGTTCCATCGCCTAGACTCGCCGCGCGGACGCGCGGCACGAGCACGAATTCCTCCGCGGCCTCCGTGCCTGCGGTGCGGATGTGTTGGCCCGACGGCGGCTCCATGTCAAGGAGTTCGTCGGTGGTAACGCCGAGGGCGCGGGCCAGGGCAGCTATGGTGTCAGCCCGCGGCTTTGCACGATCTGCCGACTCGATGCGATAGACTGCACTTTCAGTAAGCTCTGCGTTGCGAGCTACCTGTGCAATGGACATTCCCCGCTCAGTTCTGAGCCGCCTCAACCGCTTGCCAATTTCCCCATTCATGCCAGGAACATTCTACACGATTGGCACGACGAGACCTGTAATTCGGGAAAAAAGTTGCCAAGTTCTATTGCCCATCGTGGAGATTAGTGCTACAATTGCAGAACTTCTCTATACTTGGCCCATGCTAAATATGGAACATACTGGAGATGGTACTTGAGGAGACATGGAGAAGAACCTGTAAGCAAGAGGGAGGATGATGTGCAATGACCAAAGGGAGAGGCTTCACGCTTAT
>CAZJVY010000136.1:0-6027 GCA_964549395.1 uncultured Armatimonadia bacterium | reverse complement strand
CGCACAGCGGCGCATGATGCAGTCGGCTGGCATCGAGGGCCCGGGCCGGGCAAGCCTCTGCGCAGGCCCCGCAGTCATCGCAGACACTGCCGGAAAATGGCGCGTCGGGCTCCAGCTCGGCGTCGGTAAGAATGATGGTCAGCATCTGGCGGGGGCCGAACTCCGCAGTCAGCAGCAACTTGCCGCGCCCTACCTCGCCGAGCCCTGCCGCGTGGGCGGCGAAGTCGAACTCCAGTATGACATTCGGCTCCGGCTTGTTTGCGCTCGCCCGAACGCCCTGATTGCGCATGTCGCCACTCTGCCGAAACAGGGGAGTTGCCTCCCACCCTTCGGCTTCCAGATGTCGGCACAGCAGATAGGTGGTGTCAATCGCAACCGATGTGGGTATGCCCATGCCAAGCGTATAGCTCGCGGTGCCGGTCTCCATGCCTTGTAGGGCGCCGCGTGGGATGCTGAAGCCGAGCACGATGACCGAACGCGTCTGCGGCTGAATGGCAAGAGGGCTGGCCTCAGGTGAAAAAATGGCGAAACGCTCCACCGGCGCTACACCGATGAGGTCAACTCCCATTGCCTGCGCGATAGTCTTGAACTCCTGAGCTGTCACGGCACTGCCTCCCCAAGCCTTCATTAGCGTCATCTGTGTCGTGCTGTAAGACCGATTTCTGCACTGAACCGCCATTACCCATATCAGCCTGGTGTCGCTATTACATGCTGAAGAGCTACAATCAGATGGTGTGTAAATAGGATGAAGGCGGTGGTAACCTCCAGTGGAGTAACCAAGACGGTAAGCGCAAGCTTGCCGCAGGAGGCTACCACCATGAAGCAGGATAGCACGGTCGGCCAGCAGCCGCAAGCGGTCACTTTCGAGACGCTGGAAAGCTATGTGCGGGCCAGGGCGCAGGAACTGATCCAGGAAGTGCTGGAAGCGAAAGTGACCGAGCTGCGGCGGCGGGGCTATCAGGATGCGGGGCGTCTGCTGGAGGATGACTGGGAGCGCATGGTGACTTTCTTCCGCTTCCCCAGAGAGCACTGGGGACATCTGCGCACGACCAATCCGGTGGAGTCGCCGTTTGCGGCCTTGCCATAACGCTATTAGCGCTATCCATAGGAATCTGCGCCAGTCAGGCACTCGTACATCTGCCTCTGATGTTCTCGCGTCAGCCTAACAGAAGAGCAACACACATTCCTGCAATTGTCAATTGCCGTGGGATTGTGCTCGGAGCCACTTGCCCCAGAGGTTGCCATCAGCCTCCTGCCATGAGTCGCACAAACAGCTCCACATGGCCTTTCAGGTCGGTGACGAGTTGGCTCGCGGTGTACAGCAGCAGTGGAGCGGATACGCTCAGCACGCCGAGGCCGACCAGCAGCTTGGCCGGGATGCCGACCAGGAACACGTTCATCTGCGGCACCACACGCGCCACAAAGCCGAACGCAAGGTCTGTCAGGAACACGGCCGCCAGACCCGGTGCCGCAAGGCGCAGTCCGACAGTGAAAATGCTACCTACGAGGCTGACCATCAGCTTCATCAGGCCCGGGTGGTATGCCGGAGCGCCGATAGGAATTAGCTCGAAGCTGCGACCCAGACCCGCCAGAAGCCAATGGTGGCCGTCGAGCTGCAGGAAGATGACCAGCGCCACGAAATAGTATCCCCGCGAGATGACCGCAGTCTGATTGTCGGTGGCCGGGTCTAGTGCCGTAGCCTGTGCGAGGCCGATCTGCACATCAAGCGTTTCGCCCGCAAACCGGACCGCCTCAAAGAGCAGCGACAGCCCGAACCCGATGATCGCACCGAAGCCCAGTTCGGCGAACACGGCCATTACATACGTGCCAAGGTCGGGGAATTCGATGGCGGAACCCGATGAAACTTGCGCTCCCAGCACCGCCCCCAGTGCCAATGCCAGGTAAATCCGCGCTGCCGCAGGCACTGCGCGTGCCGAGAACGCCGGGGCGAAGGCCACTATGCCGACAATCCGCACCGCCGCCAGCAGCCATACGTAGATGTACGGGAATAGGGCATCGCTCATGCGAGCTACCTGACGAGGTCGGGCATCCGCTCAAACAGGTTTGTCGCGAAGACGATCATCGTCTCCATCATCCACGACCCGAAAAGCAGTACCACCGCGCCAATGGCTACGGCCTTGGGCACGAAGGTAAGCGTCATCTCCTGAATCTGCGTAATCGCCTGAAAAATGCCAATCCCGACGCCCACCACCAGCGCGGTGCCGAGCACGGGCCCGGACAGCTTGAACGCGACCCAGAACGTCTGCTGCAGAAGCTCCAGCACGATCGTGTCAGTCATCATCACCGCTCGTTTCGACCCAGATGGTCGGCCTGTGACGGCTAGTGGAAGCTCAACACCACCGATTTCACCAGCAGATACCAGCCGTCTATCATCACGAACAGCAGTATCTTGAACGGCAGCGAGATCGTCACCGGCGGCAGCATGAACATCCCCATGCTCATCAGCGAACTGGCCACTACCAGGTCTATGACCAGGAATGGAATGTAGATGACAAACGCAAGCTGGAACGCGGACTTGAGCTCGCTGATGACAAAGGCCGGCATGATCACATACAGCGGCAGTTGCGCGGCGCTCTTGGGTGGGGTGATCCGCGACATCTTGACAAACAGCGCGAGGTCTCTCTCTCTGGTCTGGCGCAACATGAAATCCCGCAGCGGCACGAGGGCCCGCTCGACGGCTTGCTGATACGTGATTTGGGCGTCCACGTAGGGGCCGATAGCCTGCTCATTGATGGACTGCCACACCGGCTGCATGATGAAGAAGGTCAGGAACAGTGCCAGGCCGATGAGTACCGTATTGGGTGGCGTTTGCTGCACGCCGAGCGCCTGGCGCAGAAAGCCGAGGATGATGACGATGCGGGTGAAGGATGTCAGCATCATCAGCAGCGCCGGCGCCAGCGACAGGACCGCGAGACCGATGACGATGCGGAGCACCAGCACCAGTTCCTGCGGTTCGGCCTCGCTTATCTTCTCAATGGGGAGCTTTGGGACGGGCGGCGCCTGTGCACCGGCAGCGGCCGCCAGACACAATGCGAGCACCATCACGAGCCACCAGGCGTGACGGCCCGAACGCGGCTGTATGGCGGGGATTGACCGACAGGGGAGGGCCACGGCTATAGCTGGTCACTCTCCTGCAGGGCACGCACCAGGGCATCCCGCTTGCGTTCCCAGTCGGCCGTCCGGCGGAAGTTGTCGGCTCGCAGCCATGCTCCGTTCGCAGCGTAGTCTTCCTGCGGTGGGTGCGAAGAAGTCGAACGGTGAGGGCGCTCCACATCGCCGAACAGTCCCTGTTGGAACCCCTGCGCGGGCAGCGAGGATGTATCAAGCACGCCCATTTCAGATGCGGCGTTGCCGGTCAGAAGCTGCACCCTGTCCCCCACTGCCGAGATCAGCAGGCTGCGGGACCCGAACTCCACGACGTACAGATGGCCGCCTGCCCCCAAAGATACGCTCTCACGAACGCGGATTAGCCCGCCGCGCCCGCTGTGCGGTGTGGGAATCCCGCGCTCGCGCCACTGCCTCAATCCCCATATTCCTGCGTAGATCAGCACTCCAATCAGCGCCAGCTTCCCGAGTACGTCGGCAACTGATACGGAAACGATGTCCTGACCGGCGGTGGCGGTCGCGCTGTGAGCGGTTTGAGGACTTACGCCCTCGGCCGGCGTGGGTGGCGGCAGCCAGTCTCCGCTTGCGCCCGCTCCCTTTTGCCCCCACGCGGCAGAACTCCACAATGCGACCACCAACATGCTGACAGTCATTCCCAGAGCAGCCTGCCGGGTATAGGGCCGCCGGGTTCTACGGAGCTTCCCGGCCTGATGCTCCCTAGGTATCTCACGCGGGCGAATTGTGTAGGGATGAAACCGCCGGCGGGGCATCGGCAACTCCTCCGATGCCCTACCGGCAGCAATTTGTGTGCCTTCTGCTCTTGCGCCCGGAGCAGTGGCGATCCGGGCCGTTTCGCACGGCAAAGGCACCCATCACCCCAAAATAAGGTTGATTCCTGGTGCGTAAGGTAATACTATATGTCAGAGTTGTGCCGCAATCAGCGTGGCGGCGGTGGGCAGGCACAATACCGCGGAAGGGAGATGTGACGTATGCGCAAGGGCTTCACTCTCATTGAACTCCTGGTGGTCATCGCGATCATTTCCATTTTGGCCGCCATCCTTTTCCCCGTGTTTGCACGGGCGCGGGAGAAGGCCAGACAGAGCAACTGCCTCTCCAATATCAAGCAGTTGGACCTCGCGATGTTGATGTACGCCCAGGACTATGACGAGCTCATCCCGTATGACGATCTGGACTACAACCAGGACAGCACGGAGAATGCGGGAGACGGCACGTGGCGGGGAATGCTGCGGCCATACTGCAAGAACACCCAGCTCTACTTCTGCCCCAGCAAGAAGATGAGCGGCACCAGTGTGTTCGACGGTTCCTGGGATGATTTCGGAATGACAGCCGGCTACGCGATGAACGTGGCCCACTGGGAGGACGGGCCCGCCGCCGGGCATACCGCGCCGTACGGCAAAGCGCTGGGACAGGTCGAAGACACTGCAGCCTGTATCATATTCTTCGAGAGCGATAGCTCGCACAGCATCGGCCCCAGCACTGCCGACCTGTGGGTACCCAGCGACGACTGGGCCAAGCGCCACAACGACGGCGCCAACTACGCCTTTGTTGACGGTCATGCCAAGTGGCTGAAGCCCAATCAGCTCGAACCCTCTTCCGGCGACTGGCTGACTACAATCGAGATCGAGTAGCCGACACGCACTGCTGCAAACCAGAAACAGGCGGCCTCCGGGCCGCCTGTTTTTCTTTCTAGGCAAAAGAAGGGGCCAGAGCAGAAGGGAAGCCGGCGGGCAGTGGAGAAACGTATCGTGCCAGGCGCTCAACTTGTCTGAAGCGTGCGTCTCGCAAAAGAAATGTAGCTGAGAGGGATTGACCTGCGCAGCAAAAGGTACTAAGATAAAGTATCATCGGGTCGCACGGTGCGGTATAACAAAACGGTGTCCTACACCTAATTGAGGAGGGAGATGTGACGATGCGAAGAGGGTTTACACTTATCGAACTCTTGGTGGTCATTGCCATAATTGCAATTCTGGCCGCCATCCTTTTCCCGGTGTTCGCGCGCGCACGGGAGAAGGCGAGACAGTCAAACTGCTTGAGTAATGTCAAGCAGATAGGCCTGGCAATGATGCAGTATGTCCAGGACTACGACGAAACCATGCCGTACTACTACTTCGACAGAGACGCAAGTGGGGATGGAACGTCCGGCGTTGACTACACGTGGCGCAGTGCGGTTCTCCCGTACGCCAAGAACGCCCAGGTATTCCTTTGCCCCAGTAAGAAGATGTCATCCACGTTTGACGGAGGCATGGACTACGGCTACAACTCAGGCTATGGGATCAACGCTGTGCATTCGGCCAGCAACACACCACACCCGCCCTCAGCCGGCCGCGCTCTGGCAGAGATCGTGTACCCGGCGTCATGCATTTTAATCGGCGAGACCGATGGCGGCGCTTGGATATCCAATGAGGACGGTGCCAACGTGCATGGTTTCACCCACAGCGGCGCTCCGTCCTTACGCCACAACGATGGCTGCAACTGGGGCTACTGTGACGGCCATGCCAAGTGGAGCAAGCCGGCCGACATCAAGTGCGCCACCGGCAACTGCCAGTGGAGCGTCAGCGGGAACTAAGCGGCGAGCTGCGGGTTCTCCTCTTCAGTCCTCAAAGGGACAGTCACTTCGGTGGCTGTCCTTTTTTGTGCGCCATGGCTGGCGCAATGGCTGAGTCCGAGGCCCGGGCACCGTGGCTCCCTGGGCCTCCATCTGCATCCTGTGCGAACTCGTGGCGAATAAATTTCTGTTGATTCAGGGAATGGAAAGGCGTACTATGAAGTCTATGGAATTGGTGTGAGGGGGTGGTTCATGCAAATACCCTACAACTGAAGAGGTGAGAGACGTATGCGTAAAGGGTTTACGTTGATTGAGTTACTGGTGGTCATTGCCAT
>CAZJVY010000135.1:0-6337 GCA_964549395.1 uncultured Armatimonadia bacterium | reverse complement strand
GCCTACTCCGCCTATAAGAGCGATTTCATGACCTGGGCTGCCGACGCCTACGTTGTGAAGTCTTCCGACCTCTCCAGCCTGAAGGCGGAAATAGCGGAAGCGCTGCGGAGGCGCGGCATGACACCACCCGAGTCGGCGGACGCTGCCGATCGGCCACGCCAGTGAGGTGCGGACCGGTGCGAAAGGGTTCCCAGAGCCGCGAGAGCGCGGTGGCCATCATTCTTGCCGGCGGGCAAGGGCAGAGGCTGGTGCCTCTGACGAATAACACGGCCAAGCCGGCGGTGCGGTTCGGCGGGTCGTACCGGATGATTGATTTCACGCTGAGCAACTGCATCAACTCGGGCCTACACCGGATTTACTTGCCCACGCAGTATGCTTCCAGCTCGCTGCACCGGCACGTACGGAAGGGGTTTGCGCCGCTGCTGAGCGACGATCTGGGCGAGTTCATCGAGCTGGTGCCACCGCAGCGGGTTTTCGCCGAGCGCTGGTATGCCGGCACGGCGGATGCGGTGTTCCAGAACCTGAATCTGCTGGAGCAGGAGCGGCCGGATGACGTGATTCTGCTGGCGGGGGATCACGCATACAAGATGGACTACTCGGTGCTGCTGGATGAGCACCGGGAGACGGGCGCCTCGCTGACGATCACCTGCCTTGCCCTGCCGCGCAAGGAGTGTACGCAGTTGGGCGTGGTCAGGACCGACAGCGCCGGCAGGGTCGAGGAGTTCGTGGAGAAGCCGGCGGATCCGGCGCCGATGCCGGATGATCCGGAGATGTCACTAGTGAGCATGGCGGTTTACGTGTGGCGGACCGAGACACTGGTCAAGCAGGTGTCCGCCGACGCGCGGCGCGACAGCAACCACGACTTCGGCAGAGACATCATCCCCGGCATGGTGGAGGCCGGCGAGCACGTTCATGCCTCTCGGTTCCGGTCCGTCGGCGATGAAAGTGAGGACTATTGGCGCGACATCGGGACGCTGACCAGCTACTGGGAGGCGCACATGGACCTGGTCGGGTCCGGGCCGAAGCTCAATTTCTACGACCCCACATGGCCGATCTACACCCACCGGCCGGTTGCACCGCCTGCGAAACTGTGCTCCGGCGGAGAGTGCGGCAGCCTGGAGCTGGCCGATTGCATCGTGTCGCCCGGTTGCGTCATCTCGGGGAGTATGGTCAAAGAGTCGGTGCTGTCTCCGGGCGTGAGCATACGCGATGCGCACGTGGAGCAGAGCATCCTCATGGACGATGTGACGGTCAGCCCAGGAGCCAGGGTGCGCAGGGCGATAGTCGCCGAAGGGGTGGCCATACCCGCCGACACGAGCATCGGCTACGACCTGGAGCACGACAGGCGGCGCTTCGTGGTCACCGAAGATGGGATAGCCGTACTGCCCACCCGCATTCTGCTTGACCAGTGAAGCACTGCTCGACTGGAGGCGCCAAATGAAAGTGGTACTTGCCTCGGCCGAAGTTGACCCCTTTGCCAAAGTCGGAGGGCTGGCAGACGTTGCCGGCAGCCTGCCGAAGGCACTGGCAGAACTGGGGGTCGAGATCGCAGTGATGATGCCGAAGTATCGCGGAGTGGCAGCGAAGGCAGGCCAGGTGCGGCGGGCGCTGGAGGCGGTATCGGTGACGATGCCCACACACGACAGCGGCTGCGCGGTTGACGTGGCCCATCTGCCGGAGAGCGAAGTGCCGGTTTACTTCATCGAGCACAACGACTACTTCGACCGCGAGGGAATCTACGGCCCACCCGGCAAAGCCTATCCCGACAACGCTCAGCGATTGTCCTTTTTCTGTCGCGGCGCGTTGGCGGCGATTGAGGCGCTCGATTTGCAGCCCGACGTGATCCATCTCAATGACTGGCACACGTCGCTGATCGCCGCCTACTGCGAACTGCGGGGCCTGCCGTACGCGACAGTGTTCACCGCTCACAACCTGGGCGCGGCCTACCAGGGCGTGTTCGCTCAGAGCTACCTGGATGTCGTCGGTCTGGACCTGGGCGATCCGCGGGTACGCAAGGCGGTGACCAACGGCCAACTCAACCTGGCGAGAGTCGGCCTGGTGTTCGCCGACATGATCAATACAGTGAGCGAGCGGTATGCCGAGGAGCTGAAGGACCCGGACAGCAGCGGTGAGATTTCCGAGTTGATCGTGGAGCGCGGAGATGACGTGTGGGGGATCGTCAATGGTATTGACCACGGGTTGTGGTCACCGCGCAGCGATGAGCAGATAGCCGCGCAGTACGACGCCGCCGACCTGGCCGGCAAGGCAGTGTGCAAGGCGCACCTGCAGGCGGAATTCGGGCTGCCACAGGACCCTGAGATCCCACTGATCGGCATGGTGACCCGACTGGATGCGCAGAAGGGGCTGGACCTGGTGGCCGAGATCGTGGATGAAACGGATCGCTTTCAGCTCGTGTTACTGGGCAGCGGTGATGCGCAGCTCGAGGCGGTCTTCGCGGCGGCAGCCAGGACGCGTGAGAATGTGGCGGCGCGGCTGGAGTTTTCTGCCGTGCTGGCACGGCAGGTGTACGCCGGGGCCGACATGTTCCTGATGCCCTCGCGCTTCGAGCCGTGCGGGCTGGGGCAGATGATCGCTTTGGCTTATGGAACGGTGCCGATCGTGCGCCGGACGGGCGGGCTGGCCGACACCGTTCGCACGACCGGGGCCAAGGCCAATGGGTTCAACTTCGAGGAGTACTCAGCCGATGCGCTGCTGGACGCCATCAACCGGGCGCTGAGAGCCTACGCCGACAAGCGGCGTTGGCGGAAACTGGTCGCCAATGCTTTCGCCTCCGACCACTCGTGGGCCGCTTCGGCAAGGCGCTATGAGAAGCTGTATGCGGCGGCAGTCAGGAAGGCACAGCTGCGTGGAATGAGTATTGCAGGCAGTAGCGGGGCAGGCGAGAGGTGAGGGGGACGGCAGTCGGCCTCACCCCCACCCGCTCCTGCGGAGCGGGTACCCGCTCTCCGTGACCGGAGAGGGGGGAACGGCAATCGGCCTCACCCCCGGCCCCTCTCCCGCAGGGAGAGGGGGGAACGGCATTGGCAAACGGATATGGTGCACAGGCTGGAAAGCCTGTGGCACGCGAGGATAGGATGGCTGTCATCCGCGAAATCAGTGTTGCGCGTAGCCGTTCAGGTGAGCAATAGAGGACATTGCGTGAGCCAGATCGAGGCGATGGCTGAGACGCAGGGGAACCGGCAGGCGACCCTTGAAGACGGGCTGGGGTGTGAGTGGCTCGAGAGCGACGGGTTGGGCGGATTCGCGTCGTCCACGGTCTTGGGCTGCAACACGCGGCGGTATCATGGGCTGCTGGTGGCCGACCCACATGCCGGCACCGAGGCGGCAGCGGTCGGGCGCCGCGTGCTACTGAACAAGCTGGAAGAAACAGTCATCTGCGACGGCAGCGAGTACGAGCTTGCCACCAACATCTATCTGGGCGCAACTCACCCGCAGGGCTACCGGTACCTGATTGACTTCGGCCGCGAGCCGTGGCCGAGCTTCACCTTCCGCGCGGGCAAGGCAACGCTGCGCAAGGAAGTCTTCATGCCGCACGAGCAGGGCTGCAGCGTCATCCGCTATACGCTGGTGGATGCGACCGAGCCTGTGCAGTTGACGGTTAAGCCGCTGGTGTCGGGCCGCGAGTTTCATCATCTTGGGCGCGCGGATTCGGCAATCTGGCCGCAACTGGAGCGCAGGGAAGGGCAGTTCTGCATCAGGCTGCATGATGATCTGTCACGAGTATGGATATGGCACGGCGAGGGGCAGTTGGGCGGTGTTGCGGACGAATGCGAAGGCTGCTGGTACTACAGCTTCCATTACCTGAAAGAAGCCGAGCGCGGTCTCGATGCCGTCGAGGACCTGTACTGCCCGGGCCGGATAGTGTGGGAACTACGGACCGGCGACCGCGCCGCGATCATCGCCGCATGCCACCCGGTTGCCGATAGCGACGTTGAGAAGCTAGCGGAAGCGGAGGTGGCGCGACGGGAAGAGATCGGCCAGGCTGCCGGAGATGATGCCGTCACGAGGCGGCTGTTTCTGGGCGCCGACCAGTCCATCATCAGCCGCCGCGACGGGAAGAGCATCATCGCCGGCTACCCGTGGTTCAACGACTGGGGCCGCGACACCATGATCAGCCTGCCGGGTCTGACCGTGGCCACGGGCAGGTACGAGGATTGCAGGGAGGTTTTGCGCAGTTGGCTGCGGCACCTCAGCGACGGGCTGATCCCCAACTGCTTCGGGGACGACGGCGAGGCATCCTACAACAGCGCCGATGCGACGCTGTGGATGTTTGCGGCGGCACGGCGGTACTACGCTGCCAGCGGCGACCTCGACTACTTCGCGGGCGAGGTCTATGAGAGATTTCTGGAGGCGCTACGGTGCCACATCGTCGGCACCGGGCATGGGATTGGCATGGACCGGTCCGACGCGTTGCTGATGGCCGGCAGCGCCGATACGCAACTGACGTGGATGGATGCGAAGGTCGGCGATCGGCCCGTCACGCCGCGTCACGGCAAGCCGGTTGAGGTCAATGCACTGTGGTACAACGCGCTGAGGACCGGGCAATTCCTGGCGGAGAAGTTCTCGGATGCGGAGGCGGCCCGCGAGCTGGCAGCCATCGCCCGCAAAGCCAAGAAGTCGTTCCGGGATACCTTCTACAGCGACGCGCTGGGGTATTGCTATGATGTTGTCACACCCGATGGTCCCGATGAGACACTGCGGCCGAACCAGGTTATCGCGTGCGCCCTGCCGTATGCGCTGCTGAGTACGAAGCAGACTAAGAGCATCCTGGGGATTGCCGAGGCGAGGCTGCTGACCGAGTACGGCCTGCGGACGCTGGGTCCGGAGCATCCGGCCTACCGGGGGCGCTATGAGGGTGATGTACCGGCGCGCGATGCGGCGTATCATCAGGGGACGGTGTGGCCGTGGCTGATGGGGCCATACCTGCGGGCCTACCGCGCCGCCTACGGCAACAACGCGGCAACAAGAGCGTATATGCGCAAGCACCTACAGCCGCTCATTGACCACCTGATGCAAGACGGCTCGATTGCCGAGATATTCGACGGCGACGCGCCGCAACGCCCGCGCGGGTGCATCGCCCAGGCCTGGAGCCACGCGCAGGTGCTGGAGTGCTGGTTGGCGGCGCGAGAGGAGTAGCTGCTACTGATGGGCGTGGGTGCGCGGAAGAATTGCGTTGGACCGGACAGGCAAAGATGCCGGTTTTGCGCGAGGGATTGAGAAATGATTGCAGCGTGCGGGCGCACGCAGTGCGCCCCTACCGAACGCAACGAAGGAGAACGCACGATGGTGACGGGCAACGATGTTTGTGCGGAGTATGGGTCGGCTCTGATAGGCGATAGTCAATAGGATTCAGGAGAGGGCAATATGCCGGTATACTTGCCAACGGCGGCGATAGGGAATGGGTACACGCTCGCCACGCTCGGCGCGGCGGGGGAGATCATGACCATTTTCTACCCGCACATAGACTTCGCCCAGAACGTGCATGAGGCGCTGCCGCTGCTGTATGCGGGCAGTCCCGGCCAAGGGCGACTGATATGGACCTGGGAAGGTGTTTTCAGCCGCACTCAGCACTACCTGGGCGACAGCAACATTTTGGTCACGGAACTGCAGTGCGACGACCCGGCGCTGCAGATAACGCTGAGCGATTTCATCCCCGCCCCCGAGGCAGATGAGCCAAACACGGCGTTTGTGAGAGCGGTCGCCATCAAGAACGTCTCATCGTCCGAATTCAGGGGAGCTTTCGGCCATTACTTCGACTTGCGGCTCGGTGAGGTGGCCGGTAAGCAGGCGGTGCGCTACGATCAGGCGACGGGCCGCTTCCTGCAGTACTTCCGCGAGATTGCGGTGCTGGTGGGCGGGACCGTGCCGGATGAGGTCCGCTGCGGCAAGGCGGGGTACCAGAATGAACGGAGCGCGAAGGTTGACCTGGCCGACGGGCATCTCAACGGTCAGGTGGAGGACATCGGCGACGTAGACTTCGCACACTTGTTTCATCTGAAGCTCGGGCCTGGCGAGAGCCGGGAGATCACGGTCATCATCGCGTTCGGTCCCGATCTGCGCGCGGCGGGAGCTACATTGGATCGGTTGGAGAGCACGAGTGTCGCGACGCTGCCGGCGCGCACGCAACGGTACTGGCAGGCCCATCTTGAGAGGCGCAGGCCGGTTGCGGTGGGGAATGATCTGCAGGATGCCTACAAGCGGGCGCTGCTGATGCTGGCGATTCTGCAGGACGCCCAGACTGGCAGCTTCGTGGCCGCGCCGGAATTCGATCCGCAGTACGACCGCTGCGGCGGGTACGGGTGCTGCTGGACGCGCG
>CAZJVY010000134.1:0-6375 GCA_964549395.1 uncultured Armatimonadia bacterium | reverse complement strand
ATTGTGCGCCGCGTGGTGGAGCACGGGGTGGACTGCCTCAAAGCGCCGCCGAGAGTGCTGGGCACCAGGAACGTCCCGATGCCTTACAGCCCTCCTTTGGAGGACTACTGCCTCCCGCAGGTGCGGGACATCGCCGCAGCCTTGCAGGAAATGGCAGGTGCGTGAGGGATGTCGCCCGGGTGTGCTACTACAGGCAAAAAGACAAGGCAGTGATTCGCGGAAGATGCTGCAACACGCTGAATGCACGGTCAGCTTTGAGGAGCCAAAGAAAGAGATCTCGTTCGAGGACCCCATCACAGGAGAGCCAATATACTGGCTCTACGCTGACGGTCAATCCCAGTGCAAGGTTATCCTCAGTATGACCCACGGCGGGGTTCCTGTCGCTGGCCACGACATCGCCTGGACTTTCAAGTTCTGGAATGCTGAAGCTGATCCTTCCATGCAGCCGCCGCCGCCGCCGGAATATGAGGGCACTGGGCAGAACCCGTACGGCGAGATATGTCCGGCTAGTGGCCAAACCGACGAGGAAGGCCACACCCATACTATCTACACTGTGGGAACGGTAGGGGGCAGCATTGCGTTCATAGCCACGGACAACAGCGTGTATGTGAAAGAGCAGGCAGGAGGTCAGACCCTTGGCGTTGGAGTTGCTGCGAGCGCAGGTTGGAAGGCCACCAGCAAGCAGCAAGGGCTGGGAGATGAAGGCGGGGACATCCCCGTCGAGATCATCGGTGTCTGGTGGATGACAGCCGGCTACGTCGACTATGAAGAGTGGCAAAGTCATATCAGGGTCAACGGCGAAATGCTCTATCCGATGGTGAAGCTCAAACCGGTTGTCGAGAACGGCACAGTGCCCGACACTACGGAGATACGTATATGGTCTGGCGCAACCGATCAAGAGGGCTTTACGATGGACTTGGTGAAGGTCGCAGGCCCGGATGCGCAGGGGGCTTACAAGTATTGGCCGGCAGACAACGAAGAGCCCCGCATAGGCCCTTCAACCGATTCCAACCAGCACATTATCGGTGTCAGTCACACCAGTAACGATGTGGATGAGTACACCACACACGACAACCACGATGCCACAGATTCTAACGCCATTTTATTCGGGCACAAGAGAGGGAACGGACGATGGTATGAACTTGAGGATGAGAACACCTTGTGGGCCAACCTCGAATACCTCAGATGTGCAGGCATCGAGCGGGTGTACGTCGAGTCCACAGAGGATACCGAGAAGTGCGATGTCATCGCCGCCAAGAATCAGGCCGACCTTCTCTACTTCTCAGGACACGGGGCTGCGGACACTGGCAGAATCTGGCGAGAGCCACAGCTGCCTACACCGGTGAATTACGGTGACATAGGCATGAGCAACTGGTCCGTTGACTTGGACGTGTTCGTGATCGCTGCTTGCGCGGTGCTGAACATAGCCGACAAGACCGGACACGATACCAACGTGGGACTCGGATGGGCGAACAGCTGTGTTCGCTCTGGTCCCCTTGATAGTCTCTGCGGTTACCACGGCAGTGCACCGGGCGACGCAGGTGGTGTCCCGCAGCAAATTGCTCAGGAATTCACTGCTCGTTTCAATGGGTACAACCCGGTGTACGCTTGGGGGGGTGGCAACAACGCTGTCGTAAACACATACTGGTGCGTCATTACTGCCTCCATATACACCTGGCATGCTAAAGATCCGGAAACAGGGGAGTGGATTGACCGTGCGGAATCTTACTAGGCCTTGGTCCGTCTTAGTCGGCCTCTCCGTAGTCTGTGCGCTGAGCGTAATTGCGCTCTCAGCTTCATCTGTGGAAGCACCAACTGTGGTACACGGAGATGTCTGGGTGCTGCCTAGACAGACTCTTGCCATCGCAGCCTGTTTTGCCGACGGCGAGGTGTGGGTAAGCCTCGCGCGTGGGGTGATGGGCGTCTTTGATACCAGGGGGAACGTGAAGCGTTGGCTTTCTGCCGATTTCGTAGGGGGCATGCCAGTCTACGACGGAGTTCGTGGGTGCGTGTATATCAGCGGTCCACTGCAGTCAGCGGTATACGTAGTGGATGCCCAGACGCATGAGCACGTTGAGACTATTCAGGTTCCAGCACCGGTCCGCCCGCTGACCATCGCAGGCGATGTGGCGTACGCGAACGCGTTTGATGAGTCTGTCCTGTATGTAGTCGATCTGGTGACTCAACGAGTGGTACAAGATGTGAAGCTCTCGCGGCCGGGTTGCGAGTCGGTAGTGGTCGGAGATAAGCTATACGTGGCCACCGGAACGGAGCCGGGCCCAGACAACAAGTGGAGTATGTCAGGTGCTGCTGTTGACATAGTCTCCCTGACGGATTTGCGCCTTGAAAAGACGCTTCCAGTACCCGGTGCCCATCTCCGGGCGCTGGCCTGGGACAGTGGGCACTACGTCTACGCCGCAAGCAATGTCGCGGGGAAATTGGTGAGGCTGGACACAACCACGGACACGCTGGACGACGACTTCGAGCTTGACGTGGGCCGTGTCAAGGACATCGTAATTGATCCGGTGCACAAGCTTGCCCTGCTATCCTGTGAGGGGGCGCGTGAAGAGCTTTCAGTTGTCTCTCTGGAAACACTCCAAGAAACAACGCGTTTCGAGGCCGGTTCGGGCTTCATGGCTGTCGAGCGGGAACCCGGTGGTGCGTTGCGCAATATTTGGGTGCCTAACGTTAATGGCAGCTATGTCCTACACCTGAATGCCAGCGAGTTAGTGAGCGATTGACTGACGTGGCCATAGTCTGTACTGTCTACAGAGCAGTTCCCACAGTCAGGCGCTTGGACAGGCGCGAGCAGTTCGCCGACCGACGATGACAACAAAGAGGGCGGCTCCCCGATATGTTACCGTTATGTCATGACCTGGAATACCACGAAGCAGCCGCTCGGCAACAATGGGACACACAGCCTCGCGGCTGCGAGCGCGGTTGAGTTCCAGGAGTGGGTGGTTGACGAAGGTTGGGCCAATGATTATGGGGCCGGGCCCACGGCCACGCTAGCCATCACCGATAACGTCTACAGCAGCGGTACGACTGCCTCCAATGGCACCATAGATTACTTCAAGTGGGACCCCGACGGCGGCGGATCCGTCGCCCACCCGCACATCACCTTCACCATCAAGGATGCCGACCCGCACAAGTACTGCGCCATCATCCGGTTCCGCGAGACCGGTGCCGGTGCCACCTGGTCCGACGGCCAATGGTCCTCCATGCGCGCGACTTTCGACTCCACGAATGCCGACATCAACCTCACCCAGCCGGACTACCAGGGCAACTGCCTGAATGAGAATAACCACGAGTGGGGAACATATACATACGACTTCATCGTGCTGGAATACCAGGGAGCCAACCCGGTGTGGACGCAGGCGGAGGCGCTCGACTGGAATTTCCTGAAGCGGTATGCGGACAATTATGCTGGCGGGTACTGCCTGCGGGTGGCTGAGGATGCGCCGGACGGGAAGGTCGGTCACAAGGTATGGACGTTCGTGCCTGAGGAGGGGGATGCCGAACTGCGGGTGAGCTACTGGCTGGAAGATGAGTGCGAGCGAGATGCGCTGAAACTGGATATGATCACGATAGACCCGTCTCTGAATGAGCGGGCGAGCGTGTCGGGCCCGCGCGAGACGGGGGTGCGGCACGAGGGTACGGATGAGGACGGTGATGGCGAGGCGGACGGGATCAAGGTATATCAGTTCATGGACAGCGACGAGGCTGGGACGTGGCGGGTGTTGTGGACGGGCTCTGACAAATGCGGCATTCACTCCCGCTACCGCCGCACCCACGACGCCCCACACATGCTGGTCGCGAATGAGAAGAAGCCGCTTCGCTACGGTCTCATATGTGAAGGCCCTTGCAGCGAGAAGGAGTTGGAGTGGAATCGCGCTCACTCCGGCTCATCCGCACGCGGTGCCACCACCAATGTGCAGATCGAAGCCCTACACCGTGCCGGCTATCAACTGCCAGGATGTCGCAAGATTCGCAATGGCACTTCCGATGCCGATAAGTTTGTGGAGCTTTGGATCGGCCTCGCTGATATGCCCGTAGGCCAGCGGTGTCCGACGAGGAAGAGACAAGCATACGCAATGGAATTCAACGGTCATTGCTCCTCCGTAAACTCCACGATCGCCATCTGGTGTTCGAGCACAACACCGAAGTACGCCAGCAGCATCGAGCCGGAGGCCGACGGAAGCAACTACTGCAACCTACAGCAGTGGGAGCACTACAAGAGTGAATGTCATGACCCGTATGTCCCTGATGGCCGACACGTTTTCCATGAGGCGACCTGGGCTCATTTCGTTTGCTGCTTCACGGGGGAAGACGGTGGCCTGGCGGACTACGTTACAACCATGGGGGTCGCTTCCGCCCTCGGCTTCGACCGGAAGATCGCGCTTAGCGGCTACCAATTGTGGGTCACGAAGCTCCACGAGTTCGCCAAGACGATGACGCTGGGCCAAGCTGCTGAAGCGGCGAAGACCTACATGTATGACAATTTCCCTACCGGGGACAACCCCGACTACCCAGACCGCCGCGGCGGCTTCACTGAGATGCACTACCACGGCGACCCCAATACCCGTCTGCAAGTGCCGTAAGAGACTGCGTGCAGAAGGAGGGCACACCAATCAAGTGAAACGTTCTGAGTCGGCATTTGCGATACTGGCGGTAGCGATTATGCTCTACGGATGCCAAACGCAGGGCGTACGAGGCGATGGCGCTGGACAAGGGCAAGCCACTGGCGGTCCGGCAAAGCACGCACAGCCTGCGGCTGAGGGGGTCGCTCCCACTGTCGCGTCACTGTCTGAGTTGCCGGGATTTGTTGTGGAGTTTCTTAAAGACCCGGCTATCCCGAGAATGGACCTCGAGCAGGCGAAGGTGATTGGGCAGGAACGCGAGGAGAAAGGACGGACGCGCGTGCGGTACCGCGCTCCGGACTACTGGGGGTCGGTGTCGTACTATCCGCAGCAGGCCAAGGTGGTCTCCTGCCACGCTGTTCCGCAACCGTGGGTGCCGCAAACCGGCGTACTGTCCGAAGCGGCCTTGCGGCAGAGGGCTGTGGCATTCGCACAACGGCGCTTCCCCGACATCTGGAATACGCCTCACGAGGTCAAAGTACGGCTCTGTTATCCTCTCGTTGGCGGAGACGGCACCGTACAATTCATGGCCTCGCCACACGACGGCAGGATCGCGGTTTGGGGAGACTTGGTGGTGGAGGTGAGCGTTGGGAGCGGCGACGTACTCAGCGTCTCGTTCCAGCCTGGGATACCGGAAGACCAGGTGGGCCGACTGATATCGTATGAAACCGCCTTGGAGAGGGCTCGCCCTGCTCTGACGTGGTGGGGTGAGGAATATGCCAAGCGGGCCCAGCCTATTGCCGCCACGTGTAGCAACGGTAGGATAGTGGAGAAGGAGTTTGTTAACTGGTGCTTCTTGTTCTTGCCACCTGAAGGCCTCGGCACGAACGGCTATACAATGACTGGGAGCGTCAGTGTTGATGCGCTAAGTGGCGATTTGGGCTGGGTCGAGAGATCACCCACGGAAAACGAGCACATTGAGGCCTTGATCCACCACGACGGCGACTATCATAGCTTTCGACTGCCATCACAGAAGATTGATGACACATGCCCCTGCTGGCTGGGTGGGGATCATCTTGCTTTCGGCACGCTGAGGCCTTATACGGGTCAGCCAGAATACTGCGGGAACAGGTTCAGGGCAGTTGCTGTTGCAGAGGCGAATAGTGGCCGTACCGCAATCGTCGTTCCGGCATACACGCGAAACGTGATCTACCATGCAGCCGGCAGCAACGGCTCGTACCTGGCAGTGGTGAGTTCAGACAATGGAGCGAGGTTGCTGGACCTGCGTACAGGGGTGTCATTCTCCTTCGGAAGTGCTGACCGACCGGTAAGCGAAGTGACCTGCTCTCCGAATGGCTCGCTTCTCGCGTTTTCGGCCTACCGACGGCATGGAGATGATGATATATTTTCAGCCGACCTGGACTTTCGGGAACTTGCCGCAACGAATCAGCGGCGTCTTGCGCGTCTGGACGGGTATGACTGCAGACCCGAGTTCGCGCCTACTGGGGATATGGTCTTCTTTGCTCATTGCCCGCCCGGGCGAGGCTGGAAGCTGTGGGCCATCATGAGGGTCGGCGTCGCCGCGCCCTATTGGGACAACGCGCCTCCAGAGATGTTGGTCAGCGGCTTCGGTCCGATTGGCCGGCTGAGCTTTTTCCCGGATGGTCGGCGGCTGTTGGTGTGGCATGAGGGTGGGCTGGAGGTGGTGGATGTTGCAGCCAAGACGAGGCAGCCGCTGGCCCTGCCCGAGTTGCATGACCCGGACCTCCCACAGGGCCCGCCGCTGAAATTGCGT
>CAZJVY010000133.1:0-6456 GCA_964549395.1 uncultured Armatimonadia bacterium | reverse complement strand
ACATGAAGAGGATCAGAGGTTTCACGCTGATTGAGTTGTTGGTGGTGATCGCGATAATCGCGATTCTGGCGGCGATCCTGTTTCCGGTGTTCGCCAGAGCCAGGGAGAAGGCCAGGCAGACGACCTGTCTGAACAACTGCAAGCAGATGGGGCTGGGCGCGCTCATGTACTCCCAGGACTACGACGAGCGGATCATCCCGCAGTACACGAGCAACACCCCGGACGGCCCGATCATACACCACGCCACGGTCCACTACTGGTGCGACCTGATGTACCCCTACGTCAAGAATACCCAGATATTCCGCTGTCCCAGCAAGCCCGAGGGCGTTGGTTTCGGGATAGTGGCGTACGGCTGCAACGGATGGATAGTCCGTGCAGCGACCAGTGCCTTCAAGCTGCCGCAGATAGTGTACCCGGCCGAGACCGTCATGTTTGCCGACTCCGGATGGACCGAAGCCAATGAGGGCGGCGGCGCATACTCCAACTCGATCTGCTTCCAGTACTCGAGTTGGGGACCGACCACATTCGTCCCGCAACGGCACAACGGTGGAGCCAATTACACCTTCTGCGACGGACATGCCAAGTGGCACGACATGCAGCTAGACCCCGCCTCGACGTACGTCGGGCCGGTCAAGTTTACCATCTGGCCACGGGACCTGCGCTGGACCCTGAGCGGTTCTCCCTAGTGAGGCTTGGTGAGTTGAGGGGGAGCGGTCTGCGCGGGCCAATCTCCGTCCGGTTGCATGCGGCGCAACCGGCCGTCGGTTGGGCCCTCCCTCCGCACGAGAACGACAAACGGCAGGCGCGGTACAGGGGTTGTGTTCAAAAGCGCCGATCCGGCACTGCTGCGGGCCTCACAACCGCTCTCAGGCCCGTTCACAGGGGTTTCCTGAGCGCAACCGAGGCTTTTTGAACATAACCCAGGTTCGCGCCCTACAAGGCAAATGATGGGCAGGCAGGGATGCCTGCCCTCCGCGTATGTATGCTTCCCGTCGCGTGGCTAGTGCGGAGGGCAACGGTAAGGGACCCGGCACACTACGGCAAAGAAGCTCCCGACGGGTAAACGCCGATGACGCGGCCCGAGATGCCCTCTACGTCCACCGCAAACGATAGTGCTCTCTGTTCGTTCTCCCTGGTCCAGGTGAATTTCAGTTCTTTTCCACTGATGAGATCGCGCACATGCCTGGGTGTGAAGCGGGGCTTGTAGCAGGTAATCTCCGTCTTGCCATCTGCCCGGCTGCGGTTGACCGGAATGACGACAAAGCAGTCTTCCCCGGCCAGGTAGTTTGACTCGATGTCGGGATTCGAGGACATGGCAAGCGGGTACACGCCGCACTCCTGCAGGCGCGACCTGAGCACCTCCCAGAGCTGAGGAAGGCGGAAGAAGCTGCCGATGCGAAAGCCGAGCAGCACCACCTTGCCCTTGCCATAGTCGGACACGAATGCCGATGGGAATGCGTCCGGAGCGCCGTGTGAAATCCGGCGAGGGCGGCCGGACGACTCGCTGCGACCGGCCACCTTTGCCAGAATGTCCGAGGGCTTGTTGTTCTCGTTCAACTCCGGCACCGTATCGCTGAGCAACACCCCACCTGCAGCGACAAATTGCTCGATTCCCGTGGCGGCATCATCGGCGATGTGGCGAACGTTGGCCAGTACCAGTGCCTCATAGTCCTGCAGCTTGCCCTGTGCGATCTGGCGCTCGTAGATGAGGTCCGCATTACCGAAACCCCTCAGCAAGGCGTCATAGGTTGGGACAAGGTCGTAATAGAAGGGCCCGACGTACTGCGCGGGACTGGCAAGCAGGCCCTCGGTCTCCGAGGCCAGGAGGGCGACGCGCGATGTCTTCTTGAGATGCCTGAGCAGCGGGCCGATCTTGCCGATGTCGTGGAACGTCCTGGCACCATCTTCCCACAGTTGCGGGTTATACTCCCACATCGGACGCTGCGGGGTATAAGCGCCCCAGCCGATGAGGCCCTGCGCTCCCTGGCCGATGGCGGTGTAGGCCATGTGGCGGATCGCTTTGGGGGTCTCGTCCGGTGAGGACGTGCATCCGACCCACCAGGCGAAGGGGATGTCGTAGTGCCGGCCGGCGCAGCGCAAGAAGGCAATGAGCAGCCGGGACCGCCTCATGTCTGCCTCGATTGCCTCGACATCGTTCTCATGCCTGCCGGCATAGTAGGGGTAGATGTCGGCGGCCAGCCAATCGAGAGGCTCGGACCACTTCAGGAGATCGCCGGAGGCGAGCTCCACATGCCGGCCCAGGCAGTTGTTTTCGGTATAGGTGTTGCCAATGAAGACGTTGGGGTTGTTGGCCTTCATGTAGTCACAGGTCATCTTCCAGACCTTGACCCAGTAGTCGTCATAGAACTCGATGTACTGCCTGCGCAGAACAGGCTCCGTGATGGGCGGGACTTTCTCGGGCAAGTCCACACCATACTTGTCCTTGAAGAGTCGCCGGCAGTCCGCGCAGTGACAGGCGAACTCAGCCAGGACGCATGTCTCGTCGGCGATGTCCGCCACGAGGAAGCGGGGCAAGGGTTCGAACTCGGCCCGCTTGGGTTCAAGGAACTTGTGCAGGTCGGCCTCGAACTCGGGAGAGTTGACACACAGCTTGGGCAGCTCGCGGCTCTTGGCCCTGGTCAGGCTGTTGCAGAACGCGGAGATGGCCATGCCCTTTTCCTGGGCGTGAGCCTGTATGGCCCTGGCCTGCTCGCCCCCGCCGAAGACGTTGACGGTGTTCCAGCCATGCTCGTACACGTCGTCTATCAACTTGAGCCATGCGTCGGTTTCCAGCGTGCCCGGACCCCTGTACGAATAGAAGACGATGGGAAAGAAGTCGTCGCGTGCCAGCGGCTCCTGCGCGTGCGCACAGATGACGCCGGACAATACCAGGGCCACCGCGGTTGCCCCGAGGATTGAGAAAAGCAGCTTCTTCATTACCCGATACCTCCTGAATGACCGCCGATACCTACTACGCATAACGCTTTGGTGCCTGAAAGGCTACTTCCACGTGCCCCGGTAGGTCAGATTGGCGAACCAGTCATCATCATAGACGACGTTGTTGGCTCTCATCCACCCGGCGGTGAGATAGAGTTCGTCGTTGATGCGTCGCTCGGCGGCGAGATTGGTGGAGAAGCGCCCGCGGCTGATGTGTTCGAGGATCAGCTTCCAGTCGTCGTCGTACCGGTACCCGATGCCCTCGAAGTAATATGTGCGTTCGAGCACGTCGGTCCAGCCGAGATAGATCTGCCAGCGGTCAAAGTGCTTGCCGGTTACGACATAGCTGCCGCTGCCGGCCTCGCCGCCGATGTTGAGCATTCCGCCAGCAAGGGCCGGGCGGCGTGCGGTCTCCGTGAAAAGCTGCAACTTGACGTTGAACCATGTTTCGTCAAAGCCGGCGCGATAGGGGTTGTACTGCAGGTCCCAGGTGAACTGCTTGGGGTTGGTCAGCCTGCGGTCGGGAGCGCCGAGGTGATGATCAATGCCGACCTCGCATCCCCCACCGAGGCCGAACTGCAGGCCGACTCTCTCCCCGTACTCTCTGGCCTGGAGAACCTGGACGCCGTGATGTTCGACTTGCACTTCGTAGGTCCCGGCCGGCAAGGCTTCGGGAACGGGAGCCACCACGCCGTCATTGGGGAAGGCATGAGCTGACCCGCAACAGGCGGCCATCAGCGCGATGACGCACACTGCACCAACGGCAGATACCGCTATGGCGATTCTCGATTCTGAGCCCAAAGTACATCCCCTTCTTCCTGAGCATATAACGCAGACTAATGTCAAAGCCACGAATGCAGTCAAAGCCATCGCTTGGTCCTGAAGTAAAGCAGCATGGTCACGGCGACCACGGCCATCAATATGAGGACGGACGGATAACCCCAGTACCAGGACAGCTCGGGCATGTAATGGAAGTTCATCCCATAGACGCCGGCTATGAATGTCAGTGGAATGAATATGGTGGCGATGATTGTGAGCACCTTCATAATCTGATTCATGCGGTTGCTCACGCTGGAGAGATAGAGGTCGATCATGCTCGAAACCATGTCGCGGAATGTCTCTGCGGTCTCGATGACGAAGAAGCTGTGGTCGTAGGCGTCGCGCAGGAAATCGATGGTGGTCTCCCGGACCAGAGGGGACTCGCCGCGCTGCAGAGCGTTGGCGACCTCACGGACGGGCCAGACGGTTCGCCGCAGGACGATAACCTCGTTCTTCAGGCGATGGATGGTGCCGAGCACCGCCACGCCCGGGTCACGTATCAGCCGCTCTTGGACGTCCTCGATCTCTTCGCTGAGCTGCTCAAGGACGACGAAGTACCCGTCTATGACGGCATCCAGCAGAGCATAGGCCAGGTAGTCGGCGCCCATTTCTTTGATGCGGCCCTTACCGGTCTTGAGACGCTCGCTGACGGCGGCCAGGGAGTCGCCTTCCCCCTCCTGGAATGACACCACGAAGTTGTCTCCGAGGATCAGGCTCACTTGCTCGGCTGTAATCCCGTGGGTATCCTGGTCATAGTGCAGCATCTTCACGACGATGAACAGATAGCGGCCATAGTCTTCGAGCTTGGGCCGCTGCTGCGTGTTGACGACATCCTCCAGCACTAACGGGTGCAGATCGAGCTGCTCCCCGACCCGCGCCACGACGTCAATATCGTGCACTCCCCGAACGTCAATCCAGGTAACGCCGTTTTCAGCCGGTATGACCGCTTGCTGCGGTGCATTCGTGATGTCCGTCTCTTCGCAACAGTCGGCGTCGTAGACCGTGCGGGTGATGCCGGCCCTGGTGGTTCGTTCCTTGCCTATATGGACCATCGTTGCGGGTGCGAGACCCGCCGCCCGTGCTGCGTCCTTGACAAGCCTACGCATGTTGTCTCACCTACATGCAGTTTCTTCGCGGTCAGGGGTTTTCCTCTTTGCTGAGCGCGACGCTACCCAGAAGGCGGATTGCGACATGCTGGTCTGCAGGCCGGCGATGCGCTACAATACGGACGTATCGTGGCCAGTGAGTGGATCCAGCGTAATCCTGAATCCGGGTGAGTGAAATGACCGCGAAGGAACGAGTGAAGACGGCCGTCAGGCACCAGCAGCCCGACATCTGCCCGTGGCAACTGGGCTTCACCCAGATAGCACACGCCAAGATGGTTGAGTACACCGGCGACCCGGAGTTTGCGGCGAAGCTGGGCAACCACATAGTGGGTATTGAGCCGCTGCAGCCCGACGCCTGGAGAGAGGTCAAGCCGGGCTTCTGGCGCGACCAGTTCGGCGTAGTCTGGAACCGCACGATAGACAAGGACATCGGGAACCCGGAGGGGCTGGTCTTTCCGGAGCCGACGCTGGGAGGATATGGATGGCCGGAACCGGACGACCCCGCGCGCTGGCAGGACTTCGGAGACAAGGTCGCGGCTGCAAGTGACCGGTTCGTGGAGTTGGCCGTCGGGTTCTCGCTGTTCGAGCGGGCCTGGACGATGCGCGGGATGCCCAATCTGCTGATGGACATGCACGACCATCCCGCCTTCGTGGACGAGCTGCTCGATGCCATTACCGAGTTCAACCTGGGGCTGATCCACCGGGGCGTGACATATCCCGTTGATGCCGTGCACTTCGGCGACGACTGGGGCCAGCAACGTGGAACGATCATGGGGCCGAAACTGTGGCGGCGGTTCATCAAGCCGCGCCTGGCCCGCATGTACGAGGCGGTACGCGCCGGGGGCAAGCATGTCTCCATCCACTCCTGCGGGGACGTGCGCGAGGTGCTGCCGGACCTGATCGAGATCGGACTGGAGATATTCAACCCGTTCCAGCCGGAAGTGATGGATGTCTCCGAGATCAAGCGCGAGTACGGCAGTGATTTGACGTTTCACGGCGGAGTCAGCACGCAGCACCTGCTCCCCTATGCCACTCCGGAGCAGGTCAAGATACAGGCGCGGTGGCTGATGGAGGAGATCGGCCGGGACGGGGGCTACGTCATCGCTCCCGCACACGCGATCCCCAAGGACGTACCTGCAGAGAACATCGCCGCCCTGATCGAGGCCGTGCAAGGGCAATAGGCACGCGTTTCGGGGGCTTAGGCCGTACCTGTCGAGGAGGCGAACGGAGATGACAATGTGGACCGGGCGCATCATGTTGGTGCTGGCAGTGATTGTGGCCAGCGCTGCGTCGGCGGCGGTTGATGTCGCCGAGTGGGATGCCTTTACACTCAAGCAGGCGCCGCCGAAGCGCTTTGCCGGACCGTTCAAGTGCTCGACCGGCGCCTTCTATTTCGTTCATTACGGCGGGCCGCTGAAAGTCACCCTCAAGCTGAAGTCCGAGGCGGACACCGGCAAGCTGCGGAAGGCGTTGGTGCGCTTTCTCGATGCCGACGAGCACTATGTGGGATGGGACTACCAGTGGTTTCCTGCGGAGGGCGCCATCGAGAAATCCTGGGAGTTCTCGGTGCCGGATGGCAAGGCCGGGATATACT
>CAZJVY010000132.1:0-6472 GCA_964549395.1 uncultured Armatimonadia bacterium | reverse complement strand
CCTATTAGACGGGGTGACGAGCACGAAAGTTCACGGATCCGGAGACAACTTGTCACTGATCTGCGTCTTCATTGTCCCACGAGGCCGGCCGGTGCTATAATGACCGACAGAATCGCGATTGGCGGGCCGCTTACGGAGGTATTACATGGGGAGTCTGCGTGTCCACAACGCCATCGTCCTAACCATGGTGCCCGGCCGGCAGCCGATCATGCGAGGGGAACTGGTGAGCAAGGACGGGCTTATTGAGTACGTGGGGCCGCACAGGTCGGGGATTGCGGACCACTATGACCAGGACATTGATGCCGCAGGCGGAGTGCTGCTGCCGGGCTTCGTCAATGCCCACACCCATCTGGCCATGACGCTGCTTAGAGGCTATGCCGACGACATGCCGTTGCAGGAGTGGCTCACGACAAGAATCTGGCCCACCGAGGCCCGGCTTCAGGAAGATGATGTGTACTGGGGGGCGATGCTGGGGATTCTGGAAATGCTGCGGGCAGGCATCACCTGTTTCGCTGACATGTATCACTACCCCAAAGCCGCCACACAGGCTGCCATAGACGGGGGAATTCGCGCTCTGCCGTCGGGAGTGCTCTTGCAGTTTGTCGAGGACATCAGCAGTGTGGAGAGGGCGGTGGAATTCGCACTGGTTGTGCGGGAGACGGCGCCCTCACGCATTGTCCCGATGCTCGGGCCACATGCGCCCTATTCCTGCAGCATTGAGATGCTCGAGCAGGTAGCCGCCGCAGCGGCCGAGCACGGCCTGGGCGTTCACATACACCTCTCGGAGACCGCCGACGAGGTCCGCCGGGTTGTGGATGAGACCGGCCTGAGCCCCGTGCAATATCTTGACAAGCTGGGGCTGCTGGATAACCACGTGACCGCGGCGCACTGCGTGCACGTGGACGATGCAGAGCTGGAGACGCTGGTGGAGCGGCGAGTCGGTATCGCGCACTGCCCGACCAGCAACATGAAGCTGGCTTCCGGCTTCGCGCCTGTCCCCAGAATGCTGTCCATGGGTGCATGTCTGGGGTTGGGCACGGATGGCGCGGCCTCGAACAACCGCCTCGACATGCTCCAGGAAGCGCGGATGGCGGCGCTTATTCACAAGGGCCACAGCGGGGATCCTGGGGTGCTAAGTGCCGAGGAAGCGCTCTCCGTGGCTACTACGGGAGCCGCCCAGGCGGTCGGGCTGGGCGGACAAGTGGGCAGTTTGCAGGTCGGTAAGTGTGCCGATTTCACGGTCATATCGCTGGCAGAGGCCCACAATCACCCGCTCCATAATGTCTACTCGCAACTTGTTTACGCCGCCCAAGCCGCCGACGTGGTCTGCACGGCGGTGGACGGTGTGGTACTATACAAAGACGGGACGTATCCGCTGCTGGATGCCGAACGCATCATCGCCCGAGCCGATGAGAGCGCCCGACGAATAGCTGGCGGCCAATGAGGCCGGCAGGAGGAGTGCGAAATGGTAATTGTCGTTAAGACGGGAGCAACTCAAGAAGTCGTTCAGAACCTGATAGACAAGGTTGCCGAGCTTGGCTTCACACCGCACCCGATCTACGGGGTTGAGAAGACCGTAGTCGCCGTCATCGGTGACAAGACCCAGGAAAAGATCGAAATGCTGGAAAGCATGCCTGGTGTGGAGCGGATCGTGCCGATCCTGCAGCCCTACAAGCTGGCGGCACGCGATGTCCGCCCTGAGGGCACCGAGATAGAGCTGGGTAGGGGTGTGACCATTGGCGGCAAGCGGGTTGTGATGATGGCCGGGCCGTGCGCAATCGAGAGCGCCGACCAATACCTCACCATAGGGCGCTATGTAAAGCAGGCGGGTGGCGCGGTATTGCGGGGGGGCATATTCAAGCCTCGCACGTCGCCACACGATTTCCAGGGCTTACGTGAGGATGGCCTGCCGATACTGCGGCAGGTGCGGGAGGAACTCGACATCCTGCTCATCTCCGAGGTTCTCGATCCACGCGGTGTAGAACTGATGTATGACGTGGTGGACATATTTCAGATCGGCACGCGCAATATGCAGAACTTCAGCCTGCTTACCGAATGCGGCAAGGCGGACAAACCCGTTGTCATCAAACGTGGCATGTGCGCAACGCTTGATGATCTGCTCAAGGCTGCCGAGTACGTTCTTGTCGAGGGGAATCGACGCGTCATTCTCTGTGAACGCGGGGTACGCACCTTTGAGACACAATACCGCAATACGCTCGACATATCCGCCGTGCCTGCGCTTAAGGCCATGAGCCACCTGCCGGTGATAGTGGACCCCAGCCATGCCGCCGGTCGCTCTGACATAGTGCCTGCCCTGTGCAAGGCCGCGGTGGCCGCCGGCGCCGATGGCCTGCTTGTGGAAACGCATTGCGCTCCTCAGGAGGCCCTGGTTGACGGCTCCCAGGCGGTGGATGCCGGGGCATTCCAGGAACTGATGGCAGACCTCAAGCCGTTCGCTCAGGCTGCCGGTCGCACCCTGTAGAACGTCGCCCACGCAAAGACGCTGCCCGTACTGCTGGGGCAGCGCCTCTTTCATGGTTCCAGGTGATGCGGCGGGAGGTCTGGCTGTGCAGCCTGCAGCTAGAAGACCAGAGCTGCGGCGGCCAGGCCGACGAGCTCGCGGAATGTGTCATGCCAGGACGGCTTGATGCGCTCCGTGCGGAACATGTACTGTGACGGCACGATGATGACATCACCTGGCTCAATTGTCCTGATCCTGGCGGCAGGCGAAGCGGCACCGTTAGCGCGCATTACCACTATTCTGTTCAGATTGGCATCAGGCATCGCGCCGCCGGCATGTTCCACATACTCACCCGGGCGCCGGTTCGCCTGGAATTTGAGGGCCCCGGGCGAGCTCACACTGCCGATGACCGTCACAAAGTCAACAGCCTTCGGTACACGCAGTACGTCACCGTCGTGCAGCTTCATGTTGCCCTCCGCGCCCTTTGTCTCCAGTATCTTCCCGCCCTCGATGGGGATGGCACTGATCCACTGCGCTATGCTGATGTTGCGCGGCGGCACCACCAACAGAGCTCCATTCTGCGTGCCGAGAAGACCGCCGAACTGCTTCGCGGCCGACTCGCTCAGTATCGCGCCCTCCTGCTCCTTGCTGATGACTGCTGACGTATGTCCGGCTTCCCGGTTCAGCATGCTCATCACGTAACTCAGATCCGTGCCACGGTCTTCGGGTATGACCTCCTCTCTGATGCGGTACAGAATCATTCCGTTCGGATTTGCGTCCTCTAACAGACCGCCTGCACGCTGGATCAGGTCATATACGGTGTCGGCCTCACGGTCATCTTGTGTAGCGAGACGCAGGGCATAGGTACCCGGCCTGGCAACGCGTCCCTGAATGGATGAGACCTTCGGGACCGCCGTGAAGTCCGCCTGGCCCATTACACCCACGCGGTCATCATCACTCAGCACCAGGTCCGGTTCGACAGTGAAGCCGGCCGGACCGACCTTGAGAGCCAGTATCTGGCTGTTGCTGCCGCCGGCGAAGCGCCCAGGAGTATACTGGACCGTGTCACTAGCGCCTGCCTGCAGCCCGCCGGCCGCCACTATGGCATCGGAGACCCTCATGCCTTCATGGCGGGGATAGCCTCCCGGAGTGCGCACGTAACCGTCGGCATACACCTCGCTCTTCACCGTCACGTCATCCCGTGCCATCACATTCAGAATGTCCCCGCGCTGCAAGACGACAGTGCTGTTCTCGCCGCCTTGCGTCGCCTTCGCAAGATCAATGGGGATGATCCTCCTACGTTGGTCCGGCGTGAGGCGCAGTATCTCCGCCCGTTCGGTGTAAGCGCCCGGCAGCAGATCGCCGGCCATCATCACCAACTCACGAACTGTCATCTTCTCGATGAATGGGTAGTCGCCGGGCTTCCGTATTTGCCCTGCTACGCTCACTACAGGCGGGCTTTGCACATCGTCCTCGGTGTAGATATATACGATGTCTTGGGGCTGCAGCGGCGGGTCGTCCTTGCCATCCATGGCGTCTCGCACGGAGAAGCGGATAAGCTCGTAATCGAGATTCTGGTTGAGACGCCAGATAGCAGCGTGCTGAATGTAGGCCCTTTCCGTAGGCCCCTGGGCCAAATCCAACAACTTGCCGACTGTCAGCCCTGCTGTGGCCTCGTAGACGCCGGGACGGTTTACCGGTCCCCACAGCTCGACAGTGTTGAAGGCGCGGTCAACGATGGTGCCCACGTGCACCAGGTCCCCATCAAGCAGCGACATGTCGAGGCCGTTGCCTTCGTGTGTGGTGGCATCCGCGCGAATCAGGTTCCACACGCGCCGCTCATCGGCTCGCCACACCTCCACGCTACTGGCGTAGGCGTCAGGCTTGAAGCCGGATCCCATCTCGATGGCATCTCGGAGGCTGGCAGGGCCCAGGAGTTCGTAGCGGGCCGGCCGCCGCATCGCCCCGGCAATCCCGATCTCATTGGCCACAGGCGGAACAAACACTGTATCGCCCGCTTGCAGCATCTCGTCGGCGTCGCGCCTGCCATGCATGAGGTATTCGTACATGTCTATGATCTGCTCGGGCGCGCCGGGTTTGACCAGCTTGATCCGGCGGTACGAGCCGGTTTCCGAAGGACCTCCCGCAGCATAGAGGGCCGTGAACACCGTTGCATTACCCGGCAGCGCAAACTTGCCCGGCTGCATGACATCCCCGATTACATATACGTCAATGACCCGGGCTCGGGCCAATTCGACCATGATCTGTGGCTCTGTATAGAACTCGGAAGCGCGCTTGCCGATGAGTTCCTGAACCTGGGCCGGCGTCTTGCCGTTGACTATGACCTTCCCCAGTACAGGCAGCGTGATATAGCCGTCAGCGGTGACAGTGCATAGTTGCTCCGCTTGTTTCCGGTTAAGACTCCAAATCTGTACGTTCAGTGCATCGGCCGGGCCGATCCTGTAGTCGGGCGATACCGGCACGTTTGCCAGCGGGCTGCCTGCGACCTCCGGTGTCGTCGCTTGCAGTTCTTTTGGCTGCTGTTGGGGCTTTTCGACCGGCACGGCAAAACGCGAGCTAATGAACACGTCGGCACCGAAGCGCGGCAGGGCTGCGTAGGTCTGCGCAGCGGTGACCGGTGTAGGTGCGGGCTGTTCGACCTGGGGCAACTCAGGTAATTGGGGCTGGCCGGGCAAGCGTTGGGCCTCGGCGGGAACGCCTTGGGTCCCGAATGGCTTCACTCGCGGCGGGGCCAGGGCAACCGGCACCACATCTACGGAGCAGTCCGGGTATATGGCTCTGTAGGCTGTGGTGATGTTCGCCAGCACTTCTTCCAGTGTCATGTCATCAATCTTGACGGGGCTGAGGCGGGGCAGGCCGACCTTGCCGTCTTCACCGACACGCGCCCGTGTGTAGACGTATATGGTCTGGCCCTTCCACACCGTGATAGCCAGCTCACTGCCGGGCGTCACGGCCTGCTTGGCCGGCGTAGGCACCGCCTCCGGGCCCGGTGCAGTCTGGGCCCCCTGAGCCGCCGGCGCTGTGCCCGTCCCCGTGCTGGGGGACACATCGCCAGAGCCCGGCTCCGCCAAACACTGAGCCACCGGCCCTGCCATCACCAGCATGAAGCAGACAGCAAGCAAGTGCATCCTACCTGACCGTTGAGGAGTCCGCAGTCGCATACGTGCATCTCCTGTGCCAATCTCCTGGCGCTTTCGTGGCACCGCCAGTCGTGTGCCAGTATACTTCCTCACACGAATGGCCTAGACCTGCCGGCACGGTCCGCAATGGCATGAAGTTTATCCAGACGACGCATCTTGCCAGCCATGGGACCGGGGGAGCACTCCTGTGTAGTGATTGCAGAGCATGGGCCGGCTACGAATGCAGATGCACTCAGCGGCGGTCGCGGTCGGACATCGTGGGTGCTATCAACTTGGCACACACTTGCGCCGGCAGCCGCTCCACCCTGACGGAAACCGGGTCTGCGGCCGCAGTGTCCCTATCGTGCAAACCGACTTTGCGCGCGAGTGCCATGGCAAGAGGCGTCAGTAGAAGCGCAGCAAGCAGGCTTGTTACGAGTGGTATGACCATGTCTATTCTCTCAGCCGGCAGCGGTACGGCCGACGCCATCATAGGTTTCCCAACGAGGCAAGAACATCATTATATCAGCGCGGTCATCAGTGTCAACAACGTGCCGGGCCGGCGATTGAGCTAGTACCATACATGGGTTACAGTTGGACCGTGGTGGTGCCGTTGTCGTAGCCGTGCCCCTGCTAGGCCGACCGACATCTCATGGGATGCAGGGAAAGAGAACGGACACGAAGAAATGGTACACCGACGGTGCAATCACAAGGCGAAATCACGTTGCGCAGGAGGTTGATCACCATGAGGCGTCTAGCTGTTGCGCTCATCAGGGGGGTGCTCTTCGCTCTGGCGGTAGCCGGTGCGCTGTTGTCGGAGACTGTTGCCAAAGTTACCTCTCTTGCGTGAGAGGGTACGTGTCGGGTTCTG
>CAZJVY010000131.1:0-6474 GCA_964549395.1 uncultured Armatimonadia bacterium | reverse complement strand
CAGTTCACTCCTGCATATACACTTCGATATACATTACAGTCTACGAAATGATATATTAGAGGATACCGACGAGTCAAGCGTCGTCCTGCAACCCATCGAAGGGCGTCGCAGGCGATGGCGCTGCTGCCACAGATTGCCTCATCCCTAGCGCAGCTTCTTCCACTCGTCAATCATCGCCAGGCCGCTCTGCCAGGGCATGATACTGTGGAGGGAGGGGCATGGGGTGATGATCAGGCCCGTCTTGCCGATGGTGCGGAAGCACTCGCGCACCGCCTCGCGCGTCACCTCCGGGTCCGGGTTCTGCAGGTGATAGGCGCTCGAAGGGCCGATCCAGAAGCTCTTGGTGCCATCCTGCGAGGCCACAATCTTCTCCAGATCGTGGTCCTTGTGGGCGATGTCAATGGAGATGAGGCAGTCCAGGTCCAGCCGCCGCAGGTAATCGAGCATCGGCATGATGCCGGTGTTCACCGTATAGACTTCCACCTTGCCGCCGTCGTGGATGGCCTCGGTCTCGGCCTGCAGGCGGCCGAAGAGGAACCGCTCCAACGTGTCAGGGCCGTAGAAATCGCAGGTCTCGTAGAAGCCATTGCGGCCGAGAATGTCAATGCCCAGGTCCAGCGCGATCTCGATACAGCGCATGTTGACCCGGTGGTCAAGTTCCAGGTACGCATCTACCAGATCGGGGCTTTCGATTGTCTTGATGCAGAGCTGGGTCGGGCCGAACATCTCCAACGCGCCGGTCATCCCCAGGCCGATACTGCAGCGGGTGGCGAGTTGGAACTCATCCGCGATGCGCATTGCCTCCATGTGCCCGAAGCGGATCTGCTCCATCGCTTCCTTGCTCTCGACGGGACGGAAAACGTAGCTGAGACACTCTAGGTCCTGCTCGCTCTCGATCCAGAACTTGTCCGCATGGGCTGTGTTGAAGTCGGTGAAGAAGGGGATGTCGAGGCCGTGGGGCCATCTATCGTCATAGCGGATGGTTGAGCGCAACTCGCCCGCCGGCGTCTCATAGACCTTGTGGATGAGTTGCTTGTCGGCGTCGAACCAGGTCCTGCTGGAAACGCCGGGCGCAGGCTCCCAACTGCCGCAGCCGCATGACACAACCGGGTCTATGCCGAGCTCATTCACGCCATATTCGATCTGCTCGTAAGCCGACGGTCCCCAGGGGAAGTTCCAGCGCTTGCCCCGGCGCTGGGCGTCGCTGAGCGGGTTCCAGCCCGGCGAGCAGGGGACATAGTCCACCGGCTCGCGTCGCATTGCGGCCAGGACGCGTTCGCGTGAAGTCATCTGCACTTGGTTTCGCCTCCGCGTCAACCTATTCCAGGTTGAATACCCGGATCGCGTTCTGCTCGGCTATCTTGTCGAAGCACTGCTGCGATATCTTGCCACTTGCCAGGGCGTCGCGGAGGAAGGCCGCGTGGGGGATCCTGTCTTCCTCGATCTGGCTGGTGTGGCAGATGTCGGTGCCGAAGAAGAGCTTGTCCTGGAACTTCTCCAGAAACTCAAAGCCGAACTCGGGGTCGCGGGTGAGGGCATTGTAGCCGCTGCCGGCAGAGATGTCGGCATAGGCGTTGGGGTATTGCTCCAGCAGGCGAGACACCGCACCGCCGGGCGTAACCGGGCCGGTTGCGGACTGCTGCAGGTCCTGCCAGTCGCCCGAGATGTTGGCCCAGAAGCCGGGACCGTGGCCGCTAAAGATGGTCTTCTTGAACTTCTTGATCATCTTCTCGAAGCGCGGCAGGCCGACCTCGTCCCGCGTTCGCAGTGTGTCCTGGTGGAACATGATCGGGATCTCCAACTCCCCACAGGCCTCATAGATGCCCTGCAAGCGGGGGTCATCGGTGTAGAGGCCCGACATGCACTCCCCGAAGCCCTTGCAGCCCCGCTCCTTGTACTCCTCGATGATGCGATGGAAGGGCACGGAGGCGTCGGACTGCAGCCGCCTCGGGTCCACGTTCATGAAGGGGACGAAGCGATCGGGGTACTGTTGGGCGACTTCGAGAATGTACCAGGTGGTGACGTAGTAGGCGGTCTCTTCGGGGTTCTCGATCGGGTGCAGGCAGGCTTTGCGGACGTCGTTCTTGTCCATCCAGGAGAGCACGAGCTCCGGCTCGATGAACGGGTCGAAGTACAGCTTACCGACATGGCAGTGCGTGTCTATCATGATATCCTCCGGGTGTGGTACTGGGTCGAACTCCGGCTAGGTTCGGCGGCGGAAGTGACTTTCCTCCAGCGCCGCAAATTGCTTAGAGGAATCTCTTGAAGCGCCCGAACCAAAACTTCACGATGAACGCGACTGGGGACGGCCTGGGCACCAAACCGCACGGGGCAGGTCCGGCGTGGGAAGCTCTTGACTTGACAAGCGACGGTGATGGCGGTAAGCTATGGATAGCGGCGATGGAGTTCGCCCGATGGGAGCTGCGACTCCTTGAATCGTTCATGCGACTAATGACTCCTACCACCGGCAGGTGAGTAGGAGTCTTTGTTTGGGACCGCCCTGCTGGCTAAGAACATGGCAGGGCGTTCCCATGTGGCCGCCCCGCTGGAATCGGGGTGATAGGTCCGTGAACGAATGGTTCATTGCCGCAGCCTGGATTGGCCTCGCCTTTGTGGCAAGCCTGATCTCCATCCGGACCGCAGTGTCGGTCGCCTTGGTGGAGATCCTCGTTGGGGTGGTAGCAGGTAACTTCCTGCACGTCCCGGCTACGGAGTGGACGACTTTCCTGGCCGGGTTCGGTAGCATCCTGCTGACCTTCATGGCCGGGGCGGAGGTGGAGCCGCAGGTGTTGAGACGGTACCTGAGGGAGAGCCTGGCCCTCGGGTTCATCGGCTTCATAGTGCCGTTCGTGGGAGCGGCCGCGTACTGCCACTATGTCGCCCACTGGGCCCCATCCGCCTCGTGGATCGGCGGCATCGCCCTCTCGACCACCTCGGTGGCTGTGGTGTACGCGGTGATGATCGAGACGCGCCTCAACGAGACCCCCTTCGGCAAGGTCATCTTGGCCGCCTGCTTCATCAACGACCTGGGCACGGTCCTGGCACTGGGCGTCATTTTCGCCCACTACAACGCTTGGTTGCTGCTGTTCGTAGGGGTGACCGTTCTCGTCCTGGCGGCAGCACCACATGTCACCGAGCGGCTGCTCGACCGCTTCGGGGGGCACGTTTCCGAGCCGGGTGTCAAATTCGTGTTCTTCCTGCTCTTCGCCCTCGGGGGCCTGGCGATGCAGGCCAACAGCGAGGCCGTCCTTCCGGCGTACCTGCTGGGCCTGGCGGTCGCCAGCGTCTTCGCCAGCCACAGAGACATGGTGCGACGGTTGCGGACCACCGTGTTCGCATTCCTTACGCCCTTCTACTTCCTGAGAGCGGGGACGCTGGTGTCGCTGCCGGCTGTGGGCACAGGGGTCGGGCTCATTGCCGTGTTGCTGCTGGTGAAGGTGGCGGCCAAGATCGTAGGCGTGTGGCCCATGACGAGGCTTTTCCGGTTCAGCGGCAGGCAGGGCTGGTACACAACCCTGTTGATGTCCACGGGCTTGACCTTTGGCACGATCTCCGCTCTGTTTGGCTACAACAGGGGCATCATCACCCAGGAGCAGTACACAATTCTGGTCGCAGTTGTGATCGCCAGTGCCGTGATCCCCACACTGATCGCCCAGGCGTGGTTTCGCCCCAGCCGGGACGAGGCCATGCGGGTGTCTGGTAGACCGGACAATGCATCTGCGGCTTAAGGAGGATAGCGATGTTCTGCAAGATACTAGTCGCCAATGACGGTTCGTATCTGGCCAAGAAGGCCGTGCAGGCGGCCGCCGAACTGGCCGCACACTATAGCGCCGAGCTGTGGTCGATCTCGGTCGAGGAGGACCTGCCCAAGTACGCCGGGACGATCAGTGAGGTGGAGGAGGTGAAGGCCCAACGCAACGGCTATTTCGCTAAGGTCAACGAGGAGGCGCGGGCGGTAGCGGCCGCCAGCGGCGTTGAACTCCATTGTGAGGTGCGCGCCGGTCACGAAGTGGCGACCATCGTCTCGTTCGTCGTTGAGGGGGGCTTTGATCTCCTCGTCATCGGCTTCATGGGACACTCGGCGGTCTTCGGTCGGGTGTGGGGCAGTACGTCCCAGAACCTGGCCCGCCTGTCCCCATGCACGGTGCTCCTGGTCAAGTGAGGTCTGCTCCTATCAGTGTTGGGGACCTGCTATGGAGCTGGACGCCGTCTAGCGTTCTTACCTGTCATCCGTGCATATGACACTCCGCTACATGCTCGTTCAGATGGATGCAGTAGTCCGGGTACTACTGGGCGATGTCAAGAATGTACCGCGCGGTCATGTGGCGCGCGGGCCAGCCCACTTCCCCCCCCGCGTACACGCCAGCCTGTAGCAGATGACTGGCTTGCCGAAGGGAATCGGCGCATCCTCACGGAACAGTCGTCTGCATGCCACTCATGCCGCATACGCGTCTCATATGAACGGGAGAAGCCGCTTATGACTGACCTGCGTGTCGAGCCATATGTGATACCCGCCGCAGATCTAGGCCCCGAGAACCCCCTTCCCATCTTCAGAGCCGCCGAGGCCGACAGGAAGGTTGATTTCGCTGCCAACAACGTACCGGAGGAGGACCGTCCCGGCCTGGGTTGGCAGACCGGCTTTCGGGTGCTGCCGTACCGCATGCAGGACGGCTACAACCGGCTGAGGCAGCCCAGATCATTCCTCGCACTGGTGCTGGAGAATGAGTTCCTGAAGGTCACGGTCCTGCCGGAGGTCGGCGGCATGGTTACCTCCATCATCCACAAGCCCCTGGGAAGGGAGCTGCTGTACTGCAACCCCGTGTTTCAGCCCGGCAACCTGGCTCTGCGCAATGCGTGGGTGAGCGGCGGCATAGAATGGAACACGGCCCAACTCGGGCACCACTACTTGACTTGTTCGCCGGTCCATGCCGCCCGTGTCATGGGGACGAGCGGCGAGCCGGTGCTGCGCCTGTACGCCTGGGAAAGGGTGAAGTGCTTCCCGTACCAGATAGACCTGCACCTGCCGCCCGCATCGGCGTTCCTGTTCGCACACGTGCGTCTAATCAACCCCCACGACCACGAGATACCGATGTACTGGTGGACGAACATGGGCGTTCCCGAGTACCCCGGCGGGCGCGTGCTCTGCCCCGCCGACACGGCGTATCACGGCGCCGAGGTGATGGAGTGCCCCGTCATCAAGGGGATTGACCACAGTTACTGCACGCGCGTCAACAGCGCATACGACCTCTTCTTCAGGATTCCGCAGGAGCAGCGGCCCTGGGTGGCGCTGATAGACCGCGAGGGCAGGGGCGTGGTTCATACATCCACCGGCAGGCTCAAAGGGCGGAAGATGTTTGCCTGGGGCATGGGGCCGGGCAGCCGGCGCTGGAATGATTACCTGTCGGTGCCGGATAATCCATTCCAGGAGATCCAGGCCGGCCTGGCGTACACCCAGGGACATCTGGTGCCCATGCCTGCAGAGACCGAGTGGACGTGGACCGAGGCCATCGGGTACTTCGAATCCGATCCGGCGGTGACACACGCCGACGATTGGCGCAAGGCCTACGCGGAGGCGGACAGAATTTTGGAGGCGTGCCTGCCGAAAGATGCCGTGGGCAGCTTCCACACCGAGGCGACGGAGGTTGAGCGGTGCGAGCCGGCAGAGGTGCTGTTCAAGGGCCTGGGCTGGGGAGCGCTGGAGAACCGGCGATGTGCCGCCGCCGGAGTGGCAAGTGCCATCCCTGCGGAGCTGCCCTTCGGTGAGGCCGACCTCGGCGAGGAGCAGGCACCGTGGCTGGCCCTGCTGAAGACGGGCGGCCTGCCGGCGCGTGATCCACAGGACGAGCCGGGCCACTACATGATTCAGGACGAATGGCGAGTGCTGCTGGAAGAGAGCGCGACCGGCGGCAAGAGCGATGACTGGCTGGCATGGCTGCACCTCGGTGTGATGAAGATGGAGGCGTACGACACTGAGGGCGCTAGAGAGGCGTGGAACCAATCGCTGGAGTGCGCCGAGAACGCGTGGGCGCTGCGGAACCTGTCAGTGCTGGCGACGCGCAGCGGGGACAACGAGACGGCCTGCAATCTGCTGCGCACGGCGTTGGAGATCGGGCCGGTCGTGCCTGCGCTGGCGGCGGAATACGGCAATCTGCTGCTGCAACTGGAACGTCTCGATGCCTTGCAGGACTTCCTGGGCCGCCTGTCCGAGGAGGTCAGGTCGCACGAGCGCGTCCTGCTGCTGGGGGCGAGAGCCGCGCTGCATCGCGACGACTTCGCACAGGTCGAGGCTGTCTTGCAGCACGAGTTCGCGACCATCCAGGAGGGCGAGGTGTCGTTGAGTGATTTGTGGTTTGCGCTGCAGGAGAAGAAGCTGTCGGCTGCGGAGGGAGTGCCGATAGACGAGGCCCTGCGGGAGCGCGTACGGGCCGAGTTCCCGCCGCCACGCGCAATTGACTTCCGCATGTCCACTGCGGA
>CAZJVY010000130.1:0-6497 GCA_964549395.1 uncultured Armatimonadia bacterium | reverse complement strand
ACGCGTTTGGTGGACTATTCGGATTGCGTGAAGTTATCTCTGGGACACGACACTAGGTGGGCAGGTCAGTCGTTAGCGTGTCCGCGCGGCCGGTAGTTCGGCACCTGTGCTGCACGGGTCACCTACTCCACAGTTCGTGCAGCCCTTTTACGGTTTCTTCCACGATCACCCGCCCGCCCTCGGGGCCGACCTCATTGTCGTACACGCCGCCCCCATAGCCCCTGTTGGCGATGGCCCGCTCGGAGGGAAGATAGGTGCCGTCCCAGCCATCATTTGCCGTGAGCTGAACCAGGAATGTCTGCACGGCCGGACTGCGCGCCTTGATGCGAATCCCGTAGTCGAGGAACAGCTCGAAGCGGTTCGTCGCAAACGCCACATCGCCCAGGCGGATCAGATGCAGCTCCATGGGCATATCCGGCGATTGTTTCTGCTGCTCATAGCGCTCGAGCACTCGCCGCGCTCGTTGGGCGATGCGGTAGTTGTTCGTGCCGGCCCGGGCTTCCGCCTCAAGCTTGTCCAGGTCATCCCGCACTGCAACCGCTTCCTCGTCGCTAACCATTCGGCGAGGCAGTTTGATCTCCGTGACCAGATGCTCGAAGCGAAGCTCTGTCTCGATGGACGCCTGAGCTACCGGCAATACCTCGTCCACGGCATTCGCAACGCGCCGACCGATCTCCTCGCGCATGGTGAGCCCGCGCAGCTTCAGCATCCGTTCTTCCGCCGCCTTGTACCACAGCCGGTGGGGGGACTGGTCTCCTGCCGTGGAGCATTGCGCCAGAATCTGGATGTGGCTTCCATGCCGCCTGCGAATCTCTTCCCGGATCTCATGCCAGAAGTCCGCGGAGACGTACATGGCCATTTCGGTTTCCTGCGATGGGCTCGCCAGATTCACCACGACGCCGGTCAGATTACTCGCCTCGTCCCACGTGTAGAGCAGATCCACATAATGATCCTCGTAGCCTTCGATGTGACTGAATGTCGGATCGTTTGTGTCGCCGTACATCCGGGTAAAGCCGCCGACGACGGCACCGGCGCGACGACTGGCGTCCTCCTCGAAGTAGGTCGCGCGGCGGTTGTGGCCGACCACGGCAGTGCCCAGCCCATAGCTCACGCCACCGGGCTTCCGATTGTTCCAGGCTTCCACCACGGTCTGCGCGATGCCCTCCCGGAGCACATCCATGCACTCATCGGCCGTGAGCACGCCATCGGGCGGAGGCTCTTCGCCGAATCGGTTGATGAGCGTATTTGGCGCCGTGTGGGTGTGCGTGGCATTCAGAATGACCCTGCTGAAATCAATTTCCGGCGCCCGGGCTCGAATCGCCTCACGGCACAGACGGAAAAAGTCGTTCTCGTCATACCACTTATGTCGGAACCCGCCGACATCGCACGCGACGAAAACAACCGAGTTATTCGAGGAGCCATCTGTTGACAGCGCCAGGGCGGTAACCGTAACGGGACCATCAACCCCCTCGGAAATCCGCATGTGGAACTGTGCGCCAAGGACGACCGGCCGGTCAGGGGTCACATCCCTTGCGGCCCAGCCGATCTTCAGTGTGGGGCATTGGTCTGTGTTCACAGGCCACCTCTTTTCGTGCTTCGGGGATTCACCACATTCCGTTGATGGTCGCAACCGTCCACTCGACGAGCCTGTCGCCGCCGTCGGGGCCGATGTCGGTGCTTGCCGGCACCGAGCCGTACCCGCCACAGGAGATCGAGCGCCTGCTTGGCAGATATGTGCCGTTGCAGCCGGCCTTCTGTATCAGGAACGTCTGGGTGGCCTCGCTGAGTTCGCGGATACGTAGTGCATAGTCGAGGTAAAGCTCAAATGGATTGGTCGCAAACGCGACATCCCCGAGGCGGACAACATGCGCTTCTATCGGCATGTCTGGATTGGCCCTCTGCAGCTCAAGGCGCGTCCTGACCCTCTTACCGCGCTCCATCCTCCTGTAGGCCTTTGTGATCTCGACATACCAACGTGGCGTCTTGCGGATCTCTGGATTGCTCTCGAGCTCAGCGACAAGCTTCTCGTACTGCTCCCTGAACGGGCGGGCTTCCTCGAGCGCGTCCTCAACATCCTGTTCCGATATCATCCTGCGGGGGAGGTCCACCGTCTCGCATACATGCTCGAATGCCGGGCTCCAGTCGATCTCCTTCTCCGCATAGGGCACCATGTCGCTGATCGCGTCGGCGATCTTCAGTGCGATTTCCTGACGCGGCGCGTTCTGGTCGGTGTCCCTGCCCTTGAGACGCCACATGCGTTCCTCCGCGCGTCTTCCTAGCAGTAGATGTGGCGACTGGTCTCCAGCGGGAGCGCACTGTGGCAGGATGAACAGGTCGCTGCCGAAGCGTTGGCGCAACTCCACCCGGGTCTCATGCCAGTAGTCGGCGCTTATCTGGTAGATATGCTCACTGACCTGTGACGGGCAGGGGACGTTCACCACCATGCCCGTAATCTTCTGATCCTGATCATAGGTTACCAAGGCATATACGGAGTGGTCCTCATAGCCCTCAACATGGCTGAATTCCGGCGTCCCCGGTTTGCCGTACATCTGGCTTGTCCCATCTCGATAGGTCAGGCGCCGATTGCGGCCGATGACTGCGTGTCCGAGCCCGTATGTAATGCCGCCGGGTTCACGCTTCTTCCACGCCTGCAGCACGGCGTCGGCAATACGGTCTACGGCAAACTCGAGATAGTCTGCGGGGGACATTACATCAAGCCCGATGTCCGGCCACATCCCAGATCTGTTTGCGCTCGCAGAACTGCCGTGCGTTGATACCAGCCGCCTGTAATCGCTTCCATATTGCTCCATACCGTATGGCACCAGTCTGGCATCGGGTGCCGAATGAGTGTGTGTGGCACCGATGAATACGCTATTGGGGTGGATCTCCCCGGTGGCGGCCCGGATGCGCTCACGTACGGCATCCCGCAGTTCATTGCCAATCGAGGCGAGGTCACAACTCACCATAACCACCTGCCCCTGTGGCCCGGTGTCATTGAGCGCCTCAACCGCGAATGCAGTGGCCGTGACCGGGTCCATAATGCCCTCGGAGACCCTGGCGTGAAACTGGCCCGCGAGCACAACCGGTTGGTCGGGCGTTATGTCAGCTTGCGCCCATCCCATCTTCACATAGTCATTCCTAGAACCCATAAGTCCCTCCTATGCTTCTCATTGCGCCAACTGCTTGCCCGAGATTGCCCTATAGAGATTGCTGCCAAAGTTACCTCTCGTGCGCGAGAGGGTACGTGTCGGGTTTTGCGTCAACCCGTCTGCTGCTCACGGCTATTCGGGTGTCGCTGTCCGGGTTCTGCCCCCATGGCGGACCATGGCGCGACTGACGGGAGACCACCCGTCTCGCTGCCGGGGGCCTGGTGCGCAGCACACGACGCTGCTCCGCAGGCGCCAAGTGGCACGGGCACCGCTCATCCGCCACCTCGGGGTGCAGTGACGACAAAGTCTGCGGTGCCCGAAATGCCGGTGGCCAGGTCGGTTGCCTGGATGTGCCAAGTGCCCGGCGGGTCATTGAGCGCCAGGTCGAACTCGGCTTCGCCGGAGCCGTTACCTCCGACAATCTGGGTGCCATAGTAGTCCCTGACCCCGCTCGGGTCGCTGACCTGTACGCGGAATACGTGCATGCGAGGCTGCCGGCCGTCGGTCACTAGGCGCACCTGATAAGAGACGCGCTCGCCGGGCTGCTTGGTCTTGACACGGGGAGTGACTGAAACCGCGGTCACCTGATAGGGCAACAGCGAGTAGAGCTGGCAGTAGCCTTCCGGCATCAGCTTCTCGGCGCGGTCGGTTCTGCCCAGGTACTCGCCAGCGCGCAAATCATAGACGTGCGCCAGGTGCGGGAACTCGACCTGCATGAGAGAGCGGCGGGGCGGTGGCTGGTCTGTTGCGGCGCTGCCCGGCCCGCCGCCGGTTGGCGCCGCCCCCGTCTCGCGGAGGATACCGAAATAATGGGCCTCGCCGCTGTAGTAGCGCGCAACGTAGTAGCGGCCAGCATCAGGAGCGGCAATCTGAGCGAAAGGCTTCACGCCGGCCAAGTCAAGGACCTCGCCGAGCAACTGTCGGAGCGGCTGCTCCACTGCCAGATCGCGGCGGCGAGGATAAGTGTCCATGAAGAGATTGAGCAGCACCGCCTTGCCCTTGCCGACATTGTGCACAATCAGCACCGGAGCGTCGGCCATTGAGCCCAGAGCGGTGCCGCTAGTGACCTTGATCATGGTATCGCCGGAGAGATCCTGGAAGGTGATGGGCGTGGGATCGCACTCGCCCAGAACGCTCGTGAACACGGCCTCGCCGTCCCAGCGCCGGGCTTTGGGATTGACCTCGGTCCGCTCAATACCGAAGAGCTCATCAAGGGCGCCGGCGGCCCGTGGCGCGCAGTGCTCGTCCATCAAGCCGGTGCGGGCGTCGGCAATGAGTACGCCGCCAGCTTGGACGTACTGCTTGATCTGCTGCGCTTCCTTGTCGGAGATCGCTATGGAGTACGGCAGGACAAAGGCCGGGGGCATCAACTTGGTGAGTTCGCCGCTCTCAAGCTGCGCGTAGGAGAGGAATTTCATCTGCAGGGCGCTGTCCTCGATGCACTTGATCCATCCAGCGCGGTTACCCTTGAATGTGCTCTCGCTGCCAGTAACAAAGGTGCCGTGGATGCTGGGCTGAGAGTAGTGCACGTACACGTCGGCGGCGCGGCCGTCACACTCGTGCAGGAGTCTGGCCAGGCCGCTGCGCATCTCGATGATGTGGTTTCTGCCGTCGACAGCGGCCTGAGTGTAGGTGTAATCATCAGGCTTGACCAGGGTATCGGTGTTGAAATAGACCACTCCGTCAGCGTCATTCAGCAGCACATGCCAGAGGCGGTGGCCAACCTCCGGGTCCTTGACCTGGTAGTGACTCCACACGGTTGCGACCAGCAGGTGGTCGTTGAACGAGCGGTGCATCTCGCCCATATTGTGGGAATCATAGGCGCGGAGGAAGTCGAAGGCGTGGCTCAAGCGCCACCAGTCGTGACCGCCATAGGGCGCGGCCGGTTGAGTTCCTGAGGTGCCGAGCCGGGCGCCGGGATCGTAGGTCTCCAGCGTCTTGTCCATCCACCGGATGAACTCTGCGAAGGTGATCTCCATGAAGGTGCGATGGTCGGCCCACGGGGCGTAGTTGGTGCGGTCGCCCACTTCGTCAGCCGTCATCGGCATCACCTGTTCCCAGGTGGCAAAGTCAGTGTCCCATTCGGCATTGAGGGCCGCGAGAGTTGGGTACTGCTGTTGGAGCCACTGGCGGAATTTGTCCAGACAGCCGGGGTTGAAATCGTAGTCGAAGGGCGTGGTGTGGTCGGTAACGGAAAGCTCGTCGCCACAGACATAGCCAAGCGGGCGGTACTTGGCGACGGCGAGAGCGGTCTTTTCGAGGTAGGCAGCAACAGCCTCGCGGGTATCATCTGCGTTCAGGCACCAGGCGCGCTGCAGATATTTCTTGTCGCGAGTGCGCACATACGCTTCCCTCTGCTGGGCGAAAGTCAGGTGATCTTTGGAGCGTGCCCGCGTAACACTGAGCACGTTGGCTGCGACCCCGAAGACCTGTGAGTGCAAGCCGACCTCGAAGGTAGTGCGCTGCTCGGCGTCATCGAGCCATTGGCTGGTCGTGTTACAGGTATCTATGCCGGCGTTCTTCACCAGGTCGGCTCTTACTTGCTGCAGGTACTGGCGCGAATAGCCGCCGACCGGGGTACGCGTCACCATGCTGCGAAACGCAGTCCACTCCCCGCTGTCCCAGGCCGGTGGCATGGTCAGTATCTTCTGCTCGGCGGCGCTGAGCAGTCGCTTGTCGTCCCGCGCCTCGACCCGCAAGACGGCCGTGGTTGCCAGCGGAACGGGCATTCTCAGCGCCACGTCGCAGTCTCCCTGCGAGGCGGCCTGCTGCTCTTGCTGCACCACGACTCTGCCGTAGGCGTCAGTCAGGGTCGTCAACAGCCGCACCGCCGGCGGAGCCGGTTCGATGGCGGACAGCGATAGCTGAGCCGACACGGTGTCGCCAGCGCGGTATATACTGTCCTCCACCTTCAACCCGCTGACAGCGACAGGAGGCTGCACATGCACGGGAACCGTCGCCCAAATGACCTTCCTGCCCTGCGCGTCCTCCACGATAATGTCAGCCAGGTGCAGGCCGCCGTAGAGTTCGGGCAAGAGTATGGCAAGGTCACTGGTTCCCGACGGCGCTAGGAAGGGTCTATCAAAGGTGTGCACCAGGCGCCCGTACTGATCGCTCACGGTCACACGCGCCACCAGTTGGACGGCGGCTGCGGCGTTGGTGGTGTTCAGCTTGAGTGCAGGCTGCCGGTCAGACCTCATCGGGTAAGGATCCTGGCCGGGGGCCACGGAGACGAACTGCACTGCCGGCTCCTTCTGCGCCGCCCACACCATGCACTTGGCAAGCAGGCTGAAATAGTACTCCCAGTAGGCGAATCTCGTCGGCGCGAACTGTATCCAGGGCGTCAGT
>CAZJVY010000129.1:0-6528 GCA_964549395.1 uncultured Armatimonadia bacterium | reverse complement strand
TCTTCACCACGCAGAAATCAGTCACCCAGTTCGTCAGTATGGGCGATGAAAGCCGCATTACCGGCCTGCGCTTAGAGGGCCCGTTCGGCGGCACAGACAGCGTCCCCGAAAGCGCGACCGGCCTGCTCATCCGGCACTTCGGCGTCGAGGTTGATAACTGCGAGGTGTACAACTGGAACTTTCAGGGCATCTATCTGGGGCCGGGCGCCTCGCAGGTGCATATTCACCACAACAGCATTCACCACTGCCAGCGCAACGGCATGGGATATGGCGTCGTGCTGTACGCCGCCGATGCGCGGATAATCGCCAACTCCTTTGAATATTGTCGGCACGCCGTAGCGGGCGGCGGTCAGCCGGGGACTTCGTACGAGGCCGCGTGGAACCTGTTCTCCGGCAAGACCAACGGCCACACCATTGACATGCACGGCGGCGGTGACCGTGGAGACGACACCGACATCGCCGGCGATTATGTGTACATCCATCACAACACCTTTACCCCCGGCAACTACTTCCCTGAAATAGTCATTCGCGGCACGCCTGCGCAGGGCTGCGAAATCTACCACAACTGGTTCGAGCGCGTGCCGGATAGGGCCATGTGGCTGTTCGGCTCCAACAGCCGCGCTTACAGCAACATCTGCGAACCGGACAGGAAGACGCAGCAGGGGACCATCGAGGGGCCGAATCGCACAGTTGATGCTGAGGGGAAGGTCGTGACAATAGGCGGACAGTAGTGCGGAACGAAGACGAGACACGCAAGAATGTGACTGGCTGGAGGTCTAGACCATGACAATACGAGTTCTATTACTGCTAGCGGGTATTCTGGCTCTGAGTATTGGTGCTTGGGCGCAGAATGCGGAGGAGAGCATTGGGTGTGAAGCCAATCCGACAGGCAATCCGATCGGCGGCGGCGAAGGTTACAGTGACATCAGAACCACCGGCGACTTCACCGTCAAGACGAAAGAAGAACTGCTCCAGGCTCTGAAAGACGCCAAGGCAGGGCAGATCATCTTCATTCCGGACGGTGTGGAGATTGACCTCACCGGCGAGCGGAACATTACCCTTCCTGCCGGCGTGACGCTGGCGGGGACGCGCGGACTCAATGGGTCGCCGGGCGCACGGATATTCACTACACTGCGCCAGGGCCACACGCTGATGGTCGCCGGCGGTGACAACGTGCGCCTGACCGGACTGCGCTTCGAAGGGGCCTATGGCGGCACCGAAAAGGTATCTGATCACTCTAACTTCGTATCAATGAACTATTACGGCGCAGAAGTGGATAACTGTGAGGTCTATAATTTCAATGTAGTAGGCATCGGCGTGGGGCAGGGAGCCATCAACGTGCGCGTCCACCATAACTACATCCACCACTGCCAGCGGTCAGGCTACGGCTACGGGGTCGCCACCAGCTCAAGCGACATTCACATCATCGCAAACAGATTCGATTTCTGCCGCCACGTCATCGCCTCGAGTGGAGCACCCGGATGCAACTATGAGGCCGCCTGGAATCTGGTCGGCCCGAATGCCACCAGCCACCATTTCGACATGCACGGCGGCCGCGATCGCGGTGACAGTACCGACATCGCCGGCGACTGGCTCGACATTCACCACAACACGTTCCTGGGGACTGTGTCTGCAGTGGTGATTCGCGGAGTACCGTCACAGGGCGCGGAAGTACACCATAACTGGTTCGCAAAGCCCGTCGCCGAGACAGTGAGATCGAGCGGCAATACCCGCGCTCACAGCAATGTTTTCGGCCCGGAGAAGACGGCGCAGGAGAAGCCTCTTGAGTTTGTGGACGGGAAACCCGTGGAATATTGAGTGACGCTGCTACGGAATCTTGTGTTGGGCGGATTCAGGTTATCTGTAGAAGGGACGGGACTGCATGGACCACAATTGCTGGGTTATCGGTGTATTCTTGCTGACGGCGGCATGTGCCGGCGGCGTGGCGGTGGGGGCCGATGAAGAGACGTTCGGCTGTGAGGCCAATCCGACCGGCAATCCCATCGGCGGCGGAGCAGGGTACAGTGACATCAAGACCGCCGGCGACTTCATCGTCAAGACGAAGGAGGAGCTGCTTGATACGCTGAAGACGGCGCAGGCGGGGCAGGTTATCTTCGTTCCGGACGGCGTGGAGATTGACCTGACCGGGCAGTCGGGCATCGGCATCCCGGGCGGCGTGACGCTGGCCGGGACGCGCGGCCTCAACGGCTCGCTTGGCGCGCGGATATTCACGACCTGGCGCCAGAGCCATACGCTGCTGAGGACAACCGGCGATGCGATCAGGCTCACCGGCCTGCGCTTTGAGGGGGCATACGGCGGGCCGGAGCTGGTGGCCGACCACTCGGGCTTCTTGAGCGTAAGCCATTACCGCACCGAAGTGGACAACTGCGAGATATGCAACTTCAACGTAAGCGGCATCAGTGTAGGCTCCGGCGCTATTGACGTACATGTCCACCACAACTACATTCACCACTGCCAGCGTAGCGGGTACGGATACGGCGTTGTTGTGGGTGAGGGTAGCGTTCACGTCATCGCCAACAAGCTCGACTACTGCCGGCACGATGTGGCTGCAGGAGGGTCTCCCGGGTGCAACTACGAGGCCGCCTGGAACCTAATCATGCCCAACTGCACCGGCCACCGCCTCGATATGCACGGTGGCAGCGACCGGGGCGATAACACCGACATTGCCAGCGACTGGATGCTCATCCACCACAACACATTCCAGGGGCCGCAGCGAGCAGTGGTTATCCGCGGCGTCCCGTCTCAAGGGGCCGAGATACACCACAACTGGTTCACCAAGCCCGCACAGGAAACCGTGGGTACGGGTGGCAATACGCGCATCTGGAGCAATGTGTACGGACCCGAGAAGATTCTGGAGGAGTGAACTGTGAAGGAAGAACTGTTGCTGATGATCGGTCTGCTCATTGTGGCTGCAGTGCCGGAGGTGGCCGCTGACGCGCTCGACAGCCTGGGCGATCCGCTGCCCAAGGGAGCCGTACAACGTCTGGGGACGCTACGGATGCGCTACGGCGGGGTCAGCGACCTGGCGTATCTGCCGGACGGCCGGGGCGTCATTCTTACAGGCACCTATGTGGACATCTGGGACCTGGCAAAGGGCGAAATGCAGTCGCGGACGCAGGTCGCGGCGGCTGGCCTGGCAAGTGCTCGACTGCGAACTGACGGGAAGGCATTGTTGCTGGGCGCGGGCGATGGCACCGTCTATGAGTGGGACTTCGAGAAGCTGGCGGTAGTGCGCCAGTGGGAGACCGGCCAGGGGGGGCTGAGAAGTGCATGTTATTCGCCCGACGGTAAGCGCCTTCTCACGGCGGGCGCTTCGCCGCCCGGGCTGATGGAGTTTGACCTGGAGAGCGGCCAGAAGACTGCCGACATCAAGACCGGTTTTGCCACCACTCGTTGTGGTGCCATATACGGCCCGGACGGGAAGACCGCCATCATGGGAGGCGGCTATAACCATCTGCTCGAACACCGTGACCTGGCTACCGGCGAGCTGTTGCGAAAGTGGGGCACCAACTACGAGGCGAAGGACATCGAGCTTTCGCCCGACGGTACCTGCCTTCTTATGGGCGTTGAGAGTTGCGCGGAGGAATACAAGCTCTCCGACTACTCGCTACTGCACCGCTACGACCCGGTACCGGGGGAGGCCGGGCGCTGCTATGCGCTCGACTACGCTCCTGCGCGCAACGAGGCCGTCCTGGGGCTGCGCACCGGCGCCATCTACCGCTTTGACCGCGAGACCGGCAAAGAGGTCATGTCATGGATGGCGCATGACGGGCCGATCATGAGCATTTGTGTTTCGCCCGATTGCCAGTGGGTGCTGTCATGGGGCGGCGGCCTGGTGCAGGAAGCGAACATGGACACCGGCCAGCCGCATGTGCGCTGGGAACGCCACAGCGGGTCAGTCGGAGCAGTCGCGTTTGCGCCATCCGGTGACCGCTTGATCAGCGGCTCGGCGGACGCCACACTGAGAGTATGGGACCCAACGACCGGCAAGTGCGAACTGATCATTGAGGGCGCAAAGCTGGGCGCTTATGCCCTGGACGTATCTCCGGACCGACAGCGTGTGGCCGCCGGCTGCAAGGACAGCGTTGTGCGCGAGTACTCGCTGGCGGACGGCAAGCTTTTGCGAGAGCTTGACGGACACCGTGGCTATGTGCGCTCGGTGGCCTACACGCATGACGGCAGCCGCTTGTTGAGCAGCGCCGATGACGGTTCGGTCTGTGTCTGGACGACCGACGCGACCGAGCCGGCTATGCGGCTGGAGGGCCATCGCGGCGGCGTATTGTCAGTGGCAGTGGCACCTGATGACAGCATTGTGCTTAGCGGCGGTCGCGATGGCACCGTGCGGATCTGGGACCTTGCCGATGGCAAGCTGCTGGAGACCTTCAAGGAGCACCGTGGCTGGGTGGAGGCCGTGGCTTTCGCCGGGAAGGGCCGCTATGGCCTCTCTACCGGCCGCGACGGGCGCATCCTCCGCTGGAACCTCGATTCCCGCGAGCTGGCCGGCGAGATAGTCAACGGCGGCTGGGTGTACTCCATGTCGGCATCGCCCGATGGCACGAAGGTGTATTGCTCGTCAGGCAATGGCGTCAACTGCTGGGATCTGGCTGAAGGCAAGAGAATAGCGGAACTGGGGGGACACTTGCAGGCGGTGCGGGATGTAGCTGTGTCGCCCGATGGCAAGACCATCGCGACCGGCTCGCAGGATACCACCGTATTGCTGTGGGGCGCACCTGAGAGCGCAGACTGAGGGCCGCACGGGGCCACGGGATGACAGCAGCCGGCGACCTGCACGCACACTGGGAAGAGGGTGAGAAGCTCGGTGAACGGTCTGAATCTGACCATTCTGGCTCTTATCTGGTTCTCTGTGTATTGTGTGCCCATTGCCATGGCCCAGGGCGGTGAGGAAGTGTTCGGCTGTGAGGCGAATCCGACGGGCAACCCGATTGGCGGCGGCGAAGGTTACAGCGACATCAAGACCACCGGCGACTTCATCGTCAAGACGAAGGAAGAACTGCTTCAGGCGCTCAAGGACGCCAAGCCCGGGCAGGTCATCTTCATCCCGGACGGCGTGGAGATTGACCTCGCCGGGCAGCAGGGAATTGGTCTCCCAGCCGGGGTGACGTTGGCCGGGACGCGCGGCCTCAACGGGTCGGCGGGTGCCCGCATATTCACAACATGGCGTCAGAGCCACACATTGATGAAGACAACCGGCGACTCGGTCAGGCTCACCGGCCTACGCTTCGAGGGGCCCGAGGGCGGCACGGAAAAAACCGCGGATTACTTCGCCTTCCTGAGCATAGGTCACTATGGAGCCGAAGTGGACAACTGCGAAGTGTCTAGATTCAACCTGAGCGGCATCAGCATCGGTTCCGCGAGCATAGACGTGCGCGTCCACCACAACTACATTCACCACTGTCAGCGGAGCGGGTATGGATACGGCGTTGTGGTGGGCGAAGGCGGTGTCCATGTCATTGCCAACAAGTTTGACTACTGCCGACACCACATAGCCGCAGGCGGGCAGCCGGGCTGCAACTATGAAGCGGCCTGGAACCTCGTCATGCCCAATTGCACCAGCTACTGCTTCGATGTGCACGGCGGGGGAGACCGTGGGGACAACACCGACATCGGCGGCGACTGGATTCTCATCCATCACAACACATTCCAAGGCCCACAGCGCGCGGTGGGGCTGTACGGTGTGCCGTCCCAGCGCGGAGAGATACACCACAACTGGTTCGCGCAGGAGCTTGAGAAGGCCGTGCTTGCACTCGGCAACACGCGCGTCTACGACAACGCTTGTGGCCCGGACAGGACCCCACAGGGCAAACCCATGGAATTCGTTGACCACAAGCTAGTCGAGCTTTGAGCGCACCGCTCGAGGAAGGGACAGCGGACATATGATCGGTGTCTGCAAGTGCTTGGCAGTCCTGGCAGTGTTGAGCATGTGCACCTCGCGCACGTGGCCGCAGGCCGCCGAACAGGATTACGGTTGCGAGGCGAACCCTACGGGTAATCCGATCGGCGGCGGTGACGGCTACACCGATGTCTTCACCACCGGAGACATCATCGTCAGGACGAAGGAAGAGCTGCTCGACGGCTTCAAGCAGGCGCGGGCGGGCCAGGTCATCTTCATCCCGGACGGTGTGGAGATAGACATGACCGGTCGTGGCGGCATGGTCGTACCCGCAGGCGTGACGCTGGCCGGGACCCGAGGCTTGAACGGTTCATTGGGCGCACGCATCTTCACGACCTGGCGCGAAGGCCCTACGTTGATGTCGGCAGGCGGCGACGGAGTGCGCATTACCGGTTTGCGTTTTGAGGGGCCGTATGCGGGAGACGAAAGGACGGCGTTCGGCGCCGCGTTCTTTGTCACTTGCTGCTTCGCAACCGAGATTGACAACTGCGAGATCTGCAACTGGAACGCTCAAGGCATTTCCGTCGGGACCGGCGCTTCACAGGCGTACATACATCACAGCTACATCCACCATTGCCAGAAGGGCGGGCTGGGAT
>CAZJVY010000128.1:0-6531 GCA_964549395.1 uncultured Armatimonadia bacterium | reverse complement strand
TGAGTTTGGGACCCCCCAAACGCGTTGCCTACGTTGTCGGCGTTCCAGTTATTGATGAAAGCGTATTCAAGGGACCAGTCACTGCCCTGGTAGCCCATTCCACAGGAAAACGCTCCATCGTTGGATCCCGTGCGTACTGCCCAATGGTTCGATCCGATGAACTCGAACCCGAAACGTATTCCCGAGTCGCCGACTCGTGTGCCGGAACGCTCCGTGGTTAGCTGCTGCCACTCGACTGCCGCGAGTATCCGCGGGTTGAGCGGATGTGACAGCCCGAGCGCCATCTCCTCGGAGGTGTACTGAAGGGTCGGGGGGATGCCGGTTGTCACTTGCTCGTCGTACCTGTCGTAGACGGCACCCAGGCAGCCTCCAAGACCGAACGCATACAGACACCCGATGCGGAAACCCTCATCAGATGATGCCTGCAACTGACCCACCGGGCCGACGGGTGCAGGGAGATGGAATCCGGTGCTACTATGGAACACTGGCGAGATGCCGACGCCAATCGCCCAGCGGCTGTTGATGCGCTGTCCGTAGTGGACCGCGAGGTCCCACTCGTCAAAGCTCACGACAGGCGTCCCCGGAGCAGGCCCCGGTTTACCCATGCCGCTCTTCAGCCGAAAGCCTGTCACCTGTAGACCGTTCTTCCCCTTCGTCAGTGGAATCGCGACCGAAACCTGCTCGCCCCTGAGTTTCAGGCCAGGATCGAAGTTGGTCGCCGAGTAGCGCACCACGCTATCGAAGTCCGTGACCGTACTGGCGAATGCGGGGTTGGCAAACCCCTCATCCGGGATACAGGTTACGAACCCACCCATGCCGAACAGACGTGTCGTGGTCGCCGTGGAAAGTGAGAACAGGTGAGGAACGGCGTAGATCTCCGGGTCCACTTGCGCCTCCGCGGACCCGACACTGGCAATCAACGCGACCATTGCCAGCAATACAACCACACTGCGCATCCTTGCCATCGCTGCAGCCTCCTGTGTCGTAATGCTACGATTGAACGCCTTCGCATGAAGACCGCCGACCAGCCACCAACGGCTGCCAGCCTTCACTACGCCGGCGCGCTGCTAAGTTGCTTCTTCACTCGGCCAGGGTCCTGATCTCTTCCTGCGTCCCAAGCTGCGTTGGCTATGTATCGCGAATTATACTATGCGCAGATTAAACCAGTATTCCGGTCAAGTATACTTTACTTTTTCATAATACGCAACCGCAAATTCGCAAATCCTTCTAGATTTGCATATAGATGGTGGCAATAAGTTGGACTCGGCTAGGCTCATCTGGGTCACACAATACCTCAGCCGGCTGCTCACATCGAGTACTGCCAGCTTGCCGCCTGTGCATCTCCTGAACGTGTGTGCTGCCGTGGCAAGCGCAAGAGAGCACAGGGAGGGCCTGCACAGGCCGATGGCGAACAACCTGGTGATCGTCGCGCGGTCGTAGAGAGGGGCACCGGAATGGCTGCTGCTGGCGCACACATGACAGACTGGTCGCTGCTGGAGCAGGCGGGGGAGTTCATGGCTGCGGGCTACATGCAGCAGCCGGACGCATCGCCCTTGATGCGCTTCTGCCGCGGCCTGAAGCGCTTCTTCGAAACGTGCCCGCTAACCGAGTACGGCGGTGAACCGTTTTACCCGTGCGGCGGAAGTATCTTCAGCATTGAGCAGGTGATGTGTTTCCACTACTCCGGCGCTATGGGAATCAACCTGCAGCTTCTGGACAGAAGGATCGCCGAGGCTGACAGCCCGGAGCTTCGTGACTGCCTGCGCCAGTTCAAGGCAGCCGTGCAAGACTATCCGATGGTCCAGGGCTATACGCACAGCATCGTGAACTTCGGTCGCGTGCTTGCAGAGGGGCTGAACTGCTACCGCAAGCGCATTGAGGCCCACAAGGCCATGGCCGAGGAGCGCGCAGACGCCCACCGCATTGACTTCTGCGAAGCGCTGCTGGTCCTGCTATCGGGCATCGAGACCCTTCATGCTCGCTGCTGTGAGACTATCACTGCAGCCAGCGATCCGAAAGCGCAACCGCTACTCGCGGCGATGCGGCGTGTCCCCTTCGAACCTGCCACAGGCTTCTACGAGGCGATGGTGGGCACCAACGTCATCTACTACCTCGACGGCAATGACGACCTGGGCCGGCTCGACCAAGACCTGTGGCCCTACTACCGTGATGATATTGCTGCAGGCAAGGTTACTCGCGCGCAGGCCGTGGACTGGGTCGGGCGGCTATTCGACAACGTGGACGTGTGCAACGGCTGGAATACGGCCATCGGCGGCACGGCCCCCGACGGCTCGGAAGGCTCCAATGATCTCACGCTGGTCTGCCTGGAGGCGGCAAGAGGCCGGCGTCGGCCGAACCTAGCGCTGCGCCTGCGAAGAGATACGCCGGAACAGGTCTGGGACCAGGCGCTGGAGACCATCTCCGGAGGCACCGGTCTGCCGGCACTGTATAACGAGGAGGAATACGTCCGTGCGATCCACCATGCGCATCTGGGCGTATCAGAGGCTGAACTCCCCTACTTCGCCTTCGGCGGCTGCACGGAACTGATGGTCCACGGCCGCTCCAACGTCGGCTCCGTGGACGAGTACTACAACCTGGCGCTCTGCCTCGAACAGAGCCTGCATTCCCATTTGACCGCATGTAAGTCGTTTGATGAGTTCATGACGAGGTTCAAGGAGGACGTCAGTCGAGAGGTCGGCGAGCTGACGGACGTGATCAGCGGATGGCAGCAGAGCAAGGCCACCTGGCAGCCGCAGCCGATACGGACGCTCTTGATAGATGACTGCATAGACAACGGGCGGGAGTTCAATGCCGGTGGCGCGCGCTACAACTGGAGCGTCATCAGTATCTCCGGGTTGTCCAACACCTACGACTCGCTCGCTGCCGTCAAGCAGGCCGTCTTCGACGAGGGCGACGTTTCCGCCGATGAGCTTTTGTCTGCGCTGAGGGCCAACTTCGAGGGCTGCGAGCCTCTCCGCAAGCGGCTGCAGAGCTGTCCCCACTTCGGCAACGATGATCCGTACGTGGACTCGATTGCCGCTGACATCGCCGAGCATGTGTTCAGAGAGTTTATGAAGCACGCGCCCTGGCGTGGCGGCAAGTACCTGGCGGCATGTCTGATGTTCGTCACCTATGGCACATTTGGAGAGCCGGTCGGGGCGCTCCCGGACGGGCGTCTGGCCGGTACACCTGTGGGGGACTCGGCGGGAGCCTACCAGGGACGTGACCGCTCGGGTCCTACCTCGCTGCTGAAATCGGCAACCGCTGTTCCCAATTACCTGGCGCCCGGAACCCTCATCACCAACATCCGGTTCACAAGGCGTCTTTTCGCTGACGTCCAGGCTCGCGAACGAGTCAAGGCGCTCATACGGACATACTTCGAGATGGGCGGCATGCAACTGCAGATAAACGTCGTTGATCAGCAGATACTCAAGGATGCCATAGAGCACCCCGAGCAGCATGCTGACCTGATCGTGCGCATCGGGGGGTACTCCGAGTACTTCAATCGCCTGTCCGACGACCTGAAGCTGACCGTGCTGGAACGCACCGAGCACGAATGAGGCCGTCCGAAACACTAGCCCTGTGCCCAGAACTCAGGAGAACGCTGATGGAACCTATCAAGCCTGCAAACACCTATGCCGCAAGACCGGCTGGCACTGCCACGTACGAGAACGGTGGGCATGTCTTCAAGATCTACTACGTGGACATCTACGGACGATCTGAGCCGGAGCGCTATGAGTGGGACCTTTGCGGCCGGCCACGCCAGTCCCTCATCGAAGGTCTGGCCCAGGCTGGTGTTGAGGGCATCGGCTTTGTTGTCGCATTCCCGCATATCACGAAGGTCTTCCGCTTCGCGCCCAGCGCGGAGACGGTGATGCACGTCAAGGGCTACCGAACCGAAAGCTTCAAGGAGATGGACCTCGCCCGTGAAGAGGGATATGTGGAGTTCGCCTGCTATGCCGAGGCGCTGATTGCAGCCGATGAGTACCGGCTCTGGGCCGAAGCTGCATCGGTGAGTAGCTACCTCGAGATGCGGTCAGAATGGGATAGCGCGCCGGTGAGGGACAACACGAAGCTGGCGCGCCATTTCGCCGAGTGATAGGCTGTAGGGCCTGGCGCCCTCGCCATAGGTGGACAGGAGCTGCCATCCGGCAGCTTGGCCCAAGGCAAGCCGGTCCTAGCCGAACCAGACCACGTAACCACCCAGGGCGTCGCGGCCGAGTATCAGCAGCGCCAGCCAGCTTATCCCCCCCGCCAGCAGATCACCCATCACAAGACCCAGGAAGAACGGCATGAACTGACGGTACAGGCGTGCGCCGCCCAGACGTTGCACAACTGACTTGATCAGCCACGCCAGCAGGAAGTTCGACCACAGCGCGTAGCCGTAGTTGAGCGATATGGCGTAGCCAAGTGGGTGGAAGGGCGATTGCAGCCAGTAGAAACGCAGCGCCACCAGAGCGACGGCGATCAGGGCGCCTGTACCGATGGCGATGCTCCGGTTGACATCTGGGCCGTCGGGATTGACAATTGCGCGCGCAATCTCCTCCCATTGCGCCCGAGCGTTCGCGGTATTCCCCCCGCCGCTGGTCGTGCCGCCTCCCATGCTGATCGCGCCGAATTTGTAGTAGTCCCCCAGCGTCACATAGTAAGCGACAATGCAGCCGAACACGAATGCGCACATGGTGAAGGTCGCAAACCAGCGGGTCCTGATGTCGTAGCGGTCCGCCAGCGCCTCGTTCTCAATCTGGTAGCCCATCTGCGACATGTAGTAGCCGCGCCCCATCCAGGAGAGCGAGCTGAGCATTACCAGATCGGAAGGATCGCTGCCCCTGACGAGGGCCCGTGTGCCCAGCAGTTGAAACATCATCATCTTGTGCTGGTTGAACGGGAACGCCCACATTGCCGGCACGCCGCCTTCAGCACGCACGCGGGAGTACACCAACCCGAAGCCCAGCAGCAGCGCGACATAGGGGATGCTGAAGGTGGGAGAAAAGTGCGACCACTGGCACCACACAATCAGAGCCGCAAAACCCCCGACGGCTCCCAAGAATGACCACCGGTAAGGCATCCGCTCGGCCGAGTCATCTATCGTCGGATCGCCGGTGAGAGCCTTCCTGACCACGTCAGCGATGTGGTGCCTGCCGACCCAGAACAGCACGAAGATGAGTGCCAGGTACGCCCCCGAGCCTTGCTCGTACGAGAACGGGAAGCCGGGGTCCTGACGCAGACCGAAGATGTCGGCAAACGTCGCCACCGCCGGCTGCATCAGGAAGGAGAACCAGGTGCAGAAGAGCAGGTCAGGTGATACGAAATATGCCAGTCCCAGAACCTGCGGGCGGTGAAATATTCTGACATGGTTGAAATTCGTCCACGGTGCCTCCGTAAAGATGCCGCCGATCCGGTAGAAGTCCATCAGCGCCTGCACGGACGGGTTGAACGAGTGCGCCACATTCAGGCCGTGATGGACGAACACTATCACGATCGCGACCCAGACCAGCGGATTGCGGAAGAACGACGTATGCGAGCCGGGTGTTTCCTTCTCGACCAGGCTGATCGGTATCAACAGCAGCGGGAACCGTAGCCGCTCCCTGTCCACCCACTGGCACCGGAACATGTTGACCACGCACAGTCCGGTGAAGAACACCAGCGACATGACGACCGTCCACATCCCCAGCGGGTACAGCCACGCCCTCCAGGGCACCGACCCGTCCTCGCTGCCCTCGAACATCTGCCGAATGAGCTCGTCATCGTGAGGATAGTACCAGCCCGGCAACTCCCTGGTGATGAGGTCAAAGTCATTCTGCGGGGTGGCGAAGTACACGTGCGTGGTCATCCAGGGGATCAGCAGCTCCACAATGCCGTACGTGGTCTGTGGGACGGTCAGCACCAGGAACATGAAGACGATGATGAGCTCTTTCTTGCTCAACGTCCGCTTCAGCAGCCGGGCTGATAGGGGCACGAAAGCAAGCAACAGCAGCATGCAGAAGACCGCCGGCACCGGTGGTGTGGAGAGGGCGTAGATGTTGCCCCCGCCCTCGATGGTGCCAGATAGATGCATCCAGTAGATGGCGATGACTGACAGAACGACGGCGATGAGTATGGTGCGCAGCTTCAAGGCAAACGCCCCGGCAACGGAGATGATGGCCCCGCGCGGCAGGATGAGACCTCGCCAACCGACTGAAGTCAGATATTACCACAACCGCATTACTCTTTGCCAGATGTTCCGCGGGTCATCGCACTCGTCAGCCCGAACCACTCTGACGTTGCGGTTTCCGAGATCCACACTGTCATGATGCGTTTCACCTCCCGTCCTTGCCCAGGCAAACCATTCACTGCAGCAGAAGGAAAGCAGAGACGTATGTGAAAGCCCCCTTATCCGGGGGCAAACTGTGGTATAATCCTGCGTTTGAGAGTCGGCCTGTTGCGGGCGGCGGAACGGTCACACGTCTCATTCGCCTGCGGGCCGGAGTCGGCTCTTCTCGCCACCAAGCCGTATTGTCTGATCTGCTTGCCCCAATCGAGGTCTCACAC
>CAZJVY010000127.1:0-6539 GCA_964549395.1 uncultured Armatimonadia bacterium | reverse complement strand
ACCGAGAACTTCTCCATGTACTCGCTCATGTCTATGCGCACCATCGCCTCTTCGTCGTCGAAGATGAACTGGGCGAGCGCCTTGGCAAGCTCGGTCTTGCCTACGCCGGTGGGGCCGAGGAATATGAAGGAGCCGATTGGGCGGTTGGGGTCCTTGAGGCCGGCACGAGCGCGCCGAATCGCCTCGGAGACGGCGACAACGGCCTCGTGCTGGCCCTTCACCCGCTCGTGCAGCCGGTCCTCCATGTGCAGGAGCTTCTCGGCCTCCGCCTCGAACATCTTCAGCACCGGAATGCCCGTCCAGGATGAGACGATCTGGGCGACATCCTCGGCGTCCACGCTGTCGTCTATCTCCTGCTTGGCCGCCCACTTCTCCTCGGCGGCAGGGAGCTTGGCCTGGAGTTCATCAAGCTGGCGTTTGATGGTGTCGGCTTCCGCATAATTGCCGTCGAGCGCTGCCTTGGTGCCCTTCTGTTCGAGTTCGGCAATCTGCTTGCGGATGCTCTCCGGCCTCGGCGGCAAATCGTAGATGTCTATGCGCAGCTTGCTGGCGGCCTCGTCAATCAGGTCAATCGCCTTGTCCGGCAGGAAGCGGTCCTGGATGTAGCGGTCGGAAAGCTGTGCGGCGGCGTCCAGGGCCTCGTCGAGTATCTTCACGCCGTGATGCTTCTCGTAATCCTCGCGCAGACCGCGCAGAATCTCGATGGTGTCCTCAACGCTCGGCTCCTCGACCATGATCGGCTGGAAGCGGCGCTCCAGGGCGGCGTCCTTCTCGATGTGTTTGCGGTACTCGTCCAGCGTGGTGGCGCCGATGGCCTGCAATTCGCCCCGGGCCAGCGCCGGCTTCAGCATGTTGGAGGCATCCATCGCGCCCTCGGCGGCGCCTGCACCGACGACCGTGTGCAGCTCGTCTATGAACACGATAATCTGCCCCCGGGACTTGATGATTTCGTCCATGACGGCCTTGAGGCGCTCTTCGAACTCGCCGCGATACTTGCTGCCTGCGATCATGCCGCCGAGGTCAAGCTGCAGGAGCCGCTTGTCGAATAGCATCTGCGGGACCTGCCGGTTGACTATCTGCTGGGCCAGGCCCTCGACGATGGCCGTCTTGCCGACGCCCGGCTCGCCGATGAGCACGGGGTTGTTCTTGGTGCGGCGCGAGAGCACCTGAATGACGCGGCGTATCTCCTCGTCGCGGCCGATGACCGGATCGAGCTTGCCCTCGCGAGCCAGTGCCGTCAGATCGCGCGAGTAGCGCTCCAGGGCCTCGTAAGCCGACTCGGCACTCTCATCGGCGACCTGGTGGCTGCCGCGAATGCTCTGCAAGGCGATGAGTACGCCCTCGGCATTGATGCCCGCACCCTTCAGTATCCTCGCAGCCTCGGTGTTGTCGTCCTCGATGATGGCGAGGAAGATGTGCTCGGCGGCGATGTAGGCATCGCCGAACCGCTGGGCGACTTCCCACGCCAGGTCGAAGATGCGCTGGGTGTGAGGGGTGATGTAGATCTGCCCTTCGGCACCGCCGCCGGAGACCTGCGGGCGCTTGCCGAGCTCGCGCTCGACTTTCTGCGTGAGCGACCCGGTGTCCACGTTCATCTTCTCGAGCATGCGCTGAACTACGCCGCCCTCCTGCTCGAGGAGGGCGAGCAGTATATGCTCAACGTCAAGCTGGGTGTGGCTGTAGCGCTGCAGTATCTGCTGGCTGCCTGCCATCACCTGCTTGGCCTGATTAGTCAGTTTCTCGAAATCCATCGTCTATCACCTCAGTTCTGCAGCAGCGGTTGACCAAGCACTGCTGCAAACCTGCAAGCATCCTGCGGCATGTCACTGCCTGCGCCGCTCTCTGTGGCGTTGCAGCTCTACTCGGGTGTATCGCCCCGGTAGTCGGCGAGAACGGCTTCCGCGTCGTTCTCACGGTCTTTCGGGACCAGGATGACAATGGGCTGGGCCATTATACCGACCAGGATCGTGGACGGCGCTTGCACGGGGAAACGCGTAGCGGGTATATCGTCCGCCTCTAGCCGCGCTATCAGCATGTTGGCCTCAAGATCACTGTCCGATCCCGAGAACTCGGCGATAGGGACCCATCCTTCTGTTTCCATGTATCTCACTTCACTTTCTCAGTCGCGTGTAGCCGTTTCCGAATCGTTGGCCTGCTCCGACCCATCCATGATTCTGATCTGGGTCGAGGGCTGTGCGGGCGGATTGAGCCGCCTGGGTCCTAGCTGCAGATCGCGCTGCAGCCGCTGTACTTCCTCCTGCAGCCGCTCCATGCGGGCAAGCAGGTTCAGGATGATCTCCACGCCTGCCAGGTTGACGCCCATCTCCTGCGTGAGACGCTGGATCTGACGCAATTGCTCGATATCCCTGTCAGAATAGAGGCGCACATTGCTTCCGGATCGCGAGGGGCGGATCAATCCCATGCGCTCGTACGTCCGCAGAGTCTGGGGATGACAGTCCACCAGCCTCGCGGCCACACTTATCACATAAAGCGGCTCACCTGAGTCGCGCGCCATCGGTGACACCTCCAGTTCCTACCATGTCGGCGCCCGCGCAATCGCTCCGACGCCGGAATGCGATGATGATTGCCGTCTAGAGCCCGGTCGGAAGACCCTTGCGCGGGTCCTCGTCCCAGACTTGTCTCAATTCTTCGACCGCCTTGCGCTGCTTGGCGTTGAGCTTTCTGGGCACGCTGACTTCGACCTGTACGTATTCGTCGCCGCGCCCGTGGCCGCCCAGCCTTGGGAAGCCCTTACCCTTGAGGCGGAATCTCTGGGCGTTCCTCGTGCCGGCTGGTATGGTCAGACTTACGCGCCCATCCGGTGTGGGGACGGACACCTTGGCCCCCAGCGCCGCCTCAACGAAGGTGACCGGCACAGTGGCCTGAATGTCGTCGCCCTGGCGTTCAAAGAACGGATGCGGCTGGACCTTGATAATCAGGTAGAGGTCGCCGTTTGGGCCACCGCGAATGCCACGGCCGCCTTCGCCGGCAATGCGCACCCGCGAGCCGGTTTTGACGCCGGTGGGTATCTTCACCTTGATTCTGCGGTCGCGAGCCACCTCGCCGGCTCCGCCGCACTTGGGGCAAGAGCCGGTGATGACCTGGCCGCTGCCCTGGCACTGCGGACATGCCGAGCCCATCCCGAACAGCCCGCCGCTGCTACGGCCGCTGCCGCCGCAGTTGGGGCACGTCTGCGAGGTGCCGCCCATCCCCTCACAGTCGGGGCAGCGGTCGGCGATGCGCAGGTTGAGCGTCTTCTCGACGCCGTTGAAGGCCTCCGCGAAGGAGACTTCCATCTCATGCTCGATGTCGGGGCCGCGCTGGGACTGTGTGGCGGCATACTGGCGCGCGCGGCCACCGCCGGTATGCATGTTGCCGAACAGGTCGCCGAATATCTCGGCGAAGCTGCCTGCGCCATACTGAGTGAAAACGAAATCGGCGAAGTCAGCACCCGCCTGCGGGCCTCCCTGCTGTCGGGCCTGCTGGTAGGCCTGGCCGAAGCGGTCGTAATCCTTGCGCTTCTCAGGGCTGCTGAGCACCTCGTAGGCCTGGCTGATCTCTTTGAACCGCTGTTCGGCCGCCGGGTCGTTGGGATTGACGTCCGGATGATGCTTGCGGGCCAGCTTGCGGTAGGCCTGCCGGATCTCCTTCTGGGAGGCGTTCCGACTCACGCCCAGCACCTGGTAGAAGTCTATGCTCGCAGCCATGTCGCCTTCCGCTTTCCTGACGGCCCGTCTTGATTGCTAAGGCGCCCGCCCCGTGTGGAGCGGGCGCCGCATGTTGCTCCGCCCTACTGGTCTTCGGCTTCGAAGTCGGCGTCTATGACATCATCGCTGGCCGTGCCGGTCGCACTGCCGCCGCCTGCGGCCGCGTCTTGCTGTTGCTGGCCGGCCTGCCCTGCCTCCGCTGCACCCGCCTCCTCGTACATCCGCTGCGACACGCCGGCGAAGGCCTGGTTGGCCTCCTCAATGGCCTTGCGGATTGCCTCGACGCTGTCGCTCTTAGCCGCCTCACGCAACGCCTCGACCTTCTCCTTGATCGGCGCCTTCTCGGATTCGGACACCTTGTCGCCCAGGTCATTGAGCGTTTTCTCCAGTTGATACGCCAACTGGTCGGCCTGGTTGCGGGCCTCGGCAATCTCCCGGAATTTCTTGTCCTCCTCGGCATGGCTCTCGGCGTCGCCGACCATTCTCTGCACCTCGTCGTCCGAGAGCGTGCCGGCACCGGTGATGGTGATGTCCTGCAGCTTGCTGGTCGCCTTATCTTGCGCGGAGACCTTGAGGATGCCGTTGCTGTCGAGGTCGAACTTGACCTCGATCTGCGGCATGCCGCGCGGGGCCGGCGGAATGCCGGTCAGATGGAAGCGGCCCAGCGACTTGTTCTGCGATGCCCGCGAGCGCTCGCCCTGCAGCACGTTGATCTCGACGGTGGTCTGGAAGTCGGTGGCCGTCGAATAGGTGCGCGTCTGCTGGGTCGGGATCGAGCTGTTGCGCGGGATGACGACATCCATCACGTCACCGAGGGTCTCCACACCCAGGGTCAGCGGCGTGACATCCACCAGCACCATGTCCTGCATGTCCTGGGTGAGGACCGCCGCCTGGATGGCCGCGCCCACCGCAACGACCTCGTCCGGGTTGATGCCCTTGCGCGGCTCCTTGCCCGTCAGCTTGCGGACCAACTCCTGGACGGCCGGGATGCGCGTCGAACCGCCGACCAGCACGATCTCATCTATGGCGTCCCGGTCAATCTCGGCCTCGCGGATGGCGGTATTCACGGATTCCTCGGTTTTTTGGATCAGGTCGCCGATAAGCTCCTCGAGCTTGGCCCGCGTCAGGGTCATCTCCAGGTGCTTGGGCCCCTCGCCGTCCACCGAGGTGACGAAGGGGAGGCTGATGGCGGTCTGAACCGTGGTCGAGAGCTCCATCTTGGCCTTCTCGGCCGCGTCTCTGAGCCGCTGCAGCGCCTGGCGGTCCTTGCGCAGGTCAATGCCGTTCTCTTTCTTGAACTCCTCGGCAATGTAATCAACGATGCGCTGGTCGAAATCATCGCCACCCAGGCGCGTATCGCCGGAGGTGGCCAGCACCTCGTAGTAGTCGCGCTCCTCGCTGGCCTTGTCCACCTCTACGTCGAGAATGGAGACATCAAAGGTGCCGCCACCGAGGTCATAGACCATGATGGTGGCTTCCTTCTTCTCCTCGCGGTGGCCGTAGGCGAGGGCCGCGGCCGTCGGCTCGTTGATGATGCGCAGGACGTTGAGGCCCGCGATCTCACCGGCGTGCTTGGTCGCAGTGCGCTGGGTGTCATCGAAGTACGCCGGCACGGTAATGACGGCGTCCTTAACCTCTTCGCCCAGATACGCCTCCGCATCCGCCTTCAGCTTCTGCAGGATCATCGCCGAGATCTGCTCGGGCGTGTAATCCTTGCCGTCAATGGTCGCGGCTTCGCGAGTACCCATCTTGCGCTTGATCGAGGACACGGTGCGCTCGGGATTCAGAATCTCCTGCCGCTTGGCCTGCTGGCCGACCAGCCGCTCACCGTTCTTCGAGAAATGCACCACGGAGGGCGTGGTGCGCCCGCCCTCAGGGTTGACGATGACCGTGGGCTCGCCGGCCTCGACGACGGCGACACACGAGTTCGTGGTCCCCAGGTCAATACCAATAGCTTTTGCCATTCAAACTTCACCGCCTTAGTTTTCGGGACAGATGTTGTGTATGCTTGTGGCTGCGCTGCAGCCGGTTTGCATGGTTATATTGCCGCCATTATAAAGCTTGAGTGTACTACTGTCAAGGCTTTTGACGACATTCTTTAGGGTATCCGCAAGCCCCACAAACGCCTGCAGACGGCACGCAAGCAAGAAACCACCCCCGCAAGGGAGGTGGCTCTGCACACATTCCGCGCAAACGGCGCCATTACCGGCGGCTTACTTGTTGACGGAATAGTAGTTGTTCGCTATCACCGTATCTGGGAGCAACCACTTGGCATGGCCGTCAATGAAGCCGTAGTTGCCTCCCTCGTTGTGTGTGGTGGGAAGCCGTGACAGTGTGCCGGCAGCCAGATATCCGCGCCAGCCGCCGGCGATGTCGGGATCATCTGACACCGTCTCTTCCCCGATGTTAATGGTTTCGGCGGGGTAGGGTATCTCGCTTAGTTTGAGCCGCTTGCCGGTCCAGGTCCTGACAGTGAGGTTGTAATAGCCCATGCCGTTGGTGGCCACGTTCCAGCCGTAGGTTTGCAGACGGTCTGTGCGGTGGCGGTACGACCTCCAGGACGGACAGATCCAGCATTGCTCGTTCTTGACATAGGGGGCAATCAGGTGGAACCAGCGGAGCAGTGCCGTGGAGCCGGAGTCATCGTTGTGCGCCAGCGGAAAGGTGTCGTCATAGTCGCCTATGTACATCAGAATCGCCAGTTGGAGCTGCTTGACGTTGTTGATGCAGGTGGACTGCCGCGCCTTCTCCCTGGCCCTGGCGAAGACAGGAAATAGTATCGCCGCCAGAATCGCGATGATGGCTATGACAACCAGCAACTCAATCAACGTG
>CAZJVY010000126.1:0-6877 GCA_964549395.1 uncultured Armatimonadia bacterium | reverse complement strand
CCCATGGGGGTGGCCGCCCAGCGCTTGCTCCGCGAACTCAACCGGCGTCATGTTCTCAAGCGAGCTGTGCGGACGTTCTCGGTTGTAGCCATTGCGCCAGATTTCCAGTATCTCCTGAGCATCGGTCACCGACTTGTGGCTGTTGGGCGGCCCGTCCCTGGCGTCGGCGACTGCAGCCTGAGCGCCGCACGTGCCGGCTACTCGGGGGAAGTCGAGGGCGTCGCCGTACCGCGGTGGCGATAGCCACGACGCGTTCCTGAGCGGCGCGGCGCTGCCGACAGGGAAGATACTTGCGGGTGCCTGGCTCATTCTCACCCACGGCAACTGGTTGAGCCAGGCCTACGAAATCGACAGCGTTGAGCGGGTTGATGGGAAGACGCAGATCGTTCTAGCCGAGGATCCGTGTCTGTGCATCGGTGGAGGGACTACGCAGGGATTGCCCTACCCGCGGCGCAGCCTCGATGGCGCCAACCGGTTCACCATCCCGACCGCGGCGCATATCTCGATCGCGCAGACTGGCCACCCGGGCTGGGCTTTCTCGGTACCCGGGAGGTCCTTTGCGCCTGACTCCCGAAATCGAGTCCGTACTGCCGCGGTCCGCGAACCGGAAGCAGCCGCGACGGCTGACCTCAGCCGCCGACGGCATCCGTTGTGCGTCTCGCCCGGCTTCGCCGGGACACCGTTGGCGGACCGGCACGTCCGCTGGAGGTCCCAAATGCGCCTACTCGTCGCTGTCCTGGGAGGTTGGCTCTTCATGTCCGTCGCCGCCGCCAAGACCGGTCCCACTTACTATAGCCCCGAACGCGTCGCCATCGGGAAGCAGAACGCCGAGCGCGACTGGGGCCAGGGCATCCTGCGCACCATGCAAGCGGGCGAGCCGAACACCTACTACATCGGGCGCGAGTACGGCTCGGCCGCCGACTGCATCGTTCAGACCGATGACTTCATCTGGATGATGCAGCCGACCACGAAGATTCCTCGCGTGCTGCCCAACCACGACACATTGGCCCTCTGTCCTGTTCACGGCGAGAAGGTGCGCGAGCTCAACGCCTGGACGGCCTGGACCACCGACCCCATCCATCACCCGTACAAGGTGCGCTGTAGGTTTGGGGGCGAGTGGTACCCATCGAACGATTACCTCAACGGTGACATGACCTCGGGCGAGTGCCCTGACGACGGCACCGGCTGCAAGGTCGGCGACAAGACCTTCTACTTCCTCATCGAATACGCCCACATGGCCTATGGTAACAACACGATCCCCTGTCTGCGCTCGCTCTCGCAGGCCTGGCTGCTGACGGGTGACACGCGCTACGCGCGCAAGGGATGCATTCTGCTTGCCCGGCTGGCCACCGAGTACCCGAACTTCACCGACCGCAAGGACCGGCTCTACTTCGGCCCCTACGGCGGACGCGATCCACACTACACCTGGAAAACCGGCGGGATGATCACCGACCTGATCTGGGAGACGTTCTGCCTCGAAGCCACCGCCTATGCCTATGACGGGCTATGGAACTACATGGACCAGGACCCGGACATGATCGCGTTCCTCAAAGCCAAGGGGATGCCCATCGAGACCGGCGATGATCTGCGCACCTACATCGAGGAGAACATCCTGCGAGTGGGGATGGAGGGCCTCCTCAACGGCCACATCCACGGCAACCAGGGCTTCCACCAGGCTGCCGCGATGGCCTGCGCGCTGGTGATGGACGACTACGGCGACACCCATCCCAACTCGCAGGACATGGTGGACTACGCGTTCGGTGATCCGGGCCGCTCCGCCTACATTATCCTGAATGGTATCCAGCGCGACGGCGGCGGGCACGAGAGCCCGGGCTACAACTCCATCAAGTTCGACTTCATCCGCGTCAACCGGCTGATGGAGGAGGTGCGCCGGCTACACCCGGATCGCTTACCGCTCGAACGGTACCCCGACATCTTCGGCAACCCCAAGGGGAAGGCGCTCTTTAATCACTTCATCGACCTGACGATCTTCCGAACGTTCATGCCCTCGGTGGGCGACAGTGGCAACATCCAGGCGGTCCGGCGCTTCACGCCCAACCGCTACTCCTACATCTCCGAGCCCAATCTCTATGGATTCGAGCGATTTGCGGAGCCACGCCTCGCTCGGGCCTGCACCAGACTGACTGGCGAGTGGCTGCCGGGCGAGCTGTTCGAGGCCTATCCGGAGGCGGAGCTGAAGGCGGCGTTGGGGCAGCCCGAGTCGCAGATTCCCTTCCGCGACCGCCTGCTCGACGGCTATGGTGTCGCGATCATTGAGGACGGCACAGAGCCGCTGAGGGGGCGGGCGCTGTCACTCAACTACAGCTCCATCATCGGCCACCGACAGTTCGACAACCTCAACCTGGAGCTCTACGCGCGGGGCCTTGACCTGCTGCCCGACCTCGGCTACCCCTTCACCTGGGACTACCGCGAGTGGGATAGCGGCATCATGTCCCACAACACCGTGAGTGTGGACCAGACCCAGCCGCCCCGCGACATCGGCGGGCAATGCAACCTGTTCGCCGAGCACGACGGCATTCACATCGTCACGGCGCGACATGATCCCTACCCGCCACACTACGACACCGGCGGCACCACCGACCCGAAGCCCGCCCATGACGTCAACCTCTACGAGCGCACCTGCGTTCTGGTCGAGATCGACGATGATCACTTCTATGTCGTGGACCTCTTCGCCGTCAACGGTGGCAGCCAACACGATCAGAGCTGGCACGGACCACTGAAGCCGATGCAGGCTCCGGGCCTGAACTGGCAGGCGCAAGCGCAGGGCACGCTGGCCGGGCCGGACGTCGCTCATGCCGCCCATTACACCGACCGTTGGGGCCGTGAGACTCGCAACTTCCCGAGCTACATCACGAAGGTTCGGCGGGCGTCGTTGACCGAGCCCGCCGTCTGGTCCTGGGACTATGAACTCCCTGAGGGCGACAGACTGAACCTGCACATCATCCCCGTGGGCGGCCCGGCCGAGGTCATCATGGGCAGCGGCCGCTCACCGGCGCGGCCGCCGGATTGGGGGCTGGATTACCTGCTCGTGCGGCGCAGCTCCCTCGGCGTCAGGGCCGATCACTTCCTGAGTGTCATTGATGCCTACCAGCAGACGCCGGTCGTGCAAGCCGTGCGACTGATGTCTCTGCGGCCGTTGACATTGGAAGTGCAGCGTGACGGCGCCACCGACACGATCGTGCTGGCGACCCCTGACACGCCGAGCCGCACCAGCGAGCACCGCCCGCTCGGCATAACGTTCACCACCGTGGCCGGCGGCGAGACCGTCAAACAGGTCCAGATCGGTGAGACGGCCGCGGGCCAGGGCCCGGGCTATGTCGGTGGCAGCATTGCCGACAGCAATTACGACGCTAACGAGATACTCGTAACTGTCCCCGCCGCCGATATGGCCACATTCGCCGCGGACCGGTATGTACGCATTTTCAACGAGCAACGCAGTGCCATGTTCCGCATACTGAAAGCCACGCCGGAGCGCGAACTCCTGCGCCTCAAACTCGACCAGACCGCTCTCCTCGGACAGGGGCCCGCCGACGGATTCGCCGACGGAGCAGTGAGCCTCGGCGCGCAGTTGCTCTATGCCAACGGCAGTTTCGACGAGCAGGGCAACTCGCTGGTGACCAACGACTTCCACGCGGGGAGTTGGCTCGGTGAGGGTAGGGCCGCGCGCCAGCTCAAGGGCGCTGTCGCCGGCACCCGTAGCACGCTCATCCTCCAGGAGCCGGTCGGCAAGGCAGACCTGGAGACGCTCTATGGGAGCAAGATGCTGCGGATCTGGCAATACGGTGTGGGAGACCGGATCGAGATCCCACGGCTGCAATAGGCGTGGCAGTACCGATAGCCTGTGGCCGTCGCGAGGGCGTCATACTTCGAGATCGCGGCTCCTGACAGGCTGGGCGCTCACCCCCATGGGGGTGGAGAGAGCATCAAAGACACGGCAGAAACGTCCCAAAATCAACGGCAGGAAATCTGCTCCACAGGCTGAAAACTCTCATTGCAGGTGGTACAAAGGCCGGGGCAGGAGCACCAGATCCTGGTATACGACTGAGCTTCGCCCCCTACTGCAGCGCCGTGGGAGATTGCCTATGAAACTTGTCTTGGCGGGACTAGTGGGGCTGCTGGCTGTGAGTTGCACGGTCCGGGCCTCCGAGCTGGGTCTGCGCATACTCCAAAGCACCGACCGCGCGGTAACCATTGGGACCCAGGCCTTCTCAGTCACCGTCCACAGCAGTGGCCGCATAGATGCCCTTCAGGCCGGCGGCATCAACTATGTTGCCTTTATCGCCCTCTACACCTCCCTCAGCAGCTTTGACACCGACAACACTGTCCGCGCCGTGCAGGGCGAAGGTGGCAGAGGCATCGGGCCTCTGCCTGACGCGGTAAGCGCCGAGAAGCGCGGCGACCGCTACTTCATCGCCATCAAGCGCACGGCCGCCCGCCAAGAGATTTGCGGCGGACGACCCCTTTACCACTTAGACGAGACGGTGGAGGTCGCTCCCAACGGCGTGCTCAGGGTCCGCTACGAGTTCGCCTGGCTGCGTTTCTTCGCCATTGGCAAACCTGCCGTTTACGTGGCCCTGACTGGCGACACCTTCAGGGACCTCACCTTCTGGGCCGACTACACGACCCACTGTCAGCGCGGTACTTTCGGCGGAGGGAATGGCTACGCGACTTTCGAGCAGCTAAGGGGACCGCTGCGGGCCCTGCGGGTGGACTGCCCTAGTGGCCCGTTCGACATTTGGATATATGCAGACGGCTCAGTAACGAGCGCGCGCTGGGGGGAGCAGTACAGTTCTCTCGGCCTCCATGTCCCCAAGGCCACTGGAACAGTGTATTCCGGAGTGGCAAGTGTCGTCGAGTTCGTCATCAAAGTCCCGCTGCCTGGCACTGAACAAGGAGGCGTTGAGTAGTGACTGCCCGCAAGTTGTGTAGTGTGCTGCTTGTGTCGTTGATCGTCGGCTCTGCCGCACAGTTGGGATGGGCTGAGTGCCGGCTCACGGAGACCGAGGTAGAGGGCGAGCCGGCGCTACTGCTGGAAAACGATTTCGTCCAGTTGCGGCTGCGGCCCACGCTGGGCGGACGCATTGACCGCTTTCTGTACAAGCCCACCAACACCCACCTCACCGCGCCAACCGGTGGCGCAGCCCTGGTGGACCGCGTATGGAACTACGCCAACCCCGACATCTACTTCCAGTGGACCAACGCCGTCTATGGCTACAAGCTGGAGCCGGGCGCGGACCGAGCGGCGGTGACGCTCAGCAGTCCTGGCTCGGTGGGCGCTATTGGGCAGCGAATGACATTCGAGAAGACGATCAGCCTCACTGCGGACAGTGCCGCGGTGCGCGCGGACTACACGTTCAGCATCGCCGCCGACGCCATGGTGCCCCAGCGGGCCGGCCTGTGGTGGCACAACCGGCTGGGAGTGCCGCAGGAGACCACCACTTACTACGTGCCCACTCTGCGGGGAATCAAGTCGCTTGCCTACGGCGCCGGTGCCTCCGGGCCGTACTGGTGGTACGATGTCGCGCGCGGCTGGGCCGCGGCCCTCGGCGAAAGCGGCACCGGCGTCGCTGCCATTATGGACTATCGCAAGTTGATGTGCTTTTTCCACGCCATGCGCGGCGAGGTCGCCATGATGGAGTGGGCCTACCGCTCCGAAGAGATCCCCAACGGCGACTCGACTGACACTACCATCTGGCTGGTGCCCTTTGCGGGCCTGGCGGCAGTCTCGGGGGCTGGCGAGCAGGTGGTCGGCCAACTCCAGGCCCCCGAGCAAGTCAGCCCTGACCAGGCCAAAGCTGGCGTGCCTGTCACCGTCACACTGACCGCCCCGCAGCAGTGGGCCGCCCAGGTGAAGATGACCTGGCAGCGCCTCCCCGACGGGAAGGTCAACGAGCTGCCCGCCTGGGAAGCCCAACTCAGCCCTCAGAGCGTGGCCGAAAAGCGGCTCGATCTGCAACTGCCCGAGCCCGGCACCTACGTATTGCGTGCCCAGGCTCTTAGCGGCGACCGGCTCGCCGCCGATTTCTTCGCCCAGATCGTTGTCGGCCAGGCCAGCGGCGAGATGGCTATCGCGCCCTTGCAGGATCGCCTCGGCCGCGAGGGCGAACGCCTCGAGGACAAAATAGCCGGCGCTGTCGCCGCCGCCAAGTATGTCCCCCCATCTGAAGAGATCGTCACCCCTCACGTGAAGTGGGCCAAGCCATACGCCGGCGGCAAGCTGAAAGCCCTGATCCTCAACGACTTCACCGAGGGCCGGGAAACGATTGAGCTGGCCCAGCGACTGGACATGGACTATCTGGCCCCCAGTATCAGCAGTCCTTACTCAATGCCCGACGCCGCGCGCGCCCAGGCAATGGACATTCTGCGTGAGTGCCTGCAGGCCGATCTCGATGTCATCTTGATTGGTGGCATCAGCGCGGCCATCTTCACCGACGATGTTGTCGCGACAATACTTGACAAGGTCCGCGCCGGTACCGGCTTGATTATGGTCAACCCCAACCACTGCTCCGATGCGCTCTGGGCGGCCTTGCCCTTCTCCGCCGCCCTAGGCACCAAGCGCCAGAATGGGAAGTGGCAGGCCGCGGCACAGCATTACTTGACCGTTGGCATCCCCTGGGACGAGATGCCGCCAACGGACACCTACAAGTACCAGGGCGCGGGGGAGGTCCTCGTCAAGGCCGGTGACCTGCCGTTGCTAGCGGTGCGGGAAGAGGGACAGGGGCGCGTGGTCTGCCTGGCATACGCGTCAGGCTGGTCGGTCCCCGGGGGCTACAAGAACGGACTGACGCCCTGGATACAGTTCGCGCCGACGAGATTCGCCTACTGGGAGTACTACTTCAGCTTGCTTACCAAGTGC
>CAZJVY010000125.1:0-6982 GCA_964549395.1 uncultured Armatimonadia bacterium | reverse complement strand
GGGTCCGGGGGGCGGCGGTCCTGGAGGGGGCGGGCCGCCCGCCGGGGTTGAGTGCCAGTGGGCACCGAAACCTCCCATCAGCGTCGTGATGCCGCCGGAAGTTGTGAAGTCCACGCCGAAAAGGCTCTCGTACACGGTGCAGAAGTCGGTGAAGGTGCCGTCGGGATTCAGGAGGGTGGTGAAATCGAGCGTTGTGCCCTTAATGGCCGCCACTGCGGTGCCGCCCTGGATGCGTGCGCCGCTGCCACTGATGAACTTGGCCCACAGCGTGCCATACTTGAGTTGCATCTGGCGGTCTGTGACAGCCTGGATGACCATGTCGCTCTTGGGCCCCATGCGCACGACACTGCCATCGGGGAACCTGATCTCGCACTTGCTGCGTTTGCCGGTGCGAACGCGACTGCCGGCGGGCAGCAGTGTGCCCACTCGGCTCTTGGCCCAAGCTCCAGTAGCGCCCGCGCGGTGCTGCACGGAGAGGACGACCGCCGTAATCTTTGCGTCGTCCGCCGCATGAGAGGCCGAGGCCAGGGCGGTGAGAATGACTGCGACCATGACACCGGCCAGTAGATACACGCGCACGCTTCTCATCTGTCGAATCGCCCCTCGCTCAGCCCAGCGGCCGTTACTCCGTGTTCCCGTCAGCATCTATGGTGTAGACCCCGAGCGGCTCGGCAACTCCCCTGATTTCGAGCCGGCCCAGGTCGCGCAGGCCATAGTCCCCGTGGAGGCTCTTTCTCGTGTCCTCGCTGATAATTATACCCGTGTGCAATTCCTTGTTCAAGGCTTCCAGTCTGGAGGCGACACTGACCGTGGCCCCGATGGCGGTGTATTCCATGAACTCCGAAGAGCCGATGTCGCCGGCCACCACATCACCGGTGTGAACGCCCACTCCCATTTCTATCTGCCGCACGCAAGGGTTCTCGCTGGCGCGTCTCATCTCCTGCAACCTTCGTTGCATTTCCAGGGCGGCGCTGACGGCCTGGTCTGCGTGGTCGGGGCTGGGTATCGGATCGCCGAACACCGCCATGATGCCGTCGCCGATAAACTTGTGCACGGTTCCGTGGTGCTTGCGGATGACCTTCGTCATCTCGGTGAGGTACTCATTGAGCATCTGGACTACCTGCTCGGGCTGGAGGACATCGCACATGGCGGTGAAGCCGCGGATATCGGAGAAGAGCGCCGTGGCGACGGTGCGCCTGCCCTTCACGTAGGCCAGTTCGGGGTCCCTGAGGATCATCTCAAGTATCTCCGGTGCGACGCGCCGCTGCCAGGCGGCACGGATGGCCCGGCGCGCGCGCTCCTCGACGACGTACATGTACACGGTGACTACTGTGTAGGAGATGACAAGAGCCGCGAACGGTGCCACCATCGGCAGCCAGAGACGATGGCTGTGCAGAAGGACGAATGGCACCACCACACCGAGCGCTGCCATGGGGAAAGCCAGAGCGGGCAGGGCGCGGAGCGGGCGGAGAAACGATGTGCCGACAGCAATCAGGAGGCTGAAGAGCAAAGTGACCAGCCACGTTACATAGAGCGGGAGGGGCCACACCGTCTCTCCCTGCAGGAGCGTGGCGAGGCTGGCGGCCTGAATCTCGACGCCGGCCATGTCCTTGTGCTTCTCGCCGGCCATCGGCGAGAGGTGGATGTCCTGCAGCAGAGGATCCGTGGCGCCGATGAGGACTAGCTTGTCCCTGAAGACGTCATCAGGAACAAGGCCGGGCTCCAGGGCTTGATAGTATGGAACAGTCTTGTAGGTGCCAGTGGGGCCGGGGTAGTTGATAAGGATGGTATTGTCGGGCAGGTAGGGATGAGGCGGTCTGCCGGCAAGGGCTTCGGCGCGAGCAGCGTCACCTCCGGCGACCTCGAGGAGAGCGAGAGCAAAGGAAGGCTCCATCTGGTCCTGGTATGTGTATTGCACGGTCATGCGGCGGACGGCACCGTCAACGTCTTTGGAGAAGTTGACCATGCCGATGCCGGCGGCCGTTTCCTCGAAGCGCCAATGCGGGAACTGCGCTGAACTGACCTGCGACTCGATTTCACCGCGTTCGGTGTCCACGTCCTGCAATTCTGCGGCGAGAACGACGTTACCGGCATCGCGCAGGGCTTTCTCGAGCAAGCGATCTTCCAGGGAGGGCTTTGGCTCATCAAGCCAGCTCTTGGGGACTTCCGTATTGGACAGGTCGCTGAAGACGATGTCCATACCGATGGCCCTGGCGCCGGCATGGCTGAGCCTGTTGAGGAGCTTTGCGTGGATATCGCGCGGCCAGGGCCACACCTGTATGTTCGCCGCCGATTCGCTGTCTATGGCGACAATGACTATGTCATCAACGGAGCCGGTATGGCGCGGCAGGCGCCAGTCATAGGACAGCAACTCCAGCCGCCACAGCAGGCTGGTGCCGAGCAGGGGTGAGGGGCGATGGAAGAGCATGATGACCACGCCGACGACCGCCCCGGTCAGTAGAGCTACGAGGAAGGGGCTGTGCTTGCGCCACTTTAGCACTGTCATCACCTGTCGGCGGCCTGGCGGGAATACCAGAAATCCACGCAGCCGGGGTAGACCCTTGCCAGCGTATCGGCGGCGGCCGCATCGGCGACCGCACGCTCGCCGGCGGTGACGAGCGCCCGGGACATCAGTATGACTCCACCCGCGCCGCCGCGGCCAGTGGCGACTTTGTAGGCGAATTTCGGCCAACTGGAGGTCGTGCCGCCAGGATAGGCCAGGACATACAGAACGACCATCTCAGCCCCTTCCTTACCCACCCGCAGCCGTTTGGCGACCAGAGGTCCGGGGTGAGGCACATCGCCGGGGAGGTCAATCGTGATCTCCTCCTGGCTGCCGATGGACCATCCCTGCGTGGAAAGGCAATGAAGCGGAGAGTGGATGGGGCGCCAGTCCTTGCCATAGATGATACTGATGTCAACCCACGGCGGGTTGGCGGTTTCAGAGCTGTACTCTATCTCGCGCATCGCCTCAGGGCGCAGGAAGTTGACGACGGTGGGGTCAAGCTCCAGTTCGTGAAGCGTGTATTCGCCTATGCGATCGGGAATGCTGCTGAACGTGGGCTTGTAGCCCGCGTCGGCAGCGCGCATCTGGCGGATGGTCAGGACGCCCGCCAGCCCAAGGGCCAAGAGCACAGCGGCTGTTATATGTCGTCCCGTAGGTGCCTGCATCCGAGTAAGCTTGTCACCCCCAGAAGGCCCAGGAAGGCCAAAATGAAGACGACAATCCCGGAGAACTCGTGGACGAAGCCCTCGGCGGCCCTCTCCCCCAGCGTCCGCCCCAGCACAAGCGTCAGCCCGATGCGGACCGCATTGGCGACTATCGCTACCGGCAGGGCGGTGGCGAACACCACCAATCTCTGCCACCACGCGCCCATGATGAGGTAAGCCAGCAGCGCGCCGAGTGCGATCATGGAGACGGCCGACTTGAGGCCGCTACATGCGACGGCCACCTCGAAGGTGTATTCAGGGGTGCTCAGCGTGACGCCATCAATGACCGTTGGCATGCCCAGGAACTGCGCGGTTCTCCCGGCCAGTCGTGCGCCGAGGAGCTGCATGGGCTGTGCGACCTGGTCAATAAGGAGCTTGCCGAGCGGTACCATGAAGAGGAGGAAGATGAGGGGGAACGCCAGTTCTTTGAGCACATGCCAGCCCCACAGCCACCACACCAGGCCGATGAGCACCCCGATCAGGGCGAAGCTGGAGGGGAAGTTGACATCCAGATAAGAGGCAATGAAATGGAGGCACAGCGAGAGGATGATGACGGGAATGCCGCCGTAGAAGTGGGCGCGGGGGAGCTGCTTGAGCCGGTCCCACTTGCGGTATATGAGATAGCCTGTGATGATGGGTATGAGGAAGCCGTGATTGTAGAACTCGTCGGCTGCCCAGGTATAGAAGAGCCAGCGGATGTTCTCGGCGAAGACCGCGACAACCAGCGCGATGACCAGCGCGAGAGGCCACAGACTCGTCATGCGATTGCTCTGCGCGATTTCCGGGTTCAAGGGCGCATCGGTTGTCGGTGTCATGGGATCGTTGTTTCTTGGGAGTATCAACGAGTCTTGGACCTGCGCGACCGCCTACTGCCTCTACTGCCTTTGCGTCGCTTGCGTCCCAGTTTGAGTATTCCCACTCTGGTGAGATAGAGCGTTCCGCCGACAGCAGCGCCGATGGCGAGGCCGATGATGAATCCCGTCACGCTCTGGCTGCGGCGGACAATCGCCGCGCCTACGCCGGCCGCCATGTCTCTGACGGCAGTGGACGCCATCTGCACCTGAATGGCGAACTCGGGGGGCACGGCACCGCCGGCAGCTCCCAGCCTGGCGAAATAGCCGATGATGATGAAAACGATTGCGGTGGCGGCGAGGGCGATGCCCGCGCCGATGGCCGCGCTCTTGACCAGCGCGCGGGGTCTGATACGGCTGGATCGGCTCTTCCTGCGAGTGACGCGGCGACTGCCGGACCAGTCAGCGCCGCAGTACGGACAAGTCGGCGCAGTGACCGGAATTTGGTTACCGCAATAGCAGGCGCGATACTGCCGTCTGCCGCACTTGGGGCACCGCTTGGCGCCGGCAGGGAGTTGCGTGCCACAGCGGTAGCATTCTTCAGGCTCTTGCGGCGTCTGCGACTCGTCGGTCATCCGCGCAATCCCCGTCTGTGTCTTGCGTGTATGGCGCAGAGCTCCTCCACGAAGCCGGCCCCGCTCGCCGGCGCTATTGAATGGCTATGGGACACGTTTGAAGAGAATCCAGGCAGCGTTGGCCAGGCGCCGGTCAACCGTCCAGTCCTGATAGCGTATATCTTCAGTCAGTGCCCGCTGCCAGGCCCTGGCCCAGTCGGTGGCTTTCTCGTTCTCGGCGACGGTGACGAGCGCCGGGGTGAGCAGCAGGCTGTCAACACGCCCGATTTCACTTTCGATGCGGCGGGCGTCAACGGGCTGGAACGGCAACCATATCGCCGGCCGATCCGCATACCATGCCACCACCCAGGGCACGTCGGTGATGACGGGCCTGCCCTCCTCGAGGAAGCTGTTCAACTCATTGGCGGCCCGCTGTAGTGCTACGCCCTGCGTGTAGTAGGTCGGGAAGCCCGGCATCATGACAAGCGCCAGCGGGATGATATGCACGGCAAGAAGTATGGCCGTGCCGGTACTGCGCCAACGTCGTTTGGGCAACTCGGGCAGGCGTCCGACGCGACGGTTGAGCAGCTCGCAGAACAGCGCCAAGCCGACGACGGTCATGAAGGGTGCCAAGGGCGCGACCAAGCGCCCTGATGCTCCCAGTACGCTCAGCACTATAGTCAGCAGCACGATTGTCGCGTAGACCGCCTTGCGTATGCGCTCGAATCCGAGCCCCCCCAGCGGTATGAGTATAGCCACCCAGAAGAACACGGCGATGAACGGGCCGCCGGTGTCAACTACAACCGGGCGCAGGTACAGCAGTCCCGTTCGCACCTTCTGGTACATCTCGCGCGGTGCATCCATTGCGAATGAGATGAACCCCGGCGGCGATTCATTCCAAGTGCGGAAGAGGGTATTGGCCGAATGGGTCATGGTACCCATGACGGCCTCGGTCCAGCGGTAGGTGAAGAACGGATCGCCGGTGATGTTGTAGTTGCGGACAAACCAGGGCATGCCCACGAGCACGGAGATGACGACAAAGACAATGGCGTTGGTGAGCTTGCGCTCGCGCTCGGCGTTGTAAATGATCACCAGCAAGACCGGTAGCCAGATGACAAGCCAGGCATACTGTGTGAGGTAGATGAGACAGGCGACGGCCCCGGCGATGGCGCTTAGCAGCGTCTGATACCGCTTCGCTTGCCAGTGGGTGAACAGCACCAGGAACAGGAGGGTGACCAGTAGTGTAAGCAGCGAGGTTTCCAGTCCGGAGACGGCGTACTGGAGCAGTGCCGTATCGGTGGCGACCATCACCATGGCCAGAGTGGCTACCTGGCCGCTGAAAACGCGTATCGCGAGCCAGTAGGTGATGCCGATGGTGAGGAGGAAGCAAAGCCCACATGCCCATGCCGCCACCCGCGCACTGGCCCCGAAGACTTTGAAGAGGCCGGCCGTGAGGAGCGGATGCAGGGGCGGCGTGACCAGGTCAGGATGCTTGGCGATGGTCGTGGTATTCTCGTTAACCGCCAGAGTGAGCGGGCGGATGAACTTGGTGGTGAATCCGTCGCCCCTAGCCACATTGCGCGATATCTGCGCCATGTCCAGAGCGTTGATGTTGACAAGATCGTCGAACTGTGTCGCCTGGTAAACCAGGTAGAGCAGAGCTGCACCCAGAGCGACCATCAGGCTGATGCCGACGTAGCGGGCCTTGGCGTGGAACTCCTCTGATTGCCGCATAGTTGAGCGTGACCCCCTGTTGCTGATGTGGCGGCTGCGGACAGCGATCCGGGCCTTCAAACGTCGGTACAGTATAGCACGCTTGAAGCGGAATCGAGAAGGCCAGTCTGCAAAGACTTGCTCAGAACTGCTTCGCGTCGGCGGCCAGGCCGGGGATTTGCACGCCGGCACGCTTGGCGCATACCAGCATGGCCGGAGCCCATGCGGCCTGGCCTTGCTCGTCTTTGGCAAGGAACGTCTTGAGGGCCAGATCGTACACCTGTCTGTCCCACTGGGACAGTTCGCCCCACCAATTGAGAAGCGCCGAGAACTTGTGCGGTTCGCGGCCATCAACGCCCGCCGCCATCATCGGGTTGTCAGGATCCTGATTCCACATCAGCTTCAGCCAGGTGTTGGCAATGCGAACCATGTCCTCATCGGTGAATATCAGGCCACGGCGGGCCGCGACAACCGCCAAGCTCATTGTCAAGGCCGCGTGACTGGTGTCTTCGTAGCCGGAATGGCCCGGCTCACCATATTCGGTCCAGTCCCAGTAGTTCCACGTGTAGGCGTTGTGTTGCTCGTCAAGCTCGAGGTAGCTGTGGAAATAGCGCACCATCTTCTCCGCGCGGTCAGCCATCAGCGGATGAGCGC
>CAZJVY010000124.1:0-7289 GCA_964549395.1 uncultured Armatimonadia bacterium | reverse complement strand
GTCTGGGAGAAGGGGTTGGACACTCTCGTCAATGCCGTAGCAGCGCTTCCGGGCAACTACACCGCCCTCTTGCTCGGCAGCGGCCGCTACGCGCAGGCGTTGCACGGACTAATCGGGGAACTCGGGGTCGCCGAGCGCATCGTCCATGTACCGGCGGTTGCGGTGGAGGAGGTGCCCCGGTACCTTTCGGCTATGGACATGTTGGTACTCCCATCTTGTAGCATCGCTACATGGCAAGAGCAATACGGCCGGGTTCTGCCGCAGGCCATGCTCTGCGAGGTTCCCGTCATCGGCTCTGATTCAGGTGCAATCCCGGAGATCATAGGCGATGCGGGCGTCATCTTCCGCGAGAGCGATGTGGAAGGCCTAACAGAGGCCATCAGGCGCCTGGGGGATGATCACGAGTTACGTTCCTCGCTGGCGGAAACGGGCCTCGAACGCGCCCGGCGGACGTTTGTCGGTACCTACTCAACCGTGATGCTGGAGTGGCTGCAGGATGCAGCCGGAATGCCGCTGCGGGGAGGATAGGACAATTCTACGGCGGCGATAGCGCCCGCCTACGGGAACGCAAGGAGATGTAATGGACGTTTCGGTAGTGATAGCGAGCTTCAATACGCGCGACGACCTGCTGGCCGCCATCGCTTCGTGTCAGGCGCATACGGGTGGCCTTGAGACCGAAATCATCGTTGTGGATAACGGCTCGACGGACGGCAGCGTGCAGATGGTGAGGCGCCGGCTCCCAAGCGTGCATCTCATAGAGAATGAGGAGAACGCCGGATACACGGCCGCCTGCAATCAGGGGATGCGAGGCGCATCGGGGCGGTACTACCTCATGCTGAATAGCGATGCCCAACTGACCGCAGGCTGCCTGCAGGAGCTTGTCCGGGTGATGGATGAGAATCCGGACATCGGGTCGGCGTCGCCACGCCTGCAGTTCCCTGGTGGAGGCAGGCAGTACGCTGCAGGCCCGTTCCCGCGGTTGTGGGTGCGGATGCTGCCGGTGGGCGTCATCAGGCGGATTGAGCTCGCCGCTACCGACCGTTTCGAGCGTTCCGGCGACTTCTACGAGGTGGACTACGTGTTCGGCGCATGCAACATGGTGCGCGCAGAAGCCGTCAGGGAGGTCGGTATGATGGATGAGCGCATCTTCATGTGGTGCGACGACGCCGACTGGGCCAAGCGCATGGAGCGCGCCGCCTACAGGCGCGTAATTGTCAGTACGGCGGTGTGTATCCACAAGGTCGGGGCATCGTACGGCGGAGTGTCGGCGATCCGGCAGAACCTGCAGAGGTCCATGTCCGAGTTCGCGTACTTCCGCATCCACCACGGCAAACCGGCCACCTTCCTTCTCTATCTGATGCGGGTGGTGTACAGCCTGTTGAAAGTCCTGGTTATCGGTCCGTTTGCACTGCTGAGTGCCGGTCACAACAGGCGCATATCGCAGGCGCTACTGATGGCGTGGTGGCGGCTGAGGTTCCACATCGTTCATGCCGCCGACATACTGTGGCGCGGGCCAAAGCCTTACAGGGGCGAAGACCTGGCGTAATCGGGACCGGCGATGAGGGTAGGCATAGACGGCAGGGTGCTGCTCGGACGCAAGACGGGGGACCGCACGTATACGTACAACCTCGTGCGGGCGTTGGCACGCGCAGACATAGGGCACGAGTTCGTGGTATACCTGGATGAGCAGCCGCCAGCCGCTATCAGAGACGCACTGGATGGCTTACTCATCCACGTTCGCGAGCGGCCGCGCGGCTATCTCTGGACCGTCATGGCTTTGCCTCGACTGGCACGCGCGGATCGGCTCGATCTGCTACACGTGCAGTACATGGCCCCCTTCGTGTCTCCATGCCCGGTAATCTCCACGATCCACGACATAAGCTTCAAGCTCTACCCGCAATGGTTCACCTGGCGGGATCGAGTTGTCATGAATAGGTTCCTGCCCGGTTCGCTACGGCGCACGGCATCCGTCCTTGCACCTTCTGAGGCGACGGCCTCTGACATTGCGGCTCAGTACTCCTATCCGCGCGAACGGATATTCGTGACCCCGGAGGCGTCCGGCGAGCAGTTCCTGACCCAGCCCGATGCCGCGGATAGAGCCCGCATCAGGGCGAAGTTCCAGATGCCGGGGCCTTACATGCTGTACGTCGGCAATCTGCAGCCGCGCAAGAACGTCCGGCGCCTCATTCGCGCGTTCGTGGCGGCGCGCACCCAGAAGCGGTTTGCCGAGCAACTCATTCTGGCCGGACAGCCGGCTTGGAAGTGCGCCGAGGAGCAACGACTGCTTCACGATGCTGCCGCAGCCGGGCACGCCCGACACATCGGCTATGTCGAGGACAATGACCTTCCCGCGCTCTACGCCGAGGCGACGGCTTTGCTCTTCCCCACGCTTTACGAGGGGTTCGGCTTGCCCGTCCTTGAAGCGATGGCCGTTGGGACGCCGGTGTTGACTTCCAACGTCTCATCTTTGCCGGAGGTGGCGGGTGACGCGGCGTTGCTGGTGGATCCGCGCAACGAGGCGGCCATCGGTGCGGCAGTGGCACAGCTTGCCTACGATGTCGAACTGAGAGAAAGGCTAGGTGCGGCAGGCCGCAACAGAGCGCAGTTGTTTGCATGGAGCACGACCGCCGAGCTAACCATCGCCGCTTACGAGCAGACTGTGGGTCGCGTTGGGCAGTAACGTCTGAACACGGGCCTGCTGCGGACGGCACTGGGTCGCGTTACGTTGACCAGGTCAGTGGGCTGTTATATACTGTCACCGGGTTCATGCTACTGCGACAAGCGTGTTCCGGGAGAGGTAGCAGTTGCGTGGAAGGCGAACCTGGGGCCGGATCCGGCCTCGCAGTCGCTAACGGAGACGTGTGCGGTAAACAGCCGTGAGGAGGTGCTTCTCCATGTCACGAAAGCTTGTGCCGCTGGTGGTGTCGGCTGTCTTGATATTTGGTGCGGCGGTTGCGACGGTAAACGCCGACACTATTGATGTGGTATTGACGTACAAGAACTCGCAGTACCAGGTTTCCTATGACATGGCCACGAAGCGCCTGTTTTGCTCCTCGGAGAACGCCGGCGCCGTCTGGCAGAGCGTAGTCGGCGACAACGTACCATCACCGACGGAACTGGCGGCGGCCGCTACGCCGGGCGGTCCGATCTTCCTCTATACCCAGATCATCGCCGGGCAGCCGGTTGTCAACTTCTGCATGTTGCATTTCCGCACCGGCGCCCCGCAGGTCCCCATCAGCGGCGAGTCACTGCGAGGCGCGATAGGCCCCGGGCGGCTGCAGAGTGCAACCTTTGACGTGCGCGACTACGGCGCGTACGTCACAATAGTGGCCGTGGATGGCGACACGCAATACACCTACACCTGGGATATCAACATGTTCGGCACCAGCAAGCAGGTGGCCGATCCGGTCGTGGCCCCGGCCCCCGGAGGCACAACGCTTACTGGTGGAACAGGTTCCAGTGGTGGGACAACAGGTGGCGGGCAGACCGTCGGCGGCACGACCGCGGGGGGCGCAATTGCCGGCGGGACGGGGAGCGGGATTGACCTCTCGATACTGTTCCTGGTGGACTGCAGTGGCAGCATGAGCGGCAGCAAGATTGACGCCGCCAAGATGGCCGTGGTCAACTCGGTGAATCAGACCAACGATGGCAAGACGGAGTGGGCATTGCTGGGCTTCGGCGGGGAGTGCACTTGCTGGCAGGTGGTGCCGTTCACCACTGATGCAGGCGAACTGCAGCAAGCCGTGCAATCGCTGGATGCGCACGGCGGAACGCCACTGACTTACTCGATCTACAAGGCGACTGCCTATCTTGTTAGGAACGGTAGGGGCAGATCGGGCCGGCTGATCGTGCTCTGCGACGGCGAGAACAGCTGCAACATACGCCAGGGCGGGGGGACGGCAGAGGCCGCAGCCGGACTGCGCAGCATCGTCACCAGCGCCAATCTGAGAGGCCGCCCTTCGCAGCCATAGCACGTACTTAGCTCATTCAATTGGCCACCACGGGGAGTGTGCGGCGGGTACAAGAGCGGAGGCATGTCAAGTGCTGAGAAATGCCATGGTTGCATCCATGCTGCTGGTGCTGCTGACGACGAGTGCCTGGGCCAGCCAGGCGCCCGGCCATGGGTACGTGGCCTTGAGGGCGCTGGATCAGGCGCCCCAATCGGTTCGTGACCTCTGCAACGCCAATCTTGATGCGTATCTGGCCGGCTCGGCCGGTCCCGACATCGCGCTCACTTCTTATCTGATAGCCGAGTACTTCGAGTGGGACCATCCCGGCGCAGAAGCCCACTATGACCGCACCGGCCTGCTCATCATGAACATGCTGCAGGAGGCCCAGAAGCTATCCGACCAGGCAGCGCGCAACGCGGGCACGGCGTTCGCTCTCGGATGGCTGACCCACTATTGCACCGACTGCGTCATCCACGCGCTTGTTAACCAATGCGGCGGCTACTACGGAGGCGGACACGACTTCCAGATCCGCCACAAGCATCTGGAACTCGTCGAGTGCGAGCACGTCCTGCGCAAGGTAGCCAATCCCCAGCGCTATGTCATCAACGCCGGCGCAGTGCCGGTCGAACTCATTACCTCGGCTTTTCACGAGACATTCCCGGAGAAGGCCATATACACACCCATCGTCCAGTATACCGACCTCGCATATACCAAGGACCTGGCCAAGTCGGCGTTCCTCATGTCGCAGGCGACCCAATTCTTCGTGAACGTGCACAACGGGGACTTGGCATGGCGCGGGCCGGTGTTCAGTACGGTCTTCAGCGGCTATCCACCGACCACGGACGAGTACGACCTGCTGATGGAGCCGCTGCTGATTGACGACGTGCAGTACGAGCCACCCAATCGCGCGGTCGGTGAGACCACGGCGCGCATCGTCGTCAAGTACACAATCAACGATTTTCGCCTGTTCAGCCTGTTCTGCCGGCGCTGGGATCAGGTCATCGGGACGGCGATTGCGAATGCGGTTGGGTACTTCAATACGTGGGGCACAGCACCGGCGCAACTGCGGATTTTCGACAGGAATCTCGACACCGGGGGCAACATCGGCAGCACCTTCGACACCTCGACGGCCTGGCCGGGCAATCCGACCATCGAGTCCATGCTCAGCTTCCTCGAGGTGCGCGACAGGGACGGCAACGAGCTGTCGGGCTGGCCAGCCGACGGCAAGTGGGCTCCGATTGTCATCGTGCAGCCGGCGCTCGCGCAAGCCGGACAGACGAGCACGGGGATCATCAGCGAGGGCCAGAGCTGGAATGGCGGCAAGGCCGGTTCGGCGTTCATCAAGTTCCCGTTCGATGCCGGCAAGCCCGGGCCGTATGAGGTGAAGCTGCGCCTGGCGTTCGCCGACAGGGCCTCAAAGCGGCTGTACGGCTGGGCAGACCAGAACACGGTTGTGGATGCCGCCTGGAACGGCACGCTCGGCGAGCAGAACCCGGAGCTTTCCATCTGCTTCCTCGTCGACTGCAGTGGGAGCATGGGCGGGAGCAAGATAGCGGCGGCCAAGGCGGCCGTGAGGGGGGCCGTTGAGCAGACCAATGACGGCAAGACCGAGTGGTGCCTGATCGGGTTCGGCAGTTGTAGCGTCCGGCTTCACTGCGGCTTCACAATGGACGCCAATGAGCTGAAGACTGCCGTGGATACGCTACAGGCTACAGGCGATACGCCACTGACCTATGGAAAGTACAAGGGCCTGACGTACCTGACACGCAACGGCAGCGGCAAACAGGGGCGCTTGATCATACTGTGCGACGGACAGGACAACTGTCCCGAGCATGGGGGCATCAGGCAGGAGGAGGCGGCCGCCAGCCTCCACCAGGTCTTTCAGCAGGTGCACGAGGCGCAGATGAGAGGCGGCCGGTAGTGTCATGAATGCCCCCGCACCTGAATTGCAGGTCATGTTGACGAGTTGGCGATTGTCCGGAGGTGCACGGCGATGGTGACGAGAGCAACCCGGTTCCTACTAGTACCCTTGGCGCTGCTAATGCTTATGGCGGTGTGCTCATCGGAGATCGTGGACCTGTCCACGCCGGGTGAAACCGTCGAGGATGCCATCCAGGAAGCACAGCAGGCACTGGCTGCCAGCCCGATGAATATCAGCATCAACACGGTGGGATTCGACCTCAGCGCCGGTTCAGAGGCGGAGAAGTACCTACAGCAGATCGCGCAGATTGGGGGCGGCTCGTATTTTGCAGCCTCCGATACCGGACAACTCACCCAGGCCCTGGCGGGCGCCGCGACCGGGCAAGTCTCCACCTATGGGAATGTGCCGGTCATTACCAGCCCGCAGAACGGCGAAATGGTCGGCCCCAGCACGCTGGTAGAGGGGATGGCTACACCGGGAGCCGTAGTCGTCCTCCAGACGGAGGTGTACGAGCAGATTGACGGCACCTTCGTGAAGATGGTCCCCGGCCACCGCCATGTGACCAACGCGGACGGCAGTTTCAGCCTGCTGATCGCCACGCCGCGCGTGTCATTCGGACAGAAGCGGCCGCTTCGCTACGAGATCCATGCATTCACAGTGACCCAGGATGGGACCAAGTCACAACACGCCATCGTTACCGTGGAGCAGGAGTTGCCGACGCCCTGAACATGTGAAGCGGCCCGCTGTCGGGCTGCTATCTGGGATAGTGCCGTTGTTCACAACCATTACGGGGGAGGACACCAGTCATGAGAACGCGTTGGACGGTGCTGCTAAGCTGTGCTGCAATCGTCGTGCTGGCGGGAGCGTGCGTGGCCGACAATGGCCAACTGCCGCTGGAAGGGCAGGCCCCGGTCGTCACCAGCCCCACAGACGGCTATGTAGCCGGTCCCAGCACTCTCGTGGTCGGCAAGGCGCCTCTGGGCTCGCTCGTCGTGATCCAGACTTTTGTGTTCGACACGACGGACGACGGCTACATCAAGATGGTGCCCGGCCACAGGCATAAGGTGAATCCCGACGGGAGCTTTGCGTTGCTGGTCGCCACTCCCCGCATTGCATTCGGGGAGAAACAGCGGGTGGTGCGCTACGAAATCCATGTATTCACCATCACCCGCGATGGGCGCAAGTCGCCCTCAGCGGTCATACACGCGGGGCAGGGCCCGTACACACCGGTCCAGCCGCCCTCCGCGTAGCGCGTCATGGCGTCGTCACGCGGGCAGCGCGCCGGTGTGCGTCTGGTCGGATGACCTCGGCGAACCGAAGGCGCGTCCCCTCACGCGTGCCGAATTCTGACATTCTGACACGACAGCGGCGAGGCTGAATGGGCCTCGCCGCTTCTCATGTCCGTACGGGGTGCGCTT
>CAZJVY010000123.1:1759-7387 GCA_964549395.1 uncultured Armatimonadia bacterium | reverse complement strand
ATCTTGTATTGCACGGAGATCTTGCTCATTTCTACCAGTTCGGTCTCAATGCTCACGTTGTTACCATCGCGCCGCGAGGGCGTGTCCCGCTCTGCCATCTGCGGCTGTACCGATTCGACCAGGCTTCGACCCCTGCCGGACGTATTGCGCCCTGACCGCTCTGCCTCAACCGCCCCACGCAACTCCACCTCGAACTCCACACCTCTTGCCCGATAGCCAGCAGACTCGACGTTGGCCAGGTTGTCGGCAATCGCGACCTGCCGGGCGTAAACGCCCGACAGTCCTCTCTCAAGAGCCGCTGTGGTGATATTAGAAAGCATGGAGCGTTGCGGCATGTCGTTCTTACCCCGTAAGCATGAACGCCATCGGCCGGTGAGATGCGCCTCTTCCCCACCTCGCCGCCCTTCTATCGCGATTCCCGCCCCCGAGTGCTGCAAGACTCATGCCGCCGAACGACTAGCCGGGCATCAGGCAACGCGCTGGCTGGCCGGCGGGATGTCCAACTGCATCCGGTACTTGGTGACGGTGCGGCGAGCGATCTCAAAGCCATGGTTCAGCAACTCCTCTTGCAGGCGGCGGTCCGACAGAGGCGCACTCTTGTCTTCGGAATTAACCATGCGCCGAATCATGCTCTTGGTGGGAAGCGCATCGTCAAAGAAGACGTCTATCTCCTCCAGGTGCCCATCGGGCATCAGCACGTACTTGTCCTTCGTAGCTCGGCACACGGTGGCCTCATGAAAGCCCACCGCCGAGGCGATCTGCTTCTTGCTCAGCGGCCGCAGATGCGCCGGCCCCTGCAAAATAAACTCGGTCTGGTACCCGACGATCGCGCTCATCACTTTGTGCATGGTGCGGTAACGGCGGGTGATGTTATCTATGAACTGACGCGCCCTGCGCACCTGGTCGCGAGCCTGTTTAAGCCGCTCGTCGCGCGCACGGATGCTGTTGATGCGCAACTCCTCGTCTAGCCGCTCATACGCCGAATTCAGGCGCATGCCGAGCCGTTGTGACTGGGGGATCGAAATCACGATCTCATCATCGGGGGTCCTGATGGAGAGCACCACATCGGGGTACGCATACTGGCGTTCCTCCGCGGCGCTGCTCCAAGGCGCGCGGAAAGCACGACCCGGGTAGGGACAGAGACGCTGCCGTATGAAGTCCAGCGACCGCTGAATCTGCGGCCCGGAGAGGTTCGTCAGGCTTTTCAGCTCGACCAGAGAAAGGCCGCCGCCCAGATGCGCCATGTTGTCAATGATGGCCTCAACGCCCTCGGGGATCTGCCCCCTGTCCAGTGCTCGAAGCTGTAGGCGCAGGCATTCCGACAGGTCCCGCGCACCGAGGCCGTACGGGCGCAGCTCTTGCACCGCCGCCAGGCCCTCCTCCACCGTCTGCCAATCTACCCCCAGGTATTCCGCGACCTCCCCGACACTCAGGGTGAGATAGCCGTCATCGTTGAGCGCCTCGATCAGGAACTCGGCAACGCGATGGTTGCCGGGTGGGTTGTGAACGCGGAATTGCTGCTTCAGTTCCTGCTTGAGTGTGTAGCCGTCCGCGAGATTGGCCCATGTGTCGTAAGAACCCGTGTTCTCATACCTCGTCGGCAGGTTCCTTGTCCGCATCACCGGTACGTACTCCGGGGGCGGCAGGGTCTCGGCAGACAGCTCCAGCGCGGGGTTCTCCTCCAACTCCTCCTTCACTCTCTCCTCGAGCTCCAAAGCGGACAACTCCAGGAGTGTGCTCTGCGCCACCACTTGCGGCAGCACACTCGTGGAGGTGCTTGCCGTGACTACCGTGTTCATGCGCAACATCGCGTCGCGATCACTCCTCTATCGTGGGAGTGCGAACGGTAGGATGCATCCCGCCATGCGTGTCAAGTCTGGACTTCGTCTCACCCGGAACTCGACATGACACACAAACGCCCGTTGGGCCGAGCCTGATGGCTGGCGGCCTGGTTCTACTATCGGCCACTGCCGCCGGTGACTTGAGCGAATTCTCTGTAACAATTGACGCAACTCAAGGGCCAATCTCACGAAACCGATAGTAAACTGATGCCGCACGCACGGCCGCCGAGCGGTCTGGCGCTTGCCCGCTCCCGCTGCAATGCCCGACAGCCAAAACCCTGCCGCCGGCTCCGGTGCCTGACCGGCCCCGCCGGCAGGCTTAGAACAGATCCCGGCGCCCGGGGCCCGACCATCTCCGGAGGCACAAGCCATGGCTACGAAGATACTCACTGTTGACGACGCAATCTACATGCGAACAATGCTCAGGAATATCCTCGCTGCCGAGGGCTACGACATCATCGAGGCTGCCGACGGAGAGGCCGGCATCGCAACCTATGAAAGCGAGCAACCCGACCTGGTGCTGATGGATATCACAATGCCCGGTATGGACGGGCTCAGCGCCACACGCGCGATACTGCAAACACATCCCTCGGCCAAAGTGGTGATATGCTCTGCGCTCGGCCAGCAGCAGTTAGTGCTGGATGCAGTCAAGGCCGGCGCCAGCGAGTACGTCGTCAAGCCTTTCGAGGCCGAACAAGTGCTCGATGTGGTACGGCGCGTACTCGGCAAGGCCGCCTGACCTCGCCCGGAGCCACAGACCTTGTACGTCCCCGAACCCGTGCCCCTCCGCAGCCGCAACGGCACCAGGCGCCAACCAACGATTGGCTAGTGGGTCAGTTTGAGAGCAATACAACGCTCTCTTCCACTGTCCGGACGTGATCCGCAATACCTGCCGCTATTGCCGGCGTCTTCGGGAGCTTCCGTAGTCAGACAAGAGGTTCATTCCGTCACCGCGAAGAAGCTACTCACTACTACATGCCGACGGGGGCACCCAGTGGACCTATCATTACATACATTCCGTTCACCGAGGCTGCAAGCTGTGGTGAATGAGGCTGTAGACTTCCTAGAAAAGACTCCGCTGCAACTTCTACCCCCGCCAACGCGCTTTGAAGGAACTGGTGTCTACGCACTCTACTACTGTGGCGGATTTGCTCTCTACTCAAGCATCGTCGCTGCTGACCCGAACGAATGTGCCCTACCAATCTACGTCGGCAAGGCGGTCCCCGAAGGATGGCGTACCTCCAGAACAACCTCCTCCGCTTCCGACGAACTCTACAGGCGCCTGAACGAACACGCTAGAAGCATCATGGTGGCCGAACATCTTAGAATCACCGACTTTCGGTGCCGCTTCATGTTGCTCGTTGACGCCGAGAGTCAGTTGATTGGCACTATCGAAGCAAGTCTCATCCGCAAGTACAGCCCTATCTGGAACTGTCTGATTGACGGGTTCGGAAATCACGACCCAGGATCAGACCGATATAATCAGGCACCTTCCGAATGGGATGTCCTACATCCCGGGCGGTCTTGGGTATCCAAGCTCACCGGGCAGCCACCTGATGTCAAAAGCATCCGTGCTAAACTGCGACCCTAAGCCGGCTTACGAACTTCCACGACTGCCTCATAAAGCTGCCCCCCGGCCTGTTCTGTACGCAACCCTGAATTGATGATGCTATTACCCACGCGAGTAGCGCGAGGGATGTGTATCTCCACCAGTTCAAGCCCTGCGTGTACGGCGATCTCCCCGAAGTACTGATCCGTAGCGATGGGCATTCCCTGTATGATGCTGTTACCTATCACCACCAGCGCGGTCCCACCTGGCTTCAGCGTGTAGTCCATCCCCTGTGCTAGGCGATAGCAGTCGTTAAAGTACGCCGCCGCGTAGTTTGCCCATCCATTCCCGCCGTACACACCCTTCCCCTGATTGATCTGCCTAAGTTCATCCAGACGCCTCGGCAAGTCACTGTCGCTTAGAGAGAACTCAAGCGGTACGTGGACCTTATCCCGAGCTACCTGCCAGAAGGTCCCGACGTTCTCTTCCTCTAGAAACTTGAGGTCCTGGGGGCGCTGCGCAAACCCCAGCCAGTAGAGCTGAGGGCGAGAGTTGCGGACATAGTGATAGTTATTCAGGTAGGGAGGAGACGTGATCACCAAATCAACCGTGCTCGGCTCCAGGTACTCCCCATAGCGGAAGAAGCTAGCGCAGACAACCCGCGTGTCCGCCGGCCGCTTGCCGCCTAGCTGGCCGCGAAACCACAGGACGTCTTCGCACATCTCCAGCAGTTTACTACGGATGAACTCGCCTACAGCGAAGTCGTCAACGTCGCTCCTGCCGGCACTCCTCTTCCGGCCAAGGCTAGGCTCATACGAATAGTTCGAATACTGCACCATAGTGGCCGCGAAGGCGAGCCGGAAGAGATCTCTGATGGCATCTTCCTCGATGCTGTTGATGAAGTCCCAGAGGATTAGTACTTTATGCAGTACACGCGGGCTGTAGAACTCCCCCCGTGTGCGGAATCCGGCTGGCGGCTTGCTCTTCGGTGTGTAGTCGTGGTCTAGACAAGAGCCATAGAACTTACGAAAGCGCTCTACCTCTCGCAGCAGGCCCTGATCATCAACACAGTGCGCTCCCGCCTTCACTTTCGCTGCCAAGGCAGCATACGGGTTTATCTCGAAGCCTACGGCGTCGTGACCATTCAGGACAGCATCAACAAGCGTAGTACCCACGCCGGCGAACGGATCGAGAATCGTGCCGCACTTATCTAGGTGCCGCCGGAGTGCCCCACTAACGAAGTCGGAGGAAAACCCGGCAATCCAGGGGACCCATCGGTGCACGGGGCACACCTTGTTTCCGGCCAGTGCGGGATCGTCGAACACTGAGCTATCACGGAACTCATCCAGAAGTAACTGCTTATGCGCCGCCATGATCTGCCTTTCGCTTCGACCAGCGTGCCTCGGCAGCTTTCCTTGCCGCCTCGCTGCGTTCCTCAGGCGTCATCCTCTCGGCTCGGGCCTTGCCGCCCTTCAACCCGCCGAGGCGCCCCAGGGCCACCGCTGCCGGGTTCTTCCCGTCTGCTGTGGCTGGCTCCGCTGCGCCCGTCGCCTCCTGCATCACGCGGAAGGCGATCTCGTTCACGTCTTCGGGCCCCTGCTTCCTCTTGCTTGAGCGTTTAGGCATAGTATCAGAATACCATAGGAGCGCGACGACTTCAAGGGGTTTCCGGGTCGTTGCTCAAACTGACTCACTGCAAGCGATTGGCACCCAAATTGCTGGCACCACAGACACCAGGCACCCCCAAACAGCCTCAACCATCGTGCGTCTTCGATGCCACAGCCTGCAGCGTGTCTGCAAGGAGGGCCGCGCAGTGGAAGTCAAGTTCATCGAGCCGTTTGTGCGCGCCGCATTCACGGTCCTGTCCCGGGTGGTTGATGCCTCGCCCGAACGCGGCCAGCTCAGCCTGCGCAGTGGAAACACCTTCACCACACAGGAGCTCACGACGGTCCTCGGCGTCAACGGCATGGTGGAGGGGGTGGCCCTATACGGCATGTCGGAGGTCAGCGCCGCCAAAATCGCCCGCCAGATGCTCAACCAGGAGTTGGAGGAAATTGACGAAATGGCCTCCAGCGCACTCGGCGAACTGGCGAACATGATTACCGGCAATGCGACTACGTATCTGGAGGCGAGCGGCTACCGCTGTGACATCACTCCCCCCTCCCTCATTCGCGGCACCGGCGTGCAGATTACCACCATATGCCCGGCACTGGTGGTCCCTGTGTCCACTCAGTTCGG
>CAZJVY010000123.1:0-1659 GCA_964549395.1 uncultured Armatimonadia bacterium | reverse complement strand
TCGGCAGCATGACCGCTGGCCCGGCCCCGCAGCGGAGATGCACAACGCCTTCCGCGCAAGAGGGTGACACATGTGGCCGACGACTCGGCTAACAGCCGCAGTAGCATCCGCAAAGCTGCAGTGGTCATAGCATCTCTGGGTACCGAGCTTGCCACCCGAGTGTGCGCCCATCTCGACGAAAACCTCGTCCGCGCCGTCGCCGAAGAGGTGGCACGCTTGGAGACCATCAACGGAGACGAGTACACTGCCATACTCCGGGACTTCTCCGCCGACTGCGGCAAGACGGAGCATCTCGGCGGCATCGGCATGGCGCAGGAGATACTCTCTGGCACTCTGGGGACCGTTCACAGTAACGACCTGCTTATGCGCCAAAGTGACCGCCTGGACCCGCTGCGACAAATGGCCGAAATGGACCCGCAAATCATAGCCCGACGTCTGGAAGCCGAGTTGACCCAGACCGCGGCGGTGCTCATCAGCCAGCTCTCTGCTGCGAAGGCCGCTGCGGTCCTTCAGAGCATGCCACCGGAAAGGCGAGCTGACATTCTCGCGCGCGCCGCCAACTTACAACCACTGGCCCCCGGTACCCTCCAGGCGATTGCCGGGGGCCTCGAGGAGACCTTCGTTCCTGCCGCCCGCACGCAAAGCGGCGTTCCGGACAATTCCTTTGCGTTTCTGATGGACATGGTCAGCACCATGGACCGCCAGACACAGCAGTTGGTGCTGGCCGATCTCCGCGAGGCTGAACCGGGCCTGGCGGCGCAAATCGAGGGCAGCCTGTTCACCTTCGAGGACATCCCCAAGCTGCCCGACCGCGCCCTGCAGACCGTGCTGCGTGCTGCTGAGCCCGCTGCCCTCGCTCTGGCGCTCAAAGGCCTCGACGAAGAAACCAGACAGCGCATAACGGCCAACCTTTCCGAGCGCGCTCGTCAGGCGCTCGATGAGGAACTCCACGCCCTCGGGCCGGTGCGGGTGTCCGAGGTCGAAAATGCTCGCGCTGAGCTTGCCGCCCTCGCCCGCACACTCGAGGAACAAGGTGAGATAACCATTGACTACGGCGACGAGGCCTACATCGAATAGGCACACCTCGTGTTCACTTGAACAACTAAGCGCAATAATGATTCCGCCGAAGGCAGCCATCCTCGCCTGCCCACGCCGACGGGACCCTCTCGCCGACTTACGCAAATGAGTAGTAGCTGTCTGCCGGCGCGGGGCCGCCACGTTCCGCGGCAGCCCTGCGCCGACTGTCCCATGAAAGCGCAATGACAATGGCCGACGAATCTCTGATCAGTCAGCAAGAACTCGACATCCTCGACGCCTCAATGCAGATCGCCCAACGGCAGGCCCGAGGCGCTCGCCCGCCGCAGGTCGCTCTTTACGACTTCCGTCAAGCCACAAAACTCTCCCCCGACCAACTCCGCGAACTCGAAGACCGTTGCACCCTTCTTGCCAAGATCGTTTCCCGCACCCTTACTTCCTACCTCAACGCCCCCTTGTCAATGGTCTTCGAGGGCCTGGACCACACCACCCTTGACCAATACGTCCGCGCTCTGCCGCCTAATCCCATCATTGCCATCATTGACTTCGGCGCACCTTCCCCGCCCGCCGCATGGCAGATTGACACCACCATTGCCTTCCACCTCATTGCCCTCATGCTCGGAG
>CAZJVY010000122.1:0-7561 GCA_964549395.1 uncultured Armatimonadia bacterium | reverse complement strand
TCACTCACCCGGAGGTTACCACCGCCCTCATCCTATTTACACACCTTTTGAGTGTAGCTCTAGCAGCCCTGCTGGCCGGCGTTATCGGAGGTGTGACAATTGGTGTCTGCGCGCCAGCTATGAACGTGGGCTTGTATATGATGTTGGGCAAGAGAATGCGGGGCGAAGTAGTCGCCATCGGCGACGTTTTTAAGGGCTTTCAGAAGTTCGGACCCGCCTTCCTGCTGGGTCTCATCTTGGGGATAGCCCTTGGCGTCTTGTACGCAGTGCTATTCGTCTTCACCGCAGTAATCGGATCCGATAAGTTCCACCAAAGAGAAGGAATCCAGGCGTGGGGGACGAATCTCCTTGAGCCAAGGCTACCATTTTGTTGCTGGCCGACAGCCAGCGAGAGATGATGGGAGAGAGACAGAATGGAACAGGATCGAGGCTTCTTTGCAGCGCTGTTTGACACGTCGTTCAGTTCGCTGGTCACTAGACGCGTACTCGGTGTGCTGTACCTAATAGTGGTGGTGTTGCTGGGACTGGCCTTGCTCGTATGCATCATCGCGGCGTTTACCCAGAAGATTTGGCTTGGCCTAGTACTGCTCATATTGTCGCCGCTCATCTATTTCCTGTACTTGATCTGGATCCGCATATGGTTCGAGGTCATCGTTGTGCTGTTTAACATTGCGGACAATACGGCGGCGTTGGTACACCGCGGGCCAGCAAGTGCACCGGTAGCTCAACAGGCTGCCCCACCCTCAGGGGGAAGCTCAGTTCCGCCGCCATCGCTTTCGCCGACACAGTAGGCTGGTTGCGGCAACTACGGAGGACAGGATAGAGAAAAGGGCCTGCCGGCGGGCAGGCCCTTTCAATATTAGTAGCCGGTGACGCCGGCAAACGACAGGCCCCGAAGGTGCCGCAGTGGGACATTGCGAAATCAGCGGCCGGATCGTGCCGGCATGTGATGACAGGTCCGTGTATGCGCGGAAGACGCGTGCGGGCGCACGCAGTGCGCCCCTACCGAAGAGATAGGTCCGCGTCTGCGCGGGAAGATGCGCAGCTTGGGTACATACCCGTCTGGGGAGTGAGGAAGCACCATGAAGTCAATCAGAGTCGGAGTCATCGGCGTAGGTCGCGGGCAGGGATTCGCCCGTGGTGCCGGGCCGCTGGTGGGGATGGAGCTGGTCGCCCTGTGCGATGTATGGGAGAAGAAGCTCCGCCAGGTCAGCGAGGAGCTCGGCGTCACTCCATACACCGATTACGACAAGTTCCTGGAACATGACATGGATGCCGTCATTCTGGCCAACTATTTCCACGAACATGCACCGTTTGCCGTCAAGGCGCTGAAGGCCGGCAAGCATGTAATGTCGGAAACGTCGGCATGCCTTACATTGGGCCAGGGCGTGGAATTGGTGGAGGCCGTGGAGGAGACCGGCAATACGTACATGTTCGCCGAGAACTACCCGTACATGCTGTTCAACCAGGAGATGCGCCGGCTCTACCAGGAGGGCGCCATCGGCGAGTTCACCTATGGTGAGGGCGAGTACGTCCATCCCGGGGACCGGGACTGGTCCCTGCGGCTGAAAGACGGCTTGTACCACTGGCGCAACTGGATACCGGCGACCTACTACTGCACCCACGCAATGGCGCCGATCATGTTCATCACCGACACCCGCCCGGTCAGTGTCAACGGTTTCGTCATGACCTATCCCGACACCGACAGGATCAACCGCTACCGCGTGGCCTCTAGAGACCGCGCCTCGATGATTGCGGTGCGCATGGACAACGGCGCTGTGGCAAAGCTGCTGCAGGGCGGCCTGCGCGGTCACAGCGTGTGGGTGCGCATACACGGCGAGCAGGGCCAGATGGAGAATCTGCGCCACGGCGAGCATAACATGGTCCGGCTCATCAAGGAGCAGTTTGATGAGGAGAAGACCGAGCCTGTCGAGCGGATCTACAGGCCGAACTTCCCGGTCCATCATGAGCGAGCAATGCAGGCCGGACACGGCGGCGGCGATTTCTTCATGAACTACCACTTTGCCGAAGCCATCCGCAACCACACCCAGCCCTACCTGGACGTTTACCGGGGCGTAGCCATGTCCATCGTCGGCGTGCAGGCCTTCCGCTCGGCGCTGGATGCGGGCAACAGCTACGAGATTCCCGATTTCCGGGACAAGTCGGCCCGCGACAAGTACCGCCATGATGACTGGAGTCCCAATCCGCAGACCAAGTGCGAGACCGATCCCTGGCCCAGCGTCGAGGGCAGGTTCGAGCCATCACCGGAAGCCTTGCAGTACGCACAGAAGCTATGGGACGAGCGACGGCAGCAGGATGCCTGAGAGCGCTGATTGCCCCATGTTTACGCGGGGGGACAGAGAATGAACGACCGTGAGCGCTTCATCGCAGTCTGCCGAGGGGAGAAGCCGGACTATGTGCCTATCTTCGGCTTCCCCGGCTCGCCCGGCATGTCGCAGGGCCTGTACATACCCTCCCACCGCCGACTGGTGGAGCAGGGCATGCCCGAGTGGGTGGACGGCGCTCACCGGCTGGGCAAGCCCGACAGCGTCGAAGGGTGGTTCCGCTATTGGGGCACCACCGGGCCTATCTACCCGGAGTTCGCCATCGCCCAGCCCGCCAGAGGCATCAAGAGCGAAAGCCACATCGAGGGCGACCGTGAGATAATCGAGTACGAAACCGGCGCGCTCACCAGCCAGGTGATTGACAATGACATCACCTACGCTATGCCGGAGTTCATCATCCATCCCGTGCGCGACCGCAAGAGCTGGGAGTTCTACCGCGAGCGCATGACGCCCGGCCCGATGCGACCCGCGGAAGAGGTTGAGGTTGACTGCCGCAAGCTGGCAGATCGCACGAGGCCGCTTGCCGTCGGTGCCGGGTCCACCTGGGGGACGCTGCGCGGGCTGATGGGACCTGAGAAGGCCTGCACCGTGCTTTACGACGATCCCCAACTGGCACACGACATCCTCGACTGGCATCACTGGCATCGCAAGACTTACGCCTTTCCGCTCATCGAGCGGCTGAAACCGGAGATCATCGGCTGCGGTGAAGACAACTGCTACAACCACGGGATGCTCATCAGCCCCCGCCATTTCGAGGAGTTCTGTTCGCCGGCTTACCGTGACATCGGTGAGGTGGCCCGTGATTGCGGCGTACCCATGGCATCCATAGACACGGACGGCAACTACATGGAGATGGTGCCGCTTGTGGAGGCCTGCGGGGTCAACGCCATCCACCCGTCCGAGGTCAAGGCCGGCAATGACCTGTTCGCCCTCCGCGAGCGCCATCCCCAGTTCATCCTGATGGGCTGGCTGGAAAAAGAGGTCGTCAATGAGGGCAACGGGCATCTCATCGAGCATGAGATTATGTCAAAGGTGCCGCCGCTGCTGGAAGGGGGCCGCTACTTCCCCAACGGCGACCACGGCATTCAGCCGCCGGTGACCTTTGAGAACATGTGCAAGTTCATGACCTTGCTGCATGAGGTCACCGGCAACCCGGAGGGCGAGTTCCCGAGGATGCGCCCGTAATGCCGGAAGCCGGTACGTTGCATCTGAGAATCGCGGCTGTTGGAGGTACAAATGGACAAGGAACAGATCATCGAGCAAGTTCTGGAGGAGAACCGGCGCTGGCTGCCGCCTGCTCCACACGACAGGCATATGGCCGAGCAGGTCGCCATCGGCCGCTGCCACATCGAGCACCGTGGGCACGGCGAGGCGCCGCTTCTGGTCTTCCCCGACGGCGGTGTTATGCAACTACCCACCGTGCGATGGCAAGAGACGACCCGCGGCTGGCGCCTCATCGCCGAGACCGACGAGCACTCCCACCATCAGACCACCCACCTCGACGTCTGCGGAACGGTGGACACCATCGAGGAGGCCATCGAGGGCGAGCCGCAGCTTGAGGGGCTGGATGAGCTGATGGGCGACATCGAGCACATGCTTGGCCGGCTGAAGAGACGCCGTGACGCCTATGAGAAGTACGTGGCGGATGTGAGGGAGGCGCTGGAGTGGGAGGTCCGCCAGAAGCCGGTGCCGCCGGGGTTCAAGAAGCTCGAGGAGTTGCGGCAGATGCTCGCCGAGTCGGCTGAATGGGTCGCCGAGCACCGTGAAGAGGTCGTCGAGACCGCCGAGGCGGTCCGCGATGTGGCGCAGTATTTGGAGTATTCGCTGGCCGACTACAAGAAGATCGCCTTGCGCCTCAACGAGCTGTTCGTGGAGATTCGCGGTGCCCGCAAATGGGATGATGAGGAAGCCGTTGACGCCTGACTGCTGCCGCTGCGGCACATGCCTTGCTGAAAGCTTACTCCCCCTCGGGCTTGCCCTCCGTGCTCTGCTGCTGCATCTGCTTGTGCAGCATTCGTAGGACGACGACGGTACGGCGGCTGTTGTCGGCGGCATCCGCCATTGCCCCGACTGCCTCCCCCATGACGCGGAAGACATAGTAGACCAGCATGGCCATCACACCGGTGAAGACCGCCGCACCGAAGCCGATTAGCGGCGCGAGCTTGCTTTCCTGACCGAACAGGCTCAGCGAGTAGGCGAGGATGATGACGGCCATCACGGCGAAGATCGCCGCCGCGCCCATCGCCACATAGTTGAGGCTGCCGCTGAGGAGGCGCAGTGCCGGGTACTCGCTGCGCTCGCGCTGGTAGGTCGGTGCAGCGGCCTCAGTGACCCGGGCCAGTTCCTCGACTGCGCCCTGTTGGGCCAGCACTTGCTGCAAGGCCTCGTCGGGATCAACCGGCGGTTCGGTCTGCCTGCGTCGCTTGGCTGCTTCCACCGATTGGCGCCAGGCCTCGTCGGTGTCGGCTTCCGTGGTCGGCGGCTCGCTCTCACCGCGCTTCTGGCGTTTCCCGCGTTCGGTCAGGGCGCCGCAGGCCCAGCAGGTCAGGTCGTCCTTGTCAAGCGCCTGGCCGCACTCCTCACAGCGGATGTCGCTCAACATGCTCATCCCTCAAGCCTGCCGAGGGTCTGCATCAGCACCCGTGGCGTGTCGGTAAGGATGTAGTCAACGCCCCAATCCATCAGCAGCCTCTGGTCGTCCGGCTCGTCCGACTTGAAGACGTTGACGCCTATTCCGTGGTCGTGGCACCGTGCAACCCTCTCGGCGGTGGTGTGCTGGCGCGGCAACTGAATGTACTCCGCGCCCGTCTCGATGGTATTGTCAATATACCCATCTCCGCCGTCCTGGCGCGAGAAATTGATAATCTTCATGCCCGGCGCCAGCTCGCGGGCGCGCACCGCCTGGTCGTTGCGGGCAGCCAGCAGGCTCTGGCCGATCATGGCCATCTTCTTCAACTGCGCGATGACCAGATCAACGACCTGCGCGCCGGCCTTCAACTCGATGTTGAGCAGAACATTCGGCGGCATGATCTGGAGCGTCTCGGCGAATGTCGGCACCTCCGTGCCGGCGAACCCGGGGTCCTTCCACGAGCCGGCATCGAGCTGCTTGATCTGCGCAAGCGTCAACTCCTCCACAGCGCCGGTCCCGTTCGTTGTGCGGTCCACGGTCTGGTCGTGCATGAGGACGGCATGTCCGTCGGCGGTTACCCGCACGTCGAACTCGATCATGTCCACCCCCAGTTCCAGCGCCGCAAGGAACGACGGAGTTGTGTTCTCGGGGTGGGTGTCCGGTGCGCCGCGATGAGCGCAGCAGTATGTCGGCATGACCTGACCTCCTCCGGCGCCCGCTGGAGCGCCGCCGGTCGGCTAGTTGCGATAGACCGCATCCACCTTGGCAATCGCTTTCGCCATGTCAACGGCATCGTTCTCGCCCTGGCATTCGTGCACGCTGTAGCGCGTCAGCCGGCCGATGCACTTCACCGCAGCGGGCACGCTGCCGGCGTAGTCCAGCTTGGCGATGTCGCCCTTCCAGTGCACAGAGGTCCACGGCTCCCTGGTCCGGCCGTAAGTCTGCATGTCGTTGATCCACGCCTTGGTGGGCACCAACGCCCCCGCATAGTCGCCGCCGACCGGCACTCCCTCGGCACCGACGGCGGCCCCGTATTCGGCCATGCTCTTCGTGCACCTGTCGGCATGGAACAGCAGCGTGCCGAACCAGTATGCCGACGCGCCGCCCTCAACCACCGGAGCAGGCTCGCAGCAGACCACGTCCTCCTCCGCCAGCGCCGCCTCGAAGGCCGCGACGAAGTCCTGGCGGGCCTTGGTAATCCCGGGCATCTTCCCCAACTGCACGCGACCGATGGCGGCGGCAAGCTCGGTCACGCGGTAGTTGATGCCCAGGAACAGGTTGCTGGGTTGGTCGCTGTTGAACGGCTTGCCACGGTCGGCGAAGCGCTTGGCGTTCCAGTACAGCTCCTCGTCATCAGTAATCACCATGCCGCCCTGGCCGCCGGAGGTGGTGTGCTTCCCCGACATCAGGCTGAAGCACCCGAGGTGGCCGATGGAGCCTACCAATCTGCCCTTGTACTGCGCGTAGTGTGCCTGGGCGCAGTCCTCGATGACGTACAGGTCGTGGTCCTGCGCAATGTTCAGGATCTCGCCCATGTCGCAGGGATGGCCGGCGATATGGCCGCAGACAATCGCCCTGGTCTGCTCCGTAATCAGGGCGGGAATGGTCGCCGGATCCATGTTGAAGTTGTCCTCGTAGCTGTCGGCGAAGATGGGGATGCAGTTGTTCCATAGCACCGGCATGATGGCGCCGGGGTCGGTGATGGGCGAGCAGATGATCTCGCTGCCGGCGTCGAGCCGCAGCGCGCCCAGGGCGGTGTGTATCGAGGCGGTGCCGGAGGATACCGCCGTCCCCCACTTGGTACCCATCGCCTGCGCGAACTCCACCTCGTAGGCGTCAACTTCCACTCCGCCGTAGCGCTCGAACGGCGACCCCCGCTTGGCGGCCTCCATCACCCGCATCACGGCCTCGACTTCGCGGTCGTCTATCTGTATGCGCGCAGGCCACGGCTCCTGCCTGAGCGGTGTGCCTCCGTTGACGGCAAGGTCCTTTTCTGACATTTCGGGATACGCGCTCCTTTCCGGTTCATGCAAGCAGGCTGCAACCTGTTATTCCCAGGCGGAGGCGCAAATACCTTTGCGGGCAGACAACATTACCGGCAGGTGGCCGCAGTGGGTGCGGACAATTTTATGTGGGCAATGAGCACGGAAAGGGTGGCGTCATGTCGAGGCGCGGCGGCTTTACGCTGGTGGAGCTTCTGGTGGTCGTGGCCATCATCGCGGTGCTGGTGGCGGTGCTGCTGCCTGTGCTTTCACGCGCGCGGCTGAAAAGCAAAGAGGCGGCCTGTATAAGTAATCTGAAGCAGTTGCTGGCCGCTCAGGCGTTGTATGCCCAGGATTACGACCGGACACTGGTGCCCGCGCGCGCCGGCAACGCTCCCGATACACTGGGGTACTCGTGGTGCGTGCTGCTGCAGCCCTACATCAAGAACGAGCAGATTCTGCTGTGCCCGCTGGACCCCGACGGCCAGAGCGCCACTCGCACGACCGACCTGCCACACAGCTACGGCATCAACTTCGCGCTCACGTTCAATTTGAGCGGGTATCCGTCGTCACTATACGCATACCGTCTGTCGGCGCTCAACGAC
>CAZJVY010000121.1:1638-7653 GCA_964549395.1 uncultured Armatimonadia bacterium | reverse complement strand
GCGGATGGTGAGCGGGGCGCTGTGGTTATGTGGTGGTGCGGGGCGGGTACCACCGCCGCGGCTCCTATGCACCCATCGCATCCGACTCCGGCAACCGCCCCCACAAGGCCGCCGCCATGGTCACACAGTCCGCGCTGTCTGAAGCCAACCAACTGCCATGTGAGCGCACCTGCAGCTGCTCTGCAAGTATCTATTGGGTTAGCCATTAGGCAACAGAACCACTGCACCCGCGCCTCCGGCCCGTACAGACCGCCTGGGCGCATTAACCTCCCCGCCGTGTTGACAATCCCCCGGCTATCCCCTATGCTCTTGCCACTGTGACATCCGCCGTTCACTTCGCCGATTCCTACGATGTGATTGTCATCGGCGCCGGACATGCCGGCTGCGAGGCGGCACTGGCCGCTGCACGCCTTGGCGCCCGCGTCTTGGTCGTCACTATCAGCCTCGAGAACATCGCCCAGATGCCGTGCAATTGCAGTATAGGCGGGCCGGGCAAATCGCAACTGGTGTCCGAGATCGACGCCCTGGGCGGCGAGATGGGCCGCAATTGCGATCGCACGTACACTCATGCCCGGATCCTGAACGCCTCCAAGGGCCCCGCCGTTCAGTCGTTGCGTGCGCAGGCTGACAAGGGGCTTTACCGTCTGAGAATGAAGCAGATGCTCGAAGAACACCCGAACATCTGTTTGTATCAAGACATCGTCACTCATGTCATTACGACCCGCAACCAGGTTCTCGGTGTGGCGATGCAGAGCGGGCTGGCCTTCGGTGCGCGGGCGGTGGTCGTATGTACGGGCACGTTCCTCAATGGCGTTATTCACATCGGGGAGCACACACTGCCCGCCGGACGGGCCGGCGAGATGCCCGCCAAGAAGCTCACATCCACCCTCGCAGAACTCGGTCTGCCGTTCCGGCGCTTCAAGACGGGTACGGTTCCCCGCCTGCTCAAGTCGTCCCTCGACCTCAGTCGGATGCGGATACAACCTAGCGACGCCCGGCCGCTGCGCTTCTCAATTGACCAGGTAGAGCGACCTCGGCGGCCGCTGTTGCCCTGCTATATCACTCATACCACCGAGGAAACGCACCGCATCATCCGGGCGAACCTGCACCGCTCCGCGCTCCATGCCGGGAACATCCACGGCACCGGACCGCGCTATTGCCCCTCAATCGAGGCCAAGTTGGAGCGCTTCCCCGACAGGAACACGCATTTGGCGTTTATGGAACAAGAAGGCTGGGACACGCAGGAGGTCTATGCGCAGGGGCTATACAACTCCATGCCCTACGATGTGCAGATTGCCATGATCCGCAGTGTTCCCGGTCTCGAGCACGCCCACATGATGCGGCCGGGCTATGCAATCGAGTACGACTGTTGCGACCCACGGGTGCTCGAGCCGGACCTGTCGCTGCCGAAGGTGCGGGGGCTGTACCTTGCCGGGCAGATCAACGGCACCTCGGGATATGAGGAGGCCGCCGCGCAGGGGTTGGTGGGGGGGACGAACGCCGCACACTGCGCCCTGGGCCACGGAACCGCACTGATACTGAGCCGTTCCGATGCCTATATCGGCGTGATGATTGACGATCTGCTGATGAAGGGAGCCGACGAGCCGTATCGGATGCTGACCTCGCGGGCCGAGTATCGCATACTGCTGGGCCAGCACACGGCGTATGACCGCCTTACCGAGTTGGCCCGCGACCACGGCCTCGTGGATGACCGCAGGTATGCGGCGGTGGGAGCGGTGCGGCAGGCGGTGGACGCCGAACGCGAGCGTCTGGGCGCGATATTGGTTCCGCAGGGCCATCCCATATTCCGCCAGAGCAAGGCTTGTCCATTCGGGGGCCCCGACACGGTGACAGCCGCCGATCTGCTGCGCCAGCCGCAGGTGGACTATGATGCGATTGTGCGCTGCTGGCCAGCTCCGCGGCCGCTGTCAGCGTTCGCTGCGCGAGTGCTCGAGGCGCTGATCAAGTGCGAGGCTTATGCTGCACGCGAGCTGGCGAAGGCCGAGCACGCGCGCAGACTGGCGGACATTCTGCTGCCGCCGGATCTTGATTATCGCGCGCTGCCGTTGCGTGCGGAAGCGCGCGCGCGGCTGGCGGCCGCCAGGCCGCGTAATCTGGGCCAGGCGGCGGCGCTGTACGGCGTGACGCCGGCGGATGTCGCGACTATTGCCTCCTCCCTGCGGCAGCGGAAGGGGTCATCTGTGTCGGAATAGACCCCGCCAATTGCCCATTTGGTCGAGTTCCTGTGCCCGTTGTTGGCCTCCTTTTCGCCGCTGTACGTCCCCAAGTCCCGCCCCGTGCCGCAATGTTTCACGTGAAACATTTCTCCTTGCTATACTATTAGGCTTGAGGCTATGTCACGTCAAATGTTTCACGTGAAACATTCCCCCTGAGATCTTGGTGATCCGGATCCGGATCCACGACTCTGAATCGATAAGCAACAACTTCACCCCAAGCGGACAAACTGTCCAGGGGCAAGTGGTAGCTATGAGGCCGCGCATGCAGAAATGCGTTGCCAGCTCTTCCCGCAATGAATGGGGCCCTTTGATCGCCGATAGGCCCGCAACGGCCATTGTTGGCGACCACGGGGCCGTTGGGGGCATGTTTCGCTGCCAGTGACTGTGGCCCATTCGTGTCCGGCACGACCGTCCTACTGTCCTGTCCCGGAAATTCATTTATGCGTTAGCGGGTCTCCATACCGCAGCAGAACAAGTCGAAGATGCTCAGTTGGAGACCTCGACCCGAACGATTTCGAACTGGAAGCTGAGAATGCTGTCGCATTCTCACCTGACCTGCGCGAGGCGCAGGTCAGGCCGAGCTACGCGTTTGGTGGACTATTCGGATTGCGTGAAGTTATCTCTGGGACGCGACACTAGCAGCATTTTCTGATTTTGCCTCTTGCCATTTTCGGTTCGACGGCGTATAATGCTTCAGATGTTTCACGTGAAACATTGCAGCCGCAGCATCGTCGAGGCCATCGCTGACGACCTGGGCTTACAGGTGCCTTCAGCGCGCCTGCAGGCCTGCTCCCAGTTGGCGGACTGGCTGGCACCGGCGGCAGCGAAGCTGGGGCTGACGCAGTATGACACCGGACCGGCGGTGATGGCGAAGCTGATGGCCCCGGGGCTGTACCTCGTGCGCCACATGGGTGACACATTGGGCCGTATTGCTGAGATCGGGCCGGGAAGCGGGGCTCTGGGGCTGGGTCTCTCGATGCTGCTCCCTGCTGCAGATGTTACGCTGCTGGACCGGCGCCGGCGTGTCTGTGCGTTCCTCGACCTTGCGATAAAGCGCTTCGAGCTTTCGAATTGCCATACGCTATGTGTGGACATGCGCGGGCCAACAGATGGTTCCCACTACGATCTGGTGGTAGCGCGTGCAGTGGCTTCGAGCGCCGAGCTATTTACTGTGCTGCCGCAGTTTCTGGCCGCAGACGGCGCGATTGCGCTGTTCCAGGCCGCACGCCCACCCGAATTTCCGCCAGAGCTCAGCCAGGTGGCTCACATCGCAACCAATCTGCCTGAGCTGTGGTTGGATATCTATGCACGGCCGGGCGGTGTCTCAGCCGCTCGCTGACCGACAGATGCTCATCGGGGCACTGCAACTTGTCATAGCGACGCGGGAGGTGCTTGCAGGTGGCGCTAGCGTATGCACTGATCAACCAGAAGGGCGGCGTGGGAAAGACCACGACAGTCATCAATTTGGCCTGCTGGGCGGCCTTGGATGGCAAGGCGGTGCTGGTCGTTGATGTTGATCCCCAGGGAAACGCGACCAGTGGCCTGGGTATTGACCGGTCCGCCCTAGATGCCTGCATGTACGACCTGCTGACAGCGGATGGTTGGGAGGACTCGCTGACGCTTGACGACATACTGATGGCGACACAGATCGAGAATCTGCACCTGATTCCCGCGACCATTGACCTGGCGGGCGCGGACATGGCCCTGGCGGCCTCCATCGCGCGCGAGCGGCGGCTGCGGCGCGTACTGGAACCTTTGCGGGAGGACTACGATCTTATCATCATTGATACGCCGCCCTCGCTGGGGATTCTATCGGTGAACAGCCTGGTGGCGGCGGACAAGGTGATCATCCCCATTCAGTGCGAGTACTACGCGCTGGAGGGGGTTTCGCAGTTGCTGAATGTAATCAGCCTGGTTCAGAGCCAGCTCAACCCGGACCTACAGGTGGCCGGAGCGGTCCTGACGATGTACGACACGCGCACGAAGCTGTCGGCGGAGGTGGCCGAGGAGGTACGGGCCAACTTCCAGGGGCACGTGTATTCGACGGTGATACCGCGCAATGTCCAGTTGGCGGAAGCTCCCAGTTACGGGCTGCCGGCGGCGAAGTACGCCCCTTCGTCGCGGGGAGCGAAGAGGTATTACGCCTTGTACAAGGAGGTATTCGATGATGCGTAAGCGAAGCCTGGGCCGTGGGTTGTCGCAGCTTCTGTCCACCGAGGCGGCGCCGGAGACGCGGGCGGTGGTCGAGGTGCCCTTGGACAAGATCGGTCCCAACCCGCACCAGCCGCGGGCAAGTTGGGACGAAGAGACGCTGGAGGAGCTGGCGCAGTCCATAGAGGCGCACGGGGTGCTGCAGCCGGTGATCGTGCGGCGACGGGGTGAGAACTACCAGTTGGTGGCGGGCGAGCGTCGCTGGCGGGCGGCGAGGCAGGTTGGTTTGGAGACGATCCCTTGTTTAATCCAAGATATAGACGATCGCACGGCACTGCAGATGGCACTGGTGGAGAACCTGCAGCGCGAGGACCTCAATGAGATGGAGCTGGCCGAGGGCTACAAGTGCCTGGTGGAGGACTTCGGGGCTACACAGGAGGAGTTGGCGCAGCACGTCGGCAAGAGCCGGTCTGCGGTGACCAACACGCTGCGGCTGCTGGATCTGCCGGCTGCGGTGCAAGAGCTAGTCCGGGAGGGACGCCTGAGCGCCGGCCACGGCCGCGCCCTGCTGGGACTGGGTCGGAGCGAGGCTGAGATAGTGCGGGTCGCTGAGTGGGCAGTGGAGAAGGGTCTTAGCGTCCGGGACACGGAACTGCTTGTCCGGGAAGTGATGGATGCGACCTCCGATGGCACCATTCAGCCAAGCGTGCGTGTGGCGCCGAGGTCGCCGGCTGTCCGCGATCCGTACATAGTGGAGGCAGAGGAGCGGCTGCAGTCAGTGCTTGCGGCCAAGGTTCTGATCAGGCCCCGCGCGAGGCGGGGAGGAGTGATCCATATACACTATTTCGATGACGAGGACCTGAGTCGTCTTGTTGATGAGATTGACGCCCAGGGACGCTTTCCGTAGTCAGCGGCTGGAGCAGGAATGGGATGTGATGCAACGCCCGCCAGCGTTTGGCGGGCGTTTTGCGTGCGCGATTGCGGGCGGCCCGGGATCGGCAAGTGGTAGCTGGGGTGCGTGGTATTGGTCAAGAGCGCGCCCCCCCTATGCTGCTTATTGGTTTATCCGATAGATGATCCTTATTGGCTCAAGTCGCCCTGCCATGCACGCCTCATAGCGATACCCGCCTCAGCCCCGTATGCGTACCCGTCCAACTGCCACAGCCTGCATCCTTATACATATATGTCCTGCGGCGCGCCCGCTGTGGATGTCCTCTAGTAGCGCGCTACCCGCCCCGCACCACCACATAACCACAGCGCCCCGCCCACCATCCACTTCCACCACGCCCCAACGACACACGGCAACTCAAGCAGAGACATCTACTACACCCACAACACGACCCTACCACACCTCCCCGGCATACAACCCAACAACCTCACGCGCTCGACGACCCGCGTACACCATGGGTGCCTGCGGCACCCGGCCGCTCTACGCATGTTTGCCCCGGCTAGCACGTTCCAGGGCTCCACAACCCCCAGGAATGCCCCCCGACCACGGGAAAGAGGGTGGCCATTTGCGGCCCGCTCACATGCCTGCGCGGAGGCGCATGCGCTCCGCAATGCGTCGCCGCACTACCCGCCCCGCACCACCACATAACCACAGCGCCCCGCCCACCATCCACTTCCA
>CAZJVY010000121.1:0-1538 GCA_964549395.1 uncultured Armatimonadia bacterium | reverse complement strand
CCACGCCCCAATGCCACATGACGCACAGCCAAACACAAGGCAACACAACGGCACAAGGCATGAAAAGGCAATGCACGTGTGCGCAAAGGGACAACTCAGCGACAACGGCGGCGCGGTACAGGACTCGGGCTGGAAGCTGCAAACGCGTTCAGGCGCGTTCGCACCTGAGCTTTGCGGCGAACGCAAAGCTCAGGCCGAGCTACGCGAGGGGGAAAGGGAGGCGAGAAAAGAGAATCCGCATCGCGCCCCATTGCAGGCCAGACGCCTGCGCTACACGGGAAGGGAACACCGCCGGAGACAGTCAACACGCTGGAAAGCCAGAGCCGATCATTCAGGGATAGCGGTATGCGCGGGCCGGTCTCCGTCCAGTTGCAGACGACGCGACCGGCCGTCGGTCGGCCCCTCCGTCTTACGACAACGGCAACGTAGACGGCGACAGGCAGGGATGCCTGTCCTCCGCGATGGGATTGAGGGGAACCACAGGCCGGAAAGCCTGTGGTACGCGGAAGTTTGAGGTGCGGGCGCACGCAGTGCGCCCCTACCGACGGCAAACGGCGACAGGCAGGGACGCCCGTCCTACGCGATGGGTTGAGTGAAAACCGGAGGCTGGAAAGCTTGTGGCACGCGGCAGGGGGCCCCTTTGTGCAGAAGGGATCGGCCTGCCCCCCTCTCCAAAGACTCCCATCTCAGCCAAGCCACAGCCACCACGCGTTCCATTGTTGTCGCGTGGGGCGGGCTTCGCGGCCAAGGCAATTGGAGGGCCTATACGCCCTCCAGGCGGAGCAAGCAGGCAGCGCCGGGGGTCAACGACAGTCGCAAGCGGCCGCTGCTCAGGTCGTGACGGTAGCCGGAGACCAAGTCCCGGCAAGCTGATGCAGCAATGTCCACCTGGATGTCGGCCGTCAACTCTCTATTGGAAAAGCCGGCAGCCAGGATGTACCGATCGCCATCGGCACCGGCGACGCGCACGGCACGGACAGCATCGGCCGCGCAATGCAGGCGGGCGACACCGCCCGCCGCCAGATCGCCAGTCTCCGAACTGCCAGCCGCCGAGAGGACTGCACTGGCGCAGTCCAGGACCAGCGATGCGGGGTCAACATCGCGGGCATCAATGCGGCACGGGAAGCACAGCTCATCATAGAACAGGCTCTCGCCATAGCCGGCAGCGCGGCGGCGACCCGCCTGGTGTAGAGTGAACGTCTCGGCCCCATAGATGCCGACCGCGCCGATGGTCTCACTCACGTTCACCCACCGGCAGCCGAGGTCAACGGTAAGTGCCGCGTCTCCCCGTATGACCCGCGGGCCGACATCGGTCACATAGGTGCGCCGGTAGTCATTGAAGAGGTCGTTGGGCACATTGAGCTTGAGGCCCTTGACTGTGCTGATGTAGGTGCGCGCTCTCACCCGGCAATACTGCATGATGACCATGGTGCGGTCATCAGGTAGAGCGGCGACGGCGTAGTGATGAGCTATGGTCTCGGCGGGCCGCCAGCCCTCTGCGAGGTAGGCGTCAACGCCCTCTTCCATGGTGCCGACAG
>CAZJVY010000120.1:4135-7752 GCA_964549395.1 uncultured Armatimonadia bacterium | reverse complement strand
TTCTTGCCCTCCGACATCGCTGTATTCAGCGCCCGAAATGGGCGATGGGTCCATAAGCAGCGCTATGCTCTCACTTGGCGACTGGCCAAGGCTCGGCGCGCCCAGGCGCGACACGGCTGAGAACCGAGACGAGGCAAGGACGCCTGCTGTTCACCCCGTCGCGACGACTGAGTCCGTTCCCGGTGGGCAGGTCAGATGATGGCGACTGTCAGCCTACGGCAAGAGCAAGATGAGACAAGCACAAACGCCACACCTGCCCCCTCTCCTCAAACAGGCTCTACACTGTCCGACCCACCAGCCATACAAACAGGCCGCCCCATGCCGCCAACATCAACATCGCCAGAACCAGACAGCCCTGCCGGCGATGCGGCGTATAGAAGCGCTTCGGGTCAAGCTTTGGGTTCCGTCTGTTCCGGGTATGCACACTGCTATCCTAACACGTCCCTGCAGTACTGCCAGCTCGCGGCCCAGATGGCCCATTGCAGGTGCGCCCGCAGGAGCCTTTCTGGGCGCGTACCGCCGGTGTCGACCAGCGGCAGTTCGACCTGGTCAGGTCTCTCTATCTGCAGCGCCTTTATCACCGCTGCGCTGAGTGTTGGATCAGTCTTGAGAGCCTGCGGCAGCTTGTCATAGTAGTCCTTCAGTCGTGCGCGAGCTGCCTCGGCTAGGGCATCGTCCGACTTCATGAGCGTTCCCAGAACTGCGTCCATATTGCACGCCAGACCTAGATCAAGATTTGCCGTGTGGCCCCCCGAGGTATCGCAGTTCGGGATGACGAGGCGTCGCGCCAACGGACCGCCACCAGTGTCCTGCAGAGGTACCTCCGGCACACCCTTTAGGCCCCGCAACAGGTACACGACTGCAAAGGCCTGGAAACTTAGCCAGTCGCGCAGATGACGGCATACCGAGTGGTGGAGGGGCATCTGGTCCGCAGTGGCGATGTGGTTCTGCAGCAAGTACTCCTCGACGAAATCAGTGGCGTTGCGCTCTTCGGAATAGCAGTGAACTGGCGCGTTGCCCCGCAGTTTGTAGTAATCATTCCGCATGCTGCCGTAGTTGGCCCAATCACTCATCTTGAGGCGGTAGATGGTTCGGAAAGCCGCTACGGAACGGGAGAAGGAATCCCCCGGCGCATGTTGCAGCGAATGCATCCCATTATCGGTCAGAGCTTGCTGCACTGCCCTGGAGATCCCTGATGCGTTGCTATGCACTGTGATTTGCCAAGCCTCTTCCGCCGGCTGCGCGTAGCCGGCACGGATGAGCGCCGCCTCCGATCGGGCGACTAGCAGGTCTTGAACCTCTTGGCTGTACTGCGTCTCTGGCTTCTCCATCGCTCTGGCCTCTTCGCCCATGACGTCCCAGATAGTCTTGGCCCGAAGGAGACCATCGCAATTGTCGCGCCCAACCTGGACGAAGAGTTCAGGCTTATGTCGCCCGACGAGTGTCTCTCGATAGGTACCCGTCTTGCCGTCCCAAAGCGCCGTGGGCTGTACCTCCCCATGGTAACCGGGGACTGGGGGGACCATGAGGTAGCAGTCAAAGGAGGCCGCGATCTCGTCTGCGCCAACCGTGGGAGCGAAGGCCAGGCCAGGCTGCTTTAGCCGGCTGCTAAAGGACCACTGCAGCTTGCCCAGCAGCGACTCGACATGCTTGTTGTCTCGGACGGTAGCGAGATAGAGGTTGCCTTCGGCGACGGACCCGGGTTCCGGCACATAGCGCCGCGATTCTGCTACCCCAGAGGCAATCTGCTGCCGGATGCTGATGTCGTGATTGTGGAGCGTTCTGGTTGCTTCTCGACAGTCATTCTCCAGGTAACCGATCCATCCGTCAGCGGGCGCGCCTATCTTGGTCCAGAGGTCGTTCGTCAGCGCCAGCATGTCGGCTAGCGTCGCCTCGTAGGCATCTGTGAGGGCATCCCATTCGTCCAGGCAATGGCACCATTGAGCCACCCCCTCCACGAAGTCTCGCTGTGCGTCGCGATTCCTTGGCTGCGCCGCAAGCTTCCTCGCCTCCTCGTCGAACACCTCGGATGCCTTCTCCCGGGTCTTGTGGGTCTTATAGTCGCTTCGGATCCTCTGAACGTAGTGCATCTCGCTCTGGAGCTTATCGCGGCAGTGTCTCAGCAGATCTCGAGCCACCACCAGTGTGTAAGGCTTTACCTCTAACGTGCGCCAGCCCTGCTTGTTGGGGTCCCAGAACAGCTCCTCCAACTGGTAGGCGACTTGACTGACAAACTCTTTACAGATGAGTTGGCGCTGGTAGTTCAGCCATCCCCAAAGTGAGGCGTTCAGATGGGCACTGGGGCTGTCGGTCGGGGAGCCAATATGCTGTCTAGAGACGCCCGTGCATTCCGGTGGGACATCGGTGTTGTCAATGGGCCGAAACAACCGGGTGAGATCCACTAGATCAAGCAGCGTGGCGAACGACGGCAAGGGCCCGGTGGAATTGCCCTCGCCGGCTATGTTGAAGTGGCTTCTTAGGTACGTTAGTCCCACAAGGGAGTCTGGATTGCGGAGAAGCGGCCACGAAATGCTCAAAGCGCCGTTTGCGGCATACTCCAGGGCAAGTGAACCCGGTCCCGTACTCCTGAGGATTGTGCTCGCCCGTTGCTCCCCCAGGTTCGCCTCCTGATCTGGAACTGTCAGCAAACGGTCGTACACTTCCGCGGCGAAACGCAGCGCAAAACTCTCCTGTACAGCACGCCAGTCGTACAGACAGGTGAAGACCCCAGGGACCCAGTAGCCGGGCTCGTCCGGCTTCCCGGCCTCCTGAACCACGCTTTCCTTCTGCCAGCCGGCTGCAGCCACGCCCGCAAGCACCGTTGGGTAGAGGCAGATGATGTGATCGGCGATAGCCGGCGCCAGGCCGAACACGGGTGGCTGGTCAACCAAGGCCGCTCCATCCATGATAAAGCATCCGTCGAAGAGCGCGCTGTTCTTCACCTGTAGAGCGTTCGTGTACTCAGCCGGCGTAGGCGCAATTCGTTGCCTTTCGAGTTCCCGTAGCCCAGCGAAGCCACGGGTGTTGCCGCCTTGCCGGCTGAAGTCATCCTTGAATATGGCCTGAAAGCCTACCGGCAGCCCCAGATAGCCATGGAACACGGCTGTGGCGGGTTTGTGGTGCCGGATTAGCTGGGCGACGTCCAGTAGCATGCCCGATCCGGTGCCGCCCGCCTGTGAGCCCACCAGCACGATGTAGGTGCGGTCCGCACACCGCGCCCTGATAAGGGTCGAGAGGGTGTCCGCTTCCAGGAAGAAGCCGACCCGACCTGCAGGCCGGATCTGACCGTAGCCCTTTTCCGGCACGATGTGATCAGGGTTAGCGATACTCTGGGCTTCCTTACGCGTCAACCACTGGTCCACATAAGGGTAAGACTGCCCGGTTGCCACAGCCCTGATGGCTGGGCCAGGCAGCTCGTGCAGGCCATAGAACTCGGTGGAGGTCGGGCTGACGTCAACCTGAAACCCGCCGGGAAGGCGGTATTGTGCATCATCTCGTGGACCGTCTATCACCAGAAGTTCCATCCCTGCATTCGCCACTGAACCGAACTCGTGCTCCAATCGGTACTTCAGCCAGTTGCAGACGCCTCGTCCAAGACCTCCGACACCGATTACCAA
>CAZJVY010000120.1:2164-4125 GCA_964549395.1 uncultured Armatimonadia bacterium | reverse complement strand
CTTAGTTCCGCCTTCATCAGGCCTGGATCTTGACTTGGCCAATCGTCCTGCCACTTCTTTGTCTAACACGCCCGACTACGACTATCCCCCCCCAGATGCGAGCAAAGCCGATGGTCGTTGCCGCCTTATCAATGCCCCAGAAAAAGAAGCGTCTGCTACGGAGCATGGCGGCTTTCCGGCCCTGCTGGGGCTGAGGACCTTTCCATTGCCTAGTCCGAACCGATGCCCAGGAACGCCCAGCCAGCCTGGGCTGCGCCAACTGCTCCCCGGTTCGAGAGTGGAGCAAGGCGACGTCAAGCCGCATCTTCCGGGCGGTCAGTAGCTTGTACACTAACGACGCCCACGATAGGGCAACGACCAGGGCATAGAGCAGGAGAAACGCTACCAGTACGGCAACGAGGGTACCCAGAGGTGAGCCCGAAACAGCGGCGGGTACCATGTTGGGGTCGGTATAGCCCGCGTCGGCGGGATTGACGGCTTTCCCGGCGTGTTCGGTCAGGATAAGGTAGTCGCCGGCCAGCGGCTGCCGAACGCCAAGCCGGCTTTGCATTGGCAAACGGAACTGAGCGGAGAAATGGTAAGCTCCTGTGTTGGCCATCCACACAGTGGGCGACCTGTCGCCGTTCGGCATCTGTGGTATCTGCGCGAGGTACAGGAGGTTAGGATGGTTTGTAAAGACCTTCGCGGGCTCGATGGGCTTTGCGGCCAGCATGAGGTCTCCATCGAGATTCAGATACCGCTGTGCAAACGGAAGACCGACTACTCTGGGCGGGGCCAACGCCAGGTACGGTACGGGCTTGACATTGACGTAGTAGGTCCGCGAGGCGTCTAGGGCGTTTCCAGCCTGAACCCGCAGGGCAATCCTATACAGGCCAGGCAGTTTGGTTGCCACGGCTGGCTCACCGTAGTAGTTTCCGTTCCGGGGTTCGCCGAATTGAATGCTAGCTGGCGCCCCCGTTGGGGCCAACACTTGCGCGCTGAGTCCCAGGGGATAGTGGGGCTCAGATGCGACCGGTTTCCCACTATGCCTAGCGAACTGCGCGATGACTCGGATGTCCTTGCCCTGGGGGTGGACTGACTTGGGCAACACTAGGCTCATCATCAGAGGGACTTCGTTCCGGTAGACCTCAACCATACCCTTCCCTGCAGTTATCTCATATTGCCACTCACCCGCAGGGGGGTCAAAGACGGATATTATCTCGTAGCCTCTGAACTGGCGACGCCGCACATCGGCATCAGTGCCGGGCTGAACCGCCTTAGCGTCCGGACGAGTGATCCTGAGTCTCATCTCCGGGGTCGTCGGGAATATGTGGAACTCCACCCGGTCCAGATAGGGCTTGACGGTAAACGACTTGCGTCCCTGAGTGAGGAGGTCGGGAGACACCTGGGGAATACTGAATATCTGATTGACAACCTGGTTGAACTTCTCGCGCAACTCTGCGACGGCCGAGAGTCTCAAGACATGGTTGGCGCCGAGCATCTTCGTCCAACGCCGGCCCCACTCTGGCCAAACATCCCCCTTCTTGTCTATAGCAATCACGTATAGCTCGCATCCGCGAGGAGACAGTTCGCCCCTAACAAAGGAATCCAGTTCGCGGGAATACTGGTCCGCCGAGAGTCGGCGGTCGTCCTCGGGTTTGCCATCCGTGAAGAGCACAATCCGGCCTTGGTTCCCACGCTCGAATGTCCGAGACTTCTCTAGCCAGCGCAGGGCCGTCTTGAGCGCCAATATCACGTTCGTCCCGCCCATGCTTCTCACGCGTAGCCTTTGCGAGACGTCTTCATAGCCGCGAGTTGGGGTCACCTCCTGCATATTGGCAGCGGAAGCCAGCGCCCTGTCTCCGAAGTCAATGACACCTACACGATTAGGCTCCTCCTCAGCGCTCTTCTCGGATATGTTTGCCACCAGATACCGGGCGGCCTCAATCCGCATCCCTTCCGGATCCGTGCCCTGCGGACCA
>CAZJVY010000120.1:0-2154 GCA_964549395.1 uncultured Armatimonadia bacterium | reverse complement strand
CAGCCCAAGCAGAACACACCAGCCGCCAAAGCCACCATGACCGGAACATACACACGGGGTCGCGGATTCACCCTGTCTCACACCTCATTCAGCAACCTTGTGCACCCTTGCCTGTGGAAGGACGCCTGCGGTTCAGTTGGCGGTCACGGAATTGACTCGATGTGATTCGGCACCGCACATCCCCCTACCTGCCCGCACGCGTGCCGCGGGACGGCAATCCCTCCCAACCACGCACAAGTCGCTATTGTGGTAGCTGTTTCACGCCCAGCCACGCGCCCATCATCCCCACGAGGGCGACAGTCGCCAATAGCGAAGACTATCTCAAAGCGACAGTGACCTTCTCGCCATCCCAACCGAGAAGCAGACGGACAGCCGTCAAGTCAGGGCGAGCAGCTATCATCTCTCCCAGTGGTATCGTCACTACCGTTTCAACCGTCCTCTGCATTGCCCGTGCTCCGTACCGTTTATTGTAGCCAGCGTGGGCCAGATGATCGAGCAGCTCTTCACACACCTCGATCTGAATCCCTCTGCGTAGCAGGCCGCCGCGTTGCGCAAGCGCGAGCACCTCGCGACGCGCAATCTCCCGTACGGTCAGAAGGTCCAGAGGCTGAAAGCACATCAGCCGGCTTATGCGGTTGATGAACTCGGGCCGGAGAGCTTTCTCCAGTTCCTTCATCATGACCTCATCCGACACCTCTCTTCTCCCGTTCCTTGCGAACCCCAGAGGTGCCTGCCCGAAGAGGTGGGCGCCCACATTGGAGGTCATGATCACGATGGAGTTCAGGAAGCTGGCGGTGCGCCCGGTCTCGTCAGTCATCCGGCCCTCGCCGAGAACCTGCAGCAGCGCGTTGAAGACGGTGTCGTGGGCCTTCTCAATCTCGTCAAACAAGACGACCGAGAAGGGTCTCGCACACACATCCTCCACCAGCCTGCCCGGCTCCTCGCTACTGCCGCGGCGGCCGCAGAGTTTGGCGAAGCCGTCGCCACCAGCGAATTCAGACATGTCGTAACGCAGCAGCGCCTCTTCGCCCCCAAACAGGTACTTCGCGATGCTGCGTGCCAACTGGGTCTTGCCCACCCCAGTTGGGCCGGCGAAGAACAGCGCCGCGATGGGCCGACCCACAGGCGCCATCTCAGCCTTGTAGGCGAGAATGACGTCGCACGCAGCCTGCACCGCTTCCTCCTGCCCAATCACATCAGCCTGCAGCGCCTGCTGCAGTTCCAAGCGGCTAAGGCCGACGTCAGAGCGGACGATCTGAGGGCGCAAACCGGACATGCGGCAGACCGTAGTCTCCACGTCCGAGCACGTGATAGTCGTGGCTTGCTGGTCCTCCGAGCGACAGGCTATGACGGCGTCCAGCAACTGCAGGGCCTTGCCGGGATACCGCCGCGTTCGCAGGAAGCGTCCCGACAGCTCGACCAGACGCTCATCAACGCTCTCCTCAAAGGCGAAGACGCGGCACGCGGCCGAGCCCTCAGCGAATCTCCTCATCCGGTCCCTGACTATCAGGAGAGTGTCCTCCGGGCTTGGCTCGGGTACTGGGACAATGTGGAAGCTCTCCGCAAAGCCCGGGTTGAGCTTCTGTATCATCTTGAGTTCTTGGCCGTCAGTGGCCCCGATGATTGTCACCCTCATTGCGCGAGATGAAGGGCAGAAGCAGATTCGCGATGGTGCGGTCCATCTTCTCGTCAAACCGCCCTGTGGTCACCGCCAAGTGAGTCTGGTCCAGAAAGAGGATAGCATTCTCCTCGATACAGTTCTCCGCCACCAGTTGCGTCTTGTTCTCCAGCTCGTGCTGATAGAGCACAGAGGCCTGGAAAGACGCCGGCACCCACTCGTAGATGTGGCGGTCGCGCAGATCGCTGCGGTCCACGCAGGGATCGCCTGTCGCGATCCAGGTCGCCAGGGCCTGCACGATGGCGTTCTTGCCCGTGCCTGATTCTCCCACCAAGAGGATCTGCTGCCTGGGACCGCCCAGCGCGGAGATCAAGGCCTCAGCAAGATCCTCGCGTACGTACATGGGAAGGATCTCGCGCTTCGTTGCCAGCTCCACCAGGTCGCGGCCAAGGTTGGCCAGTTCAGCCGCCTCGGGTATGCGGTCTGCCGCCTCGCCCGACAGGGCACGTCGGGCCTTGCTCACGGCCTCCTCAAGG
>CAZJVY010000119.1:0-7752 GCA_964549395.1 uncultured Armatimonadia bacterium | reverse complement strand
GGGCGCGTCGGGTACGGGGGCGGGTACTACGACAAGCTGCTTGGGGAGCTCAAGCATGACGGAGCCGCGCCCGCGTTGGTCGCGATCGCATTCGAGACGCAGATCGCACCGCGAGTTCCGATGAGCGAGAGCGACTTGCCCGTGCCCGTCATCGTCACAGACAAACGCGTCATCCGGTGCGGCGCGACAGACGCTTGCGGTCAGTGACGCCGGGGAGGAGAGCATGGGACAGGACGTCATTCGCATGACAAACATGACATTCTACGGCCATCACGGGGTGGCCGATTCCGAACGCGAGTTGGGGGGCAAGTTCTCGCTTGACATCGAGATATTCCGCGACTTGCGTGAGGCCGGTAGCACTGATGATCTGGCCAAGACCGTAGACTACAAGGCGGTGTACGATACCGCGCGTAGGACCGAGAGCGGCCGGAAGTACAAGCTTCTGGAAGCCCTCGCTCACGATGTTGCCCGGGCAATTCTTGCCGATTTCGATATTGACGCCGTTACCATTCGCGCCCGCAAGCAGAGCGTCCCACTCGGCGGGCTGATTGATTACACGGAAGTCGAGATACACCGCACCAGGGATGACTTGGAATAGCACAGCCACGGGAGACGGCCATGGACAAGCCGGTTGCAGTTAGGAAGGGCGACGCGGAACTGCTATTTGACGCACGGCAGGTGGCCGCAATGCAGAGTGATGTCGTTGAATTCCGCGATGTGGCGGTTAACAGCGCGAGCCTTGTGCCGGGCGGTCAACTTCCTCTGGGGGTTCATGAGGACAAGCTGGAGGTCGTCACACCCGTCGCGCTGGGGGACAGCAGAGGGCCGATTGTGCGCTACACCGACGAAGAGGGGGGCTACGACATCCAGCTAGCTTCGTACGACAGCATCATCATCCCGCGCGGTGTGAAACATGCTGCCTACAATCTGTGCGACTGCACCGTCGCTCTGTTCATAACGAACTTCAGCTACAAGGAGTGAAGCCTGACCGGTTGCATGAGGGCAGGGAACGCCAGGAGCCAAGCATGAGCAAGCCCATTGCAGTCAGACGTGCGGAGCAGGCCGAATACACTCTGTTCGAGATGGCGCAGGTGCTGGGAGCGGAGAGCGCGCCGGTACGATTCCGCGATGTTACCATCAATGACTTCGAGCTGGTGCCAGGCGGCAGCTTTCCTCAGCAGGTTCATGACGACAAGCTGGAGGTCGTCAGCCCGATCCCGCTGGGCGCTGCGCAAGGGCCGGTCGTCCGCTATACCGATGATGAGGGAAGCTACGAGATAGACCTCGGCGCCCAGGATAGCATCATCATTCCGCGCGGGATACGGCACAAGGCTATCAATCTGTCAGATACCCATGTGGTGCTGATAATCACGAATTTCGACTACCTGGATTGACGGCGCATGAGAGCAACTTCTCGGAGGGCCAGGGAGGGTTGTGCGTGCTGACTTCGCTTCCGGTAACAGAGTACGCCGAGGAATTGGCATCGAACAAGCCCGCGCCCGGAGGCGGCAGTGGCGCAGCCCTAACTGGGGCTTTGGGGGCCGCCCTCGGGGAGATGGTGGCCAACTTCACCGTCGGCAAGGAGAAGTATGCCGAGGTTGAGGCAGAGGTGGGCGCCGCGCTGGCGAAGCTCACGGACCTCCGAAAGCAGCTTCTGGAGCTGACTGACGCGGATGCCGAGGCGTATCCCAAGGTCGGGGCGGCCTATGCACTGCCCAGAGAGACCGACGAGCAGAAGGCGGCGAGAGCAGTAGCGATTGAGGAGGCACTGAAGGGCTCAGCCGAGGTGCCTCGACGCGTGGTGCTGAGGTGCAACGAGGTCCTTAGCCAACTGCCGCTGCTGCTGGAGAAGGGCAATCCCAATCTGGTCAGCGACGTGGGCGTGGCCGCCAAGCTGGCGTTGGCAGCCGCTGAATGCGCCTGGCTGAATGTGGAGATAAACCTGGCCTACATGAAGGATGAAGACTTCATCAGCCGCCTGCGAGCGGAGATGGAGGAGAGTCTGCGCGCCGCAGGGAATGTCTCTTCGCAGCTTTGGGAAGCGACCGTACAGCGCGTCTGCAAGTAGCACAAAGCAGGAGGTAGAGGATGAGCGCACGCATCTTGGAGGGTGCTCCAATCGCGGACAGGATCAAGGCGGAGTTGAGAGCACAGATAGAGCAATTGCAGGACAGGAAGCCGCCGAAGCTGGTGGCCATACTGGCGGGTGACAACCCCGGTTCGAAGTTCTATGCCAAGAGCCAGCAGAAGGACTGCGAGGAGCTCGGCATCGGTTACGAGCTGAGGGAGCTGCCCGCCGAGGTACCAGAGAATGAGATGTTGGCTACCATTGACGGCCTCAATGCGGACGAGACGGTAACCGGCATCATCCTACTGGTGCCGGTGCCCGAACAGCTCAATGCGCGCAAGCTGCAGGCGGCCATTGACCCCGTCAAGGACGTTGACGGCGTTCACCCGGCGAATCTCGGTCGCGTGGTGCAGGCCGACCGCACGCTGGCTCCGTGCACCGCTCAGGCTGCCGTCGCGATGGTGGAGGAAGCGGGGGTCGAATTGAAGGGAGCGGAGGTGGTCATGGTCGGCCATTCAGAGATCGTTGGCAAACCCACGGCTTTGCTGCTGCTGGAGCCGCTGGCAACTGTGACGGTCTGCCACATCGGCACCAGGGACACGGCGGCCCACTGCCGAGAGGCGGACATCGTGATCGTGGCGACGGGTGTCCCCGGACTGGTCAAGCCTGACTGGATTAAGCCCGGTGCGCTGGTTGTGGACGTTGGCATCAACCGCGTAAAGGGTGAAGATGGCAAGACGAAAATCGTTGGCGATGTTGCTCCGGGCGTCGAAGAGGTCGCCGGCATACTGACACCCGTACCCGGTGGCGTCGGTAGCGTGACCGCCGCGATGCTGATGAAGAACACCGTCGCTGCGGCGGCGCTGCAGGCGGCCGTGTAGCCCCGACGGCTCCACGTGTAGTGCGCGAATACCTGGTGCGGCATCGCCCGCACGATTATGACTGCAAAGGGGAACGGATACGATGTCCATGCGAGAAGCGATAGACTCGGGGAAATTCATCCTGACCAGCGAGGTCGGCCCTCCGAAGGGGTGCCATCTTGAGGAAATGGTCGAGGAGGCCGAGGCGTGTCACGGCCTGGTTGACGGAACCAATGTCACTGACATTCAGTCCTCGGTCATGCGGGCATCCTCCCTGGTTGGCTGCATCAAGCTCATGGAGGCGGGCATACACCCGGTATTGCAGATGGTATGTCGCGATCGCAACCGCCTCGCCCTGCAGAGCGAACTGCTATCCGCCGCAGTGGTAGGGGTGAGCGACGTATTGTGCCTGACCGGGGACTACAACACGCTGGGCGACCATCCGCAGTCCAAGCCGGTATTCGATCTCGATTCGGTGCAACTGCTCACCGCCGCCAAGGGGCTCATGGAGGGGCATGACATGGCGGGCAATGAGCTGGATGGTGAACCGCCCACCTTCTGCCTTGGCTGCGTGGTCAACCCCGGGGCCGATCCCCTCGAGCCGCAGATCATGAAGCTGCACAAGAAGATCAGGGCGGGTGCCCAGTTCGTGCAGACGCAGGCCGTCTATGATCCCGGGACATTCGCCAACTTCATGAAGCAGGTCGGCAACCTCGGCGTGCCTGTGCTGGCCGGAATCGTGATGCTCAAGTCGGCAGGAATGGCCAACTACATGAACAAGTTCGTCTCCGGTGTCACTGTCCCCGCGGAGATGGTAGCCCGTATGAAGGAGACCGACGACAAAGTCCGGACCTCCATCGAGATAACCGTCGAGCTCGTTAAGGGCCTGAAGGACCACTGCCAGGGCATTCACATGATGCCGCTGGGCTGGAACAAGCATGCCGCCACCGTCATCAAGGAGTGCGGCCTGGTGTGAGCCAGGCATATGCCAGCGCGAGGTTTCGATGCAGAGCCGGCACAACTGTGCCGGCTCTTCTTGAGATAGGGGCAGAGCCGAGCAGCGCGCGGGCGGGATCCATCATTCGTACGGAAGTGAGATAGAGCCAAAGGCGTACCGGTGAGGGCGCTGCGCTGAATGGGCAAGAATCGCGGTCGCGCCCCACCACTTGGAGAGGTCAACATGGACTACAGGATCGGTATCGTCGGTTGTGGGGGGATGGGCAAGGCCCATATCGGATGGTGGAACTCGCTGGAGAATTGCCGCGTGACCGCTCTGTGCGACACTTCACCTGAGGCCATGGCGGAGGCCGTCGAACTGGCGGGGCCGGCTGCAAGTTACACGGACTATGAGCAGATGTTGAACGAGGCAGGAGTTGACATCGTTTCCATAGCCACATGGCCCAACCTCCACGCAGCCCCGACCATCGCCGCCGCCGAACGCGGAATCCACGTCTATTGCGAGAAGCCGATGGCGTTGGATTTGCAGGAATGTGACGCCATGATCCGCGCTTGTGATGAAGGCGGCGTATCGCTCATCATCGGTCACAATCGCCGCAACGATCCGCGCTTTGACAAGGCAAGACAACTCATCCACGATGGCTTCATCGGTCAGGTGCGGGCCGTGTACGGTAGCAACAAGGGCTATGAGGCAGGATACGGCCTCATGAACATGGGGAGCCACCTGTTCGATGCGATGCGCATCCTCTTCGGCGACGTGGAGTGGGTCTGGGCGCATCTACGCAAGAATGGTCGGCCCGTGTCCGCAGAAGACATCGAGCCGGTCGGCCACCGTGGGACCGGCTATACGGTCGGAGAGACCGGCACGATTCACCTCCAATTTAGGAACGGTGTAACCGGCATCGCGGAGTGGGTTACCGGCTTCGAGCAGACCCGCTTTGGATTGGAGATCGTCGGCTCAGAAGGTCGGCTGGCCCTGAAATCACCCGTAGAAGACTTATACCACTACCCCGCGCCAGTGTACGGACCCACGGAATGGAATGCATGGCAGAAGATCGAACTGACGCCTGAGGAGAACCCGTACGACTATCCGAACGGCTCGCGAGCCACGCGGATGCTTCTAGAGATGCTCGCGCACATCGAGGGCGGCGCCGAGCCATCTTCGTGCGGGCGTGAAGCGGTCAAGGCCATCGAGATCATCATGGCCGCACATGAAGCCAACCGCCGGTGTTGCACAGTCAATCTGCCGCTCGCGGACCGCCGACACCCCCTCAAGGTGTGGCGCCAGGAAGCCGGACTCGAGTAGGAGGGGCACGGCCGGCCGCAACGGCTGCATGAATACGGAAAAGCGAAGATGGACGACCTGGCCAGGTACAATATGGAACGGTGGGACGCGCTGGCGAGGGCCGGCTGCCAGTACTCGCGACCCTTTCTGGATCTGGATGCCGACCTGGCGCGGACGGAAGTGGACCCCGAAGGCATGCTGGATGAGATTGCCGGCAGGAACGTGCTGTGCCTTGCGGGCGGCGGCGGCCAGCAGTCGGCGGCGTTTGCGCTGCTGGGCGCGAGAGTTACGGTCCTCGATCTGTCGCGAGCTCAGCTCGAGAGGGATCAGCAAGCCGCGCGGCACTACGGCGTGCAGATCGCCACAGTCCACGGCGACATGCGCGACCTGTCGTGCTTTGCCGATGACTCGTTCGATACCATCTGGCACGGCCACTCACTGGACTTCGTGCCCGAGGTCGGGCCGGTCTTCGATGAGATTGCGCGCGTCATCCGCCCCGGCGGGATGTATCGCACGAGTTGCTCCAACCCGTTCTCTCATGCCACATGTGAAGAGCAGTGGGACGGCAAGGCATATCCGCTGGCCGACCCCTACGTTGAAGGCGCCGAGATAGTGTACGACGATCCATGCTGGGAACTCGATGAGGACGGCGCCCCGCTACGCATTCAGGGCCCGCGCGAGTTCCGCCACACGCTCAGCACGCTTGTGAATGGTCTGATCGAGCGGGGCTTCGCCATTCTGGGGGTGTGGGAAGGCCCTGAGGGGGACCCGGATGCGGAACCGGGGACTTGGGAGCACTTCACGGCGATCGCTCCGCCCTGGCTGACATTCTGGGCGGCGTACCGTCGCGAAGGCGTCGAGGGGTTGCCGACCGTATGATTGCAGCTCGGAAGGAAGTGCAATGATGCGTGAAGGTTGCGGGAACAGCTCTGAACGTAGGGAGCAGCCCCCCTGCTTGAGTGCGATGGCCGTGCAGGACTCGCAGGCTCTGGAGGTGCGGGCCCACCATCTGCTTTGTGCGGTGTGTGTGCGTGGCGGTTGTGAGACGCCGCCCTGCGGCAGGGAGGCACTGCAGCCTTTGCTAGATGCAATGTGGCAGGACGCCTATGTAGCCCTGAAGATCACCGCTGACCTCGATCTCAACCGCGCACACTATTTCGACGTTTATGCAGAGCGCGGCGAAAGGGAGCTGCCCGAGGAGTACCAGGAGCGGGCAGGCGATCATGTTGGCCGCAGGAAGGATCTGGAGGTGTGTCGGCTGTTGGGCATTGCGCCGAATACAGCCCTACCGGCATACTGGGCATACCAGATACTGCTCGACCGAGTTGGGACTGTCGCCGGCATATGCACGTCGCCGACACCCGACTCCCGGCATTGGCCGCAGTGCCCGCATGCAGCGGCGGGCTACTACGAGAGCATCGCGGGCGCGCCGCAACGCAGTCTGCAGGAGCAGACGGAGCGCGGCGAGGACCTCAGCGGCGAGGGCATCTGGGCGATGGTACGGCCGCGCAGCCGCCAGGAGATGCAGGAGGCGAAGGCGGTGTCGGCCAGGCATATCATCCAGACCGCCGACCGCCTGTTCATTCGGCCGAACCACGTGCTGTGCGTTCTCTGCACCGCCGAGACGCAAGACCCGCTCATTCAGGATAACCTGATCGAGCTACGCAAGCGCATGGAAGACGACCCGGACATACCGGTCACTTTGACTGAGGGGTGCTGCATGGTCTGCGACTCCTGCAACGTATATGACCCCGAAGAGCATGTGTGCTATCGCGCCCACATCAAGAACCAGCTCCGCGACCTGCACATGCTGGAGAGACTTGACCTGCCGCCGGGGGCGACACTGCCGGCGCGCGAGCTCTACGCCCGTGTTTATGAACGGATCGGATCACTGGCCGACATATGCGGATGGGGCGACGGTTCGAACACAGCGCCGTTCTGGGCTCCCTGTGGCGGGTGGCAAGGCGACCAGTTGGCGAAGGCTCGCGAGGCCGGGCTGATTTTGGGCGGCAACTCCGGCGGCTGAGGCCCCCTCGCAGAATCTCTTGGCTTGCAGCGGCCATCGAGTTACACTTAGTGTGTTGTGCACTAGCGATTGCGTAACGGTGCAGCGGTTGGAGCCGCTGCCTGGAGGGATTAGCATGGCTGGTGAAGTGGAGCTACAGCTAGCCCTGGATTTTGCCAATCTGTCGCAGGCTCTGCGAGTGGCCAGGGAAGCCTGGGAGGGCGGTGTCCGACGGCTGGAGGCCGGCACGCCGCTCATCAAGAGCGAGGGCCTCGACTGTGTCCGCGCCTTGCGGGCGGAGTTCCCCGGCGCCACGATAGTCGCCGACATGAAGATCATGGACGCCGGGCGCGTGGAGGTGGAGATGGCCGCCAAGGCAGGGGCCAATGTCGTAGCTGTGCTCGGCGCGGCATCGGACGCGACGATTAGAGAGTGCATCGAGGCCGGAGAGCGGTACCATGCGACTATCATGGTTGACCTCATCGAGGTGGGCAATCCGGCCGAGCGCGCTCGCCAGGCTGCCCTGCTGCGGAGATCGTAAGGAAGTCCCGCGTGCTTGACGGGTACGGATTCGCCT
>CAZJVY010000118.1:0-7926 GCA_964549395.1 uncultured Armatimonadia bacterium | reverse complement strand
AGACCTCCGACGAGCGCGTGCTCACGATGATGGGGGGCCTGCCGGTGCAGGACGCAGTGACTGCGCACCTGGCCTACCAACGGGCTGAGGCAATGGATGTGGGCGTCTGCCTTCCGCTGTGACGGCATGACGCCAAGGCGCACGTTCGCATGTCCGGCTAAGGGCGGGGCTAATGCCTTGCTCTTTTTGTATGCGTGTGCAGGTTTGCTGCCGCCTCCGGAGAAATCCTCACCACACCGATCCCCGGTTCGACACTTCCAGGAGGTGCCGGATATGAGAGACGTAATGCTGCTCGGCGCACTGTGTCTTCTGGCTGCATCCACGTTCGCCGCCGAACTCTATGTTCCACCCCAGACGATTGCAGCGCTCAAGGCGTACTATCCCGATACCACCCTCGTTGACGCCGGCAAGGCAACGTGCGCCATCGTCTTCCCTGATGAGGACGGCTATGCCGACCTGGCTGCCGATGTCGCCTCCGCCATCAAGGACGCCGCCGGCGCTGAGGTGCCGTCGAAGACCGACAAGCAGTACACGCAGGCCGACCGGGCCACCAATCTCATCTGTCTGGGGCGCATGAATAACAACAAGCTCGCACTCGACCTCTACATCTTCCACTACGTCGCCTGCGACGATTGGTTCCCCGGCCCGGAAGGCTATGTCGTCCGCACCTGCTGCGACCCGTGGGGTACCGGCAAGAACGTCATCATGCTGGGCGGCTCCGACCTGGATGGTGTGAAGTTGGCGGTTGAGTGTTTCAGGACGCTCTTGCCCAAAGGCAACACTCTCACCATTCCACGCACCATCAGGACGCAGTTCAAAGGCAGCGAAAACACTGACCAGCTTGTGGCGGCCGACCGGAAGTACTATCACGACAACTTCATTGACGTGAAACACCTGCCGTATGGTTGTGAAGGCCGGATGGAGGCGGTGGCTGCACGCTATCTCCTCACCGGCCGCGACGAGTATTGCACGCTCTATGCCCTCCTGATGCGCCGCTGGATGGATGAGTACTACAGGTACACTCCGGACCGCCAGATCACTCAGCCCAAGTACGCCATCCCGGACATGATCCTCACCTTCGACCAGATGGAAGAAAGCCCCCTCATCCCCGCTGATCTGAAGCTGGAGATGACCAATCTCCTCTACGATTATGCCTCCCGCATGAGCGTCCACGGCCGCATCACTCAACTCAAGCCCGGCGTTCTGGCATCGGACGGCCTGCACGCCGTCTCCGAGACGGTCATCTATGGTGACCGCTATTTCAGGCAGTACTACCCGAGCGCCGACTTCGAGCGCCTCGACAAAGGCGTCGCCTCGGTCAAGATAGGCCAGCAGACCATGAGCAGTTGCTACGGCTTCATAGACGAAGACGGCGGCTATACTCAGAGCTATCCGACCACCTCCATGAAGCTGGCACTGGCGATGGAGAACGACGCCTTCTTCTCCTCGGGCGCGGCCCGCAAGTGGATGGAATACTGCATGAACGTCACCGACAACGGCCGCCAGTCCTTCTTCGGCCCCTCCGCAAGCTTCGCCATTGCTGCCTGGTACTATCAGGACCCCACCTATGTCTGGTTCAACATCTTCCGCAAGTGGGGTCAGTCCACGTACTATCCCGAAATGAAGCCGGATAGCTTTACCTACTTCTTGTGGACTTACCTGCCCAATATCGAGCCGCGCGAGCCGCAAGTCACCGGCGGGCTTCATTATATGCCTGTTCATCCCGTCAACTACGAACAGATGAAGCGAACGGGTAGGTTCATCAACGTGCCCCAGGAGCGCACCTTCAGCCAGCTTGCCATGCGTGAGAGCTTTGGCATCGGTGAGCAGTACATGCGTCTCGGCGGCATTAACCACGGCCTTGCCAACGCCGGCTTCGGCAATGACATTGAGACTCTCACCGACGGCCGCGGGTGGCTGGCATCAGGCTACTGGGGCTCCACCTCCATGAAGTACCACTCCTCCTGTCTGGTGCTGCGCGACGGGCAGATGGCCGACAAGTATGTGGCCCTTTGCGATCTGCAACTCGCCTCCGACCTCCCCAACAGCGCTTTCGTGCGCAGCGTCATGCACGAGTACAACGGCGCGGACTGGGCCCGCGACATCCTCTGGCTCAAACGCAAGTACTGGGTCCTCTTTGACCACATGCAGATCGTCAATCCGGCCGACTACAGCATCTTCTGCCAGTGGCGCGGTGCCCCCATCTCACCCGATGACGAGTACCGCAGCACTGTCACCGCCCACGACCACACCTTGGTCATCCAGGCCGCCGGCGGCACCAAGCCTCAGGGAACCGTTGACGAGCCGGGCTATGGCATCCTCAGTCAGAGCCTGCACGGGCAGTTTGACGGAGACGACGAACCCACGTTCGCCACCCTCATCTACGGGCACGAGAAGACCAAACCTAACGACTATTCCATCAAACGCCTCAGCAATAATACGTGCCTGGTCACGGAACCCGAGCGGCAGGTGCTTCTCGGCGTCGCGCCTCTGGGCAAGCCGGACGAGCCAACGGTGTTGGGTCCGGGCTTGCAGATCAAGTGCACGATGTTCGCGCTCGCGCCGGATGAACTCGCCTTTGCCGGGCTGACCGGCCTCGACGCCGGTGTGCCGCTCCTGGAGGCTGACAAGCCGATAGATCTGTCCGTGGACCTAGCCCAGGGCCTGGTCACCCTCAACGCCACCGAAGACACGAAGCTGACGTTGCGCGGCCTGCAGGTAGGCGATGGTGCCATCACCCCGACGAAGCCGACGGACGTGAGCGTGGTGGACCTGAAAGCCGGACGTTCCGAGTTCACGATAGATGCCGCCACTGCGCCGGTAGCCGCCGTAGCGGAAGCAGTCCGCGCTGCTGTGGCCCTTGCTGTGCAGGCGCCGTCGGCTGCCGCTGAAACTGGGCGCCCTGCGTACCCGCAACAGCTCGCCCGCCACTGGGAGTTCAAGGTCCCGGAGGGCAAGAAACTCGCTGTGCGTACGGTCGAAGCTGCGGACCTCGACGGCGACGGCCGGGATGAGGTCTTCGTCGGCACCGCCGACGGCCGCATGATCTGCCTGGCTGCTGATGGCACGCAGAAGTGGGAGTTCGCCGCCGCAGGAGGCGTCAACGACGTCGCGGTGGCCGACTTCGGACAGGGGGCGCGTGTGCTCGTGGCCGGCGATGACGAATATCTCCACTGCCTGGATGCTGCCGGCAACGAGCTATGGAAGTTCACCGGCCGCGGCATCGAATGCACCAATCAAACTCGCGGCACCTACGGCCCCGGCCTCTATATCGAGGGCGACGGCGAGATGATGGCGATTGACGTCGCCGACATCAACGCCGACGGCGTCAGAGAAATCCTCGTCGGCTCCAAGACCTTCACCCATGGCAATACCCGTGTATTCGGGACGCTGTGGTGCCTGAACCCCGCCGGAAAGCTGCAGTGGCACCTCTACCAGTCCGCAGGCACCGTCACCAGCGTCAAAGCCTTCGACGACACCGGCGACGGCCAGATGAAGATCGCCATCGAGAGCGGCGGCGGCACTTACGGGGTGGGCGGATATCTCGTAGACAACCAGGGCAATGCGCTCAATCGCCAGGCCGCGGGCTACGGCGAGCGCTTCTGCGATGTGGGCAAGATCGCGCCCGATGGCGCTTACCGCAAGGTGCGGGTGGACTACCGCACCGGCATAACGGATGTGTTCGAGACCGTCGAACCTTACGAGAAGAAGTGGACATACCAGGCGGGTGGGATGTCGGGGGCGGGTCCCGCTGTTGGCGACCTCAACGGTGACGGTATCGCGGAAGTGCTGGTCGGCTCCGGCGGAGGCAGTCTCTACTGCCTCAACGAAGCGGAGAACCCGTTGGCCTGGCGTCTCAACCTTGCCGAACCCATCGCCGTCGTGGCCATCGCCTCCCTGCAGCCAGGAAGCCGGCAGGTGATAGCAGGAGCAACCACTGGCGGCCTCCATGTCATATCGGCCGACGGTAAGCCGCTGGCCCGCACCGCCCTCACTGCACCCCTGACTTGCCTGCGGGGAGCCACACTCCAGGCCGGCGGTGCCGACGCACTCATCGCCGCCACCACGGACGGTAGTGTCGTCGCTTTCGTCCTGCAATAGCTCCGCAACTCGACGGAATCGAGTGAAGACAAACAATCGGAGGTAACGAGCAACAATGAAGGTGTGGAACAGCAATCCCAAATGGCCCTGGCCGTATGACGAAGACATCAGCAAGTACCTTGACGTCCCCGACTACTACCTGGTCGGCTACGAGGAGGTGCGCGGCTTTATCCGCGGCCTGCAAAGCGCCCGCGTGGAGAGCGCAGGCACCAGCGCCGGAGGGCGCGATCTCACCGTTCTCTACTACGGCCCCAACAAGCCCCAGCGCAAGGTCTGCATAACCGGCAGCACGCACGGCACCGAAGTTGAGGGCGTCGCCTCAATCGTCAATGTCATCAAGGTGCTGGAGTGTGGCCGCGACCTGCGCGGCCGCAAATGGCCGGCCCTTCAGGCAGCCGCGAAACAAGTCGGCTTCTACCTCATGCCATTCTACAACCCCGATGCGGCGGCACGCATGGTGGTCAAGAGCTACGTGGACATGCCCTTCGACGCCGTCAACCATCTGCATGTCGGCTTCTGGAAAAACGGCAGAACGCTCAACCGCAAGCGCGTTTTCGGGCAGTGGACGAAGGAATCCGACCTCGTCGGCAAGCTCGACCGCATCGCCTATCTGGGCTGCCGCTTCAACGACGCCGGCGCCGACATCAACCGCCCCGCCTCCGGCAAGAAGACCACGGCCGTGGAGACCCGCCGCACGCTTGAGTACCTGCGCAAGAACCGAATTGACTGCTACGTGGACATCCACTCCCACAGCAGCCCCCCGTGGCTGGGCGTCTGCCCCGCAGAGCACATGAAGGGCGACCACGCGAAGATGCTCGAGCTGCTTGACCTGACCTGCACGATGACGAAAAAGGCGGGCGGCCCCGCTCTCGTGAAGGGCTACCAGAGCGACAGCAGATGGTTCAACAGCCATTTCTTCCCCTACAACCTCGGCATCTACGCCTTCACATACGAGGAGCTTGCCGGCTTCAAGGGCAACTTCCCTGCCGACAAGCCCCTTGAGGAGATCTGGCTGGAGAACACCTACAACGGCATGTATGCCATTCTCGGCTTGGCGCAGGCCCTGCTCAAGGTGCCGTCGCCGTGGGCGTAGGGGAAGTCCGCGCCCGCTGGCACGCACGGTCGCCGCTTCATCTTCTTTTCAGGAGGACTGACCCATGAAGTCCCTGCTGCCGATTCTCGGCGTCTTGTGCGCAATGGCGGTTTGGGGCGCTGAGCTCTACATGCCGCCGCAGATCATTACGAAGCTCAAGACATACTATCCCGACACGGTCCTCGTGCAGGATGGCCGGGCTAATTGCATCATCGTCCATCCTGACGAGCCGGGATACTCCGCACTGGCCGCCGATGTCGCCGGCGCGATCAAACAGGCCACCGGCGCTGAGGTGCCCGTCAAGCCGCAAAGCCGGTACACCCAAGCTGACCGCCAGACCGACCTCATCTGTCTCGGGCAGATGAACAATAGCAGGCTGGCACTGGACCTCTACATCTTCCATTACGCTGCCTGCGACGACTGGTTCCCCGGGCCGGAAGGCTATGCTGTCCGCACCTGCTGCGACCCGTGGGGCACCGGCAAGAATGTCATCATGCTCGGCGGCATAGACCTGGACGGCGTGAAGCGCTCGGTCGAGCAGTTCAAGCCGCTCATCACGCAGGGCCGCACGCTCACAATCCCGCGCACCATCAAGATTCACTTCAAGGGCCTCGACCAGTATGCCGAGCGTGTTGTACCGGCATATCTGGGCCGCTTCATGAGAGAGTTCGTCGAGCTGAAGGCCCTGCCGTATGGCCGGGAGTGGCAACTCATTGATTGCGCCAATTACTACTTCCTTACCGGCCGTGATGAGTTCGCTGAGATGTATGCCAAAATGCTGCGCCGTTGGCTCGATGAGTACTACCGGTGGACTCCCGACCGCCAGATATCAACCCCCAAGTATAAGATACCCGACTTGATCCTCCTGTTCGATCTGATGGAGGAGAGTCCCCTCATACCCGACGACCTGAAGCTTGAAATGACCAACCTTCTCTACGACTATACATCCCGCATGTCGGTGCACGGTCGCATATCCGGCCTGAAGCCCGGCATCCTCAGCCCCATCGGCCACCATGCGGTATCCGCCTCAGTCGTCTATGGCGCGCGCTACTTCAAGCAGTACTATCCGGAGGCGGATTTCGAGCGCATTGACCAGGGGCTTGCCAGTGTCGAGGTGGGCCAGCAGACGTTCCGCAACTCAAACGGCGTGATAGACAACGACGGTGGCTATACCCGCTACTACCCCATCACCTGCATGGAGCTGTCGCTGGCGATGGACAACTACGATTTCTTCACCTCCGGCAATGCCCGTAAGTGGATGGATTACTGCATGATCATCCGCGACACGCAAGGCAGGACATTCATCGGCCGCAATGAGAGTTGGAGCATTGCGGCATGGTACTACAAGGACCCGGAGTACGTCTGGGCCTTCTGGTGGCCCGAGGAGCAGAGGCCTCTGTATCCCGAATGCGTGCCGAGCGGCTGGTACCTGTCCGCGTGGACCTATCTCCCCAACATCCCGGCCAGGAAGCCGGAAAACGTCAAGCAAGTTGACTACCTGGTTCCGCACCCCACCAACTATGAGCAGATAAACGGGAGCGGCAAGCTGGTGAACGTCCCTCGCGAACGCACCTTCCACCAGCTAGCCATGCGCGCCGGTTTGAGCCCCGACGACCAGTACCTGCGCCTTGACGGCATCAATGACGGCATCGCCAATGGCGGCGACGGCAACGCGATAACCTGGCTGACCGACGGCGCGGCCTTCCTCAACACCGGCGGGCAGTGGGGCGGCGGCGAGGCGATGAAGTGGCACAACACCTGCCTGGTGCTCCGCGACGGGCAGATGTGGGATAAGCTGGTCGCCCTGTGCGATCTGCAACTGGCCGCCGATCTCCCCCGCACCGCCTTCGTCCGCAGTGTCATGCACCAGTACAACGGCACCGACTGGGCGCGCAATATCTGCTGGCTCAAAGGCAAGTACTGGGTCGTCTTCGATCAACTGCGCGCCCTGGAGCCTGGCGATTACAGCATCTTCTGCCAGTGGATGGACAGCGGCGAAACCGTGGACGATGACTTCCGCACCACGCTCACCCATGACGAACATACACTCGTGCTGCAGGCCGCCGGCGGCTCGCAACCGACCATCAGCCGCCTCGGTGACGGCCGCCCATTCATCCGTCAGGCCGCCTCCGGGCAGATGCAGCAAGACGACGAGCCGACCTTCGCCCATCTCCTCTACGCCCATCCCCAGGACCAGCCCCACGCCTACTCGATCAAGCGCGTCGGCGACGGTACCTGCCTGGTGAGCGAACCCGGGGGCGGCGTGTTGATCGGCGTCGCGCCGCTCTCCCAGCCGGACGCGGCGATGAACATCTCCACGGCGATCCAGGCCAGGTGTACGATGTTCGCCCTGACCGCCGACGAAATCAGCTTTGCCGGCTTCCGCAGCCTCACTGTCGGAGAGCCGGTGCTGGCAACCGACAAGCCGACGGACCTGTCTATCAACCTGCGCGATGGCACCATCACCGTTGCCGCCTCGGAGCCTGTGCAACTGAGCGCCGGCTCCCTGCAACTGGACCAACAGCAGCACAACATCCAGCTTCCCACCAACAGCAAGCCCTTCCTGGCGCTGGTGAAGGCCGTAAAGAGCGCGCTCTCCGAAGCCGCCCGCAAGCCTGCCACTGCTGCCGAGGCCGTCCGTGCGGACTATCCCCACAAGCTCGTCCAGCAGTGGGCGTTCCAGGTGCCCGATGGGCAGAATGTTACCGTCAACGCCATCCAGCAAGCCGATC
>CAZJVY010000117.1:0-7985 GCA_964549395.1 uncultured Armatimonadia bacterium | reverse complement strand
GCAACTGACCGTGCTGCCGACCGCCGATGTCGCCGGCGTATCGTGGGCCAACAACGGCATCATCTACGTCGCCGACAGCCCCGAGGAAGCCGTGCGCCTCAGCGATGACTACGCGCCGGAGCACCTGGAGTTGCACGTGCGCGAGGTGGACTACTTCTTCCGCAATCTGAGCAACTACGGGTCCCTCTTCATCGGCGAGGAGACCACGGTGGCGTACGGTGACAAGTCCATCGGCACCAATCATATCCTGCCGACCAGCCGTGCGGCCCGCTACACGGGCGGGGTATGGGTCGGCAAGTTCCTGAAAACCTGCACCTACCAGCACATGACGCCCGCCGCCTCGCAGGAGATAGCCGGTATTACACAGCGCCAGTGCGAGCGCGAGCACATGCTTGCCCATGCGCTGACCGCCCGCGTGCGGCTGGAGCGCTACCGGGACGCGGAATGAAGGGCGAAGGGAATGATGACCGTGAAGGGGTGCATGTTCCGTCTTGATGATAGGGTAGCCGTCGTAACGGGAGCGGCGACCGGTCTGGGACAGGCCATCTCGGTAGCCCTGGCCGCCGCCGGTGCCGATGTCGCTATATCGGATAGGCCGGGCGTGAGCCTGGACGACACCGCCGCGCAAATCAAGCAGCATGGCCGGTCGGCGTTCGGCTTCGGCATGGATGTGCGGGATCTGAAGCAGGTTCGCGCGGGCATTCAGTCCGTCGCCGAGGAGTTCGGCCGCATTGACATACTGGTCAACAACGCGGGCATCAACCGCCCCAGTCCGGGGCTTGAGGTGACTGCCGAGAATTGGGAGGACCACTTCAACACCAACGTGCGCGGCGGGTTCTTCTGCGCCCAGCAAGCCGCCGGACACATGATACCGCGCGGCTGGGGCCGCATCATCTTCATCTCCAGCCAATCCGGTCTCATCGGCATCCCCGGACAGCCGGTGTACTGCGCCAGCAAAGGGGCCGTCATCCAACTGGTCCGCACGCTGGGGGTCGAGTGGGCAAGGCACGGCATCACGGTTAACTCCGTCGCCCCGACGTTCGTGGAGACCAATCTGACCCGCCAGCGGCTGCAGAACCCGGAGTTCCTCGATTTCGTGCTGGGCAAAATCCCCTGCGGCAAGCTGGCCGACCCGGAGGATGTGGCCGCCGCGGTGATCTATCTGGCCAGCGAGGAAGCGGGCATGGTCAATGCCACCACGCTGTCGGTTGACGGCGGCTGGACGGCCTGGTAGCAGCCGAGCGCGCGAACGAGCGGGGTGCGAAGATGGCTCAAAGCAATTCGGCGCAAAGGAAGCTGCTCTTCACCGACTGGCGTCACGTCCAATGCGGCTACTTGCAGTGGATGACCGCTCGACTCCGTAAGGTCGCAGCCCATGAGACGTTGGACCTGATCTCCTCGTCACGGGAAGCCTGCAAGACCGAGCGCGAGGGCCTCACCTCCGCTGCGCCGAGCTGTTTTCCATCGAATGGGTGTGAAAGCACAGTCACTAAAGGAGAGAATGAGCCTTGTACCCACTGAAGCCGCTCAGAATCTACGCACATGAGTCCGTCAGGGATGACCCGCTTTGCAGGAGCCGCATGGAGAGGATGCTGGCGGCCATCGAGCCGGTGGATGCGGAGCCGGTGTGGGTTACCGATGAGAACATGCCGGATGCCGTCGCGGAGCTTTCCGGCTTGTGGCCTCCGGAGCAAGCGCCCGATGGCACTCCGGCGACCTTCATGCGGCCTTTGGTGTTCACCAAGGTGTACACGGGCGAGGAGCTGCCCGATATCGCCGACAAGTTGCAGGGCTGGCCCAGCGACACCGAGGAGGGCATTGTCAGGGCCATTCTCGGCTATTTCAATGCGACCCAGCCCTATCATCCCTTTGAGAGGGACCAGGCGGAGAACCGCGTCTGCTGGCCGACGTGGGATTTCGGGACCATGATGGGCTGCCCGCACGGCTGCCACTACTGCGGCGCCGGCAAGTCGGGCAAGTTCATCACCGTGGGGCTGAATATCGAGGAGTTCATGGATACGGTCGTCCCCCGCAACATCGCGAAGTATCCCTGGCAGAAGTGCTTCCGGATGATCGGCTGGGGCGCTGACATCATCGCCTTCGAGCCGGAATTCGGCTGCTTCGACCTCTACACCCGCAAGCTGGCCGAATACGACCGCTACGGCTACTTTCATGCGGCCAGTTCCAACGTGGACTGGATCGCCGACCTGCCGCGCAAGGACCGGCTCATCGGCGTTTTCAGCGTCACCTGCGAGGCCGTTGCGCGGGACATCGAGCCGGGCACCGGCCACGCCTTCGACCGCTTTGATGCGGGCCACAAGTGCAACGAGTTCGGCGTGCCTGTCCGCTACAAGTTCAAGCCAATGATTCCGGTGCGCAACTGGCGTGAGGAATATGCCGCCGCCATCGAGTATGCCCTGAAGGTCTCAAAGCCGGAATCCATGGGCTTCTGTGTCATCATGTGGATGAGCCTGGAGGATTTGGGGCGGAGGATTGACCTCGACCTGCTGGACCCGGAGTACGTCCAGGCCGCCCGCGAGTCGGCGCAGGAGATGGAGGGCAACGTCTGCGCGCCTTTCCCCCATCATGTCCGTAAAGAGATATATCAATTTCTCATCGAGCAGGCCCGCCGCTGGGATGACGAGGTGCTGCTCTACGTGAGCACCGAGTCGCGGGAGATGTGGGCCGAGTTGGGGGATGAGTTGGGGCAGGACCCGAATTCATTTTTCTGCGGCTGCAGCTCGGTGGCGATTCCGGGCCGGCGGCTGAGCCTGTCCGAGGGCTGCCCGCACTCAACCTATTCGCCGCTGGCGTGATTGCGCGCCCCATAGGCAAGCTGTCTCTTCATTGCAGTCGGTGGCCGGTGTCGTGCGAATGCGCGGTGCTTACATCATGGGGCCATGGCGGCATGGTAGTCAGAGTAGATGCAGATCCCTGCAATGGCCAGTACCAGGATAAGAGTGATCCACCCAATCGCCGCCAGGATGTTCCAGATGCCGCGACTCTGTTTGCTGAAGGGCCGTCTCTGCTCATTCACAGTCCGTGCTTGCCCTCCTTGTGCGGTTTGTCGGCGGTGTGCTCACCCCTCTATGTTCAACATGAAGCACCCGCTCTCCTACCGCGATGACATATATTGATGCTCACGGCAGGGCGCGGATGATCGTCTCGTACAGCGCGTCGGCTATCAGTGCATGACCCTCGGGCCAGGGATGGCAGCCGTCCGGAATCATCTCCAGGCCGTCCGGCCTGCTGGTGAACAGATCGAACACGTCCACGACCGCCAGGTCCGCCTCGGTGGCCACTTCCCGCGCCGCCTGGACGTACTCCCTGAGCATGTAGTTCATGTCCTCGTGGCGGGCATACTCCCCCATGTCGGAATGAGCGTAGGCCCGCGACATCGGGTTCGGCGTACACATGATGACCTGCGCGCCGCCGGCCTTGCAGCGCCGGACCATCTCCGTCAAATTGGCCCGGTAGTCCTCCAGCGCCACGCGCGGCTCCGTCCTGGCTACCGGCCCGTCAACCCCGCCGTCAACCATCGCCGCATCATTGAGGCCGAACATCAGCAGCACCATGCTCGGGGCTTCCGCCAGCACATCGCGCTCGAGCCGCGCCAGGGCATCCCGCGTGTTGTGACCTCCAATGCCGGCGTTGACCACCCGCACTTCCACGCCTGCGGTCTTCAGCCTGTAGCGCAACCGCTCTCGGTAGGTCTGGTATTCATTGACCCCCTCGCGCACGCCATACGTGACCGAATCGCCGAATGCCACGATGGTCGGCACGTTGCTGCCCTGCTCCACCCATTGGCGGTCGAAGCGGGCCAGGCCGATGTTCGCCTCGGTCTTGGTGGTCTGCCACCACGTCAGCACGATGGTTCCGTCGTCGGCCTGCGCCGCGGAGGGGTAGCAGTCCGTCCGGTAAAGCGGCTCGCCGCTGTCGTCGAACTCAGGCTCCGAGATGACGCGGGGGGCAGACCAGGTCTGGCACTCATCGCTGCTGATGGAGGCCACGAGCGGAAAGCGGCTGGTCGGGCTGTTGTCCCACACGCGCAGTATCGAGCCGTCCTGCAGGCGCAGCAGATCGGAGGGTGAGTTGAAGCCGAAGAAGCGGCTGGGGCCGGGGGCTTCCCACGTCTGGCCGCCGTCATGGCTGACCGTCTCCCAGGGGTGATGGTCGTAGGTGCGGAAGATCATGAACAGGTCTCCGTTTTGCAGCTTCACTATGGCCGGCTCGTCGGCGCCGCAACGCTGTATATCCACATCCACATCGCCGCCCGCTGTCCAGGTACGGCCTCCGTCTTTGGACAGCAGCACGCCGCAGCGTGTGTGCATCTCCGGCTCGCTGGGAGCGGGCCTGCCCTCCTCAGCCGGCACATCCCAGGCATAGCCCATCGCCACCGTGTCATCATCTACCCAGAATGGCACATGAATCTTGCCGGTGACATACTTGCGCGGGATGTCCAGTTGCTCCGGCTCGGACCACGTGCGGCCGCCGTCTCCGCTGCTGGAGGCGTAGGTCTCATTGCAGGCATAGGGGGGACTTGGTGCCGGACAGAAGGTGGCGAATACCGCTATGCGCGTGCCCACGACCAGAATGTTGGAGTCGGCGATGTACCCATCCCGTGGCTTGTCCATTACCTTTGCCGGGCGCGACCAGGTCTTCCCGGCGTCGCGCGATTCGCAGAACATGATCGCTTCGTGGGCCAGGTCAAAGGTGCAGAAGATCGCGCCGTCATGGCCACGCGCCAGATTCGGCAGATGCGACCGGTCCGGATAGCCTGTCTCCAGATGGCCTTTCTCAAACATGGCGTGTCTCCTTGTGGTAGGACGTTTACAGCGGGCAGAGGGTCCCTGGCAATTTGCATGCGCACTATTCCTGCAGGAAGCCGGTTTTCCTCTGTTTCGGGGGTCGGGAATGGGAGCAACTTGCATATTCTGCAATAATGTGGTACTATGTTGATACGGAAAAATGGCAATTTGTGGGAGAATGGGCCAAAACTCAGGGGGTATTGCTGCATGAAGACTGAGGAATTCCGCAACATGGCCTTGGATGAGAGCACCTGGTTCATCCACTGGGAGCTCTGGCAGGCTGCACATGAGATGGGGCTGGAACGCCGACAGACCACACTGGGGTATTCGCTGGACCTCACCACACGCGAAGGCGATGAGATCACGGTATTCCAGGGGCTTGTGGATGGGCTGCGGCTGCCGCTGCGCTACATGTGGCCCTACGGCATACCGACCAGCGTAACCGACCAGTACCGCCGAGGCGTGGCGGCCCTGATGGCACTGACCGATGCCGAGAAGGAGCCGTCGGGGAAGTTCCCGGACGATTTCGACCAGAGGGACGCCAAGGCGCTGGTCAAAGTGCTGCGGCGGGTGGTTGACCGAATCGGCAAGACACAGGCCGTCGCAAGCGTGGCGACGTAATCGCCCGGGCAATGAGCATGTGCTGCTGAAGGCGCTGTAACGGCCTCTGTATCGTCTGCGCGCAGCGGTGGGTTTGCCGCACGTGTATGTATGTTCGCCGCTGTGGCTATTCCATTGCGACACCCGGCCGATGGCTCTGGCCGGCTGACCAGAGCGGGCGAGCACTTCCGGCCGAGGACCCGCAAGCCGTATGGTGTCAACCCTCAGCTCAGATTGCACGTCCCCGTGCTGCATGTCGGGCAACTGACACTGCTGCCGGAGGCGGGCTTGCCTATGGCAAAGGTTGACATCAGGCGTCGCGCCGTTTTCGAGCCACACGCTGGACACGTTCGGGCGTTGTCCTTGTCCTTCGCAGACGCAATTTCCTCGAAAACCTGTTCACATTCCTGGCATTGGTACTCGTATATCGGCATCTATTTCACCTCATCTGGGCTTATCTCGGCTTGCGTGCCGCAACCACGAGGTAGTCCTGCACTTCATGTACTTGCACGCCTTCGAAACCGCAACCGGGCAGGTACTGCTCCCATTCCTCGCGCGATATGGCCAGGAAACCGTGGAAGCCGTGAGCAAAGAAGCCCCTGATACCGATGGCGAAGTCCATGCACAGGAACTGTCCGCCGGGCGCGAGCAGATCACGGACAGCGCGCAAACAGGCCTCCTGGTTGTCCATGCAGTGAATGGCCTGACTGCTGACCACGTAGTCGAATGACCCGTTCAGCTCGGCCAGGTCGCTGACCGCCGCCTCGCGGAACTCGACATCGCCGCCATGCTGTTGGGCTTCCTTTCTGGCCTGCCGAATGCTGTCTTTGGAGTACTCGAAGCAACCGTTGTCTATTCCCAGCACCCGCACTCCCCTGGCCGCCACCTTGAATGCCAGGAAGCCCTCGCCGGTGCCCACATCCAGCACCCGTCTGTCAGCGCGCAGTGATCCCATCAGCTCAACCAGTCTGTCTGCGGCCCGCTCCTTGGCGGTCGGCTGGTCGTCGTATTCCTGCTCGTATTCAGTGCGGCGCCGGCGCCCGGCCGCCGTGAGCTTCCATTTGCCCTGACGGCCCCTGTCCACCAAGCCGGCGCTCACGAGCTGCTTCAGCACTCCGTCCATCTCGTCGGCAGCCACCCATAGCACCCCGTAGGGGCGGTAGTTGCGGTTGTCGGCGGTCTTCTCCTTGATTGCCTGGACGAGCTCCCGCCTCGTATGTTGGCGCTTGCCTAGTAGTACCAACACGTAGTAGCTGACAAACTCAGCTATGCTCGAACCACGCCGGACTCTCTGCATACACTCACCCTGGGGTCAACATAGACCCAGCGGCTGGAACTATCGCCTGTGCGGTGCTACCTGGATTGCGTGCACACAACACCATGGAGTTGTGCGTGTCAACTGACGAATGACCGCCGTGTCGCGGTATTCACGCATCTTCTCTGTTCAGCACCAGACCGTGCTGCTTTGTGGGGTCCTGGTGGCGTCCGCTACACCATCTCCGACGCCACCTCAATGATCCGGGCGATACGCTTGTCGGCCAGGTTGTAGCAAACATTATTGCCACGGCGCTCCGCTACAATCAGGCCCCGATCCCGCAATACCGCCAGATGCTGCGATATGTTGGACTGCGACCGGTCCAGGTGCTCCTGCAGATCGCCGACACAGAACTCGCCTTTGGCGATCCTCAGCAGAATCGCCAGCCTGGTCCGATGCCCCAGCGCTCTGAAGGTGCGGGCCAGCCGTTCGTAGTCATCTTCCCGGAGGTCAGCCCCGACAGCGGCCTCACGAGGTGTTGTCTCCTTGAGCATCTTTGCCGGCATGGCTGTTGATCACTCCTGGCAGCCTGACATATTATGATATTCGAATAACTGTATGCGATGGCCAGTTTACACTTCCCCGTAGGCCGATGTCAAGGCAGGCATCCGAGGGCACGGCCCAGCCGCCGCAAAACCAATGCCGCCGCCCGCCGCCAGCCTTGGAACTGTCACGCAAGACAGGTATAATCGGGGACAAACGTGTGTGCCCGATGGCCCAAGCGCATTCATGCTAACCGCAATCCGGACAATATGTCCGGCCAGAGAGTTGACGATCCGACAATGGCAGAAAGCCCCTTCGACAGACTGCCGGACAAGTATGATCAGTGGTTCGAATCACCACGCGGGCGAGCCATTTTCCAGGTTGAGGCCAAATGTCTGCGCGGCTTGCTGGTGGATGTTCCCCATCCGTGGCTTGAGGCGGGAGTGGGAACCGGGCGCTTCGCCGCTGCGCTGGGCGTTGATGAGGGCATAGACCCCTCAGCGGCGGTTCTCGAATTCGCTGCCAGACGCGGCATATCTACGTGTCTGGGATCGGCGGAGGATTTGCCGTATCCTGCCGGTTCATTCGGCGGGGTACTCATGGTAGTAACTGTCTGCTTCCTGAATGACGCTCCGGCAGCCATGCGGGAGTGCGCCCGGGTGCTGGCAGATGGTGGCAGCCTGATCGTCGGCTTCGTGCCGGCGGACAGTTCGTGGGGGCGGTTGTATGCCATGCAGGCGCAGGATGGCCATCCCTTCTACTCGCTGGCCACCTTCTAT
>CAZJVY010000116.1:0-8120 GCA_964549395.1 uncultured Armatimonadia bacterium | reverse complement strand
AGCTCAGGCCGAGCTACGCGGGGGTTGGGCAATGGGGGCTACGCGATGCGAAGGGATCGGCGGGCAAGGCGGATGTGCCAAGGCGAGGCGCGAGCGATGCAGATTCACTCCCGCCTGCCGCCAACCTCCCGGCAGCAATCAACGACGAACTGCGTCTGCTCCATGGTGCGGTTTGGATAACCTGCGACGCCGAGGATCAGATGAGCCGACGACCCGGCCTCCTGCACCATCCTGTAGATGCTCTCGCGAACCGCGACTGGGTCATCCATCGGCCCTGAGAGGACACCATTTCCCGCAATGATTGCGATGCGGTTCCCGAGCAGCTTGCGGCCCTCAGCGATGGTGACATTGCCGAGAGGCGGGACGGTGAAGGCGTGCACGGCATCCATGCGTGTGCGCCGGTAGAGCCCCAGCAGATCGCGGATAAGCCCACACGAGTGATGGAAGTAGAGCTTACCGGCCGCGTGAGCGGCATCCGCGCGGGCGTCGGTGAGGTCGAGGTTGCAGGCCTCGAACATGGCGGGCGAGATAGCCGTGGTCGAGGTGTCATCAACACCGACTACAGCATCCACGTCAGACTGGACACCGACCTTCAGCCGCCGGAGGTAGTTGGCCTCCATGGCGGCAAAGCAGTCCATCAGCGCCTGTCGCGCGTCGGCCCACAGGTAGGCCAGTGTGGCGACACCGGAGTAGACGCGGTACATCATGCCGAGCGGCGTACCCGCCATGGGTCCGAGTATCATCCCGTCGTCGCCGATCAGTTCGGCGCGCTCGCGCGTTCGCTCAACTCCGGCCGGATCGAGCTCGATGAGTTCGTCCTCGTGGATGGCGGCCAAGGCCTCGAGGTCGTCAGCGGTCTTGATCGGGTGCTCCGTCCAGTTGCTCGAAACCGCGCCGCCAGGCTCCCTGCACACGCGGATGACCTCGCGCAGGTCGCCGGCAGGGGTGTGCCACGTTCGGGTGGTGGTATCACCATCAATGACCTGCTCAACGACCACGTTGCGGCGGGAGATACGCACCGCCGGCATGCCGAACCAGTCCATGATGTCCAGGCCCAGGTACCGCGAGAACGTGACCGTTGCTGTGTCGCCCCAGTGTACCTCGCCGAGGGCGGCGGCAAGGTCCGGGTCCATGCCCTCACGGCTTGGCTGGTTGTACGGGTCACAGTGCCCCGTGACCGGCAACCAGTCAGGAGCCTCGCCCCGGAATACTCGCAGCAGATTCTCCCGCGGTGTGACCATCGTAAGCCTCCATATGGCGTGGGGTATACCCCACATCTAGCTGATGGGACGTTCGGCGGCTGTCATAGGTACGCCCTCTACGCCACTGCCACCTGCTCCCGTAGGAATGGAAGTCATGAATCGTGTGGCGGAGGGGCGGGCCGTTTTGCGGTGACATGCGGCCGGGGGCAAGCGGGTGCTGCAGGATGCCACGGCGCAAAAAGGGCAGGTATGCGCGGTTGGCATGGCGCATCGTTCCATGAGGTGGGTCGTCAATGAGATGGCTTGTCGATTCGATGGCTCGTGAATCACCGCCCCCCATTCTACGTGGGTGCAGGTGGGCTATCCCAGATAGAAAGGTTAGACGCAAGCGATGACTGGACGCGAACGCGTAAGCAGAGCCGTGCGTTTCGAGGGCCCGGACCGTATCCCGCTGGGCACCATGCCGCCGGAGTACCCCACCGACATGCTGCACGTGGGCGCCTCACCGGACCCTGACTGGACGCCGAGCATCAAGACCGAGACCAGGTGGGAGGACGAATTCGGCTGCATCTGGCAGCGGCTGCACGGCGACAAGACCATGGGACAGGTGACCGGGCACCCTCTCACCGACTATGCCGATATGGACGGCCACCGTTTCCCTTGCTACAGCAACCCGCAGCGCTATGAGAACGCGCGCAAGGCGATCGAGGGGAACACAGAGGAGCTGTTCGTGCTGGCCGGTGTGCCGCTGAGCTTGATTCACCGGCTGGAGTATCTGCGGGGGCACCAGGCGGCCTGGACGGACCCCTACGAGCATCCGGAGGAGATGAAACGGCTGCTGGACCGGCTAGCCGCCATCGCGATTGACGCGGTGGACAATTTCGCCCGCATCGGTGCCCACGGTATCTGCTCTGCCGACGACTGGGGGCTGCAGGATCGGGCGATGGTCCGTCCCGAGACCTTCGCCGAATTCTGGGCGCCGGTGTACCACCGCGTCTATCGGCACGTGCACGAGCTGGGGCTGCTGAACTTCCTGCACAGTTGCGGGCACATAGCCGACCTGCTGCCGGATTTCATCGAGGCGGAGTTGGATGTCATCCAGATGGATCAGCAGCAGAACATGGGGGTAGAGAGTCTGGCCGCGCGCTTCGGGGGGAAGCTGTGCTTCTGGTGCCCGGTGGACATTCAGAATACCATGGTGCAGGGCAGTTTGGAGGACATCAGGGCTTACGCACGGCTGCTGATGGACAGCTTCGGCAGCTTCAACGGCGGCTTCATCGCCCAGTGGTATGCTTCGCCCGACGCTGTGGGGCATACGCGGGAGAAGATAGATGCGATGTGCCGGGAGTTCGTTGAGTATGGGGGGACTTTCTACAGCGGCGGGTAGCGCTCAAGCGCGGCGGGAGCGGGGTCCGGCAGGCAAGCAGCCGCCCGTGCGGGCAGAGGTGCGATCGCACAGCTTGTTGAGCTGTCTGACGCCGGTGAAGTCTGGCAGAGGGAGATCGCAAGATGAATAGCATGAGTGGCATGACCACAATGTTCGTGGCCTTTACGTTTGTCGTGGTTGGGTGCACTGTGGGCCGGGGGCAGCAGGCCGGCTACTATGAGTCGTTCGAGGAGGGGGTGCCGGACTACTTCACGGCGACCCGAGCCGGCAGTCTGAGCATCAGCCCGTGGCACTACAAGCACGGCAAGGCTTCGCTGCGCTGGGATTGGGCCAAGGGCGAGGAGTTGGTCATCCATCACGGGATCGGCGACGTGGGCCGTACCGGCGGTTTTCTCAATAAGGCCAGCTTCTCGGTGTGGCTGTACATGGAGAAGCCGGTGTCAGATGCGCTGGTGTTCGAGTTCCGCGAGGGAGAGAAGGTGACCGGTTCGTTCCAGTTTCCGCTGCAGTTCAGCGGCTGGCGGCAGGGGCGGCCTTTCTATAGCGGTTTCCCCCAGGGCCGGCCCACGGCGGAGGTGGACAACATCCGCATCGGCGCGCCGAGCACCACGGAGACGGGCACCGTGTTCGTTGATTTCATCAAGTACAACACGCTGACCTACCCTTCCGCTTCGATCATCCCTGAGGCGGTGGTGCTGCAGCGGCGACCGGGGCCCGACGAGACGCGCTTCCCCAGACCCGAGCGCGTGACCGAGGCCGAACTGGCGGGCATCCGCAAGCTACAGGGCCCGACGGAAGAAGGGCGGGGCATCGAGGATGCACGGGTAAACGAGCTTTGTGGGAAAGTCGAGGCGCTGGGTATTGTACGGGATGAACATGGGGTGCGCGGCCCGGGCGTTGACAGCAGGCAGTACTACGTCGCCTCACCCGGCCAGTATGGAGGCAAGGATGTTCGCTACTGGCAGGACGAGTACGGTCCCGACGGGCCCGATTTGCAGGGCCCGCAGAAGACAATGGGGCTTGCCAGCGAGATCGTGAGCGCATATCGGGCCAGTAAGGAGGAGGAGCAGCGTCGTCGGCTGGCGGAAGCGCTGGTGCTGATCGCCGACTATCTCAGCGACCAGTGGGAGTCTCTGGACATCAACGTCGTGTTACTGGTGGGCGACGTGCTGGCAGAGAAGGGGCGATTGGAGCCGCACCTTGACGCCGCGCTGCGCCAGTATCGGGGCGATGCTTTCTTCGTAGAGGGTGAGGCGTACGTTCAGTCCAACATGGATTTTTACGCCTACCACGTTGCCCGCCTGCTGCGGCTGTGCCTGGTGCACGCTGATCCGAGGGAACAGGTGCGCTGGCTGAATGCCTGGAAGGCGATGTTCGAACGGTCAGTGCTGCAGCCAGGAGCGGGTTTCAAGATTGACGGTTCGGCGTACCATCACGGCGGTCACTACCATTCCTATGCGCAGAACGCTTTCGCCAACTTGCCTCCACTGTTCGAACAACTGAGCGACACGCCCTGGCGTTTGAGCGCTGAAGTGCACGAAGTATTGCGGCGGGCGATGCTGGCACAGCGGCTATACGCCAACCGGTTTGATTTGCCTCTGTCGCTGAGGGGACGCAGTCCATATGCAGGTTCCCCTTACGGCGTCATCGCCCCGTACCAACTGCCGGGGCTGGACGCTCTGGCGCGGCTGGGAACGCCGGATGGGCAGCAGGAAGTTGATTTGGAGGTGGCGGCGGCGTATCTGCGGCTGGCACCGGAGGCGGTCAACCAGGAGCCGTATTCCACTCTGGGGATCAAGCCGGAGGCGGACCCAAACGGGACCTTCGTGATGCCATACGCGGCGCTGCTCTGCCACCGCCGCGACAACTGGCTCGCCAGCGTCAAGGGGCAGAGCAGGTATGTGTGGGGGAGCGAGAGACAGGCGCGTCGCAACTGCTACGGGCTTTTCGAGGGCCTGGGGCAGTTGGAGATTCTGGCGGGGGGAGATCCGGTCAGTGCAGAAGCGAGCGGCTACGAGGGGCGGGGATGGGATTGGTGCCGATTCGAGGGCACGACCGTCCCGCAGCTCCCACTGGAGAGAATAGACAAGGGGTGGACGCGCATCAGCGCGACCGTGAATTCGCCGGAGACTTTCGTGGGCGGCCTGTCACAGCAAGGTCGGCAGGGCATCTTCGCCATGATTGTGAACCAGAAGATCATGCCTGCGACGACCCTCGTGGGAAGAAAGAGCTGGTTCTTTAGCGATAACCAGGTTTTGTGCCTGGGTTCCGACATTTCCTGCGACGAGGCACAGTATCCTACGCAAACGACTCTCTGCCAGAAAGCCCTGCGGGCGAACGAGCAGGGGCAGTTTCCGCCGACACTGCTGGATGGGGCGCAGTTGACCGCCCTGCCGGAGCAGCGAGAACTCGATGAGGCCAGGCCGCACTGGTTCATTGATGTTCAGCAGAGCGGCTACTACGTGCCTGCCGGGCAGAAGGTGACGGTGGCGCGCCGGCATCAAACGAGCCGGGATGTTAACGACTGGGAGGACACAGAAGGCGATTTCCTGACCGCCTGGATTGACCACGGCAAGGCGCCCAGCAATGCGAACTACGAATATATGGTGGTGGTGCGGGCGACCCCGGAGGCGCTGCAGGAATTCGCCGTGGCACCGCCCTACCAGGTCATGCAGCGCGACCAGGCGGCCCACATCGTCCGGCACAACGCGGCCGGCCGATGGGGCTGCGCGTTCTTCGTCCCGCAGGATGTCACCGAGCATACAGTGGCCAAGAACATGCTGCCGATCAAGGCGGTTGACCGTCCGTGCCTGATTATGGCGGAGGCGGTGCGGGACGGGGAATTGGCTATGAGCGTGGCCGATCCGGATCTGAACATCGAGAAGGGAACCAGCAAGCCGCAGCCTTTGCGTGTCACTCTTCGCGGGGCCTGGCGTCTGGTGGGGGCGACGGGGATCATTTGCGCCTGGCAGTTGCCGGGGGCGGGCGAGAACGTGCGCATCGTGTCAGCAGACGATGAGGCGACAGTTGTGGAGGTTCTGTGCCAGGACGGGGCAAGCTACGACATCAGACTTGCGCGCTGATACGGTGCAAGCGGAGGTCGGCCGCTCCAGGGAAACGGCAAGACGGCAACAGGCAAGGATGCCTGTTGTACGCGGGGGTTCCCGGAGGTGTGCGAGGCCCTAAGGGACTCGGGCCGGAAGCCCGAGCCACGGTATCAAGGGATAGCGACCTGCGCGGGCCAGTCTCCGGCCGGTTGCGGACGGCGCAACCGGCCGTCGGGGGGCCCCTCCGCACGGCAACGGCACGACAACGGCACGGCAACGGCATTGGTAAACGGATATGGACCACAGGCTGGAAGCCTGTGCCACGCGACAGAACAGGCGAGGATGCCTGTGGCACGCGGGATTGTGTGCGCGGGCGCACGCAGTGCGCCCCTACCGAAGTGGGATGCAGAGGTGGAGGCTAGCGGCGGAGGATGTAGACCGCGGCATCGCCCGGCTCCAGGGCGCAAGTGACCTGCTCGCCGGCAGAGACCTTCGTCCCGCTGTAGAACTCCTCGCCCGCACCCGCGTCGGCCGGCAGCTTGATCGCGTGCTCGACCGGCTTGCCAGTCGGGTTCATTACGCAGACCAGAGTGGTGCGGCCCTCGCGCAGCACCTGGGCCTGCGCGAGGTCGAAGCCCGGTAAGGCAACGGAGGGCTTGCCCTTCAGGAATACCTCCTCGAAGGTCGCCGCCAGGCGGGAGACCTCGGCGACGGCATACCAGACACGCCCGTCAAAGCTCTGCCGGTCATAGGCCAGGACGCCGCCGGTGCCGGCGAGGAGCAGCCTGAGCACTCCGGCCTTTGTCAGGGGGGTGAGCGGCGTCGTGACGCTGGTGTCGTAAGGAACCGACAGCAGGCCGCAGAGCAAGGGTATGCCCTGCAGGACATCTACAGTGCGGGCGATGTCCGCCTCCGGCTCGCCGTAGCCGGCTCCGGCGTGGTCGCAGGCCTGCAGCTCTCCGACGTAGCGCCAGTCCACGCCATACATCTCGGGATTGCTTGGCGTCTGATAGCCGCTGTAAACGCTGAATTTGGTTCCGGGGGCGAGGCGGTGGGCGGCCTCTTTGAATTTGGCGAACATGCGGGCGACGCGGCGGGCCATGAAGTCCGTCCACTGGACCGAATACTTCTCCTTGATCGTCTGCGGGTCAAGGGCGATGGCCGGGTCCAGGGCGGCGTACTGGCGGAAGGCGGCCAGGCAGCGGGGGCAATAGCATGAATGCGGTCCGGAATAAGGGGCGTACTCATAGTCAATGTCAACCGTGTCCGGTCGGACCGCATCCAGGCGCTGCTCGAGAGCCTGCTCCACCGCCGGCCAGCCTTCGCCCAGCAGAAGCGTCATGCACATGCGGGCGTCATTGGGCTTGCCCTCGGAGGTAATGAGCCGCTCGTCGGGATGCTGCTTGAGGTAGGGGGCGAGGTTCATTGACCAGGATTCGAAGTTGATTGAGATGGTTTGCTGCATACCGTAGCTGGGGCCGTGGTCGCTGGTCCAGCGGTCGCCAGCCACCAGGTCATTGAAGCCGGCGGCCTGGGCGCATTCGAGTATCTCCTCGCGCATGGCCAGGTCGTCGAGATTGGTGAACCAGCCGCCCCAGAGCTGGAAGATGAGCGTCTTTGGCCGGCGGCCGGCGAGCTTGGGTAGCAGGCGCACCTTGAAGCTCTGCGGCGCCTCACTGACATTGCCGGCATTGGCCTCGTTCCAGTAGAGGAACTCGGCTTCCGCGTTCCCCGGCTCGCCGGCCTGCTCACGATAGCGCACGAAGACATTGAACAGGGACATGATGTAGTGCCGCCCGGCCAGGACCGGCTGATCGGCCACCACCTTGACCATGCGCATCTGGCGGCCGTTGACCTGCTGCAGCCCGAGTTGGGTGCATGGGAACTTGGGCTGGCCGGGAGTGGTGGTGCCATAGAAGCCGCTGGCGCCGACGATCTCGAAATCCGGCGGGGTGGCGAGGTAGGTGGTCCAGCCGTCGAGCTTCTTGCCGCGCAGGCCATCCACGATGACATTGAAGTGTTGCGTGGCGCCACGGGCGAGGTAGAACGCCGGCTGCGGGGTCGGCCAGATGCGCGTCTTCTCCCACAGCAAGGTGCGGCGCAGGACTACGGCCTTGCCCGGCTCGCCGACGAGGGGACCCAGTTGCGGATGGTCGCCCGTCTGCCTGGCCAGCGGCCAGGAGAGGTCGTCAAGGGCGGCCCGGGTGGCGTCCTGTGTGTCCGCGGGAGCCAGCTTCCAGGTTCCGGCGGTGAAGCGGTTGCCGGGGGCCTCAACTGTGATGGCGGCCGTGCCCTGCTCCAGCTTGAGCGCGAAGACATTGGCGCCTTTCTGCAGCGGGGCCGCGATGCTCTCGCCCGCGGCCTGCGCGCCACGGCTGATTAGCTCATCGTTGAGGTAAAGCTCGTAGGGGCCATCGCAGGCGAGCTTGACCTGGGCGACCGATAGCTTCACCGCGCGCGGGAGACCGGGGGTGAGGTAGAGGG
>CAZJVY010000115.1:0-8319 GCA_964549395.1 uncultured Armatimonadia bacterium | reverse complement strand
CCCAGGGCACGCTCAACGGCGGCGGCGATCTCATCAAGCTGCGCACGAGCAACGGAGACATCCGCATCAGGAAGCGGTGAGGCTGGCCTGGGCGCAGCGCGGCGCGCATCCATGCAGCGGACGATGCGCCGCGCTGCGCCCCGGCCAGGCCGGTCGCCGCGCGTCAGGCTGGACGAGTCAGGGCGGCGCGGAGCGCCCAGAGCGGGGCGCCACGTCGCCTCACGTCCTGCGCCCTGGGTAGGGACGGCCTGAAGTCCTGCTATCCAGCCTCCGGCCCAACTGGGCGAATGCCCCGCCTGCCAGCCGCCCGCCACCATATCGAGCGCCTGGGTGACGGGCTCAGTCCGACAAGCCGGGGACGCTGCGCGACGAGTAGTCGAACCGATGGATCACGCGCGCGGGCATGTTGGCCAGCATGGACTTGCCCGGGTCCCGCCGGTCTGATACTCGCGCATCGCGCGCCACGGCGAGGCCTCCAGTCCGGATGTCCTGCTCCATCAGCCGCAGGACCAGGTCCTTGGCCTCAGCAACTCGCATCGACCGCCACGCTTCCCTCGGTCACTACGCGCCATCCGCAAGAGCCCGAGTGGCTCCAATGGCCATGCTGCGGCCACCGTTGCCGATGGCGTTCGCCATCGTCCTCGGGTTCGCACAACATCTGCGCTGCTCTCTCGCTCAGCCCCGACAGCGCCCCGGAAACCTGGCTGGTTGTCGCGACGGCCGGCGACCTGCTGGCCCGCCAGGGGAGGGGGTCCGCCCGATCTTCACCCTCGAGGCCGCCGCCTGCTGGCCATCCGAAGCCAACCTGCCGAGACACAGCGGGCCTTCGATCTCGTGTATACCCTTCACAACGATGAGGGACCGCACCAACCCCTACAAGGACAGACCCCGGCCGCGCGCCACCAACTGTCAACCCGGTCGTATCTCGAACGGCTGGCACCAGCGGTGCATCCCTGCCACTTCGTGGTCAAGAAGGTGAGGAAAGCGGGCACCATCCGCTGCGAGCACAAGACGCTGCTCTTGGCCAGGCCCCTTCGCCAACACCTCGTCGGCTCGCACAAGACCGGCGATCGTACCTGGTCCATCTACTTCTCTCACGTCCTGCTGGCCGCGGTCGACGAACGCGACATGATCGTCCGCGGATAACCCGCTCATCCACCGCCATGTGTCACCCAGCATCGCGGTTGCACAGGTCATCTTCGAGGTCACGCTTCTTGCCCGTCACTCAAGTTCAACAGCTAGGCGTGGCAGAGCAACACGCTCCGGCGCAAGTTCTGCCAGCCGTATGAGTGCCTGTGTAATGTGAAACACGCTCTCGGGGGCCCATCGGCCTTCGGTAAGAAGCTGCTCTATTCTGTTGGTGGCTCTTGTCGAAATCCGGATGAACCGCTTTGCTTCCCAATTCGCCTTTATGGCATCGCCGTATCTCTGCCAGTAGGACGCATCGGTTACAGGGAGTAGTAAGGCGTTCTCGAAGTTGCCGCCGAGTGCGTTGACTCCGAATGAGAGCAGTTCGATTCCAGTGTCGTCCTGGTGATTGCGGAAATACCGCATGGGCTCGTGCTCGCCAAGGTACCAATCGTGGCGGAGACGGGTCTCGTCATGACGGCGCACCTCCTGCCCGCCATAGAGCTCCTCGAACACCTCGCGCATAGCTGACCAATGGATGTTCACCTCCCACGGATCGCCCACCGCAGCCTGGTGGAATGCCTTTGGAATGACAGCGAGGAGGCCCCTGCTGTCGCTGACTGTCGACGAGCGAACCTGAATAGGGATGATGAAGTCATTGTCCGGGGTGGGGCGTGCCAGGGCGACAACCAACCCGAGGCCACCGCAGCATAGGCGCGAGCGAAAGTCGAATAGGTCCGCAGTGTGTGCCAGGATCTTGGCTCGGAGCGGGAGAGCTGCATTGCAGTCCGCCAACACAGCTGAGGCGTCTCCTCGCGCAGCGATCAGGGCATCGGCGAGCTCGTCGGGCAACAAGCCCGATGAGAAGCGCCACGTTGTGAAGTTAACCTCAGTGAAGGAGAAGCCCGCTGTCCCGCCGGGTCCGCAGCCGAGAATCCGGTATAGTGGGTCATCCCAGAGTTGGACGCCCAGCAGTTCAAGTCGGTCCGCGACCTTGGCGGCGTAGTCAGCGAGCGCCTGGGATTGTTTGAAGGTCGACTCGACAGAGTGCAGGTTGTGGGAGATGTGGAGGGCGGGGCGCTTTACATGCAGGTGCTCGGGCTGTATGTATATGGTGGTGGGGATCCGACGCCCGGAGCAGTTCACGACGTATCGCCTGGGGGCCTGTGCCGTCTTCTCTCTCCCGTAGAACTCGCTGACCACTTCTACCATCGCCGAGGGGCTGACATATTGCGCTTCCTCCTGACGTCGCCGGTCGGAAGCGTTCGCCTTTCGCTCGTCGCGGAGTGCTTTGAGTCTCGTAACCACCGCGGATCCGAACAGCTGATTCAAGGTCACCAAGAGATCGACCATGGTCTTCGCTCGTCACTATGCTTTCGTACATTGCAGGCCGCAATTCACTGCGCAAGCGGGATGATGGGTGACAGTGGAACCCGCGATGATGGGTGACACATGGCGGTGGCTGAGCGGGCTATCCGCGCACGATCATGTCGCGTTCGGCGACCTTGGCCAGCAGCAGGTGACAGAAGCCAACAGACCAGATACCGTCGTCGGTCTCCTCCAGGCTAACGAGGTGGTGGGGAAGGGGGTTGGCCAAGAACAGCAGTATCTGCTTGAGGCGGATGGTGCCGGCGTCGGCCAGCTTCTTGAGCAAGAAGTGGCCGGATACGCCACCGGTCGCAGCCGTTCGGGACAGGCCTGGGGTAACGGTTGGCGGCGCGAGGCCCGGGTGTGTCCTTGCAGGCCTTGGTAGCGTCGGTTCTCGCTACACAGGGGACGGAAGGGGTTGAAGGCCCGCTGTTGGCTCGGGAGGTTGGGGTGGGCAGGCTGAGAGACGCCGACCTTGAGGGTGAAGGTGCGGCGGACGCTCTGCCGCTGGATGTTGGACAGGGCGCGACAGACCACTAAGTAGCGGCTATGCTGGTCCATGGGGGTCAGCGGGAAGCACTCGTGACCAGCGCGGGCGCGGAATTGCCCCTTGAAATCCGTGGTCCACAGGTCGTCGGGGGGGCCGGTGGTGGCGGCTACGACGCCCGGGTGCTGATGGGAGCACCGCCGTCGTGCTGGCGCTGCGAGGCCCTGGCGGGACAGCAGGACACCGGCCGTCCTGACGGCCGGGCAGGCCTCCGGGGCGCTGGCGGGGTGCCGGAGGACCAGCCAGGCCAGCAGCTTGCGGGGCCCCCAGTCGGGATGGTGTCGCTGCGCCGCACACAGCAGCGCGGCCAGCTCTGCGTCCGGCTGGTGCGGACACGCGTGCGGAGCATGGCTGCGGTCCACCAGCACCGGCAGCCCCGCGGGCGCGTACCGGGCCAACCACTTGTATCCGGTCTTCCAGCTCATGCCACAGCGCGCGCAACTCCGCGCGCGAGTACAGACCGCGCCGCTCGTCAGCGATGACAGGGGCGTTGTTCCTTAGGTGACGTCTCCATCCAAGGCATCGGCCAAACTCCCCGTTGGGCTTGGCCGTAAACTACAAGACAATGTCACCCATCATCCCCGTCACAGGTGATACCAATCTACCCAGCTTGTCCCCAAGCAGACGTCTAACGCTCCGGTTCAGGGGCAGGCGGCGCAGGGGACGGTCGGTTGTGGCCGGCTGTTGTGCGGCACCCTGTCATCCTCCTATGTCAAGCAGTCGTTCAAGGTCCGCGATGATCGCAAGCGCCGCTTGGGCTTTCGGTGACGGCATGTGGATCGCCTGCTGCACCCGTTGTCTCAGCCGTTCAAGGGCCAAACGGGCCTCAGCGTCCGTCGTGCTCTCCTGGAACGCCTTCAGGAACTGCCGCCAGTAGATGGTCTTGATGCCGCATAGCTGCACTTCATTGAGCTTCTCCATGTAGGAGTCCATCATGCCCGTGCGCGCCAAGCGGCCGAAATTGCCACCCCCATCCGATCTAGGTCGATCGAGAATCTGATCGGTCTTTGAGGGGTACGGCCCCACCCCGGTGGGTATCTCGATGCCCCGATCCTGTTGGCTCCCACGCAGGTAGCGCCAGTGGTAGTTGCGGTATTCTGCCGCGTACTTGGCCGACTCAATAAACGGTTCGAAGAGGACAGGAGAACCACTGATCACGTTTCCCAGAACCCAAGGCACGACGACAATCAAGTCTCTCGGCGCGCAGGCAGCCTGCGTCACCTGGAACCTGAGACTTGGTTCAGCTTCCTTCGCCAACAGGTACCATCCCTTCAACTCGATGCCCAACAAGATCTCGCTTGTGGAGGTCTTGCGCAGAAGCACATCTGGAAAGGTCTGCGCTTGCCTAACGAAACTGAAGAGGGGGTACTTCTCATCCGGATCCCACGTGTTGCGAGTGAGGTTCAGGGTACGCACCACGTGCTCTTCAATCGTCGCGCCGAGCACCGTGTTGAGCGTGTGCAGGTCGGTCGCCATGATGCCTGAGATATGGGTCTCCGTGCGGAAATAGATCGGCAGCGATGAGATGGCTTCTCGGACGTTCCTGTAAAGCGGATAGTGCTCCTCGCTGGGTTGAGGCAGTGTCCGCGAGGGGACGGAGGATTCGTCGGTTTTCTTCATGATGTGGCGAGCCTCTCTACAGCCGCAGCGTAGAACTCGGGGATGATCTCTGCCGCGCGGTAGGGCCGTCCCAGCCGTAAGGAGACAACGGCACCGGGGCAGAGACCGCCGAACGGCTCCCAGACAACATCTCCCTTGTCGGTTGATGCACGTATGATCAGGTCGATGAACTTCAGCGGCTTCTGGCTGCCATGGAGACTCCTGAACTTGTACTGCATGCCATTCCGTGCTCCCTGGATTCGTTCTGAACCACTGAGCTGCGGCTCGCGCCATACGTTTGTAACGCCAACATCGCAGGTGAACTTCGCTCGGAGTTTGGCCCATTCGCCCCTGGAGATAGGGAGCCGCCCGTTGACGCTGAAATAGGGTTTCCCCGATGCGTCTCCGTGCTCGTTCGCGTATTGGGCCATCTTCACAAAAGCCTCCGGCGGTGGGTAATACCAGAGATGGTCCTGCGTGAGGTACTTGCGGGTCGCAGCATTGAGCACCCCGCAGGCCTCGTTTGCCAGGCGAAACGGCAAGCCGGTGCGCCCCCACTCATGGCGGAGCCACTGTTGCATGGTCAGCGACTGCTCGCCGACACGGAATGCCGCAGCCTTGACGTAGTGGACACACACTTCCGTGACCACGGGGAACTTGCGCAGGGTCTGGGTGTTCGCGTTTCTCGCGACATGACCGAGCCCCTTGTCCCAGATGTTGCAGCAGCGATACTCCCACCCGTTGGAGATCAGCACCGGATGCACCGTAGCCCACCCAAGCTCGGTGGCCCAGAACCAAAGGGTCGTTTCGGGCGTGGAGTGTTTGCTCCACGCCTTGATGTGGGGCGCATACCAGTCGGCGAGTGATTCGGCCCTATGGTTGTCGCCGGGAAAACCGCTCACGCCATACGGACCGTCGGAAATGATGCAGGTGGGAGTCGGCCAATCGGCATAGAGGTTTTCCGCCTGATCAAAGTGGATCGACACGTCCCCGCGCGTGTAGACGTCCCCGATGGCGGGCGCTGGTTCGTTTGCCTTGCGTGCAAAGACGAGGTGAAGCTGTGTTGCTTTTTCTTGCTGGGTCATCGACGCATCCTACCGTGTTGTGTGGCCCTTGCGTCCTGCCGCATGGCATCAGAGATGAGCCGCGGCGCACAGCGAGCTCGGCCTCATCTCTCTGCTATGGTTCCGGTTGAGCCATCTCCGAGGCTGGGTCTGATAGCGCAGGCCGCCGGGGCCGCAACCGTCCCCAACGCGCGGTTCGCCGTGTCCTGCTGGGGCGCAACGACAACGGCTCTCGTCTGGCTAGGACATGCTGCCCGTCTGTTCATGGCGGGGCGATCACGGTGGTAGCTTCAGTGGCCCGATGGCACGCTGCGACAGCAGGAGGCCGCTCTCGTTCAGGCCCACCAGACGCGCTGTGCCTGTCAGCACGTGTGACGTTGTGTCATACGAAACACACAGGAGGGCGCCATCTACCCTTCGTATGGCGCACAGACCGGCAGCATTCGCGATGACAGTGAAGCGCCTCTGTCTTGTTGCAGCCTGGTGACCGAACCCCTGGCATAGGGAGGTGGTGGCGGCAATCAGTGCGCCACCCAGCAGTAGCCACGCAGGGATAGTCCGGTAGGTCGTCCTCTTGAGCTCAGGGAGGTCGGCGAGCGCCCATTCCATGCCGAGATAGACCAGCAAGAGGAGCGCCGCGGTTGCTGGGCCCGACCATGCGGCCGTTGCCCTCCAAGAGCCGTTGTACAGGCCGGCCATGACGCACCACTGGAGGGCAAAGAGCAGCAGGACCGAGAGAAGGACACGCACCTTCGGTGCACGAGCCGTGTGCACGGGGCGCAGCACCCACGATGCCACCGGTTCCAGGTACCAGTAGGCCGTCACAGCTGCGCCGCCAAGAACCGATGCCGCGATGAGCAGAGTCGAGAGACCGATAGAGATCAGTTCCTCGGGCGCGGCGAATGCGCGGTAGTAGCCGACCTCGTATCGGTAGGCGCAGTAGTGGGCGAGGGCCGTGAGCCCGGCGAGCAGGATGCTCTCCTTCAGGAGGAGTCGGCTGCTGCGCTGCACCAAAGTGGGCGATCCCACTCAAGCCCCTCCACTTCCCTGGCGCGCCTGTGGCCCTACTGCTTCACATTGCTGCACAGCGCTGGCGCTCACCATCGGGCCGCACGCGAAGCGTGGGGACCGAATGGTGCAGCGTCCTCCTATGCGATAGCTACTTGCCGCGCGGCGTTACCTCAATGTCCCTTCTGTCGACGACTCGTATGGCTTCGATTCTGTGCGGGGGAGACAGCCGCACAATGGCGACGTGGTCCGGCCATGGCACCAACAGGCGCCACTCGGTACTGTCCGCAAGAAGGCGGACCGGAACGAGGTGGGTAGTGTTCGGATCACGATCCCGGGCCCCGTCACAGCGACCGAGGGCTTGCGGAACAAAGTAGAGACCTCCGATGAGGACCCACGCCGACAGCCAGAGCAACTTGGGAGTCCAAGTGAATGCGTGTTGCCTAAGTGCGTCGATGAGCACTGCCCCAGCGGCCCCGCAGCCAACTGCCCAGCCAATCGCTGACAAGCTGCGGGCCCACAGGAGGGGGCGCCAGGCGCCAAACAGCGTGAAGGTAAGGGAAAAGGCGACGCAGACTCCGGCCCCCAGTAGGGCCCACCGGCATACAGAGGCCAACTTCGCCACGGCGAGCCCCTCCGCAAGATCAACCACGGCGGTCAGGAGAAAGATCGCCAGCAAAGCGATCGGCCAGAGACTGAAGGACGCAAGCACACCGATCGGCAGCTCATCCGCAATCCACGGTACGCCGAACATGCCAAAGTAGGCTTGAGCTCGGATCCATCCGACAGCTGTGAATAGGAGCCCCACGGCCAAGAAAGATGAGGCCACGCGAAAGAGGCCCCCCAAGACACGCGATGCCGCAGGGAGAACCGGTGGACCCTCGCCGGCGAGCGGCTCTATCTCAGGCGGTGGGTCAGATCGCAACTGCGTCATCTCGGCATCTCATCGGCATAGCAGCTCATTGTCTGCAAGTCGCGGTTCCTGCTGGCGCCTGCGGCCCAGGGGTTCGACGTGCGCGTGACGCACGCGGGTGGTAGACCTCTGGTCTCGCCCAGTAGTATGGTCTGCAGGCGTATGATGGCTAGGCATGTGGGGGCTGTCAAGCGCCGTTGCGGTGTGGGAGGAGCAGGTGTCTCGCCGGCTGCAGGTGGGGTAGATGGAAGGCGGGATATCTGGGCTGGGCGTTAGGGGTGGGTGGCTTGCGCCGCAAGGGCGGAAGTCGGCGTAACACCCGTTGGCCCGTGGATAGGCGGCGGGCGCGCTACTTCACCCGCGCGGGGAGGCGCGGGCCGGACTCAGCCTTGGGTGATGCGGGACAGAAGGATGAGTGCCGCCGGAGAGCCTGGCCTGGAGGGGTTAGCGGCCCGCCTGCGGGCACGGCGGCCGGCGCGGGATAAGTGGCTGCCGGATTTCGCGCGCTCGCCGCCGCCCTGCCCCAGGCCGGGGAATGACCTGGAAGAAATGAGGCGCCCGCAGGCCGCGCATACGGCAGCCACTGCAGGGCGGCCGGATTGCCAGACGCGGTCGGTATCGCCGGACGAGCCGCAGCTCACAGGACGCCGAAGACCCGATACACCTCGTCGATGGGCATGCCGGCGGCCAGG
>CAZJVY010000114.1:0-8336 GCA_964549395.1 uncultured Armatimonadia bacterium | reverse complement strand
TCTGCGCCATCTGCGCCGGCTGGCCCAGTTGCACCGGTCGGGCCGGCTGGACCTGTGTCGCCCTGGTCGCCTTTGGCTCCGTCGTCACCACTGCAGCCCACGATCACGGCAGTGGCTATGAGCGCCAGGACGAATACTACGAGCACGATACTCAGAGACAACATGAAACTTCTGCGGTGCATAGCTATGTACCTCCCTTTTCATCTCCTACAACTCACAAATGGTACAAGTCGTTCTATCGAGTTCTCAAACGGCAATACTGCCTTACACTGCTCAACCTACAGCTATGAGATGGCGTACTTCGCCTAGTCTCTCACCTCCTCATTCGTCAGCAGCCGTGCTGAGCAAGGCCTAGGCACCATTGCCGCTGATTATAGCGTGTGCCGCTTTTCCTGTCAACACGTTTTTCGATGCTTGACATGTTGCTTCCTGCCTGGAATGGCGGGCATGGATGGATGCTCTACATTCGCCTCATCCTTGAGGCCGCGACTGCACGAACTCACTGCGGGTGCTGCCTCAAACCTGTCTGGCATTATAGTTGCGGCCCAGAGGCAAGTCAAGCCCCAAATACGACGACGCCTTTGGCACTCATGCTCACCGCCTCACAATGGCCTTCGCCACTGGCCGAGCCGTTTCATTCACGTCAGCTTCGCCGGTGCAGTGCAGAGCACCTGCAGTCAATATTGGATAGGTGGTCGAGACTCAGACCGTCGGGCTAACGCATAGCGCGAGACCACGGGATGCAGGAGCCGGTTCGAGTTGGCGCCATCGCTGGGGCACTCGGTATGCAGTCGCCTGGTCGGATGCGCGGATACCTACAGCGCCGAGGGTCTTGGGCTAAGCCGTGTAGGCAGCTCGAATCCTGCGCAGCGTCACGGGTACCGTCGCGCTCTGCATGTCCGCATCCCAAACAGAGACGATGCAGGAACATCGGCCGGCCGAGGCCAAGTTACTGACGGGGCATCACGGGCGTGCCCAAACGGACAATGCCCGCAGCATGGAGGCAAGCCCAGGAATGGAGAACGGGAAATGAAAGCTATGCTGGCACCGCTAGTAGCGCTTGCGCTGGTTGCTCTGGTAAGTGCCACTCCTGCCCAGGAGGCGACCATGGCCAGGCTGACTATTGCGCCTCAGGATTTCGCCGAGCTTGCCGGGGGTCGAATTGTGGATGCTGAAAGGACGCCCAGTGGCAAGGCGGTTCTCATTGACGAGGTCAACGGTTCGGCCCGTGCCATCCTCAAACTCGGCGAGGGTGGCGACATTCCCCTCGGCCTGTACTACATCAAGGTGCTGTTCGGCACCGATGACGGCACGCTGAAGTGGACCAAGGTCCAGGTCTGGTTGAACGGCGACGAGGGGGGCTGGTTCACGGGCTTCGTGCGGCCAGCCGAAGCCGGTAAGCTGGTGTGGCGTGAGATAGGCCAGCCGCTGCCGTTGAATCGAAGCGGCGAACTGGTTGTTGAAGTCTGCTCGCGCGGTGACAGCGACTTCTACATCGGCCAGGTGGTACTGGAGCGGACCTCGCCGTACTGGCCCAAAGAAATGATGAGTGACGAGGCGTTCTTCGGCGGGCTCGACCGCAACTTCCCCGGTCTGGAGAAGGTCTTCGCAGCCTGCGACGCCGGGGACTATGAGAGAGCCTGCTCGGAGCTGGTGGCGTACCTGCGGGCGACGCCGCGAAAGGCAAGCGGGCGACTGGGAGGCGTCCTGGCATCAGGGCCCGCAGCAAAGACCGACAAGGAGCCGTCGGAGATCGCGAAGCTTCTGCTCGAAGACAAGATGATCCTGGAGTGGAACATGAGCAGCGGCTACTGCACCCAGGAGGAGTTCAAGATACCGCCCACCGTGTTCAGCTTCGCCGATCCCCATGAGTGGCATAAGCTGTACGATTACCCGGGGAAGCGTTGGTACGGGTGGAACATTTCCGAGAACTTCAAGAACCTCGCATCCGCCTATCAATCCACAGGGGACCCGAGATTCGCCTGCAAAGCGATGGACCTGGTCAAGCGTTGGATAGATGAGTGGGGGCCGTTCCCCAAGGCGTTCTACTATGAGGGCGGCTACCCAAACCAGTACTACACAAAGGGCTCTGCGGGCCAGTCCAGCACGGCACCAAGCTGGAACCGCTCATCCGGCGTGCGACATGGGTTCATTGAGGCGCTCTGGGAGGTGCTGAAGGCTACAGGCGGATGCGAACAGATCAGCGACCGAGAGCGGATCGAGGCTTTGAAGCTCGCATTGCTGATGACCAGGTACGTCCAGAACATCCGGGACTACGCCAACGGGGTGCATCCGAAGAACGTGTGGCTGCTGGAGGCCGGCAATTGGCTGCCGGAGTTCACTGAGGTCGCGGACATGAGCGAGAACGGCCTGTATGCACTCACGAGCTTCCTGGACTACTGCCACTATCCCGATGGGGCGTACTTCGAGCTCTGCTACTATCGCCACGGCATGTTTGCAGAAGCGGCCAGGATTGCCGCCGACCGCGGGCTCGATGTGAGCAAGTACCTGCAGAAGTTCAGGCCCACCTTTGACCTCAACGTGTGGCTGACCAAGCCGATGGGCAACTTCCCCTGGATAAACGATGCCGGCCAAGGCAAGCAAGTGGACCCCGACGAACCGGTCTCGCCCGGCTGTGCCTCTCTTGGGCTCAAGACCTACCCCGATGACCCCTATCTCAAGTATGCCTGTACCTTCGGCAAGGAGGGCGAACCGCCACAGCCGACATCGAGGAACTTCCCGTGGTGCGGGTTCATGATCATGCGCACCGGCTGGGGACTCGATGATCTGCACCTGGTCTTCGACGGCGGCCGCAGCACAGGTAGCCATCAGCATCAGGACCAGATGAACATCGTGCTCAGCGCCTACGGGTCCACGCTGCTGTGTGATGACGGCTATGTGGGCACCGGCTTCCGCGCTTCCGACCGTACAAACTACATCAGCCACCCCCGCGGGCACAACCTGCTGAAAGTGGATGATCTGAGGCAGACCGGCAATTCTCCCTCCGGCCAGTACCTGGAAGGCTGGCGGTCGTGGGGAGATCAGCCCTTGGACAACTACTGGCTCTCGACGGGGGGATATGACTACGCCGAGACGCAGTACGACCGCCCGTACTACAAGAGCCACGTCGAGCCCCAGGAGCGCCTCGAAGAAGCGAAGCAGCAGCGCCGCGTGCTCTTCCTCAAGCCACAGACCGGCACGCCCTACTGGGTCCTGTATGACATTGTGCAGAACAAGGGCGAGGAGGCGAAGGAACACAACCTGCAGCTTCTGTTCCACTTCACCCCCACCAGTTCGGGGGAGGTAGTCGAGGACGGCAAGGCTGTCCGCAATACTGCGGAAAGGGCCGGCTTGCTCATACTGCCGAGAAGCGACAAGCGGTGGGATGCCAGCATCGTCAATGGCGACGCCCGACCCGAGGAGAACTACTGGCAGGGATTCGTGTCAGGCGGCGCCCACAACCCACTGGTGCCTAATGACTGTGCCATATTCGAGTACGACGGGACGCTGCCCGCTGCCGTCGCCACAGTGCTCTACCCATATCCCAACGGTGGCGAGAAGGGCGCTGAAGCCGAACTGGTGGCAGCGTCGGCGGAAGGGGTCTTGCTGCCCACCGACAAGGCGTTCGGCCTCATCGTGAGCCTGCATGACGGGAAGGACACGATAGCGGCTTGTGCGGAGCCGGGGACTATGGTCAAGTTCGGCGAACTGACGTCCGACGGGCGCATAGCGGTGGTGCGACGAGATGCGGCTGGCAAGATCAAAAGCCTGCTGCTCGTGGAGGGGACCGTGCTGAGGGTCGGAGACAAGACATTGGTGTCCACTGGCGAGCGCAAGATCCGCTATCTGGAATGCGGCGTCGGGCCAGCGGTCAAGGCGGAGGGTGTCAAGGTAGCCGTGGACGGTTTGTCCCTGACCGGCGTCGAGTGGACGCAGTAGGTCAGGAGCGGTTGCGTTGGCTAATGTATTGCCATCATGGGTTGAGCTGTGTTATGCTGGCAGTCGGAATCGCGCCGAGGCCGTGGCCAGGCGCACGGGAATTGTGACTGTCAAGTGTGCGGCTTGCGGCGTATAGGCCAGTCACAGAACAATCTTGTGCGGGAGGTGCCACAATGAAACGCGGCTTCACCCTGATTGAACTGCTGGTCGTAATCGCCATAATCGCCATCCTAGCGGCGATTCTCTTCCCCGTGTTTGCTCGGGCCCGTGAAAAGGCACGGCAGAACTCGTGCCTGAGCAACTGCAAGCAGATGGGCCTTGCGGCCATGATGTATGCCCAGGACTACGATGAGTCCATAGTGCCGAGGTCAATCGGATCCTACACCGATGCCTGGTATGGTCGTTGGTACCGCCTGCTGGACCCGTACATCAAGAACACGCAGGTGTTCGCTTGCCCGAGCGAGGTAGCTAGCGGGTATGTGAACGCCGGTTTCCAGTTGAACTATGCAATCAACATGTCGCTCCACGGCACCGGCGCGGACTACGGAGGCAAGCTGGCGGAAGTCCGCTACCCCGCCGAGACATTCATCATCGCCGACAGTGCATGGACCGGCGATGCGGCCGACGGCACCAACAACTTCTGGTACTGGTACGTCCGATGGGGTGTCTATGACGGGGGCAGGTTCATCCCAGCGCGGCACAGTGGTGGCGCCAACATGGCTTTCTGTGACGGCCACGCCAAGTGGCACAAGATGCAGTTGGATCCCGGTAGCCCCTACATCGGCCCCGTGAAATTCACACTGCGGCCGACCGACATCTGCTGGGAAACGTCAGGCGCGCCGAAGTACTGATGTCGTTGGTGTGGTGGAGTACCGAGGCGCCGGTTTGGGTGCGCTTGACTACTGAACTAAGGAAAGGCGCCTGATTGAATGGGCGCCCTTTTCTCCCAGAACAGCGCAGGTAAGGAGAGCCATCCGCGATGCGAAAGACACGCCCGGCGTTAGCTGTTCTTCTGGGAATGCTCCTACTGGCGGGTGCAGCCGTCAACTGCCGTGCACAGGACGCCCGGGCGGCGAAGCTGGTACTATCCCCTGCCGACTTCACAGACCTGAAGGGAGCGCGTCTGGTCGAGGCAGAGGGAACGCCCAGCGGCCAGGCCGTTCTGATGGAGAAAGCTTACGGTTGGGCCAGAAGCACCGTCAAGCTCGGCGAGGGCGGACGGATACCGCCGGGGTTCTACAACATTACTGTCATGCTGGGGTCACGTGACGGGAGCATCAAGTGGGCGGTAGTGCAGAGACTTCCGGTCATCCGCGAAGGCTGGTACGCGGCTTTCGTACGTGGTGGAGAGCCGAACAAGTTCGCCTGGCGCCAGACCCGGTGCACTTTTCCGCTGCATGATCGTAAGGAGATAACGCTCGAAGTGGCCTCTCGCGGCGACGAGAATTTCTATGTGGGAGAAGTGGTGTTGGAGCCCACCGGCCACCTGTGGCCCAAGGAGATGATGAGCGACCAGGAGTTCTTTGGCGGCCTGGATCGCGACTATCCGGGGCTGGGTGCAGTGATGGCGGCCGCCGATGCGAAGGATTACGACAAGGCCTGCTCGGAGCTGGTCAAGTACTTGCAGACACATCCCCGCAAGGCTGAGGGCGCGTTCTCGGGTCAGTTCGCTACCGAGGCCCTGACGCCCACCGGCAAGCCGCCCTCGGAAATCGCCGAGCTGCTTCTGGACGACAAGATGAAGCTTGTCTGGGATCCCCGGCACCAGGGGGAGTACTGCACTTGCGAGAAGCACAAGATCGAGCCGACGGTATTCAGCTTTGCCGACCCCTATGAATGGCACAAGCTGTATGATTACCCCGGGCGGCGCTGGTATGGTTGGTTCCTGACGCCCAATCTCGACAACCTGATCGCCGCATACCAGAGCACCGGTGATGCCAGGTTCGCACGCAAGGCCATGGACCTGGTCAACCGCTGGCGAGAGGTGTGGGGGCCGTTCCCCAAGCGGGCCGTCTATGACTGTCCGGACGAGTACCCCAATGACTACTATACCCCGGCATCCTGGGGCAAGACCGGCACCGCGCACAACTGGTCACGCAGTTCCGGGGTGCGACATGGGCTGGTAGAGGCCATCTGGAATGTTCTGCGGACGACCGCCGCATGTCCGGACATCACCAACCGTGAGCGTGTCGAGGCCCTGAAGCAGTGCTTGATTCTGGCGCGCTTCGTCCAGAACGTGTACGGCGGACAGAATGCTCCTCCGACGACTTACCTGTGGCTGCTGCAAATCGGCGACTGGTTGCCGGAGTTCCCGGAGATCAGGGACATGAGCGAGAATGCCCTTTACTCATTCCTGGCCTTCATGGATGAGTCGTTCTTCCCCGACGGTGCCTATTTCGAGTTATGCTACTACCGGCACGGCAGGTATGTGGAAGCCGCCCAGCTCGCGCAGCGGCAGGGAAAGGACATCAGCAAGTTCCTGGATAAGTTCCGACCCCGCTTCGACTTCAACCTGTGGATGACCAACCCGATGGGTAGCTTCCCCTGGATCAACGATGCCGGCGGCGGACAGGTGGTGGACCAGCCACAACCCAAGACACCGGAGTACGCCAGCCTGGCTCTCAAGCTGTATCCGGATGATCCGCAACTGAAGTACATTGCCAGCTTCGGGGCCGAGGGAGAGCCGCCGCAGCCCACCTCCCGCAACTTCGACTGGTGCGGTTTCATGATCATGCGCAGCGGCTGGAAGCCCGATGATCTGCACCTGGTCTTCGACGGCTGCCGCAACACAGGCTCCCACAATCATGCGGATCAGATGAACATCGTGGTCAGCGCCTACGGTTCTACCCTCCTTTGCGACGGTGGCTACCCCAACGAGTTCTCCGCCCCGGAGCGTACCTATTACCTCTTTCACCCGCGCAGTCACAACCTCGTCCTGGTGGACCAGATGATGCAGACACCAGAGGCTGTCGAGCCGGTCGAGGGTGAGGTGATGGCCGGGTGGCGCCTGTGGGGCAATACGCCCCGCAACAACTACTGGGTATCCACAGGCGGATACGACTACGCCGAGACGCACTATGACCGGGCGTACAGGAAAGATTACGAACAGCCCGCAGTGTCGGTGCAGGATGCCAGACAGGAGCGACGCATCCTTTTCCTTAAGCCACAGACCGGCACCCCGTACTGGGTGCTCTATGACATTGTGCAACCCAAGAACGAAGAAGCGAAGGAACACAGCCTGCAGGCTTTGTTCCATTTCACTCCCGCCAGTTCCGCGCAGGTAGTCGCCGAGGGCGGAGCAATCCGCAACACGGCAGAGAATGCCGGCCTGCTCATCATGCCCCGCAGCGAGAGGCAGTGGCGGGCCAGCATCGTGAAGGGCGACGCACGCCCGCAGGAGAAGTACTGGCAGGGCTTCATCTCCGGCGGCTACGGCAAGCCCCTGGTACCGACAGAGTGTGGGATATTCGAGTATAACGGGCCGCTGCCGGTGAGCGTTGCCACGGTGCTGTATCCGTATCCCAGGGACGGCGCGACGGAAGCGGGCTGCAGACTCATAACGGCTGACCGAGACGGCAAGGGTCTGCCTACCGACCAGGCCCTCGGCCTCGAGGTGACGCTGCAGAGCGGCAAGGACACTATCGTGGCGTCGGCCATGCCCGGCGCAATGACCACGTGCGGCGAGCTATGTTCGGACGCGCGTGCGGCCGTGGTCCGCCGTGACGCCAAGGGCACGATAAGAAGCATTCTGCTCGTCGAGGGGTCCAGCCTCAAGTCCGGCGACCGAGTACTTGTTGATACGGGCGGGCGCAAGGCCCGGTATCTGGAATGTGGCGTGGGGGCCGCTGCGGCGACCCAAGGGGTGACGCTGGGAGCAGAGAACGTGGCTGTCACCGGAGTCGAATGGATAGACAAACAGTGAGCTGGAGAGTGTCTGTGAGCAGGCAATAGCAACACAGCGAGGTATCGGCCATGAAAACCGGCTATGGAAGTACCATGGTGCTTACTACACTGGTGGCGGTGCTGGCCTTGGCCTGTCCTGGCGCCGCCGAATGGGAGAACTACCCGGCTACGGATCTGCTCGATGATGTCTCAGCTCGAGCTGAGTGTCTGTTGGTGCAACAGGCCCCAAGTCTGGACGGTGTTGCGGACGAGGCCATCTGGGCTCAAGCCCGGCCGGTAACGGCCTGGATTGACCCGGTGGGCTATCGCAATCACACCACGCAGCTCCCGTTTGAGGCCCGCTTTATCTATGACAGGGAGAGCGTGTACGTGTATTTCGAGACGGCACCGGTCCCCGATGGTCTGGAGCTGCCCGCCCCGTCAACATGGTACGTAACCATGGTGCTTGATCCCCGCCCCGACGGCTATCACAACATCGAAACCGTTTTCCAGGA
>CAZJVY010000113.1:0-8501 GCA_964549395.1 uncultured Armatimonadia bacterium | reverse complement strand
ACGAGAAGTGGTGGCATCACGAGCACGCGTGGGAGCGGTACAACTACCTCTACTCCGAGGAGGAACTGAGGGAGTGGCTCCCCAAGGTGCGGGAGCTGGAGCGGGCTACCGACATAACGTATGTGTTCTTTAACAACCACTACTCTGGCAACGCCGTGCAGAACGCGCTACAGTTTGCGGAGCTGCTGGAGGAGCAGTAGCGATGCAGACGCAGAGCGATACCCGCCCGTCGCGTACGTATGCCTGGGGTTCCCCCCTGGCGGGCGCACGCAGTGCGCCCCTACCGACGACAGCGCACACGACAACGGCAAGTGACAACGGCGGTGCGGCAATAAGGGGACCTCTGCCCAGGCAGCGGCAGAGGCCATGGCGGGGCCAGAGGTCGTGACACGGGCAGAACTCGTGTCATACAGGAAGAAGCGGTCCGGGTCTAGAGGGCGTAGACCTCGTCTGCGGTCAGTATTCTGATATTGTTCTCTTCCAGCATTTGCACGGTGTCGGCGATGGCGGCATCATCAATGCGGAATAGCACGACAGCGTCGCCGTCCACAGTTATGAAGAAGGCGTACATGTACTCGACGTTAACGCCTGCGTCTCTGAGCAGCGCCAGGACGGACGCCAAGCCGCCGGGGCGATCCGGGACGATGAGGGCCAGCACATCGGCCTCGCCCACACCGAAACCCCTCTCCTGAAGAACGCGCGTCGCCCGCGCGGGGTCGTTGACGATCAAGCGCAAGATGCCGAAGTCAGAGGTGTCGGCTATGCAGAGGGCGCGGATGTTGACATCGGCCTCCCCCAGCACCTGACACACCTCCGCCAGACGCCCGGACTTGTTCTCCAGAAACACGGAAACCTGCTTGGTAACATTGTCTGCTAACGCCATATCGGTCACTCCTCTCGTAGGTCAATGACGCGCTTGGCTTTGCCTATGCTGCGCTCGATGGTCTTGGGTTCGACAAGCTTGACCCGGCACTGGATGCCCAGAGCGCCGGCAAGCTCATCCTGAATCTTGGCTTCGACGCTCTCCAGGCCCTTGATGGTATCGGCGAAGATTTGCGGCGAGACCTCGACCTGCACTTCAAGAACGTCGAGGCGGCCCTCCTTGGTGATGACCAACTGGTAGTGAGGCAGCGTCTCCTCCATATTGACCAGGACGTTCTCGATCTGGCCGGGGAAGACATTGACGCCACGGATAATGAGCATGTCATCGCTGCGGCCGGTGACGCGGTCCATGCGCACGCTGGTGCGACCGCACTCGCACTTGTCATAGTTGAGGCGGGTGATGTCGCGGGTGCGGAACCTGATGACGGGGAACGCCTGCTTGGTGATGCAGGTGAAGACCAGCTCGCCGCGCTCGCCTGCAGGCAGGACCCGGCCGGTATCCGGGTCAATGATCTCCGGGATGAAGTGGTCATCGCAAACATGCAGACCGCACTGACACCCACATTCCGCGGAGACGCCGGGGCCGATGATTTCCGTGAGGCCGTAGATGTCGTGGGCTTTGAGATTGAGCATCTGCTCGATGGCGTCGCGCGAACCTGTGCTCCACACTTCGGCACCGAAGAGGCCGCTCTTGAGGCTGAGCTCGCCCGGATCAATGCCCTCGTCAACGGCCTCGTCGGCTAGTGTGAGGGCGTAGGAGGGGGTGCAGGCCAGCATGGTCGTCTTCAGGTCGCGCATCATCATGAGCTGGCGCTTGGTGTTGCCCGCCGACATGGGGATGACCGTGCAGCCGACCAGTTCGCCGCCGTAGTGAAGTCCCAGGCCGCCGGTAAAGAGGCCGTACCCATAGGCGATCTGCAGAATGTCGGCGCTGGTGCCGCCACCCAGGCAGATGGTGCGGGCGATGGTGTGAGCCCATATCTCTATGTCAGTCCTGGTATAGCCGGCGACGATGGGAACGCCGGTGGTGCCGGAGGAGGAGTGGATGCGCACGACTTCCGACATGGGCACCGCAAACATGCCGGTCGGGTAGGTCTCGCGCATGCCGTCCTTGGCCGTGAAGGGCAGGTACTGCAGGTCATCGAGCGACTTGATGTCGAGGGGGTTGATGCCCGCCTCGGCGAAACGGTCGCGGTAGTAGGGGACGTTGGCCGCCAGTCTGGCGACTGTAGCTCTGAGGCGGTGCAGCTGCACCTCCCGCCGCTGCTCCGGGTCCATACACTCGTTTTCGGGATCCCAAATCATCTCCGGTACCCTCCGATCCATGCTTCATGACGCCACATTGCGCAAGTACGATGCGGGAGCTATGGTGCTGCGATGCCTGTTACCTGCTCCCGCCCGCGCTCGAAGGCCTTCAGGTTGATCTCCAAGGCCTTGGCCTTGATAGACTTTTCCATCGCCTGCCGGTATGCCTGCAGAGGAATCGGCAGGAGTTGAGATACGGCACCAAGCATGACGGTGTTGGCGGCCCTCGGCTCTCCAAGCTCCTCGGCTATGGCGAAGGCGGCGACCAGGATAGTGTCAGCATCATGTTTCTGCAACTGCTGCAGACAATCCTGCGGGTACTCGAGCGCGCCGGCGGCGACAGTGGCCGGATATATTCTGCGGTCATCCACGAGGATCTTGCCGCCCGGCCGGCACCAGTGGGCGCTGCGCAGGGCTTCGAGGAGCTCCAACCCGATCACAACGTCGGCGCCGCCCCAGGGGATCAAGGGGGAACGGACCGGGCCGGTTGAGAAGCGGACATGGCTCTCAACGCTGCCGCCACGCTGTGACATACCGTGGACTTCGCTCTTCTTCACGTCGTATCCGGCGGCCAGAGCGGCCTCGGCAAGCACCGCGCTGGCCGTAATGATGCCCTGGCCGCCTACACCGGCCATGAGGACGTTGACAACTTCGGCGGCTTGCTGTTGAGCGGGTCGTCTGCTCATGTTGAGAGACCAACTCCGGACGGTATTGGCAGGCAAGGATGCCTGCCCTCCGCGAAACCATTATTGCGCTTAGTTGTTCAAGTGACTACTGGACCGAATGGGGCGCTATTGCTGCGCCCGCTGAATGGCATCTGCCGGGCACATCTGGGCGCACAGGCCGCAGCCCACGCAGAGGACGGGGTCAATGGTGGGCTGGCCGTCCTGCGAGCCGATTGCCGGACAGCCCAGACGCAGGCAAGCGCCGCAGACAGCGCAGGCGTCGGCGTCAACAACGAACGGTGTTTCGCGCTCGCGACTGAGCAGGACGCAGGGCCGGCGGGCAATGACGACCGCCGGGCCGTCGTGCGCCAGTGATTGCCGCAACACGTTCTCCAGAGCGCCCAGGTCGGCAGGATCAACAACCTCGACCATGTCAATCCCGGCGGCCTGGCAGATGCCTTCCAGGGATAGCTTGCGGGTGGGCCGGCCGGTCAGCGTTCTGCCAGTGGCCGGGTGTTCCTGCCCGCCGGTCATGGCGGTGGTGCCGTTATCGAGAATCACCACGACGGAGTTGCCGGCGTTGTAGGCGATATTGACCAATCCGGTGATGCCGGAATGGATGAACGTAGAATCGCCGATGACGGCTACGGAGCGCTTCCGGCCGCAGACGCTGTTGATGCCATGGGCCTGGCCGATGCCCGCACCCATGCAGAGGCAGGTGTGCAGGGACGCCAGCGGCGGCAAGGTGCCGAGCGTATAGCAGCCGATGTCACCGGTGACATGACACTTCAGTTTGCGCAATACGGTGAAGACCGCGCGATGCGGACATCCGGGGCAGAGCACCGGCGGTCTGGGCGGCAGCTCGGCGGCCGGCATGGGGGGCGGTGCGTCCTCACCAGCCAGAGCGGCGGCGACGCGCCCGGGGCTAAGCTCTCCCAACGACAACGTCGGGGGAAGTGCCACGACATCTATCCCCAGGGCTCTCAGGCTCTCGGCCAGGAAGGGCCCCGATTCCTCGATGGCTACTACCTTCTCGACACGGGCGGCAAAATCGCGCAGCGCCTGCCGGGGCAAGGGCCACGCCATGCCCAGCTTGAAGAAGCCGGCGTCCGGTGCCACTTCCCTGGCGTACTGATAGGCGACCCCGGAGCAGACGATACCAAGGGCCGGGTCACCCATCTCGATGCGGTTAAGCTCACTGGTCTCGGCGGCTTCCGCCAACTCCTGCCAGCGCCGAAGGCGAAGGGCATTGCGCTTGCGGGCGTGAGCGGGAATCATCACGTATTTCTCGGGATTGGCGACCGGCTCGCACTCGCGCTCAGGCTGGACCCGCTCGCCAGTTGCGACCAGCGAGTCGGAGTGGCAGATGCGGGTGGTCACGCGGAGGAGGACGGGCAGATCATAGGTTTCGCTGATGTCGTAGGCCGCACGGATGAAATCCCTGGCCTCCTGGCTGTCGGACGGCTCGAGCATGGGGACCTGAGCCGCGCGGGCGTAGTGGCGGTTGTCCTGCTCGTTCTGCGAGGAGTGCATGTCGGGATCGTCAGCAGAGACAACGACGAGCCCGGCCTCGATGCCGGTGTAGGCGAGGGTGAAGAGGGGATCGGCGGCGACATTGAGGCCGACGTGCTTCATGGTGACGATGGTGCGGGCCCCCGCCAGGCTGGCGCCGGCTGCGGCCTCCAGCGCGCACTTCTCATTGACCGACCACTCGACGTGCTTGACGCCGAGGGCGGCCAGAGCGGGAAGAATCTCGGATGAGGGCGTGCCGGGATAGCCGCCGCCGAAATCCACACCGGCTTCCCACGCCCCGCGTGCTATCGCTTCGTTGCCTGACAGCAGTTCCGTTGCGGCCATTGTGCGGTCGGCCTACCTCTGCTTCCGGTTGTCTATCACGCGTACGGCCTTGCCCTCGGCGGGCGGGAGCGAGTTGGGCTGTAGGAGCTGCACAGCGGGAGTCACCAGCAACTCCGAGCGCAGTTGTGCAGCCAGCCGTTCCTCGATCCGGTTGAGATGGCGCATGTCATCTATGAAGACATCCTGCGACAGCTCGACCTGCACCAGCAGGTCGTCGCCATCCTCAATAATGATGACATAGTTGGCGCCCAGTTCGGGTGCTTGCATGAGAACGGCTTCCACTTGCTGCGGGTAGAGATTGACGCCTTTGACGATGAGCATGTCGTCGGTGCGGCCATGCACGCGCTGCATCTTGACGTGGCGGCTGCCGCACGGGCAGTCTTCGGGGATGATGCAGGTCACGTCCCCGGTGCGGTAGCGCAGCAGAGGCATCGCCTCGCGGCGCAGACTGGTCAGCACCAACTCGCCGTGCTCTCCCGGCGCAACCGGCTCGAGGGTCTGGGGGTTCAGGACTTCGATGACGTAGTGGTCCTCACGCACATGAAGGCCGTTCTGCGCGATGCACTCCATGGCGACGCCGGGGCCGCACATTTCCGAGAGGCCGTAGCAGTTAGACACCTTGCAGGAGAAGACTTCCTCGATGCGGCGGTCGAAGTCTGCGGAGTGTGGCTCGCCGCCCACGAACATGTACTTGATGGCGAGGTCCCGGGCAGGATTGATGCCGTTTTCGATGCAGTAGTTGGCGACGTGCATGGCGTAGTTGGGGAGAATGTGCAGAGCGGTGGTGCCGAAACGCTGCATGAGGTGGACCTGGCGCTGGGTGTTGCCTGCGCTGGCCGGTATCGTCATGCAGCCGATCAGCTCGGAGGCGTAGTGGAAGCCGAGGCCGCCTGTGAACAGGCCATAGCCCATCATGTTTTGAAATATGTCGCTTCTGGTCATGCCGACGGCGCGCATTCCGCGGGCAACGCACTCGGTCCAATAGCGCAGGTCGTTTTGCGTGTGATAGACGCCGGTGGCAGTGCCGGTCGTGCCAGAGGAGTAGTGCATTCTGACCACTTCATCCAACGGCACGGCGAGGAAGCCGTATGGCATGGCGGCGCGCAGGTCGTCCTTGGTCGTCAGGGGGAGCTTGCGCACGTCTTCGGGGGCGGTGATGTCGTCGGGGCGGATGCCCTGCTTGCCCAGCAGGTCCTTGTACCACGGCGAGCGGCTGGCACGTGCGACGGTATCGCGGAGGCGGTGAAGTTGGAGCTGCCGTATCTCATCGCGGCTGAGCGCATCATCCTGCAGGTAGCTGTCGTTCATCGCTCCACGCGTTACGGCACCTCACCGTCCTTTCGCGGTGCTAGATTCCCCGGCCAGCACGGTCTGACCTGCAGACGTCCCCTGGCGCAATCACATTCGACGGACGGAATACCGGCCACCCTCCGTGCAGGGGGTGGCCGGTGCTTTGGTTGCGTTGGCAAGCCGAGGTTAATCCGTGGCGTGTCGGCCGCTGATGATGACCTCCAGGCCGCCCTCCGGCACGGTGACCTCGAGCAATGCTTCGGCCGAGGTGTAGGGTTGAGTGACGAGTATGCCGGCCAAGCCGCCCTTGAGTGCGTTGACCTGAACGGTGTCGGCGGAGAGCTTGGTCGTGGTGGCGCAGGTCGGGTTGCTACTGGTAAACGTGAAGTCCACGTCAGGCACTACCACGCCGTTATACTTGGCGGTGGCGACGGCGGTGTCAGAATCGCCGCTGCTGATCTCCATGGCGTTCGGCGTGATGGTGACTTCGTCCACGTTGGGGTTGACCGTGACGGGCTTGCTTGCGCTGACTTCGGCCTGGGTCAAGCCCACACTATCTAGCGCCATGTGGATCAAGCGGCACTGCACGTTGGCAAGCCCGCGGGCCACTGCGTAGAATGAACAGACTTCGCTTCCGGTAGGCGTAGTTCCACCGGCAGTGGACGGTCCGGCGCCTGCGTCAGGCGTGAGGATGTTGTCGTTTGATGACGACCATTCGTACTCGTAGGTGCCAAGGAGCACATTGCCATCGGCATCAAGCGGAGTGACGAATACGTCAAAGAACGAATCGCACAAGACGGTGTCGGGGCCATTAAGTTGGAGGCTGAACGGATAGCCTTCCATGACCATGCCCTTGCTGGTGGTCTGGCCGATGAGGATAGTGACCGTATCCCACACGCGGCTGACCAGCTTGCCTGCGCCGCCCTCGAGGCTCCAGGCCTGGACCAAGACGAACCACTGGCCGACGGGGATGTCTTCGATGGTGGTAGTCACCTGCCCGCCCTCAGGCGCCGGGCGGTTGAGAATGACCTGAGGGACCACGTTAGGACCCGCCAGCGTCTCCAGAATGTCAATGGTGATGCTGTTGGTGGCACCGTAGATGACAGCCGGCTGTACGCCCTGCGGCAACGGCGGGAAGACGACCGTGAACTTCATCTGTCCGGTGTCCCCTGTTGCGGTGCCGGTGCTCTCGCCACCGCCGCCGCAGCCGACCAAGACCAGCAATACGGCAACTATGACCAATGTCGCCGCCCAACCCACAAATCTTCGCATCATGCTTCACCTCACCCGGTATTGCGCTGTATGATCGCGTCGAGTCGGACAGGCAAGGATGCCTGTCCTCCGCGAGGGATATGGGCATACGCGGGCCAGTCTCCGTCCGGTTGCGCACGACGCAACCGGCCTTCGGCTGGCCCCTCCTCACGGCAACAACGGCAACAAGGGTACCTGTCCTCCGCGCAGCAATTGTTGCGCGTAGTTGCTCAAGTGAGTATTAGAACTCCCACAGTCCTCCGACGGAAAAGCCCCAGGAGTCGCCGGAGCTCTTCTGGGCGACGAATACGCCGGTAGCTTGCTCCGACAGCTCCATGTAGCCGACTATCGAGTTGAGCGTCCTTTCGCCACGGCGCGAGGCTCGCTCGACGAACAGGTCCAGGTCGTACTGCTGGTAAAGCTCGGGGAAGTAGATGCCCCAGGTTTCGACGTGGCGGCCGTCGCTGTTGCTGCCGAACTCGCCATATACGTCGAGGGCGCCGGGTACTGCAGGCAACGAGAAATCGAGGCTTTTCCCGGAGCCGTGATCGTCCTGATAGACGCAGTTGAGGCCGAGCATGCCGCCAGCGACATTGGTCTGTGCGCGGCCGAAGTAGCCGCCTACATCCCTGTTGGTGAAGGGCAGATAATCCTGCACGAGTCCGAGGTCGAGGCGCCATTGCGGGTCCAGTTGGCGCTGCCAGCGGACGGCATCAACAGTGTCGAAGCCGATGATGGAGCCGAGGTCGGAGTTGTTGACCGGCCCCTCGAGGAAGTGCTGGCGGCCGATGGTTATCTCGCTGTCCCCGGGCCGCACAGCCGCGAAGGCCTCGCTGAGGCGAGTATGGGTGTTGCCGTCGAAATCGGTCCAGGTGGTTCCGCCGGCTTCGACGTACCAGTCGCCGATGATGGCCGTGGGACGGAAGCGCACGCCCGCCATGCTCTCGTCTTCCCCCCAGAGGCCGAACAGGTCGGTGTTGAGATACGGGCCAAAGAAGCGCTTGCCGAACAGCTCTGCGGGCTGGGAGGCCTGCCGTGCGGCAGACTCGGTAATCGTGGTAGCCAGCAGAGGCATGCTCACCATCGCTAACATGCTCGAGGTCGCGGGGTTCCTATGAGGGGTAGGAGCGTGTGCCACGATGACTTCCAGATCGCCGCTCTGGTCCCCCCCGAACGTCCCCGGCAGAGCGCCCTCCACGGCTTGCTTGAAGCCGTAAGCGCCCAGTTTCTGGTTCAGGCCTGCGGGGCCGC
>CAZJVY010000112.1:0-8773 GCA_964549395.1 uncultured Armatimonadia bacterium | reverse complement strand
CCCCAACCCACCCCCGTTTGCCAGCACTGCGCTCTTGCGCTATAATCGCCCTGCCGGACATGCCGGCCGCATCTACTTGCATTGAAGTGATCCGATTGCAGCAGTCTCCGGATTTCAGCCAACTCGTCAGCGACCTCAAGGCCTTCAACGCGCGCCTCGGCCTCAAGAAGAGACTCGGCGGCGTCCAGTACGGCCGCGTCATCGAGTACGCCCGCGCGTATCAGCTCTTGCAGCCACGCGACGCCCGGTCTCTTCTCGACCTCGGCACCGGCAAGCACTCCATATTCCCCCTCTTCTGTGCCTTCATGAATCCCCAACTCACCTGCCGCATAACCGACATCGGCGATTACGTCAACGTCCAGCGGCGTGTCGCCGAGCGCATACCGCAACTGGCCGCGGCATTCGCAGACGGCCGCCTAAGCATACAAGTCCAGGACGCCACCGCTATTTCCTACCCCGACGCCTCATTTGACGCCGTATCCGCCATCTCCACCATCGAGCACATCCCCGACAACGGCGATTCGGCTGCCGTGCGCGAAGCCTTCCGGGTGCTCAAGCCCGGTGGCAAGCTGCTCGTCACGGTCCCCATGGCCCACGGCGGCCAGGCCTATGACATCTACCGTACTCGCACCAGCTACCTGCGCGCATACCGTGGCGCGCCGACATTCTTCCAGCACACCTACGACGAAAGCACGCTCAGGGCCCGCCTGCTCGATGTCGCTCCCTTCGCAGATACCAGCTACGAGATGTGGGACGATGGCGGCTTCTACCACGATATATGGTGCAAGCATGTCCCCTTCCGCAATGCCCTCAAGTACGCGGTCGGCTGGTGGCTCACCGACGTCAGTCTCCGCCGCTACCGCATGGTCGCAACCTATTCCGGCACGAAAGCCTCGCTGGCGATAGTCTCCTGCACCAAGTGAGCATGCCCGTAGCCGGCAGTCCCGTGCAGGAACCTCCCCACTCTTGGCGGAAACAGGACTACGGCTCCCCTGCCGGCAAGCCGGGGACGAACGGTCCGCTCGGCGCTGCAGCCCTCGTGGCCTGAACCCCGGACCAAACAGATCGGAGGCGCGCCTCGTGTACAGCGTAGAGAACACCTGGAAGGAAATCCGCGACGCGGGGGTTGACACCGCCGTCATTGCGGTTGGCTCCATCGAACAGCACGGCCATCATCTGCCGCTCGGCACCGACTGGTTCCAGGCCGACCACTTCGGGCGCGCCCTCGCTGAGGAGCTTGATGCATTCTACGTGCCGGCCCTTCCCTTCGGCACCGCATGGGAGCACGGCCGCTTCCCCGGCACCATCTCCCTGCGCCCTGAGACCCTCGCCGCTGTCCTCAGGGACATCATCATGTGCCTCCGCGAGCACGGCATCACCAAAATCGTCGTTCACAACGGTCACGGCGCTAACTGGGTACTCAAGCCCACTGTCCGTCAGCTCAACTACGACTATCCGGACATCTCCATCGTGTGGTCGAGCGGGGTCAACCCCGAAGACGGCGACACGCCGCCTGAGGAGATACACTCCGGCCTCAGTGAGACCTCCCGCATGATGCACCTGCATCCGGAACTCGTCAAACCCGAGCAGGCCGTCAACAGCCCCGGCGTTGTCGGTCAGGAGTTCCTCGATTATGTCGGCTTCGAGAAGGTGACGAAGACCGGCGCCTGGGGCATGCCCGAGGGCGCATCCGCTGAATCCGGCAAGCGTATCCTCGAAGGCCGCACACAACAAGCGGCACGCTATATCCGATGGGCGTTCGCCAAGGTCGAAGAACTCAAGGCCGCACCCGGTATAGTCAAGCAAGACGAAGGTACAGAGTAACACGCGGCTGAAACGCCCGCTAGTAGCCGTAAGACCTGTTTCGCGTTCCTTGGATCGGCTGCTTTGGGCCTCACTCACCCTCGCGTAGCTCGGGCTTCCAGTCTTACTTATTGTCGCGTGGCTCGGGCTTCCAGCCCGAGTCCGCCATCACATATCGTCAGAAAGGTGGAACCTCCATGACCCTCCTGCGTCCAAGCGAGGCGATGGTACTGCTCATCGCCCTCTGCATCTGTTCCATCGCCGCAGCATATACCGATCTCTCCGACCCGGCCGAGCCGTGGAAAACGGAGAAGTTCGGCGTGACCTCACAGGTGCCCTATCCCTTCGAGCCGCTCACCGTGCTCAAGGCCCAGACGCAGACTGATGTCAAGTGCTGGGGCCGCACCTACATGCTCAACGCCCCGTTCCCCGTGCAGATCGAGAGTCAGGGCAAATGGCTCCTGGCTGGCCCGATCCGCCTTGTCATCAAGCGCGGCGGCCAGACCACCGTACTCTCAGACCGGATACTGGACATCACCTCCGAAGCGCAGGACCGGGTGGAGTTCAACGCCACTATGCCCTGCGGCCCACTGACGGTCAGCGTCCCGGGCGCAATCGAGTATGACGGCCTCGTTGACATTGATCTGACCGTCGGCGCGGCCCAGCCCACCGAAATCCAGCAGCTCAGCATAGAGATACCCGTATCGCTGGAGGTCGCCAGGTACTATCACCTCTCCACGCAGTGGGGCAAGTACGAGTACGGCAGGATAGACGAGCTGCCCGAGGCCGGCATTGACAACGACTGGATCGCCTGCTGGTGGATCGGCGACGATTATCGCGGCCTCACCTTCGTAACCGACACACCCGGCGGATGGACCAACCCCTCCCCTCAGGCCTTCCATCTCCAGCGACGCGACACCGACGTGCTGCTCACCGCCAACATCATCAATGAACCGACGCAGCTCCAGGGCGAGCGCAAGTACCGTATCGGCCTGCAAGCCACGCCCGGCAAGCCGCTGCCCCCCACCTGGCACGGAAGACACGTAGGCAATGCCGGCTCCAGCCCCACTCCCGACTACGCCGCCGAATTGCTGAACCAGCGCGGCATCAACATCGCCCTGCTGTGGAATGACACGGCCCAATTCTTCAGCTATCCGCAGCCCAAGGACCCCGACGCATTCAGGCAGACCGTGAAGACTTACCACGACGCCGGCCTCCGCTGCGTGTACTACATCACCCTCTCCGGCACCGGCATGGAGTCGGGCGTCTTCCAGCGCAACTACAAAGACTGGCTGATGACCCGCGCCGACGGCCAGTCGCTCTTCGGCAACAAGTCACACGATGTGGACCTTGCCACCACCAAGGCCGGCGACTGGGCCAGCGTGTGCCCTGCCGGCAGCTACGCCGACTGGCTTGTCTGGGCCGTTGACTGCATCATCCAGGACTACGACCTGGACGGCGTCTACATTGACAATCCGGGGCCCTACTACTGCTACAACACCGCCCACGGCTGCAACACCAAAGGCGCGCTCACCCACCCATACTTCGCTAACCGCAACCTGCAGAAGCGCATCTACGCCGTCGTCCACGGGCGCAAGCCCGAGACCGGCATCGTCTGGGAGCACAACTCCCGCACCTCCAACAGCCTCAACCTCACCTTCTGCGACATCTATTCCGACGGCGAGCACTTCCGCGTCAAGTCGAAGGGCAAGCCCGAGGATATCACCCGCACGTTGCTGGACATCACCGGCACCGGCCGCCAGTGGGGCGCTCAGCCGGCCTTCCTCTGCTCCGCCCTCAATCTGCGCGAGCAGTACACCGCCTGGCTGCTAGCCCGCCTCCTGCCCTTCGGCAACGTCATGTTCGCACACCCCAATTGGATGGACTTCTCCCTCTACCAGCCGATCCTGCGCGCCCGTCTCGATTTCGGCCTCGCCGACCAGCCCGTGACCTGGTTCACGCCGGAGGCCACCCCCGATTGGTTCCAGTATCAGCCCCCCGAACTGGTTGTCGGTGGCTATCTCACCGATGACAAGCGCGCGCTGATTACCATCAGCAATCTGACGGCGGATAAGCAGGCCTTGCGCGTGCCTCTGGCACCGATTGAGGCCGCACTGGGCGGGCCGGTCGTAGTCCACGATGCGACCACCGGGGCTGTGTGCCCGCCTCTGGGGCGCAATCTCGTACTGGCCGTGCCGGCCGATGACTTCCGCATGATCCGCATTCAGCGACAGTAGAAGGAGATGCGCACGATGGCTGCTCACGATGACTTGCTCCAGGCGATGGCCGACATGCCCGTCATTGACGCACACGAGCACGTGCCCGAGGAAAGCGACCGCACCGACAACCCGGTTGATGCCTTCACGCTCTTCAGCCACTACACCGAGACCGACCTGAAATCCGCCGGCATGAGCCCCGCAGCCTATGAGCGCATGCAAAGCCCCAAAACCCCTCTCGATGAGAAATGGGAGCTGGTGGCCCCCTACTGGGAGCGCATCCGCTATGGCAGCTATTCCCGCCCGATACTCATCGCAATCCGCGAGCTGTATGGCTTCGAGGACCTCAACCGGGACACCTACCGCCCGCTCTCCGAGATCATGCAGCAGCACAACAGCCCCGGCATCTACCGCCACGTCTTCCGCGACCTGTGCCACATCGAGAAGGTGCTCACTCAGATCGGGCGCATCCCCACCACCGACCGCGATCTGCTCATCCCTCTTCTGCCCGTTTCTCTCTACTTCGAAATCCACTCGGCGGAGGACTTGCGCTCCCGTACCGAGGCGTTCGGCATGTCGCTGGGCAGCCTCGATGACTACCTCGCCGCCGTGCGCCGGGGTATGGAAGCATGGAAGGCCGACGGCGCGGTCGGCGTCAAGATGTCTGCCTATGAGCTGCCTTGCCCCTCGCCGGAGGACGCTGCCGCCGCGTTCTCCCGGATAATGACCGGCCAGGCACCTGACGCCGCCCGCGTGCTGAGCCACTTCGTGCATCACCAGATGCTCGACATCGCCGGCGAGCTGAACCTGGTGGTCGCCGTCCATTGCGGCATCATCTGGGACAACTGGAACAACCCCTACACCGTCCATCCGAGCAACATGGTGCCGGTGCTCCTGGCCCATCGCAACACCCGCTTCGACCTCTACCATGCGGCCATCCCCTGGTACGGCGACCTGGGGGTGCTGGGCAAGGATTTCCCCAACGCCTATCTCAACATGTGCTGGTGTCACGTCATCAGCCAGCAGATGAGCCAGGCCGCCCTTGACCAGTGGCTCGACCTGGTGCCGGTCAACAAGCTCATCGGCTTCGGCGGCGACTACAGGAAACCGGTCGAGAAGGTGTACGGCCACCTCCAGATGGCGAAGGAAGATATTGCGGCAGTCTTGAGCCGCAGAGTTGACGCCGCACTGCTCACCGCGACCGACGCCATTCGCATCGCCAGGATGCTTTTGCACGATAACGCCGCCGAACTGTACGCGCTCTAGCCATTTTCTGAAGATTTCTTCAGCCACCATCTCAAGCGCTTCTCCGCGGCCCTGCCAAAACGCGCTCTGGCCCTGAAATCGGCCCTATCAGCCGTTCTGGGCCTATTGCCGCCCATGGCGTCACCATCCAACTTCTGGCATGGTCGCCCTGCCTGTCGCAGAAAATTTTGACCCATCTGTTGACACCTGAGCAAAACTTGAGCTATAATCCGCCCCAATGGCGCAACACACAGTTACTGCATAAACGGCGTCCCCCCAACGCCGATAGCTAGCCAGACCTGTTAGCCCCCCACTTGCAGCTTGTTCCGCATTCGTATTCGGCGACCGCTATGGCTGATGTGCACAGGCAAGCATCGCAGACTCTGTTGTGTGAGCCGTCCGATTGGCGAGGAGAGCTGTAGCCGGCGTATGCACTGGCGGCAAGTCTCGGAACCGTAGGCGGCCGGATGGTCTAGAGCAATCGCCTATTGATATACAGCACGAACCGACGTTCCAACAAGCCGTACACACGAGCCGTACACATAAGAGGGGGAAAACAACATGTTTCTGCGCTATCTGTCAGTTCTGTGGGCACTCGTGATTCTGTTCATCGTAATCGCCGCACCGGCCAATGCCAGCGCATACGCACGCATTGGCGATACCGTCTGGCTCGACCTCAATGGCGACGGCATCCAGGACTCCACCGAACCCGGCGTCAAAGACGTCCAAGTGGACCTGTACAGCACCGAGACAGGCTACTGGGGCACCAAGACCACCAATGGCGTCGGTTTCTACAGGTTCACCGTCCTGCCCGGGGACTACTATCTCGTGTTCCATCTCCCTGAAGGCTACCAGTTCACCAAGCAGGATCAGGGCAGTGATGATGCCGCCGACTCTGACGCCGACCAGACCACCGGACAGACCATCGTCACCACCCTCGACGTACTCGAGGACGACATGACGTGGGACGCCGGCATCTGGCAGCCATCAGCCCTCGGCGATTTCGTCTGGTACGATGCCGATGCCGACGGCGTGCAGGATGGCCCCGGTGCCGGTGAGCCGGGCATTGACGGCGTCAAGGTCATCCTCGAAGGCGACACCGACGGCAACGGCACCATTGACGTCACCCGCGAAACCACCACCGACGCCAACGGCTGGTACATGTTCACAAACCTCGTGATGGGCACATATACCGTCACCGTGGACACCGCCACCGTTCCCGACTCCTACACCAACACTTACGACCTCGACAGCGGCACCCTCAATCCCGATAACACTGCAACCGTTAACCTCGGCTTCGGCGAGACCAATCTCAACCTCGACTTCGGCTATGTGGCCCCGCCCGAGGAGTGCGACGTCAGCATCATCAAGACGGCCGACAAGCCCCAGATCACGCCCGACGAAAAGGTCACCTACAGCTACACCGTCAAGAATACCGGCGACTGCACCCTCACCAACGTCGTCGTCACCGATGATAACGGGACACCCGACTTCCCCGACGACGACTTCGTGGTCAGCGTGATCCCGAGCCTCGCCGCCGGCCAGGAAGTGACCTTCACCGTCACCAAGGCCCTGCCTCTCAACACGTACGCCAAAGGGGATAGCGGCAACGTGTACGCAGGACAGTTGATAACCGATGTCCTGCCCGGCGGAGACGTCCGCGTCACCTTCATTCAGAGCAGACACCTCGTGGACAACACCTATGGCGCTAACTCCGTGGGCTACAAGAAGTCCGCCACATTCAAGGACCGCGTCAACAGCGATAACGCGCAGTTCGAGTTCACCAATGGTGCGGGCAATGTCGTCCTCGCCTTCGCTGTGGACTACATAAGCGCGTCCGCCGCATACCCGTCCGGCTATGGCACTCTGGGTGTCAATGGCGGCGACGGCTCGATGTCCCGCGGCAGCAAAGCCCATGTGCTCAGCTGCAGCACCTCACTCAGCGACAATCTCAACCAGTCGCCCGCCTACTACGGCTACACCGTGGACTCGCCGCCCGAGCCAAATCCCGGCTGGGAGTACGAAAACAGATACACCGTCATCGTCAGCGCCGCCGCCTTTGGATGCTGCGGCTTCGGCTCGGTCAGAATACCGGCCGTCCACAACTCGCCACCCAAGAACGATCCCGATAGGTACGAACCCAAGCCCTGCAACACCGAGGTAACCAACACCGCCACCGTGGAAGCTACCGCACCCGACGGCTCCATACTCACTGCCACCGCAGATGCAACCGTCTACGTCTACGCCGGCGTTGACTGCGACGACGGCGGCTGCAAGCCGCCCAAGGGCAAGCATGGCAAGCATGGCAAGCATGGCAAAGGCAAGTGCGGCAAGGACAAAGGCAAGTGCGGCAAGAACCCTTGCGACAAGGGCAAATGTGGAAAGAACCACAAAAACAAGGGCAAGTGCGGCGGTTGCGGCAAATAGGCCCATGAGCACGCCGACAGAGGCCTGACGCGTAGGATGCTCACAGTCCGGCACTGACGGCTTCAGAGACAGCAATGAGAAAGCGGGCGCCTCAAGTATGGGCGCCCGCTTCCTTATCTGCCGATCACCGCTCCCCAGCCATCACATGCCGGCCAGCACCCCATCCGCAGCGGCCTTGGCACGCCCCGCCGCCTCCTCTACCGGCAGCGCCTTCAGCTCCTCGCTGAACGTCTCGATGCCCATGAAGTCACGATAGCCGACCGCCTTCAGTGCCCCCACGAAGCCCCGCAGGTCTATGATCCCCTCGCCGGGCAGCAGCCGCTGGCTGTCTATCTGCTCGTCTCGCGGCTTGTCCGGAGCGTCGTTGATGTGCACGTGCACGATCTTCTCAACCGGCACCGCCGCCAACTCCTCCACCGTATGGCCTGCCGTGTACCAGTGGAAGCTGTCCACCAGCAGCCCCACGCTCTCAACTCCGATCTCGTCCTCCATCTCCAGCAACTGATCCATCCGGTATAGAAACTCGTTCCCTGACCTGCGCAGCGTCGCCGGCCCGACCCACTCCAGCCCCAGCCGCACCCCGTACTCCTCCGCAATCTGACCGACCTTCCGCCAGCGCTCCACGGCCATCTTGCGGAACTCCCCCGCATCAGTCTCCACTGTCGGCGGCAGCCACGTGCAGGCCCGGGGACAGCCGATTTCCACCCCGAAGCGGGCCCAGCGCGGAAACTCGGCCAACGTCCGCTCGAACTCCCCCTCACTCCCCTGCCACGCTACCGGGATGCCCCACACCGCAATCTCCACCCCATATTTCTCCAGCAGCCCCTGCACCGCCTCAATCCCATCCTCATCAGCCAGCGACATGGCCTCCTGAAAGCCCACATCCATGCCCGCGAAGCCCGTCTTCGCAGCCAGCTCCAGACACCCCTCCAGCTCCAGACTGCTTCCCAGTATCACACCATTCAATGAAAGCCGCATTTCGATCATCCCTATCATCATGTTCCGCTCATCGCGCAGCTATTGCCAACCCGTCGCTTTTCTCAACGCGTAGCTCTTACCACCGCGTAGCTCGCCATCGCCGC
>CAZJVY010000111.1:0-8796 GCA_964549395.1 uncultured Armatimonadia bacterium | reverse complement strand
GTCACGACGTTTCGGCTTCACACTGATCGAGCTACTGGTGGTGATTGCGATTATCGCAATACTGGCGGCGATCCTCTTTCCGGTGTTCGCTAGAGCCAGGGAGAAAGCGCGGCAATCAAGCTGTCTCAGCAACGTCAAGCAGTTGATGCTGGCGGTCATGCAGTACGTGCAGGACTACGATGAGAAAATGCCTACCTGCTGGACCGGCGCCAGCACCTATGATCACCCGTTCTGGTACGAGAAAGTTGGGCCGTACCTGAAGAACAGCCAGGTACTGCTGTGTCCCAGCGCCCGCGAATACTCCACAGTCGCTTACGGTTACAACTACATGTATCTGGGCGGCACCAGCAGCAGCTCGGTCGCCCTCGCTACCATACTCACGCCCTCGCAGATGCTCATCCTCTGTGACTCCTACAGCACTGGTACCACCGGCAACTTTCACGTGTACGCCCCTTCGGAGTGGGGGATTCATGGCGGCGTTCTCGATGCCAATGACACGGGCAATGTGGACCCGCGCCACAATGATGGGGCGAATGCCGGCTGGGGGGACGGCCACGCCAAGTGGTACAAGCTGAATGCGCTGGACGACGAGGAACTCTGGGACCGCGACTAGGCTTCTGACGAAATCCACGCATTGACCGTCGCCAACACAGACGAAACGCAAAAGGGCCGGAGCAATCCGGCCCTTTTCAGTCTCTGCATCACGCCAAATCTCACGCACTAGATGCTGCTCTGATAGATCCGGTCCACTAGCTCCATCGTCTTCGAGGCGTCGCGGAAGCACGTCTCAGGCTCCTGACCGCTCTTGATGCAATCCACGAAATGCCGGCTCTGGTGGAAGAACCCGTAGAAGATGCGGTTATCCTCGCTGCCGGCGATCTCCTGCACCGTGTAGGCCTCCGCCCACCGTTCATTATCGCGGTTGATGAGTATCTTCCCATTGCCGTCAATGAAGCACGAGATGCCGGCGGCGTGCATCTCGAACGTGTGCTCGCGGGCACCAGTCTGCCAGTTGGCCAGCAGCACCCCGACCGCGCCGCTTTCGAACTCCACCAGGGCGGTGAAGCTGGTATTGAACGGCATGCCCAGGTCCCGCACCTTGGAGGCGACCTTCACCACATCGCCCCCCATGAAGCGCAGCGCATCCACGGCATGCACCGCGTCGCAGGTCAGAACGTCAATGGCACCGTTGTAGTACGGCCCGGCGGTATGGTACTTGTAGAACGTGGACACGCACTGATTCAGCGGGCCGACATCGCGCACCTTGTCGCGGCACATTCTCATGGCCGGTATGAAACGGCGGTTGAACCCGACCATACTCAGGCAGCCCTGCGCCTCGGCAAGCTTCGCCATCTGCCGCGTCTGCTCGCTGGTAATGCCAGGCGGCTTCTCGATGAATACGTGTAGCTTCTGCTGCAGAGCGTGGATTACCAGGTCGAACAGGTGGTGTGGCGGCATCAGGACATAAACACCGTCCGGTGCGGTCTCCTCGATCATCTGCTTGTAGTTCGTGTACCGCTTCTCGATGCCGAACTTGTCGGCGGTGGTGTTGAGTTTCTCCTCAACCAGGTCGCACAGCCCGACCAGTTCGACATCATCCATCTCCGCCAGTGACGGATAGTGCACGCTATTGGCCATCCCGCCCGCTCCGATGAGGGCCAGGCGGACCTTCTTATCGGCCATTGTCTTCACCTCGCTAGTGTTCTTGGTGCTCGCGCCATCGGCTGCCTCCCGAGGCTCAGAAGTTACTATTCCTTGCAGCGGTGGCTGCACCTTCACAGGCCGCGCTGGTCGCCGACTTTCTCAAAGACGTCACACCCGTGCCGGCAGAGCCGCCCATGCTTCGTCGCAATGGGAAGGACTGTGTCGGGTTTCGTGGAAAAGGCACTCACGGCAAGAAGACTGTTGAGAGGGAGATGTGAACGCCATGCCGGCCCTGTTCATCGAAGACCTGAGCTCTCCGGCCTTGCAGGAGTTCCTGAGAGAGTGCGATACCGCGATCCTGCCGATCGGTTCCGTGGAAACTCACGGCCCGCACCTGTCGTTGTGTGCCGATCCGCTGGTCGCAGAGGGCATTCTGAAGCGTGCCGCACCGCGCATCGAGGCGAACGTCATCATCCTGCCGATGATCTACTACGCCATCGTCTGCCAGCACGGCTTCACGCGCAATCCCGCATATCCGGGGATCATCGGTGTGCGCGAGGAGACGCTCATCAAATACCTCATTGACATCGCGGGCTGCCTACACAGGGACGGGATTCGCAAGCTGATGATCTACAACGGTCACGGCGGCAATTCGGCGGTGCTGCCTGTCGCCTGCGTGGACATCGAGAAGGAGCTTCCGGGTTTTTACTGCTTCGTGTACTACGTGGTTACTGGCATGGATGTCGCGGCCGCCTCCCCCGACGGGTCAAGCGGCCACGGCGGGGCGTGGGAGACCTCCATGAACCTGGCGCTCGCCCCGGAGCACGTGTGGCTGGAGACCAATCCGCCGGTAGCCGAGGGGCACCAGGTGCCGCTGGAGAAGCGCGCCAACCTGCAATTCTTCCCCGACTGGGTCTATAGCACCGGCGGATACGGCTATCGTGGCGATCCCAAGCTGGCCAGAGTCGAAGACGGCGAGATGGTTGTTGAGGGCGCTCTGGCGGAGCTCGTACCGACCGTTGAGGAGTTGGCAAGGCTCGATGTTGCGGCGCTGGATCCGGTCGAGAAGCCGAACGAGCCGTTTGGCTAGGCCGTTCGCCGCCTCGAATCGGTAGCGGTCATACTGCGCACGCGCTCGGAAAGCTCGGCGGAACATTGACTTGACTCGCCCGTGCGGTTCTGGTAACCTAGCCGGTGACAATTGACGTGCAGGAGACAGGCGGCCGGGATTGATGTCAGCGGTCGCGACAGTGGGAAGCCGGTGAGAGGCCGGCGCTGCCCCGCAACTGTAACCGGAACGAAAGCTGCATAATGCCACCGTCGGTCTGTCGGTACACGGCGGGCCTCGGGAAGGCGCAGCAAGTAGGGTGAACCGGGAGCCAGGAGACCACGCTCTGCACGAGTTGCCAATTCCCCTCGAGGGCGGGGGAAGTCGTCAAGCAAGCAGCAGGCGCCCTCAGCGGCGTCTGTTTGTCTTTCGCGAACCTGGAAAACATGTACGTGTCGGCGGGCGCAGAGGGGCCGCTGGTCCCGGAACACGGTGCAAATCCGTGACTGTCCCGCAACTGTAACCGGATACGAAAGTCCAGTATGCCACTGGAAGGTTGCCAACACACCGCAACCCTCTGGGAAGGCGCGACGAGTAGGTCAAGCCGGAAGTCAGGAGACGGCCTGCCGACACAGTCCACACCCTCCCTGCGAGGCACAGGAGGTGAGAACAGCATTCCAGCTCCACGCGGCCATCTCACCCGAGATGGCCGTTTTCGTTTCTGACGGCTGCTACACTAACAACGGATAGGAGAAGCATCTATGAAGAACCGCACACAGCATGGCTTTACATTGATTGAACTGCTCGTCGTGATCGCTATCATAGCGATCCTGGCGGCGATCCTGTTCCCCGTCTTCGCGCGCGCCCGTGAGAAGGCGCGACAGACGAGCTGTCTGTCCAATCTCAAACAGAACGCTCTGGCTTTCATCATGTACGCTCAGGACTACGACGAGATGATGCCGATGGCCGTGTACCCCGACTGGCAGACCTACTGGGACACCAAGGTTGACTGGAGCGGCAACGTGATCGGCAGCGGCCTCATCACCCCCTACACCAAGAACGAGCAGATCGCCCAGTGTCCGTCCATCAAGGGCATCTCATCCGACCGGCCCTATACGGGTTACGCCTACAACGCCGACTACGTGGGAGGCAGTCCGGCCGAGGGCGGATCACCGGCGGCCCTGGCGGAAATCAAAGACCCCTCTGGAACCGTGCTGGTGGCCGACAGTGCAATATGGTCCACCTGGACCAACGAGGTTTACGGGAACAACCTGCTGCGCTCCCCCAGCCATCCATACTGCCCGTGGGAGACCGGCCCTCTGCCCAACGTGCATTTCCGCCACAATGGCACCGCCAACGTGGCCTACTGCGACGGACACGCCAAGGGAGCGACGAAGAAGTACCACGTGTCAACATACGATGCGGGCCTGGGGCATCTCTCGCAGGGCGATGAGGCCTATGACTTGCAGTAGAATGGGGGAGACGAAGGCATAAAGTAGGGCTTGACTTTCCCGTTCCAGACAGTATAATAGTCGCGAACGAATTAGCACTCTATCATACAGAGTGCTAATTCGTCTCACGGCGCCAAGCAAGACCTGAGACAGACCGCCTGATGTGGCCTCAGGAGAATTCTTTCGAAGGTGGTGCATTCCGAATGCTACAACCGCTCAATGACCGTGTACTGGTCAAGCCGCTGGAAGCCGAAGAGAAGAGCGCCGGCGGCATCATCCTCCCCGATACCGCGCAGGAGAAGCCGCGGGAGGGCAAAGTCATTGCCGTCGGGCCCGGCAGGATCCTCGACGACGGCAAGCGCCAGCAGATGAGTGTCAAGGTGGACGACATCGTCGTCTATACCGAGTACGGAGGAACCGAGGTCAAAGTTGACGGCGAAGAGTACTTGCTTGTTGATGAGGGCTCGATACTCGCGGTGAAGGTGTAGTTGCTGGCCGGACCGGTGCAACAGCACGGTCCGGCGGAAAGGAGAGTCTGACAGATGGCACCAAAGAAGCTTGCATACAACGAAGACGCCCGACACGCCCTGCAGCGGGGCGTTGACAAGGTCGCAAACGCCGTTCGCGTCACACTGGGGCCCAAGGGCCGCAATGTCGTGCTGGAGAAGAGCTGGGGGTCCCCGAACATCACCAAAGACGGCGTCACCGTAGCCAAAGAGGTGGAGCTGGAAGACGAATACGAGAACATGGGTGCCCAGCTGTGCAAGGAGGTAGCCTCCAAGACCAACGACGACACCGGTGACGGTACCACCACCGCCACCGTGCTGGCCCAGGCAATTGTCCACGAAGGTATGCGCAACGTGGCCGCCGGCGCCAACCCGATGCTCATCAAGGAGGGCATTGAGTTGGCCACCCAGGCGGTTGTCGCCTTCATCAAGGACATGGCTAACCCGCTCGAGGGCCGCGACGATATCGCCAACGTCGCAGGCATAGCCGGCAACGATCGCGCCATTGGTGAGCTGATCGCGGACGCCATGGACAAGGTCGGCAAGGACGGCGTCATCACCGTCGAGGAGTCGAAGGTCGGCAAGACCGAGATGGAAGTCGTCGAGGGCATGCAGTTCAACAAGGGCTACATCTCACCGTACTTCGTCACCGACGCCGAGAACATGGAAGCCGTGCTCGAGAACCCCTATATCCTCATCCACGAGAAGAAGATCACCTCTGCCGCCGATATCGTGCCGGTAATGGAGAAGGTAGCCACCGCCGGCAGGCCGCTGCTGGTCATCGCCGAGGACGTCGAGGCGGAAGCCCTCGCCACCATGGTCGTCAACAAAATGCGCGGCACCGTGCAGTGCTGTGCCGTCAAGGCGCCTGGTTTCGGCGACCGCCGCAAGCGCAATCTTGAGGACCTCGCGACCCTGACCGCCGGCCGTTTCATCTCCGAGGACCTCGGCATCAAGCTGGAGAATGTCGAGTTGGAAGACCTAGGCACCGCTGAGCGGGTGACCGTGGACAAGGACGATACGACCATCGTTCAGGGCGGCGGATCGCAGAAGGACATCAACGGCCGCGTCGCTCAGATCCGCGCTGAAATCGAGAGGACCGACTCCGACTACGACCGCGAGAAGCTGGAGGAGCGCCTCGCCAAGCTGGCCGGCGGCGTAGCCGTCATCAAGGTCGGGGCCGCCACTGAGACCGAACTCAAGGAGTTGAAACACCGCTTCGAGGACGCTCTCTCGGCGGCCCGGTCGGCACTTGAGGAAGGCATTGTCCCCGGCGGCGGCGTGGCCCTGCTGCGCGCCTCCACGGTCCTTGATGATGTAGAGGCCGACGGCGACGTTGCAGCCGGCGTGCGCATCGTCAAGGAGGCCCTGCGATCGCCGATCAAGCAGATTGGCGCCAATGCGGGCTATGAGGGCAGCATCGTGGCCGAGAAAGTGCTGGGTTACAAGTCCCACAAGTACGGCTTCAACGCGGCCACCGAGAACTACGAGGACCTGGTTTCCGCAGGCGTCACCGATCCGGCCAAGGTCGTTCGCGCGGCGCTGGAGAATGCCGCCAGCATCGGCGCTCTGGTGCTCACCACCGAGGCGCTTGTCGCTGAGATACCCCAGGAGACGCCGCCCGGACCTCCAGGCGGCATGCCCGGAGGCGACATGTACTAGACCCCGGCGGGCCGCGATGCGCGGCGGCTTTGCACGGGTTGCCATAGAGACTGCGTACCGGAAGAGAGACGCCCGCCGGCGTCTCTCTTCCCTTTCCGGCATTCGCATCGCGAGAACGGGCAACGCAGGTAAGGTACGGCAGGTTGCGGAAATGCCGCCGTTGCCGTGCCGACTCTGCGTGGTGGTGGAGCGATGGCGTCCCTTCTTGCGAAAGCCAACAGTGCAGTGGCCTTTGCTGCCAGCCCCCGCAACTGGGGCTATGTGGTTCTCGTTGCCGGTGCCGGCCTTGCGGTGGGCGCGGCGAATGCCGACGGGGGCTTCCTGCTCGAATACTGGATGGGTGGCGCGCTGACGGCCCTGGTGACATGGGGCTTGCTCGGTTTCATCGTGCCCCGGCAGCCCGATGGTGTAGGCCCGCTGCTGCGGCGGATCGCGATCTGTGCCGGCCCCCTCAATCTCCTCCTTGTGGACATTGCGGTTTTCCATGCTTCCCTGCCCCGTGGTCTTGTGATGGCAGCACACTCCCTGGCCGCAGGTGGCGTCGCCTTCGGCATAGTGAGCTTGCGGCTGGCGAGATTGCCCGCTGCCATAGTGCGATGCGCAAGCAGGACGGCCGCCTCACCAGCCACCGTCCTCGCACTGGCGACGCTCTGGGCGCTGCTGCACATCGGCATGAGCGGCCTGCGCTGGTGGAATCTCGGTCAGAACACTCAGGACATGGCAATTCACGAGCAGGCCGTGTATAACACCCTCCACGGGAGGTTTCTGTCATACTCGACCGACTGGCGCTACTGCGGTCGCGAGTTGTGTCGATTCGCCGACCACTTCGAGCCCGCCTTGCTTGTCTTTGTGCCGCTGTACCTCATCTGGCCCACGCCGCTGTGGTTCCTGGTGGTGCAGTCAGGTACGCTCGCCGCCGGTGCGGTCGCCGCGAGCAAGATCGCGCGCCGCTTCTACTGCATGGCGCCGGCCGGCGTGGCGTTTGCCGCAGCTTATCTGTCACAACGCGGGCTGCATGAGGCGGCGATGAGGGAGTTCCACATCGGCGTGCTGGCCGCACCCCTCATCATGTGGGCCATATGGCTCGCCATGGAAAAGCGGCTTGCCGCGAGCGCCGCTGTCTTCGTACTGGCAATGGCGTGCAAGGAAAGCATCCCCGCCACAGTATTCATGGCCGGCCTCTTCCTCGCATGGCGCGGACAGAGACGCTTCGGTCTCGGCATTGCCGCCGTGGCGGCGGCGTGGGCGCTCATCGCGAACGGCATCATCATACCCCGCTGCTCGCCGACGGGCCACTCGCTGTACGCAGGGATACTCAGCGATCCGGGGCTTGCACGGGTACTGACCGAACCTGGCATCGCGCGCACCATGTACGTCCTCCAGCGCGTTGACTACCTGTTCGACCTCTGCGGTCCCGTCGCATTCATGTGCCTGCTCGCGCCGGCCGCATTAGCAATCTCGGCTCCGGAATTGCTCCTGCACTTGTTGAGCCGCAATCCGATGATGACGCTGATGTCCTCGCACTATCAGGTGGAGATCACGGTGGGCATAATCATTGGAGGAATCGCCGGCCTCACTTGGCTTGCGGCGGCATTGGGGCGACGGTTTGCCGCCGGTGACATGGACGGAACCAGGCATCTGCAGAGGGCGCTGCTCATTGGCTTCACGGCTGCCAGCCTGTGCTGGTTTATCAATACGCCCCATCTCATGCAACACTATGCCGCAGCATACTGGTGGCGGCTCCCTGACTGCAGCACCCAGGGCGTCCACGCTCTACTGGAGCATATCCCCGACGAAGCGCCCGTGGCAGTCGGCTCCGGAGCGCTCGCCAGCCATCTGGCCCGGCGTCCCCGCCTGGTACTGGATGGCGATTTGAGGAGCCCGACGCTCGCCAATCTGGGCAAGCACCTGGACGTTGATTTCATCATGATCGCCGACCCGACAGTGACCGAAGCGATGGCCGCGTCGCTGGCCGCTCGGTACGGGTTGCGGACCATTGGCGGTGCCGGGGGCCACTGGTTGTGGAAAGTGCCGCATACACAGGGCGCAAGGGGCGCGGCGCGGGAGAGGTAGGACCTGACTGATCGAGCGGCGGCGTCCTCCCGGCAACCGGTCAGTAGACGCCGATGTTCTTGCCGTCGGTGCCGGCACCTATGCATGGGCTGCCGGGTTGAAGGCGGAAATCGCTCGCGTCAGGGGCGGCAAACAAGGGGTCAACGCAAATGTCCGTGGTTGACGAGGCGTTGTTGTAAGGCCCGTTGACATTGTTCCAGATGCAGTTGTGCTCGGAGATAAAGCGGTGGTTGTCGGGCATGAAACGGGAGGAGGCCTCTTCATCGCCGGTGGCCACGCAGTTGTTCAAGCCGAAGCCGGAGACTGGTGTAGTCCATCCTGCACTTCCCCAGGGGCTGTTCGGACCCGGCCCTGCAAGTGTGTTGGCGATGATGTTATTGCGCACGAGGGTGGTGTACCGCTGCCCCTCAGG
>CAZJVY010000110.1:8483-8817 GCA_964549395.1 uncultured Armatimonadia bacterium | reverse complement strand
TACGGGAGGGCGGGCACACCGTCGGCGCCGGCGTCGTCACCAAAGTGCTGGAGTAATCATACAGCCCAAACGCACACGGAGGGCCGGATCAGGCCCGACATATTCTGTTTCAGGAAGAATGGTATGCCACAGACAAAGTTCATCATGGCGTGTTCGGTCTGTCGCGGGCACAACTACGTCACGACCAAGAACCGCCAGAATGTAGAAAAGAAGCTGGAGTTGAGCAAGTTCTGTCCGAAGTGCGGGCGGCACACCAAGCACGCGGAAACACGGCTTCGCAAGTAGCGTATTCACAGGGCAGGGGCATAGCTCAATTGGCAGAGCAGCGGTCTCC
>CAZJVY010000110.1:0-8473 GCA_964549395.1 uncultured Armatimonadia bacterium | reverse complement strand
GTACCTCAGGCGTCCCGCCTGAGGAGGGGACGGGCTCTGAGGCGAAGGGAACACAAGGGATGCCACAGACGAAGTTCGTCATGGAGTGTAGCGTCTGCAAGGCGCACAACTACGTCACCAGCAAGAACCGGCAGAACGTCACCGATAAGCTCAAGCTGAGCAAGTTCTGTCGGAGGTGTGGCAAGCACACCGAGCACGCCGAGACCCGGCTGCGCAAGTAGGCTTGCGGCCACAGTGCAGGGGCATAGCTCAACTGGCAGAGCAGCGGTCTCCAAAACCGCAGGTTGTCGGTTCGAGTCCGGCTGCCCCTGCCAGACAACGCACACCGACATCGGCGTCCGACCGTTGACCAGACCGGAGATGCCTCCCCGGCGCCAATCTGTTCGATATGGACCGTGAAACGTAATGGCGACAGCGCAACGCAACAAAACTGGCTTTGTCAGCCGCGTCAAGAGGCCTTTCACCAACCTCTTTGAGTTCCTGCGAGACGTCTGGCTGGAGCTGCAGAGGGTGTCCTGGCCCAGCCACCAGGAGACCTATGGCTTCACCGTCGTCGTCATCATCGCCATCGTCATTGTCTCGATATGGGTCGGTGTCTGGGATCTGGTCTTCACCCATCTGCTTTCGCTGCTGAACCTGTAACGGTGCATCTGCGCGCTCGCCCGCGCCACCTGTGGGGAATGAATAATGGACAAGCAGTGGTATGTGATCCATACCCTCACTGGAAAAGAGAATAAGGTCAAGACGAGCATCGAGAAGGTCGCCGAGGCCCGCGACCTCACCTATGCTCTCGGCCGCATACTGGTTCCCACGGAGACCGAGATACGTTCGGCAGCCGGCAAGCGCCGCGAGGTGCAGCGCAAGTTGTATCCCGGCTATGTGCTCGTACAGGCCCACCTAACCGACGAGATCCGCAATATCATTCAGCAGACCGCCGGGGTTACCCACTTCGTCGGCTCCTCCGCTCGCCCCGTGCCTCTGAAGGAAGCAGAGGTCCGTGAGATCCTCCAGACCATCGGCGAAGAAGGGCAGAAGCCGAAGGCCGTCTGGGCCGTGGACCAGAGCGTGCGAGTCACGGAGGGGCCGTTCGCGGAGTTCACGGGCAAGATCGTCGAAGTCAACGCTGAGAAGGAAACCGTCAAAGTCCTCATCTCCATCTTCGGCCGCGAAACGCCGGTAGAACTGGACTTCACGCAGATAGAGAAGCTCTGAATTGCGCTTAGGGCGCGGGCCTCGGCCCGCCATTGAAGAAGGGGTATAGTTTAAGCATGGCCAAGAAGGTTCTAACGCTCATCAAGCTGCAAGTGCCGGCCGGAAAGGCCAATCCGGCTCCGCCGGTCGGCCCGGCACTCGGCCAGCATGGCGTAAACATCATGGAGTTCTGCAAGAGCTTCAACGAGAAGACCGCCCAGCAGATGGGTGACATCATCCCTGTTGAGATCACCGTCTACCAGGACCGCAGCTTCACATTCATCTGCAAGACGCCGCCGGCCGCCAGCCTGCTCCTCAAGGTCGCCAGGCTCGAGAAGGGTTCTGCCGTACCCAACCGCGACAAGGTCGGGCAGGTCACTGTCAGCCAGGTCCGCCAGATCGCCCAGGACAAAATGGAAGACCTCAACGCCCGCGACGTGGACGCGGCGGTCAAGATAGTCGAAGGCACCGCTCGAAGCATGGGCATCATGGTGGTTCCCGACTGAGAGATGCACAACGACCAGCCGCCCGGTGTGAGCCTAATTCCGGCCGGGCGGCTTCGAACCACAATATCGGACGAATGAGTGAGAGATATGCCGAAACATGGCAGCCGCTACGCGGCCTTGGCCGAGAAAGTTGACAAGCAACGTTACTACGACCCGCGCGGGGCCGTTGCGCTCATCAAAGAGGCCGCCACGGCCAAGTTTGACGAGACCGTCGAGATCGCCATCAAGCTCGGCGTCGACCCCGACAAAGGCGAGCAGAATGTCCGGGGCACGATGGTGCTGCCTCACGGAACCGGCAAGGTCCCGCGTGTGGCCGTCTTCGCCGACGGTGAAGCCGCACAGGCCGCCAAGGAAGCCGGAGCCGACCGCGTGGGCAGCGATGACCTCGTCGCCGCTATCGAGGAGGGATGGGAGGACTTCGACATACTGGTCGCCCACCCCGCCATGATGTCAATGGTCGGCCGCCTCGGCCGACAACTCGGGCCGCGCATGCCCAACAAAAAGGCCGGCAACATCACCGACGATGTCGGCGCTGCCGTAAAGAATCTCAAGGCCGGCAAGATCGAGTTCCGCATTGACCGGGGCGCTGTCGTTCATCTGCCGCTGGGCAAGGTCTCGTTCACTGAAGATCAGCTCGCAGAGAACCTTGAGGCCCTCATCGAGGCCATCATGGCTGCCCGCCCCAGCGGCATCTCCGGCCGCTTCGTGCTCTCGGCCACCATCTCCTCCACGATGGGACCGGGCATCAAGCTCGACCTGCGCGAACTGGCAGGCATCAGATAGGCCTGACCTTGCCGTTCAATGTCCCAACACAACTGAATACCGAACACGGCCAAAGACAGCGGGTGCCGCAAAGGGGCTTAATGAACGCTAGCGTTCGCCAGCCGAGGTCGGTGTTGCCCTGCCAATACGAACATCCATGGTGCTTGCACCAGGACACCCAGGGGAGCCCGACGCGGCTCCCCTTTCTCATTCCCTGATGCTGTCAGCGGCCCATCAGGCAAGTAAGGGGGTGTGCGTATTGCCGACCGAACAGAAACGCGAGACTGTCGCCCAACTCAAAGAGGCCATTGAGACCAGCTACAGCATATATGTAACCGAGTTCTCCCGCCTCTCCGCCAATGACATGAACCAACTGCGCGGTCACGTTGAAGCCGCCGGTGGCCGCTTCGCGGTGGTGAAGAACAGGCTATTCCGGCTCGCCGTCGCGGGAACTGAAGCAGAGGGCCTGGCCGAGCTCATGGCTGGGCCGCGGGCCGTTGTCTTCTGCCGCGACGATGCCGTCACTCCGGCGAAGGCGATTGCCAAGTTCGCCGCCGACCACGGCGACAACATTGTCATCAAAGCCGCCTTCGTAGACGGCCGTGTGCTCGACGAGCGCCAGGCCAACCGCATGGCCACTCTGCCATCCAGAGAGGAACTGCTGGCCGGCGTCGTGAGCGGCATTGCCGCGCCGGTGAGCGGACTGGTGTACACGCTCAGCGGCCTCGTCTCGGACCTGGTCTTCACTCTGCAAGCCGTCGCGGATGAGAAGGCCAAGAGTGCCGCCTAGCGCGGCTGTTCGCCGATCACGTATCACTCATTGCAGGAAATAGCACGTTGATGAATGACTGGAGGTTGCAGGAAGATGTCAGTAGATGAGATTATCGAAGCCATTGACGGGCTTACCGTACTGGAGCTCGTGGAGTTGAAAGACAAGTTGCAGGAGAAGTACGGCGTCACCGCCGCCGCACCCATTGCGGTGGCGGCCGCCGGTGCTCCCAATGCCGGTGATGCCGAAGAGGAAGAGAAGGGAGTCTACACCGTCAGCATCGAGAGCGAGGGCGCCAACAAGATACAGGTCATCAAGGCGGTCCGCGAAGTCACCAGCCTCGGCCTGAAGGAAGCCAAGGAGCTTGTCGAGTCTGCTCCCGACGCCGTCGTGGCCGAAGACGTGCTAAAGGAAGACGCCGAGAAGATCAAGAAGACCCTGGAAGAGGCGGGCGCGACGGTCAAGCTGAGCTAGGGCGCTCTGCCCGCAAGCACCTTGACTATCTCGCACGGCTCCCGAGCGGCCAACAAAATCACGCCCAAGGAGGATTCGATTTGCGAACCAGCGAAATCCCCTGCCGGTGTGAACGTGTTGGCCGCTCGACAGGGTGACGGATTCATGGACAGCGACAGACTGAACGTGGTGTTCGAGAAGCTCCAGGAACTCAAGCAGTGGGAAACGGTTAGCCTCTTCAGCAGGTCATTCTACGAACTTATCGCTCGCAGTCTGGCCGAACAGGGCACTGCTGCCGCGAGTGTCACATTGGCTTTTACCGACTTCCTGGCCGCCGAGGTCAACTACCATCGCCGCCTGGCTGCGCTCGCGGGCCGTGACGAGATGCTCGTCGGCGACCTGCAATCGCTCGCTGACAGGCGGCGCGTCAACCTCGCGGCGATTACCGAATTGGTGGCCAATGCCCCGGCCGACACGCGCGAGGTCAGGAGACTACAACATCTCGTCCTGGCCGAATGCTACTACCACCAGCACAGGCCCCGCAGCGTCGTGCAGCACCTGCGCCTGGCCATCGAATGCGGCGCCAGCCACCATCTCATCCACTTCGCCCTCGGCTACAATCTCTACGCCCTGGCCGTTGAGGACTTCGCCGTTATCGGCAGTCAGGATGCCGGCATCATCATCACTGACCAGGTCGCGTTCCAGCGATACTGCCTGGTCGCCGCCTCCGCATTCGAAGCCAGTCTGTCGGGCAGCGAATTCGATGGCCAGGTGTACTGGTGGATGGCGCACGTCCTGGAGAGCGCGGGGATGGCCGACGCCGCACACGACCTGCACGACCGCGCAGCCGCGCCGGACGGCCGGCACTCCGGAGATGACCAGACAGCTTACCTCTCGGAACTTGACGAAGCCGCCGAAGCCCCGGACTACCTGCCGCAGATCACTGTCGCCGAGATTGAGCAGGCCGGCAAGCTGCTTCGTGGCTCCTTCTCACTGTCCGACGTGCTCGGGTACGAGCCTGGGGAAGACTGAATTGGCCACGGGTCTGCACCCATTGCCGGGCCGGACCACTTGGTATGCCAGGCATTGTGTGCTATAATGCGGTGGGTTGATCGACAGCGATACCCACAATGTTGAGCAAAGCGAAAAGGTCGGAAAACACGAAAGGATGGTACGCATGTACAGGCTAGTGGCAATTGCGGTATTGGTATTGGCTCTGGTCTTCGCAATGGCTGCCTTCAGCGGCTGCGCGAAGAAACCGCCACCTCCACCTCCGCCTCCCGACATCATGCCGCCCGAGCCGCCGCCCATGCCGACACCGCCAGCCGCACCGGAAGCAGGTCCTGCTGAAGGAGCAGCACCCGCTGAAGGCGCGCCTGCCGAGGGTGCACCGGCGCCGGCTCCGCCTGCCGAGGGCGCTCCCGCCGAGGCCCCGCCTGCCGAGGGCGCTCCCGCTCCGCCTCCGGCTCCGCCCGGCGGCTAATCGCAGGCAAATATGGCGAGATAGAGCCAGCACCGTCTCCTGAAGTCGGCGCCTGGCTCGATAAGGAATCAACAGCCCTGGCAACCGTCAGGGCTGTTTCCTTCTCACATACCCCCCTCACTGCTTTCTCAGCCTGCCGCTTTCTCCCACACTCCGCGTGCCACAAGCTTTCCAGCCTGTGGGCCGTTCCCTTGTAGGGCGCGGACCCGGGTTGTGTGCAAAAACTTGGCTCTTGGGGCTTATTGAATTCCGTCGGATTTGGTATAGTAGGCTAACCCCAGTACAGTCATGCTGAGAGCCATGATCGGCGCGATTGCGGGAACGTAGCTGACCCAGACCGCGAGAATGATAGCACTTGAGGAAGTGATCATGATGGTATCGGGAACACTCGTGAATCCCGGGACGGTGGGCGAGGGAGCGGCCATGTTGATACTGATAATGCTGGCGGTATCGTTGGGCTTGGTGGCGCTGCCCGCACTAGGGGCCGGACAGGCCGTCGGAATCAAGCACCCGGTGCTCGAATACAAGATTGATCCGGCCAGTGCGGCCAGCTACGAGAAGGCCGTCGAGCGCGTGATGGCGATGGATGAGGAGGAGATGCTGTCCTATGTGCCCGACCGGCCCATGCGGGTGTTCATCCAATGCCCGAACTGCTACGGAGGCGGCTACAGCGGGGTCTTCTCCTGGAACATGGAGCGGCCCGATGAGCTCAAGTGCAACTACTGCGCGATGGTGTTCCCCAATGACAAGTATCCCGACGACCAGGTCATCGAGGGCACCAACTCGTTGGGAGAGCCGTTCAGCTACCGCTATTACCATGAGCCGAAGAAGAATATAAACATGTTCTTCGGCGCCCACATCATCATGTTCAAGCGCGGGTGGATCCTCAACCAGCTCAATGCGCTCGCGGTTGCCTACCATGCGACCGGCAAACCCGAGTACGCGCGGAGGGCCGCGCTGATCCTCGACCGCATCGCCCAGCTCTATCCCCACTATCCGGCGATGAGGCAGTGGATTACCACGTTCGAGTTCCCGGCCAAGCAGGCCCCGCCCTGGCCGCGTGAGGGAGGCAAGTGGGGGCGCTGGATGGAGAGTGAGATTCCCGAGCAGGCCATAATCAAAGGCTACGACCTGATATACGACAGCGAGGAGCTGGATAAGCTGTCGCAGGTACGGGGCTATGACGTGCGGGAGAAGATAGAGAAAGACTTCCTGAAAGCCACCTGGGAATACATCAACACGTGGGATGACTTCACGGACAACATCGCGCCGGGCTACCTGCTGGGTGCGGCCCAAATCGGTCAGGTGATCAATGAGCCGCACTACGTGCACTGGGCCTATCACTGGATGCTGGAGATACTCTACGGCGGCTGCTTCTATGACGGGATGTGGCGCGAGGCGCCATCCTATCACTACCAGACGCTGGGGGGCCTGGAGCGGGATTTCAGGGAGCTGACCGGCTACTCGGACCCGCCCGGCTACCTTGACGCCGAGTACAACGAGCGCTTCGACAACCTGGACCCCAAGAAAGACAACCCCTTCATCGCGCGGGCGGTGAGGGCCCCGGCGGTGCTGGACTTCCCGAACGGCAACTCCAGCCCGATTCACGACACGTGGCCCAATGACGGCAACTCGAAGCCGCGCATCAAGACGGTCTCGACCATCACTCCGGGGTACGGTCATGCGTCGCTGGGGCGCGGCGAGGGTCCGCACCAGATGCAGGCGCAACTGCACTTCTCGGGGGCCTACGGGCATTCGCACCTGGACAACCTCAACCTGACGCTGTTCGCCAAGGGCCGCGAGCTGCTCTGCGACGTGGGCTACAACCACACGCAGGTGCGGCGCTGGAACTCGTCCACGATAAGCCACAACCTGGTGGCGATAGACAGACGGCAGCAGACGGGCGGCGGGTCCGACGGGGACCTGCTGGCATATTTCCCCGACGCCAACGGAGCGGCGATGGTGGAGGCGGACGGCAGACGGGCATACAAGGAGATCGAGGGGCTGGAGCAGTATCGGCGGATGCTGGTGCTGGTGCCCGTGTCGGCGGAGAATGCCTATGTGGTGGACGTGTTTCGGGTGAAGGGCGGCTCCACGCACGATTGGCTGGTGCACGGCAGCGGCGATGATGACATGACGGCGGAGTGCAACGTGAAGCTCACCGGCAAGCGCCAGAACATGCTGGAAGAGGGGGAGGAATGGGTGGAGCCGCGCGATGAGCAGTCCAGCTACAACGTGTGGGGCTGCATCCGTGACGTGGCGGACGGCAAGGCGAACGGCATGGTCGAGACGGTGTTCCGCTATGTGGATGAGCCGCAAAAGGGCGTGCGGATACACCTGCTGGCCGCCGACCCCGGCAGCGCAGCGGTGCCTGCGCCGACGCAGGTTTACCTGGGCAAGAGCGTCGCACCGCGCAGAGCCGGCAGCGACACCCGCAAGGCGTTCGACTACTGGATGCCGCAGCTCGTGGTGCGCAAGACCGGCCAGGGACCGCTCGATTCGGTGTTTGTAGCGGTTGAGGAGCCGTTTGATGGGAAAACGTTCCTCACGGCGATAGAGCCGGTGGCGTTGACACCGCCGGGCGCAGGAGCAGTGGCGCTGCGCGTAACGCACGGGGACAGCGTTGACACCATCATCAGCACTCTGGACGAAGCGCCATACCCGGAACGCAAGACGGCCTCGGGTGTCTCGATGAGGGGCCGCCTCGGGATCGTCCGCCAGAGAGGGGAAGAGACCCTCGGCGCATGGCTGTTCCAGGGCGAGGAGCTGGGGTGCAAGCAATGGCGCATCAGCACGGAGACGGGAGGCTATGCGGGCGAGATATCGGCGGCTACGCGGAAGGCCGAGGGCGCCGACAGCGACGCCTTCATCACGGACGCGCAACTGCCGCTCGGCGACACGCTGCAGGGGGTATGGATGATCGTCACGCACGGCAACGGCTACACGCACGGCTACGAGATTGAGCGTATCGAGGAAACGGGTGGCAAGCGGGCGATTGTAGTCAGCTTTGATCACGGCCTCAAGATAGACGGCAATACAACGCAGGAAGTGTTCTTCCCACGGCGAAAGATTGAAGGCGGAAACAGTTTCGCCATACCCCTGGCGGCGACGATGGTGAAGGCGGAGCGATGACCCCGAGGTGAGAGCGGCGGGCAATTGAGGCGAGCTGAACCTGCGTGCAAAGTCAGCAGGAGGTTATTGCAGACGCGTAGAATGGGTATAATGTCATTGTGGGTGTGAGAGGTGAATTCGGGAGGAGGCTGATGGACGTGAAGAGACGGAAAGGTTTCACGTTGATCGAGTTGTTGG
>CAZJVY010000109.1:0-9013 GCA_964549395.1 uncultured Armatimonadia bacterium | reverse complement strand
GCGGCCGCACGTGGCTGTGGTGGCTGATTACGTGGGCGCTATGCGTGCCGGTGGTAGTGGCATTGCTGCCCTGGGTGACGGTGGATGTAGAGACGTGGAGCATGAGTTTCCGGCTGAGCGCGTGGGCAAGCGAGTATTTTGTCGAAGCGGCGTGCTTTGTGATGCCTTTCGCGCTGTTCGTGCCGGCTCAGATCTGGGCGGCGCTGCAGGCCCGGCAACTGGCGCCCCGCCGCGCACACGACCACAGAGCGGTTGACAAATATCATTAGAAGTGCTATATTGTCAACCGGAACATCAGTACCACAATGTGCCACGAGAAACGACACAGGAGTTGTGCCCCCGTGAATATTGGCGAGCGGATTGAACTTGCCAGGAAGAAGGCTGGCCTGACCCAGCAGGAACTTGCCGACAAAGTGGGCGGCATCACAAAGCAATCCATCTCGAAATACGAGATCGGTAAGAGTGTCCCTAGTTCCGGCGTGCTACTACGTCTCGCCAATACGCTAGGGGTGACACTGGACTTCCTCGTCCGTCCCACCCTGGTCAAGCTCGATGACGTCCAGTTCCGAAAGACGACCAAGGTTAGCGCCGCCGACCTCGCGCGTATCGAGGCGGATGTAACAGATGTACTGGAACGGGAACTTACCGTGGAACGCATCGTGTTGGGCCAAGACGTTCGCCAGTACGACGGCCCCAGTGACGTGCCAGTGGATAGCCTAGATGATGCGGAAGCAGCGGCGGCGGCTCTGCGTGAACAGTGGGGCCTAGGCCTCGAACCAATCGCCAACTTGACGAACCTATTGGAGGACCATGGCGTGCGAGTGGTTGTCGTGGCACCGGCCAAGGGCTTCGACGGCCTCAAACAATGGGTTCACGACCGCCCGGTCATCGCACTAGCGGCAACCCCCATGGGAGACCGCCAGAGGTTCACGATGGCGCACGAGCTGGGGCACCTTATTCTCAAGTGCAGTGCCCGGGACAGCGAGGTAGAGAACCGGCGCTTCGAGCAGAACGCTGCGAATCGCTTCGCCGGAGCACTACTTGTGCCCTGCGAAACCGTCTTAGCGAACCTCGGCGAACAGCGTACAGGGCTGTCATTGGAGGAGCTGTATGCACTCAAGCACCTATACGGCGCCAGCATGCAATGCTGGACGCGACGTGCCAGGGATTGCGCAGTGATCTCCGAAAAGACCTACGTGGACATCTGCAAGCACGCACGAAAGCACGGCTGGCGTGATGAGGAGCCGGGAGACCAGGTGGAACCTGAGATGCCTACAGTCTCCGCCCGATTGCTGGAGCGCGCACAAGCCGAGGACTACATCAGCGAGGCACGTGCAGCGGAGCTTGCCGGCAAGTCGTTGCGCGAATTCAGAGCAAGCAGACTGGCGCTTGCATAGGGCGCTGTATGAAGATCGTCCTTGATGCCAAGGTCTGGATTGACCTCCACATCGCAGGTTTAGACGAGCGAGCGTTAGCTCTGCGCGGCAGAATATGTTCCGTAGATGTCGTTGTGGAACAGGAGTTGCTGGAGCCCGATGGTGAGCGGCTGAGGAGCCTTGGCCTCGAAGTATGCGAACTCGACGCAACCGGCGTCGCGGTCGCGAGGCAATGGCAGGGCGAAGTACCGGAACTCTCCACCGGCGACTGCTTCTCACTCGCGCTAGCATGGCGCAACGGCTGGCGGCTCGCTACCGCAGACGGCAGGCTTGTAAGGAAAGCCCAGGCAGAAGGAGTGCCTGTCTGTGACACGGTGGACGTACTGGCTCTTCTCGCTGAAGAAGGCCAACTCAGCCTGATAGATTTGCAGTTATTCAAGAAACTCCTCTTCAGGGCGAAGCAACCCTATAATCGTAGTAAGGTTAGGCAACTTGAGAAGAGGCTTAGAGGATAGACCGCTTCCCCTACTAAAGGCAATTCGCTTCCAGTGGCTGCACCCCGGGCTTTGAGCCGCTTCTCCACGCACACCGGCCGCTCGTACACCCCTTCCTGTTGCCATTCCTGTCGTTCGCCTCTGCCGTCGTTGAATGCGGCCCCCTGCTGTGCCCTCTAGTTCTCATCGCGTGATTCCCGCTCGAAAGCCGCAGCCACGCGACAACACTCTCCCCTCTCACCCTCACCGGAGGTAATACCCAATTGTCCGCACAAATGGCCGAGTGGCTCGACAAAATCTACATCTACGCCGCACTCGCCGCCACCGACGACCTGCAGCAGGCCCAAATGCTCCTGCGCGACCAGGGCATCGCCGTTACCTGCAGCCGCCTCGCCGCCACCAGGGCACAGGCCGCGCATTGCATCAGGATGGTGCGGGACCGCGGCCTCCCCCGCCGCCTCTACAACTCCCTGCCATACGACTTCTACGAGCGCCTCGATAAGATGGCCCGGCTCATCGAGGACCGCCTTGGCACCTGCGACTGGACCGACAGGAACGACGTGGACCTGCTCGACAAGTACCTGAAGCTGATGCAGGAGATGGCGCAAATAAGGGTCAGCGAGCGGCCCGACGGCGACGAGCCGACCCCACCCGAGCCCGACCTCGAGGAGATACTGAAGCGATTTGAGCAGGCGAAAGACCGACAGCAGATCAAAGACGCCGTACGCCGGGTTGCGGCGGCAACTGGCGCAACTTTCGAGCCGCCTGGAGAGCCGGGATAAGTGCTGGGCCGCCCTGCTGGCCGAGTTCGGCCAGCCGCCCGCGGACATCGCCGAGTTCGTCACCAGCCCCCTCTATCTCGACCTGGCCGAGCAGGTCTATCCCGAAGTGCTGGCCGCCCTCGAAAGCATCTTCGACGCCGACGACGGCCTCCTGCCCCGCTACGACGAGGCCGTGCTGTGCTGGGGCATCGGCTCCGGCAAGTCGTACCTCGCCAGCCTCGCCATCCTCTACATGGCCCACCTGGTCCTGTGCCTGCGCGATCCGCAGCGGCACTTCCGCCTCTCCCCCGGCAGCCAGATCGCCCTCGTCATCATGGGACCCAGCTCCCGCCAGGTCCGCAGCGTCATCTTCTCCGACATCCAGGAGCTGGTCAAGCGCGCCCCCTGGTTCCGCAACAACTACCCGCCCACCAGCGAGCGCCAGGAGGCCCTCGACTTCCCCAAGAGCCTCACCATCGCCGCCGGCAACTCCACCGATACCTACGTGCTGGGCTACAACGTACTGGCGGCGGTGATAGACGAGGCGGCGTGGCTGATGGAGACCCAGGACGGCCGCCGCCAGAGCGCCGAGGACATCTACACCTCCCTGCAGCGGCGCATCAAGTCCCGCTTCGGCAGAGACGGCCTGCTGCTCATCGTCTCCAGCCCCAAGCACACCGCCGACTTCGTGGAAAGCAAGCTGCAGGAGGCCCGGACCAACCCCCGCATCTTCGCCTCGCGCAAGGCGGTGTGGGAGGTCAAGCCCCCCGACCGCTTCAGCGGCACCAGCTTCGAGCACCGCGGCCGCCGCGTGCCCATCGAGTATTACGAGGAGTTCCAGCGCGACCCGCACAAGGCGATGCGCGACCTGGCCGCCCTGCCCCAGGGCGCTTATCACGCCCTCTTCGTGGACATGGAGCCGCTCTATCGCGCCTGCGACGATGGCTTGCGCCATCCGGTGGTTGACGAGCACCTGCAGCTTTGCGACTGGTTCCGCTGCGAGGGGGATTCACGTCCGAGGTACGTGCATGTGGATTTGGGCCTGCGCCACGACGCCTGCGCGATTGCGATGGCGGTGGCGGACGAAGCAACGCACCTCCCGCCGCATGGCGACACCGAACAGGCAGGGATGCCTGTCCTCCGCGCCGAGGAGATGGCGGGGCGCGTCACCGACCCATCTCCCAGTTCCGCCTTTCAGTCCTCGCACGATCATTGCGCACGTCGTTGTCGTCTGGAGGGGCCGCATGGGAGCGCATCTGTGCCGCCAGGCGCAGGTGCGCTACCATCCGGCCCGCAGCGTTACGCCCAGCAACCACACTCGTCGCGTAGCCCGGGATTCCAGCCCGAGGCCACCATCACGGTGGAGCTGATGACCCGCTTCCTCCCCCCACCTGGCGGCGAGGTTGACCTGGCGCACGTCCGCGAGTTCATCCTCGCCCTGCGCGAGCGCGGCTTCAACATCGCCGGCGTCAGCTACGACGGCTTCCAGAGCGCCGACAGCCGGCAGATTCTGCGCCGCCGCGGCCTACACGTGAAGACGATCTCGGTTGACCGCGACCTGTCGCGCTACCAGATGCTGAAGGAGCTGGCGCAGGAGGGCCGCTTGCGATTATACCGTTACCCACCCTTTTTCGAGGAGGCGGCGCAACTGGAGGTGGTGCGCGAGCAGCGGGTGGATCATCCGCGCGGGGGCAGTAAGGACGTGACTGATGCGGTTGCGGGGGCGGTTTCGGAGGCCTTGCTATCCGCCGCCACCACCCCCGTCCACGGGCACGTGCTGTGAGGCGGGGAACGTGCGTGTATCCTGCCGATTTGCGGGGTATACTATCTCTGAGACGGGATCAGACTATTGACATCTCACCCGTTTTGCCCGATAACACACATGCCTCACCTGCCATGTGCAGAAGGAGACCTTTCGCCGTCCTCATCAGAGGGCGGCGTTCGCATTTCCCGATATCCTCCTCGCATACCTGGCCTCCCTACTCCTCCCCCATCGCCTCCAGCAGCTTCTTCGCGGCCTTGGCAGTCTCGCCGGCCGGCGCCGCCTCCAGCACCCGCTTGCAGTCCTCTACCGCCAGCGCGCGACACGCACGCGCGCGGTTGTATAGACCTCCCGGTGCCCCCTCCGACAGCCGCAAGAACGCCGTGTACGCCTCTATCGCACCCGCGTAGTTCCCCACCGCCTCCTGCGCCAGGCCCAGGTTGAACAGCGCCTGCGCATGGTACGGGTTCAGCATCACCGCGCGCGCCAGGTCGCTCAGCGCCTTATCCGGTTCGCCCTTCGCCATGTACGCAACGCCCCGATTCGCGTACGCCAGCGCGAAGTTCTCATCCAACTCCAGCGCCCTATCAAAGTCGCCAATCGCCCGCTCCGCCGCCCCCATCTTCATGTGCGCACCGCCTCGGTTCGTCAGTGCCAGCGGGTCGGTCGGGTCCAACTCCACCGCCTTATCGAAGTCCGCAATCGCCCGCTCAAAGTCGCCCTTGAACGTGTAGGCCGCCCCGCGCGCGGTGTAGGCGTCCACATATTCCGGGTCCAGGTCAATCGCCCGGTTGAGCTGCTGAATGCCGCGCTCGAGCTGCCCCTTGTACAGGTACGCCGCGCCGAGGCTGTTGTAAGCCGCCGCGTAGTAGGGGTCCAGCTCCAGTGCCTTCTCGAAGTGCGTAATCGCGGTATCGTAATCCCCGCGCTCTCCGTGGATGATGCCGCGCCCGCGCCATGCCGAGGCCAAATCGGGCTTCAGTTCCAGCGCCTTCTCGAAATCCGCCAGTGCCCTGTCGAAATCGCTTTTCATGCGATGGGCCGTGCCGCGGCCGCTGTAGGCCTCGGCGCTGTCGGCGTGCTGTGCGATGATCCCATCATAGGCCGCGATGGCCTGCTCGTACTGCTTCCCATCCAGCAGCTCTTGCGCTTGCTGCAGCAGGGCTTGCAGGTCCTGCGCGCCTGCGGGCACCGCCAGTAACGCAATCACCAGCAGGCAAACCGCAACTGTCGCACACCATGCCCTCATCATCTCAACACTCCTCTTTCCCGTCGCGTAGCTCGCTTGTCTCACCTGTTGCTCGTCTTACCCCACGCGCAGCCGGGCCTTTTCCCATCCTACGCGTAGCTCGGCCTGAGCTTTGCGTGCAGCGCAAAGCTCAGGGGCGAACGCGACTTTCGTCGCGTTCGCAGCTTCCAGCCCGAGGCCTCTATTTCGTAGGACGGGCGTCCCTGCCCGTCACCGTTGTCGTTTGATGATCGACTCGGGCTGGAAGCTCGAGCTACGCGATGGGAAGAGATACGCGGCAACAGACATTCCTTCGCGTACCGCAGGCACCCATGCTGCGCACGGGTACCCCTGCCTGTCCGTCTACTGCCTTCGGTAGAAGCGCACTGCGTGCGCCCGCATCCACGCAAATCATCGCATACGTCCGGCCATCCCGGTTTACTGTACGTCCCGCGCGCACTCACCGTCAAGCTTATCCCCAGGAGGATTATCAGATGCCACACCCGCTCCTCAAAGCCCGCATCATCGGCCCCCCGGACACCGAGCCCGGGCAGTCTCAGCAGCTCCAGGAAGACGCCTGGAAGCAGGCCTACGCCGCCGGAGACGTGGTCGAGCCCCCCTATGACCTGGAGGCCCTCGCCGCCCTCTACGAGACCAACGCCGCCCACAAAGCCTGCGTTGACGCCAAAGTCACCAACATCGCCGGCCTCGGCTACCGCTTCGTGCCGGTGGGCGACGAGGCGCAGGCCTCCCAGCCCAACCTGCAGCTCCTGGAGCACATGTTCGCCACCTGCAACCCGGAGATGACCTTCATCGAGATCATGCGCGCGGTCTGGACCGATGTCGAGTGCCTGGGCAACGGCTACCTGGAGGTCACGCGTAACAGCCGGGGCGAGCTGGACGGCTTCTACCACGTGCCGGCGGTGACGATGCGCGTGCGGGCCGACCGCCAGGGCTTCGTGCAGATCCGCGAGGGCCGCAAGCGCCGCTTCCGCCTGCTCGGCTCGGAGCAGCGCACCGACGAGGACAGCGGCCTGGTGCAGAACGAGCTGCTGCACTTCTCCAAGTACACCCCCCAGTCCAGCTACTACGGCATCCCCGACATCATCCCAGCGCTGGCGGCGATGCTGGGCGACCGCGCCGCCTGCGAGTACAACCTCGATTTCTTCGAGCATAACGCCGTCCCGCGCCTCGCCATCATCGTCGAGGGGGCGCAGCTTTCCGACGGCCTGCTGGGGCAGATCCAGCACTACATGGCCGGCGAGATCAAGGGCCGGGCCCACAAGACCCTGGTGCTGGAGGCCCCCGGCGCCGAGGCCAAAGTCCGCATCGAGCCCCTCACCGTGGACAAGACGGAGGACGCCGGCTTCGTCCGGTACCGCCGCCAGAACCGCGACGAGGTGCTGATGGTGCATCGCGTCCCGCCGGCGAAGGTGACGATCATCGAGGACTCGAATCGCGCCAACGCCACGGATCAGGACAAGACGTTCCGGGAGCAGGTGGTGCGCCCCGAGCAGCGCCGCGTGGAGTTCAGGATCAACGGGATGATCCGCCAGGAGATGGGTATATCGGACTGGCAGTTCCGCTTCACGGAGATGGACTTGACGGAGGAGCTACAGGAGGCGCAGATAGCGCAGGTGTATTCTGAGATCGGCGCGTGGACGGTGAACGAGATTCGGGCGCGCCAGGGCCTGTTGCCGCTGGCCGACACGCCATCCCCCACCTCGCCGGCGGACTAGGCGCGGAGGGCAGGCATCCCTGCCTGCCCGTCGTCCGCCATCCGCCTTGCCGTTCGCCGTTGCCGTCCGGCGTTCCCGTTGTCTTCGGTAGGGGCGCACGCAGTGCGCCCCTACCGTTTCGTTGGGGTCTCCCATTGGTCGTTCAGACCGCGATTTCGTGCCGGCCGCCGGCGGCTACCGCCTCCGAGGTGAGCAGTGACACCAGCCCGTCCCGCAGGTCCGGATTGAAGCCGCCGCCTGCCGCGATTGCGCCGATGAACGCCGCCATCTCCCCCACCGTCCCGCTGCGGTACGCATCGTCCGCGTCCGGGGGTGCCGACCAGCTCACTACTTCCTCCTTGCGGTCCCAGATGCGCAGCGTGCAGTTCAGGGCGTCCGCCTGGATCGTGTAATCCTGCCCGTGGATTTCGTAGGTCTCCTCCAGCGTGCCCACAACGGGCGAGATGATGCACTGGGCGCGGCCGCCGCTTGCGAAGGCGATGCGGGCCTGGGTGAGGAACGCCGCCGGGGCGGCGGTCGGGAGATTCTCGGAGCAGGCCTCGGTGGGCGTGCCCAGGATCGAGATGATCGCATCAATCAGGTGGATGGCGGTGCCGGTGACGAAGTTCTCCTCGGTGCGGTTGTGTCGGAGCATGCGCCCGAGGACCACTTGCGGGGGCCGGTCGGGGGCGGCCTGGGCCATCCATTCCCGCGCCCGCGCGATTGCGGGGTTGAAGCGCCGGTTGAGGGAGACGGTGTGCGGCGCGCCGGTTTGCTCTGCAATCGCCAGCAGCCGCCGCGTCGCCTGCGAGTCGGCTCCCGGCGGCTTCTCGATGACCAGCGGGATGCCGCGCGGCAGCAGCGCCCCGGCGATCTGCTCGGTCAGCACAATCGGCGTCACGGCCACCAGCCCGTCGAGCCGCTCCTCATCAAGCATCCGGTCAACGTCCCGGTAGGTCTTGCCGAAGCCGAATTTGTCCGCGTACGCCTGCGCCTTAGCGGCGTCGAGGTCGCAGACGGCCGCCAGCTCTGCCTCGCCCGGATGCTCTGCGACGTAGGCCTGCAGTGCGGGCCCGTGCATGCCGGTCGAATGGTTCCCGGCACCCAGCACGCCGATGCGTATCATCACTGTATCCTCCATATCTTCAGATTGCTTATCGTAAGACCGGCGACGTATGCGCGGATCAGTTGCGCGATGGTTGGGGAGTCATTCGCAGTGAGGGGCGCAAGTCCCTTTTCTTGTGCGTTGCCGCCGTTTGCCTTGCCGTTTGCCGTTGCCGTTTGCCGTGTCCTTGCCGTCCGCCGTTGTCGTTGTCGTTTGACGTTCCCGTTCGCCGTTGCCGTCCGCCGTTCCCGTTGTCGTTCGGTAGGGGCGCACTGCGTGCGCCCGCGTATATGGAATGTCGCCGGTTATGTGACTCGGGCTGGAAGCTGCGAACGCGACGGGTGTCGCGTTCGCACCTGAGCTTTGCACACGACGCAAAGCTCAGGCCGAGCCACGCGACAAGAGAAGGTTTCACGCAGGAAAACAAAATCCCCGCGTGCCACAGGCTTTTCAGCCTGTGGTTCATCTCAATCCATCCCGACGACAAACGCATACACGCGGAGGGCAGGCATCCCTGCCTGCCCGTCGTCCGCCATCCGCCTTGCCGTTCGCCGTTGCCGTCCGCCGTT
>CAZJVY010000108.1:0-9152 GCA_964549395.1 uncultured Armatimonadia bacterium | reverse complement strand
GTTCCGTGGGAACGCTGGCTGCGCAATCCGCTCGTGCTCAGCGACTACACTGTGATGGGTGTTCAGGTTGATTTCACCTTCGCGGCCATTCCCTTCACCTTCTGCTACTACGACCTCGACACCGACATCTCCGGCACGCCGGCGTATGACGCGCTCTATGCTGTCAGCGCGACCAAGCAACTGGCCGACGGTGTCAACCTCAACGTCACCTACGGCACGCAGTGCGTGACCGGAGCTGGCGTAGACGACCTGCAACTGCTTCAGGCCGGTGTTATCATCGGCTTCTAAGCAGGCCCAGGACGACACGTAACACCGAGGGGCTCCCACATGGGAGCCCCTCTTCTTCTGCCTGGCGCTTCGCCACCATGAAGCAAGACCACTTGACTGCGCCGCCAATCTCAGGTATATTCACCTACTGGGGCGGGTGTCCGGCCGCACCGAGCTCAGGGTGCTCGGCGCACCGACGCTGGAGCATTGCCTTCGTGGGAGGACGACACGAACAGATTACGATCCGCCGTTTCAATGGGCGCGCTCATCGTCTTGGCGACCTGCTCAGTAGTCCGGGGACAGACTTCCATCATGGATACCGTCCCCGTTGACCACTGGGCCTATGACGCAGTTGACCAGTTGGCCGACATGGGCGTCATCATCGGCTATCCCGACGCGACCGTGCGCGGCCGGCGCGGCATCACCCGCTACGAATTCGCCATGGCCATCTCCCGCCTGCTCGACCGCTACGCGGGTATGGTCGTACCCGGACCCAAAGGCGATCCCGGACCCCCCGGACCCAAAGGACCCCCCGGACCTAAAGGACCTGACGGACCCCGTGGACCCGCAGGCGATTCCGGACCCGACGGCAAGCCCCAATTGGACATGGTGCAGATCAACCTCCTCATCCAGAAGCTCTGTGGCGAGTTCTCCCCTGAACTGCAGGCGCTTGATCAGGACATCAAGGCACTCGAGGGGCACGTTCAGACCATCGCCAACCGCGTCACCGTCATCGAGAAACGGCAGCGCGACGTTGATGTCTTCGGATGGGTGGATTACCGCATCGGCTTCGTCGGTGACCTCAAGTTCGATCACGAATTTGACAATCTTACGGCGAAGGTCGGCGTCCAGGGCAATATCACCGATGATGTCTTCGGCAAAATATCCTTCAAATACGCCGATGCCTACGTTCCGCTCAGTGTCGTCGGCTTCGAGTTCGGGGAGGGCCCCGGCTTTCCCAACCCCCCGGGTATGCGCCCCTATGGCTACGGCCGCGAAGACCTCTGGCTTGATGAAGCGTACATCCAGTTCCCCGTGCATGGCAGCCTCGACGCCGACTTGACCATCGGCCGTCAGTACTTCTGCTACGGCCTCGGCCTGGTCGCCAATGACGAGCGCCGGGCGCTGACCGGCCTCCGCTATCAGAAGACAGACCTCTTCAACACCAATGTTGACCTGGATTTCGTCGTTGCCGGCGCCACTTATGACTGGCTGCCGGCGCGACCCTTCCCCGGACACAGTGACGGCTACATAGCAGGCCGTCTTGCATACAAGCGCCCCAAGTGGTCATTGGGCCTCAACTTCCTCCCGGACGGCACCGGCAACGAGATAGCCTATAGCGGCGATGTGCAGGTCCATCTCGGCGGCAACCGCTACCTGTGTGCCGAATATGCGCGCCAGCTCAGGCATGCCAACCGGCTCCCCTACCCCTGGTCGCACAGCGACAATGCCAGGATGCTTACCTGCGACCTGCTCGATACCGGCAAGCTCTCTCTCTCCTACTTCTACTCCTTCGTTGACGCCGAGTACGATGTCGTCTATTCCAGCATCCACCCGTACTATGAGGTCACCCAGGAGGACCGCCCCGGCAATCTCTTCCCCTGGGACCGCTGGCTGCGCAATCCGTTCGCCTTCACCAACTTCGAGTGTAGCGGCATTTACCTCGATACTCGCATCGGCCGCACGCCGGTCAGCCTCCTGTACCTGCGCCCCAGCGCCGACAGCGACTGGTGGATGCTCAGTCAGTTGGCTCATGGCGACTACGACGAGCTGTGGGCCATCACGATGACGCGCCCGCTGGCGGACGGCCTCGATATGCGCCTCATCTACGCGCGCCAGAAGGCCGCCGGCGACGCCACACCCGGAACCAAGGATCAGGAACTGCTGCGCGGCGAATGGACGGTCCAGTTCTAACCCTCACCCGGCCAACTATGCGTAACAATGATTTCGCGGAGGGCAGGCATCCTTGCCTGCCCACGCAGACGCGGTTGTATCCCAGACTGCTGCAAACCAGTTCTAGCCGCGCCAACCGAGTCGAATGCAAATCACATCTATAGAAGCAATCCCCATTGAAGGCGGGTGGTACGTGGATGACAAGCCCGCCTTTATTGCTGGCGGCAAGGTGGATCACTACCTCGTCACCGGCCAACCTCGCACACCCGGCTTCCGCCGCATTCGCGAGCCGGGCGAGGCCGTCTCCATACTCATCCGCCTCGACGATGGCACTACCGTCGCCGGCGAGGGCGGCAGTGTCACCTACGCCGGCATCGCCGGCCGCGATCCCGTATTCCGCGCCGCACAGGCCGTCGCCGCAGCCGACCGCCATATCGCCCCTACATTCACCGGCGCTGCTCTCGATAGCTTCCGCGACCTCGAGGCCACGCTCAGGCAACTGCACGCCGACCGCGGTCCATTCCACACCGGCCTGCTGTATGCGGCCAGCCAGGCATTGCTCCAGGCCGTCGCCGCAGCGGGCCGCCGTACCGTCGCCGAAGTCATTGCCCACGAGTACGGCCTCACTATCGCCCGGCAAAACCCCAGAATCGGCGTGCAAACCGGCGATGACCGCTACAGCGGCGTGGACAAAGCGCTCTACCGCCGCGTTGATGCTTTCCCCCACGGCCTCATCAAGAGCGTCGAGACCGACTTCGGCCCTCGGGGCGAGAAGCTGCTGGCATACGCTGAATGGATAATGCGCCGCCTGACCCGCCACGAGGTCCCCGACGACTACCGCCCCATCATCCACTTCGACTGCTACGGGACCATCGGCCGCGCCTTCAATGACGACATCGGCACAATGACCGATTACATCGCCCGCCTTGCCGATACGGTCAAACCCTTACAGCTTCAGATCGAAGCCCCGGTGGAAGCCGACACCCGGGCCCACCAGCTACGGCTCATGACCCAACTGCGTGCGGCCTTGACGCAACTGCCCGCGCCGGTGCCCCAGCTAGTAGCCGACGAATGGTGCAACACCCTCGCCGATGTCGAGCTATTCGCTCAATCGGGCGCCGCCGATCTGGTTCAGATCAAGATGCCCGACCTGGGCTGCCTGGGGGACAGCATCGCAGCCGTCATGCTCTGCCACCGGCATGGTGTGGGAGCGTATCTGGGTGGAAGCTGCAACGAGACCGACATCAGCGCCCGCATTGCCGTCCATGTCGCCGTGGCCACCGGCGCTGAGCAGATACTGGCGCGCCCGGGCATGGGAATAGACGAGGCCGTCAGCATCATGCGCAACGAGCTGGCCCGCCTCCGCGCGGCATTGCACCGATGAAGCATCGCGATTGAGAAGGTCCGCACGCCCCTGCCGCTGAACTATCCACCTCGCAACACTTCACTTTGACACAGCCGCGCCGCGCCGAGACAGGCATCACCGCCAAGAAGGAGATTTGACATGCAATTCGCCATGTTTTCCAAGCATCTGGACATACTCGGCCTCTCGCTCGAGGAGGTCGGTCGGGAGATGAAGGCCATCGGGCTCGACGGTGTGGACCTCACCGTCCGGCCCGGCGGCCGCATCGAGCCGGCCGATGTCGAAAAGAAGCTGCCCGAGGCCGTCGCCCGGTTCGGCCAGCTCGGCCTCTCCGTCCCACTCATCACCACCGGCATTGACAGCATCCATTCCCCCTATGCCGAGGAGATCTTCGCCACCGCCGCCGAGTGCGGCATCCCCGCCCTCAAGCTCGGCTACTGGGTCATCTCCAATCCCAAGGAATTCTGGACCTGTTTCGAGTGGGCCAAGACCCGCCTGGCCGGCCTACAGAGCCTTGCACTCGAGTACGGCGTCAGCGCCAATGTCCACATCCACTCCGGCCCCTACGTCAGCGCGTGTGCCCCCGTGGTTTACATGCTCATGGAGGGCATGGACCCCCGCGCCGTCGGCGTCTATATGGATACGGGCCACATGTTCATCGAGGGCGGCTACGACGGCTGGCGCCAGGGCATGATCATGCTCGCGCCCTACATCAACCTGGTCGCACTCAAGGGCTACTCCTGGGCGGCTGTAACCGGCGAGGATGGCGCGGTGAAGGTCCAGCGCAAGATGCTCGGCTTCGAGCAAGCCATGCAGGACTGGACGCAGATATTCAGCCTCCTGAAGGACTTCGGCTATGACGGCACCATCTCATTGCACAGCGAGTACGGCGACATGAACCGCGAGCAGCTTGTCGAGCAAACCGGCAAGGACCTGGCGCTCATCAAGGGCGTCATCGCCGAAATCGAGGCCTGAACGTCACGGCAACTCAACTCGGGCGGCGCCGCGCAACAAAGCAGCGCAGGGACGGTCCGGCTCCCTGCGCTTCGCTGTGCCTGTGCGAGCGGCTGATGTGCGGCCCCTATCAGGGCTCGGTGGCCGCACTGTGCGCCCCCGATGTCTCCAGATGCGTCCGGATCGAGTAGAACGCGAAGTAGCCCGCCCCCTGCAGCCCTTCTTCTCTGGCCGCACGCAGGTGCCGATTTATGACCGCATCGGCCTCCGCGTGGGAGGGATTCGCCCTCTGGATGTAGCCCACCCCCAGCAGGGGATAGATCCCCTCCGTGTGCCCGGCCAGGTCCCGCTCCGCTATCTCCCGCAAGACGTGGCACTGCGCGCGGAACTGTGGGCTACTGGGCGTGTAGATGCCGACGGCCACGAAGTCCATGATGCCCTCGCGCAGCCAACGCGCAAAGTCCTGTCCGGCCCGGTCGGCATCCGCTGCCAGACGCCCCCAGACATACCCGCTGAACTTGGCATCTGCTCGCGCCTTGCGTATCGCCGCCCGCAGCTCCCGCATATACTCGGTGATGCAATCCCGCTGCCAGTTCACCCAGTCCGCATCGTAGGCATCCACGTCCTTCAGCGGCTTGCCGTACTTGGCCTCGAACGCCGCAGCGCAGCGCGAGCAGAAGCAGCCCCCGCCTGGCCGGCAGAAGTCCAGCGCGATCCCCCCAACATCATACTGCCTCACGATCTCCGACATCAGAGCCCCATGGTAGGCGCGCACCTCCGGGTTGTTGTAGCAGTACCACCCGCTCGACTTCCCGTCGCGACCCACAGCCGCCCAGTCCGGGTGCGCCTCCAGGTCCGCCTTCTGAGCGATCCCCAGGATATAGGCGGCGTAAATGTCCACCCCCTGCCGCTTGCCATCTTCCACAGCCGCCCGCAGTACATCCCACTCCCCAACCGTGCCGGCTGGCGCGATGCTGCTGGGGTACAGCGTCTCCGTCGAACTCCGAGCGTGTACCAGCAGCTTACTCACCCCCGCCGCTTTCGCGTCACTCACCAGCCGCTTCATGCTGTCCGGCCCGTGGCTCGCCTTCGGCGAAAGCTCGTAGGTCGCGTACCCCCACCCGATCAAGTCCAGGCCTGGCAAGGGCCGAGGCGGAGCGGGCGCCAGTGTGAACACCTTCACTTGCTCGTTAATCCGCTCTCCCTTCGTGCCCGTCGGACAGGCCAGCCGCACAACCCCCGACACCCGCATCTGCTCCGGCTTCCCCCCTGCGAAAGCCCCCGCGTATGTCCCCGTCGGGACGCCATCGGCATCCACTTGCGGGCTGAGGTCAAGCATCTTCCCGGCCGCCTCCCCACGCAACTCCAGCCCGTACAGCGGCACTTCGGCGCCCTGCGCGTCTGTCAAGACGGGACGGACCGTAACCTGCTGGCCGAACGCATGTGCCGCCACCGACAGCCGGTATGAGCTCAAATCAGCCACCGAGAACGGCGCAACCACTCCGCTCGCCCCCAGCCCGCGGCTCAAACGCTCGATCTTCACGCCGTCCCAGTAGCTAAACGTCTTGCCGGTGCGCGCGTCGGGATACGCCTCCCCTGCGGGCTTCTCCGTGCTGTATATCAGGAAGCTCTTGGTGGCTTCGGTGATGAACACATAGCCGCCCGCTGCCAGGTCTGACGCCCGATCCGAAAAGCCGCACATCCGCACCGGCACCGTATGCTGCCCTGCTTGCGAAAGGTCCAGCCGCTCGTCGGTGAATATCTGGACCAGTTCGCGCCGCTGCGGGCAGTAGAGCGTCCAGTACTGCGACCCCCACGCCGAAGTCAGATATATCGGCGCAGGCTTGCCCACCTCAATGTCACAGGTCAATTCCAGGTTCGCTTCATTCTTGCCCGCGAGATGAAACACGTGGGCGGCGGGCCGGAAATCGAGAAACGAAAACTGCGGCCAGCCGGTGAAGCGACCGTTGCTCCCCGTGACGGCGAGCGGGATGGTGGTCCGTGGCGGCGTCGGCAGCTCGATTGGCGGCCCCAGGTAGATGTCGTCCACGTAGATGCTTCCCTCGCACCCTCGCAGGTACACGGCCGGCCGAATCTTCACAATCGGCGCTCGTGGCTTCCACCGATCCTCACGATATACCCAGCTCCCCATCTCCGACGGGTCCAGTTCGAAGCCGCCGTACCAGGCCAACATGCTGCCATCCGCCATCTCCACGTGAAAGGTGACCCCTCCGCGGATCGGGCCGGTCTGCCGCACCGCATCCAGCCGCAACCACAATGCGGCCATAATCGTGTCCGGCTCTGTCTGGTTGACCTCGATGCCGTCTCCGTAGCGCGCACTGATACTCGCCTTGTCGGCGGACTCGTCGAGACGCAGCGCTCCACGGCCGGAGTGAACCACTTCGCCCTGGATGCTCGCGCCCTGCCACAGCATTGGCGCATCGGCCTCGAAATCGCCATTCTCAATCCAGTTATCGCACAACGCGACGCCGCTCGCGCAGATGCAAACAGCAATCATGGCTGTCCGGTACATGCAACGTCACCGCCTCGGTGATATCTGACGCGTGAATGTGAAACATTGAGAGGCACAAACCGCCGGGCCTCAGAGCGACGTGACCCCACGGCCATCATCACCCGATGGCAGCCCCCGGCACTCCCTTGGGCAACTACCCGCAACACCAATCCCGCGGAGGGCAGGCAGCTTTGCCTGCCCGCGCGGCTGAGCCCTACCGCCCAAACAGGTCGCCGGTCAGCGGCACGCCGGTCTCCTGGTAGCGGAACTGCTGCTCGTACATGCGGGCATACAAACCGTTCTGCTCCATCAACGTCCCGTGATCCGCCTGCTCCACTATCTCGCCCTTGTCAATTACTACTATCTTGTCGGCATTCCGCACGGTTGACAGCCGATGCGCGATGACGAACGTGGTGCGCCCCGCCATCAGGTTCTCCAGCGCCTTCTGGATGATCTGCTCGGCCTCGGTATCCACCAGTGAGGTGGCCTCATCCAGGATCAGTATCCGCGGATCGGCCAGCAGCGCCCTCGCTATCGCAAGACGCTGCTTCTGCCCGCCCGACAGCTTGACTCCTCGCTCGCCGATCTGCGTGTCGTACTTCTCCGGCAGGCCCTGCACGAACTCATCCGCGTATGCCGCCTCACACGCCGCCACTATCTCCTCATCCGTCGCATCGAGCTTCCCGTAACGCACATTCTCATTCACAGTCCCGTTGAACAGGAACGTCTCCTGCAGCACCATCCCGATGTTCTTGCGCAGCGACTCTTGCGTGACGCTGCGCACATCAGTTCCGTCCACATACACCGTGCCCGTGATCGGGTCGTAGAAGCGGGGCACAAGATTCACCAGGCTTGTCTTACCTGCTCCGCTGCGTCCCACCAGCGCCACGGTCTCTCCCGGCTCGGCGGTCACCGATACGTCCTCGAGCACCATCTCGCCCGTCCTGTACTTGAACGACACATTCTCCAGCCGCACCCGGCCTGCGACCCGGCCGATGTCCACAGCATCCTCTGCATCCTCCACGTCCGGTGTCTCATCCAGGAGTTCGAAGATCCTGGCCAGTGAGGCCAGCGCCCGATTATACAGGTCATACACCCGGATGAGGCTCCCGAAGCGCCCGTAGAAACCCTGCAGGTAGCCGACGAAGACCACTATGTCACCCGCCGTCGCCGCGTTGGAGGCCTGCCCGGTCGCCAGCGACCCCCGCCAGACCACCAGCAGGATGCCGCAAGAGATGATGAAATTCAACGCAGGGAAGAACGACGTCCACAGCCAGATCGTCCGCACGCTGGCCCTGTAGTAGTCGCGGCTCGCCTCATCGAACAGCCCGAATTCATAGTCCTCACGGGCGAACGCCTTGATGACCTGAATCCCGCTGATCCGCTCCTGCAGCCGCGCGTTTATCTCCCCCAAATCGTCCCTGATCCTGCGGAAGATCGGCCTGATGATCCGCGCGAAGTAGATCATCGCAAGTGTGAAAATCGGCACCGGAATCAGCGCAACCAGTGCCAGTTCCGGCCGCATCCAGAACAGCACGCCGATCACCAGGATGATCTGCAGACCATCGCTCACCACCGAGTCGGTGCCGTGTACGACCATGTCCTCCACCGAATTCACGTCATTCGACACCTTCGACATCACGTCACCGGTCTTGTGCGCCTCAAAGAAGCTCAGCGAGAGGTTCTGGATGTGCCGGTACAACTGCGCGCGCAGCTCGTACACGAACCGCTGCCCCAGTATGTGCATCACGTTCATCCGCACGCCGCTGAACAGGTTCTCGCAGAAGAACGCCGCCAGCATGATGCCGACGTACTGTATCAGCATCCCCGGCTCCTGCTTCACGATCACCCGGTCTATGATCCCCTTGCCGAGGATGAAAGGCGGTGCCATCGAGGCCACCGTGCTTATCAGCATCGCCGATGTGCCCAGCAGCACCTTCGGCCAGTGCGGCCACAGGTAGTCGGCGAACCACCGCAGCATCCGCTTGTCCGTAATCTTCAGAGGCGGCGGGCCATCCGGCTCCGGCCCCTCATCCCTATGGCGATGTCCGTGTCCGCGTCCACCATGAAACATATTGCTCTTCACCGTGCAAGTTATGGCATATCGTGCATCTGCCTATTCTGTTCGAGATAGGGACCGCAGCCACCTCTACAGCCCCCCGC
>CAZJVY010000107.1:0-9425 GCA_964549395.1 uncultured Armatimonadia bacterium | reverse complement strand
GCGGGCGAGGCGTCTGGCCCGGCGTTCGGCGGCCGCGCGATAGATGCCGGCGAGTATCTCTGCCACCGCCCGATAGAGCACCGGCGGGACGAAATCGCCGATTTGCACCGTCTCATACAGGGCCCTGGCTACCGCCGGCTCCTCGATGGTAGGGATGCCATACGCCCGTGCCAGGGCCTTGATGCGGGCTGCAACAGCGCCACGGCCCTTGGCTACAACTTGCGGGGCCGGCATCTGACCGTCCCTGTACAGCAGTGCAACCGCCAGATGCGTGGGATTCGTGACCACGACATCAGCTTGGGGCATCTGCGCCGAGATCCCCTGCTGCAGCAGCGCCCGCCGGCGCTGCCGTTGCTTGGCACGTATCAGCGGGTCGCCCTCGATGTCCTTCATCTCCCGCCTTACCTCGTGGCGGCTCATTCGCAATTGCTTTTCATACTGCCAGCGCTGATAGCCGTAATCGGCGCCGCCGATAATCAGCAACGCCAGACAATACTTGATGCCGAATTCAAAGATGATGTCCGACATGCAGGCAAGCGCGCGACTGAGTTCCATCTGCTGGAAGTTCAGAACATCCGTCTTGTGGGTGCTGAAAACCTGCCAGGTGATGGCGGCGACCAGGGCCACCTTCAGGCAGCCCTTTGCGGCCTCCACGACCCCGTTGAGCGAGAAGATGCGCTTCAGACCCTCGATCGGGTTAAGCTTATCGGCGGTGGGACTGAGCTTCTTTGTGGACACGACGAATCCCGTCTGGAGCATCCCGGCCGTCACTCCCGCTGCCATGGCCGCCAGTGCGACCGGCAGTACGGCACGCGCAACGAGGAGCAACCAACGAGATGCCTGGCTGACAAGCGCTGCGGCAGTGAAGGAGGACGATTCCGCGGCTGCGAACTGCGCCCCGACGGCCTGCATGATGGCGTGACCAATGCCGGCACCGGCCAGCTTATAGACGACCACCGCCGCCGCCAGGCTCACCGCGCCGGTCAAATCCTTGCTTTGCGCCACCTGGCCCTCTTCACGGGCTTTCTGGCGGCGCCGGGGTGTAGCCTGTTCGGTTCTTTCCTCGGCTGCCATCACCACCAAACCGGCAATAATCGTTCCTGTGAAGCCGTCGCCGAACGGATAGCTCGACAGCAGTGCGCCCGGCTGCTTGCAGTCTTGCTGCTTTGCCGGCAAGGTTTTCGCGGCCCTGCCGGTCAATATTCCCCCGAAGCCGTCTCGCAGAAACATGCAAGGAGCGCAGATCATGGATTCTCACCCCCGCGCCGGCAAAATCGGGCTTGTCGTTTTCGACTGGGCGGGCACCACGGTGGATTACGGATGCTTTGCACCCGCCACGGTCTTCGTGGAGGTCTTTAGCAGCCACGGCATCCGGATTACGACCTCCCAGGCCCGCGAGCCGATGGGGATGGACAAGCGCGACCACATCCGGGCAATCCTGCAGATGGAGCCGGTCTCCCGACTGTGGCGCGATACATACGGACGCCAATGGACGGAGCAGGACATTGACGGCCTCTTCGCCGACTTCAGAGACCTGGAGATCGGTGTCATCACACGCTATTCCGGCCTGATTCCCGGCACGCGTGAGACGGTGGCGTGGCTGCGGGAACGGGGCATCAAGGTCGGCTCCACGACGGGCTACTTCCGCGAGATCATGGACGTACTTCTCCCCCACGCCGCGAAACTGGGCTATGCGCCCGATGTGGCGGTGTGCTCCACCGACGTGCCTGCCGGACGTCCGGCGCCCTGGATGGTCTATCAGAACATGATGCAGGCGGGCGTCTATCCGCCGTCTGTAGTAGTGAAAGTGGGAGATACGGTGGCTGATGTGCTGGAGGGCCTTAATGCCGGTGTGTGGAGCGTCGGAGTGACGAAGACGGGCAATGCAGTGGGCCTCAGTGAACAGGACATGGCGCAACTGTCTGAGCCCGAACTGGCGACGAAAGTGAAGGCGGCGGAAAAGCGCCTGTCCGAGGCCGGCGCTCACTACGTCATTGACAGCGTCGAAAAGGTGCCGGAGACCATCGAGACTATCGAGAAACGCCTGCAACAGGGCGAGCGACCGTAGGAAGTGGCATGATGGGCATACCTGACACGTGTGCGGCGGCGGTGTACTACCCGGACAGCGCCGAACTGGTCATGGAGCAGCTTCCGGTACGCCCGGCGGGCCAGGGCGAAGTGCTGATGCGCATGAGCCTCAGCGCCATTTGCGGCTCGGACCTGCACACAATTGAGGGCCGCCGACAGCCCAAAGGCCCGCTCATTCTGGGACACGAGATCTGCGGCACCGTCGCGCAACTGGGCGCTGGTGTGACTCATGACGCTGCCGGAGGCGAACTTTGCGTCGGCAACCGGGTGACATGGAGCATCGCGGCCTCTTGTGGGCAGTGCTTCTTCTGCACGCACGGAATACCGCAGAAGTGCGTTGCGCTTTTCAAGTACGGCCACGAGAGTATAGATGTCGAACCGGCATTGAATGGCGGCTTCGCCGAGTACGTGCATCTTGTGCCGGGCACCGCCATTTACCGCGTGCCTGATGAGTTGGATGACAGGACTGTCGTCTTCGCCAACTGCTCGCTGGCGACCATGGCAGCGGGGGTGAGGGTGCTGGATGTGCAGGCCGGCGAGGCGGTTCTCATTCAGGGAGCCGGTCTGGTGGGGTTGTGCGCATGCGCATTGTGTTCATCACTGGGCGCGCGGGCCGTCATGGTTACGGATGTCAGCGACGCCCGCCTGCAGCAGGCGAAGCACTTCGGCGCCACCCATACGGTCAACGTGGCGGCCATCAGTGACGCGGAGTTCGCCGACGCCGCGCACCGGGCCGCAGGTGAATACGGCTTCGATGCGGCCATCGAAGCGTGCGGGCATCCTCCGGCGCTCGCGCAGGGCTTGTCGGCACTGCGCATCGGCGGGCGCTACTTGTGGGCCGGCTGCGTGTTCCCCGGCGCACTGGCGCAGATTGACGCATACGCCGTCATTACCCGGCTTGTCACAATTACCGGCCTGCACAACTACGCCCCGCAGGACCTGAAGACCGCCATCGGGTTTCTCAACGGTCCCGGGCGGGCCTTCCCATTCGAAACGGTGGTCGCCGCCCGGTATCCGCTCTCTGAAATCAAGCAGGCTGTTGAGCATACGAGAATGCACAAGGATGCCTTGCGCGTGGCCGTCGGCCCCGCTCACTGGTAATGAACCGCCAATGCTCGACTGAACAAGGAGGCTGAAACATGGAACAAGTCCTCTATCGTACAGCCACTGCAGATGATCTGGATGACATCCTTGAAATCGTTCGCGTGGCATGGCCTCCCGGCACCCCGCAACTCCTTGAGGAGCGCCACGGCATAATCGGCGACAAGCCGTGGTTGGAGCGCCAGCTTGCTCCGGTCCGTGCCTCGGTCGAAGCCAATCTCAGTGCCACCATCATCGCAGAGGTGGACGGCCGCGTCGCCGGCTGGGCCGTCTATACCACCGACGCGGAGACCGCAATCGGTACCATCGCCTATAATGCCGTGCATCCCGATTTCCGGGGCCGAGGTATCGGAACCGAAATTGTCCGCAAGGCACTGGACAGGCTCCGGGAGACGGGGATGAGGATTGCCATCGCCGGCACCGGCTTGAGTGATGAGCACGCGCCCGCTCGGCACGTATATGAAAAGGTCGGCTTCCGCCCGCTGAGGGAATCCGTTCAGTACAGCATGGAGCTGTGATCACCGCGATTCGAGCGCGCTCGATCCAGGAGGATTGATGATGCCCGAGACGCAGATTGACCGGCCGCTCATTGCGCTGGTGAAACCCGTCGAACTGCCTGATAGAATCTCCCGGATATGGCAGGAGACGTACCTGGAGCCGATCTTGCGCTGGCTGCCGCTAGCCGACGCCACCTACAAGGAATGGCCCGAGCGGCCAGACTGCGGCCACTTCTATGGTGGCAGCTACTGGTACGGCATAGAAACCGCGTACCCGGTCTTGACCTATGCCGTGGCTTACCGTGCCGCTCAGCTTCTTGGTGAGACGGGCACCGTATCTGCCGATAACATATTGCGGCATGCAATCGGCGCTATAAGGTACCTGAGTTTCACCCACGAGGCGGGGCCGGCAGACTGCGTGCGCGTTGCAGGCGACAATCCCTCCGCCGGCCACAAGTGGGGCGGGCTAATCCCCGGCATGGACTGGATGAGTGCCTTTTTCACGGCCAGCCAGACCGGCAGCGCCGTCGCCCATCTCACCCTCGGCGCATGGCTGCTATGGGAGCAACTGGACGACGAGACCCGGCAGCTTGCGATAAATGCTGCTGCGTGGTATGCCGACCGCTGGTGCGATGAGCTCCCTAGAGTCGGCACATATGACAACACGCTGACCGAGGAGAACGGCTGGACGGCTCAGGGCCTGGACGTTGCCGCCAACTTGCTCCGGGGCCATCCCCATGCCGAAAAGTGGCGCAAAGCGGCCGATGAGTGGATAGCGAATATCACCGTGACGCCCTATGACATGAACCGCAACAGGTCCGAGCTGCAGGGGCAGCCGGTCTCCGCCTGGACGAAGGGCGCTACCAGCCATCCGGATTTCTCCACTGAGAACCACGGCTTCGTCCATCCGAGCTACCTCGCCTCTGCAATCGGCTTTGCAGGCAGTTCGCTGCTTACTCACCGGCTCGCCGGTCTTGAGGTGCCCGAGGTGGTCCGCTTCAACCGACGGCCCATCTATGAGACGATGAAGAAACTTGCCGAGGACGACGGCCCGATGTTGGCGGTGCAGGGCATGGACTGGTGGTATTTCACTCACGCCACGCTCCTGCCGATTTCGACCGTATCCGCCCATGCCGTCATGAATCTGCTGTTCGAGGACCCCCATGCGGCCTATATCGAACGGCTGTGTACACAAAGGGCAAAGCAGGTCATGGACAGTCTGGGGGATGGTCATGTGCTGACCTCCGATCCGATACGGTACCGCATCAATCAGTGGCAGTCCTTCCGCACCCACGAGCGCAGCGCCATGGTCAGTTTCGCCGGCAGTTTCCTGCTCCACTGGCTCATGGGCGACGGAGCTCAGCCCTGCAGCGAGGCAGAGTTCAAGGCATGGCAGCAGGGCGTACACATCTTCCCCCACGGCGGGTTCATCGCGCGAAAGGGGCGCAAGTCCACCGCGAGCTTTTCCTGGCGTAATAGGCCCGTCGTCGTGGTACAGCCCGAGGGTGGCACATGGGTAATAACCCCGCATTTTCACAGCTTGTCGGGCACATACCGATGCGATCCTGCATGGCAAGGCGGCATGCGCAAGCGCCGGTACAACGTGACTGAAGACGGCGAAGGCTTTGCCGCGATAGCCCAAATCGAGAGAGAAGGCGGCAAGCTGATCCAGAACATGGCGCTGTTGGTGCCGGATGACCGCATCGCTTTCTTCTTCGACCGCACCACGGCGACTGAAGCCGTCCGGATTCTCGAGCAGCGCTCCGGCGAAATCGGGGTACGGAATGAAAGCTATTCGGAACTCGGCGAACTGGCTCCAGGCAAGCGGATTCTCTACACTGAAGACACCTCCTTTACTGCAGTATCCAAGTTCGGCGGCGAAGACGAATGGTTCCGCACCGACCAGGCTGCCTGGGCCAATGTAGATGATTGCATCGGCTATGTGGTTCTCGGCAGCAAAGGTCTGGCCTACCAGGCTCAACATGAGTATTCGCGATACAGGGGCATGGAAGACTTCCTGATGCTGTCATACTGCGATGAGGTGCGCGACTACGAGCCGGGCGATGTCGTGTCCAGCCTTGCCCTGGCCATCTTTCCTAACCAACCCCATCAAGAGACGCAAGAGCAGGTCACTGAAGTGTTGCGAACCACAACCGAGGGCATGCTCGACGCCCTGCTGACGCGGGACTGCTTGGCGCTGGTCAACCTGGGACAAGAGCCGACTGGCTGCCACATTGCGTTCGAGGCACCTGAATGGGAATACGTCCCGGTACCTGATGGCTGTACCGTGACGTGGGACGGCACGCTGGACTGTGAAGTGGCGCTGGGCAAGTGCTGCGCGGACCTGCGCCGCTGCAGACTGCACGTTTCCAGGGCCGCACACTGGCGGGCGACTGTTACCCCCGGCGGGCGAGTATTCCTGGAGTTGCTCCAGAATGCGCCGGCCGAGGTCCGGATAGCCATGGACGGCGTTGCGCGACGGATTTCACTGCTACCTTCCCACATTACCGCCCTGTGACCAGCGGCGCCAGCAGCTCGGCCACCTGCTCCAGGAAAGCTTCGTCCATCCCACGGATGTCTGTTCGCCCCAATAAAGTAGTGTTGCCTGGCACCACGCGGGAACCGGTCGTGACCGACTTTGTGCGCATTTCTCTTGCGAATTGCTGCCGATGGTAGTATCCTGTTGGGGACGTGTATAACGTGGTCAGACTTGGGCAGGGCCCAGCTCTCAGATAGCAGTCTGCCGACACCACCTACTACGGGGGATTTTACGTTTACGCCCAATACAGCAGCTGACCCGTCATCGAGCGTCAGTGATGGCGGCGGTCCGCTGCTGTAGTCTTATGCAACTCTCCCAGGCGGGCGGCCCTAGGCGGCATGCAATGAAGACTACGTCACACCAGTAACCGAGGCGCAATCTCAGGATGGCGCAAACAACAAGACTTAAGGCAAGAGCCGTATCAGCCGGGACGGGCGTTCAGCCGTGGCAACGCACCCTCTACACCATGTGGTTTGCCCAGCTCATGAGCATCGTCGGCTTCTCCTTCGTGATGCCGTTTCTGCCCTTCTACATCCGCGAACTGGGGAATCTGAAAGAGACCCAGGTGCCCCTGTGGTCGGGTTTGACCTACAGTCTGGCCCCGCTCATGCTGTGCGTCTTCGCACCCATCTGGGGGTCGGTTGCCGACAGGTACGGACGTAAGATGATGGTCGAACGGGCCATGTTCGGTGGCGGCACGGTAATGCTCATAATGGCCCAGGTTCACTCCCTCTATGCCTTCCTGGCCCTCCGCTTGCTGCAGGGAGCACTGGCCGGCACCGTAGTCGCATCCACCACTCTGGTCTGCAGCATCACTCCCAAGCACCGTCTCGGCTACAGCCTTGGCATGATGCAGATGGCCGTCGTCTCAGGCAGCTTTCTGGGGCCGTGGCTCGGCGGCGTCATGGCCAATGAGTGGGGATACCGCATACCGTTCTTCGCCTCCGGGATCATGCTCATTGCCGCCGGCGTCGCCGTGCTCTTGCTCGTTCAGGAGAACTTCACACCACCTGAGCACTGTGAGAACGGCAATCACGGAATGAGGCAGGCATTCGGCGGCAGAGGCCTGCTAGCCTTGCTGAGCGTGTTTTTCTTCATCAGCTTCTCCGCCAGCTTCGTTGCCCCGATCTTCCCGCTGTTCGTTGAGAAGCTGGCCGATGGCGTGCACGTGGCCGGCACTGTCGGCCTGCTCATGGGCGTCACCGGTCTGGCCGCCGGCATCAGTACCGTGATCGTCGGCCGTCTCAGCGACCGTCTCGGACACAAGCGCACTCTCGTCGCCACCACGTTCTTGTCCGGTCTGCTGAGCATTCCCCATGCGCTGGTATACAGTGTCGGTGCACTTTTTGGCCTGCGCATCGGTCTCGGACTTGCCGCCGGCGGCACCAGCCCGTCAATCAATTCCATCATCGGCCATTCTGTATCGCCGGACATGTACGGCCGCTCCTACGGAATCAGCCAATCCGCCTCCTCGCTGGGCATGGCCATAGGGCCGGTGGCGGGGGGCCTTATCACTACCGTACTGGACCTGCGCTGGCCGTTTGTAGTCATGGGCATAATGCTGCTGGTCTGCTCCGGCCTGGTCGCCGCTTTCGTGCGCAACGGCTCAAACGGCGAGTAGCCCAGGCCGTCGTCAGCTTGGTGCATGAGGCGTCGGGCTACTGCTCTTCCCCCCACCAGCCGACACTATGCTCCGGTATCCGGATCAGTTGAGAGGCGTACCCCTGCACTCCTCATCCTTCTTGGCCGTTTCAATGATGCTAATGTCCATTCGCAGCATCTCGATAGTCGACTCCGACGGAGGGGATACGAGCCGAGGGTGTCCCATGATGGGTGGCTTGGGGCCAATGCTTTGGCGGCCAATCGTCTCAGTACCAGCCGTCATCTTCTTGTTGCTGCGGCTGCTCGGCATCCGGAGCCTCGGGGTCAAAGACCAGGCCCTTGTGATCGGCAGAGCGGTGGGCCGGCTCGTCGTCAAGGCTCCAGGGCGGCTGCTCGCTGAAGACCGGGCGGGTGCGGAAAGTGTTTTCGACACCGCCGGTCTCGTCCAGGTGCTTCATGCATCCAATGATGCAGCCGCGAGCGCCACATGCCGCGACAGGGGCAGTGGCTAGCACGCTCAGGGCGGGCATGGTCGGAAACATCGCCCAACCCAGGTCCCAGGCCTCCAACCACGTGACTTCCTGCTCGGCCACCGCGAGGCGCACGCCAGGAAAGCGCTTGGCAAAGAACGGGCCGCTGCGCTTGTTCAGGCCGAAGTGGGTGAGCTTGCACTTGCCCAGGTCCAAATCAGCCCACTCAATTCGATGCCCCTCAACCTCGATGGGCACTGACTTCTGGGGGTCAATTGCTCCCGCCGGACATTCGGCAACACACCGTTTGCAGCGGTCACAAAGCACGCCGGTCTCGATGCGGTCGGGCTCGAGTTCGGCATTCGTGAGCAGAACCCCGAGCCGTTGGCGAGGGCCGAACTCCGGCGTGAGGAACACCTTTGACCAGCCGATTTCGCCCAGTCCGGCCAGGGTTGCCGCGATGCGGTGATGGACAACCACCTCGCGCGGGGGCATCCCCGGCCTCGGTGGGGGTGCTGCCGGTCCGAACTCCCTGCTGCTGGCAATCGCCGAGAGCGAGGTGGCATCGAAACCGTGTTGCTCAATGAAGCGCGCCAGGCGGTAGTTTGCCACGCTGAGCATGTGACTGAGCCCTGTGTAGCTGTAGATGTGGTACGACGGCCAGTGGGTGCCCTCGTCCACGCCCCGGCAGGTCCCGCGCAGAATGCGCTTCAGAAACACCACCACCGAACGCGCACCCGGCATGATGTTGCGCGGGTCCATGTCCGCTGGCGCGGCGTCAAACCTCTCGATGTTTGCCACACCCAGTTTGTCAACATTGACGACATTGTAGGCGTAGTCGCGCAAGGCCTCTTTTGTCAGCATCACAGGTCAGGCCTCCCCTTTCGATGGGCGAAACGGGGCCGAAAACTTCCTCGTCAGCTTGCCGTTGTCCTCCAGATGCGCGACGCATGCCCGGCCACAAGCCGCACCCAGTCGGAAAGGTTCAGACCCGGTCGAATACGGTAACTTGGTGGTGCCGGTCTGGCAGACGCGGCAGCTTTCTATGTGCAGCGGAAACAATGCGGCTTCACCCTCGCCCAGCGGCGCCTGTGGCAGTCGGCTGGCATCGAGGGCCGGGGCCGGGCA
>CAZJVY010000106.1:0-9763 GCA_964549395.1 uncultured Armatimonadia bacterium | reverse complement strand
CCCGGCAAGGACAGTGATGGCAGATGAGCAGTGGCTCCGACAAGGTGACGATCAAGATACCCCGGCCGCTCTATGAAAAGCTGAGCCAGCTCATCGAAGGAGCCGGGTACAATTCGGTTACCGATTTTGTGGTCTATGTGCTGCGCGACATCGCCTCGACCCATGCTCTTGCCGACTCTGAGCCCTACAGCGAGGAAGAGCTTGTCAGGGTGAAGGAACGCCTGCGCGGGCTGGGGTATCTGTGAGGGATGGCCGTCCCTGCCTCACCCCCGGCCCCTCTCCGTGACCGGAGAGGGGAGAGCGACTTCACAGCACTCGGGAGACGAAGCAGGCCCGGGGGAGCTTGGTTACCGGCTGCCAGCCACCATACGTGTTCCCGCTTGCCTCAGCCAGGGAGGGAGCCAATGGGCAGCCCGGTAGTGCGTCAGTTTCTGCACCTGCTATGCAAAGGACGTTGCTGTTCACCCCTCTCCGGTCACGGAGAGGGGCCGGGGGTGAGGCGGGGCAAGGGCATCTCATCCAGCCAGGAGGTCCCCGATCATGCACTGGCCGCAGCCGGAAGGGGAACACCATGGCCGAACCGTCATGGGAGTTACCGGCCGGGACAAGGTTGCCTTTGCCCGCGAACAGCGCCGCCAGGCAACCCCGGCCGAAACGCAGCTTTGGCTTGCACTACGGCGGCAGGCACTCGGCGCCAAGTTCCGGCGGCAGCACCCAATAGGCGACTGCGTCCTCGACTTCTACTGCAAGGAGCAGCGCCTCGCCATTGAGGTCGACGGGGCGATACACAAGGGGCAGGCGGAGTACGACGAGTGGCGCGACAAGCAGCTTTCCGAGTGCGGGATACGCACGGTGCGTTTCACGGACACCGACGTGTTGGAGGACTTGCCCAAGGTCTTGGCCGCAATCAAGGCAGCGCTCCGGCACACCGGCTGAGATGCCGATCAGGCTACTCCTCATACTCCACGCACAGCTCCAGGTCAGTCATGCCGGCCTGCGCGGGAGCATCCGCGCCAAGGCGCACCTCGATGCTATTGGCCCCGCGAAGCAGTGCCGACGCGGGAACGGCATACTCCATCCACCCGCCGCTGTGCGTTCCCGCCTCCAGCGCGTGTCCGTTGGCTGAGACCGCTATCCCGACAGCCGCCTCGGCCGGCTCCAGCCGCAGCACCACTGTGGCCGTCTGGGGCATGCTTGACGGGTCGTCACCGATGGTGACCGTCGTCGCAGCGCTCTGCCCGGGCTGCAGCACCATCGGGTAGACCGGGTCGAGGTGGGGGATGGTGACGTACTGCTCCCCGGTAGCCAGATACTGCTTGGCGTGATGGGTCGTCCGGTAGTTGACAAAGTAGGTCTTGCTCAGCCCCCGCAGCTTCTCTGGATCGCCGAGTTCGTTCCACAGCGGATTGCGCGGGTCGAAGACGTTGAAGACATAGATGCCGTCCATCCCCGCCTCCCAGGCCTCCGCGGCGCGCGCCCGGTAGGTCTCCAGCGTCATCCGGCGCTTGCAGGCCTCCTTGTCCCTGTGGCGCGACTCATCAAGTGAGGGATAGACCGGCACACCGTACGTCTTCCCCAGACCCACGCTGTACTCCCACGGATTGAGCTGCATGTAGCCACCCACGACCAGGATGTCGAGCAGGTCATCCTCGAGCCAGCTCTGCAGGTCGAGGCCGAGCGCTCGGCAGTAGTCGAGCGAGTCCGGCAGGCGCATGGCAATGAGGATCGGCCTACCGCGTCGTGCGCCCTGCTCGTCGGCCATCGCGCGGATGCGGCGCACCAGGTCGGTCATCGCCGCGATTTCCTCCTCCGTGGCCACGCCGCCGTAGGAGGGCGTCTTGAAGTAGCACAGGTGCCTGAAGAAGTCGAGTTCGATCCCATCGACGTCATAGCGCTCGCAGACATCCCTGACGATGCGGAACACCTTTGTGCGGACCCATGAATGCGAGAAGTCCGCAGAGGTCCAGGTGTAGCATCTGGGTGGGTTGTCGGGTGTGCCGATGAGGTACTCGGGATGTTCGGACTTCCATCGCGGGCGCATGTTCTCATTGCTGTAGTCATGCGTGTCGTTCATCCGCAGCGACCAGAACACCTCGATGCCGTTCGTGTGGCAGAAATCCACCATGACCTCGAGATTGTCGGTCCCCTGCTCGATGAAGCGATGGGCCATCGTGCCCGGGGCGGCACTGAGTTCCGCCGCGCGCGAGTTGTGGCTGTGGCTACCCAGGCTCTGCGCCGTTCCATAGAAGATCGTGTCGACGTGCGAGCCCACCAACGGGGCCGTGCGCAAGTTGAGGAACTCCTGCTTCGTTTCCGGCGCCCATGAGTCATCACCATCATTGTTGAAGATGATGCGTCGGGTACGCCACTTGCCCTGCTGTCGCTCATCTCGCATGCTTTGCACGGTCTTGCCTCCATTCTGCTTTGCGCTAACGGTTGATCTGGGCCTCTGGAGCTGCCATTGCGCCTTCCCGATCGGCGCAGGTCCGGTCTGCCAGCCATCGCCAAGCGCCTGCGCGGCATCGGCCGTCGCGGCCACAGTGTCATCAAACGACAGATAGAGCACCTGGGCCAAGTCCGGGCGTTGAGAGTCCGCGCACAGGCAGAGGACCGGCAGGGCAAGCAGCGCGAACAGACAGACTGCAACACTCAGCCGCATGCGATGAGCGCCCCCTTGCGTATCGTCATCGCCTCGCCTACTTGGTTCTCGTGCTCGCACCGCTCTGCCAGTAGTCGGCGTTGGTGCCGAGCTTCTCCAGCAGTGGCTGCGTCAGGTCATCGAGTTGCGCAACGAGCTGCGGGCTGAGACGAAGCTGTGCGGCCGCAACGGCGTCCTGCAGCTGCTCCAGGTTGCGGACGCCCACGAGCGCCGAAGTCACCCCCGGCCTGGCGACATTCCACGCCAACGCCAGGTGCGCCATGGGGATGTTCTCCTCAGCCGAGATCTTGCGCAGGCCGTCCAGAACCGCGAATGTCTCGGCTTCGGCTCCCGGCTCGCCGTGTCGTGCCGGCCCGTTCTCGTCGCCCCGGAAATGGCGGGTGCGACGGCGGTTGGCAGGCACTTCGTCCAGGCTGGCATACTTGCCGGTCAGCAGGCCCTGCATCAGGGGCATGTAGGCGACGATCCCGATCTGGTTCTGCCGACAGAGCGGGACAATCTCGGCCTCGATGGCACGTGAGATGAGGTTGTAGCACAACTGGTCGAGGTCAATCTGCGCGCCGGTGCCGAGGGCCTCGGTAAGCTGCTGCACGCCGAAGTTGCTGACACAGACCGCGCGGACCTTCCCCGCCGACTTCAACTCCATGAGTACATCGAAGGCGTCCTGCACGGAGTGGTCGGTAATTGGCCAGTGGACGTAGTAGATGTCAATGTAGTCGGTGCCGAGACGGCGCAGGCTGTCTTCACAGTGTTGCCGCAGCACCGTCGGCTCGGTGCTGTCGGGTCCCACCTTGGTGGCGATGACGGCCCTATCGCGTTTGCCCTTGAGTGCGAGGCCCAGCGATTCTTCACTGCGTCCGGAATTGTAGCCCTCGGCGGTGTCGAAATGGTTGATGCCCTGGTCGAGGGCGGCGCTGACCACCTCGTTGACGGCGTCCTGGTCCTGAGCGCCCCAGTAGTCATCTTCACCGCCGCCGTAGGACCAGCAGCCGATGCCGATGACGGATACCTCAACATCCGACTTGCCGCACTTGCGCTTTTCTATCATGCTGTTCACTCCTTGAACGATGACAAGTTGCGACGTGCAGCGGTGCAGCCCTACCACTCGCGCGGGTCCGGGACCTCGACCGGCTCGCCGCCGGCTTCAGCGGATATGTGCGCGCAGATGCCCGGCAGCGTCATGTCGAGGCCCTCATAGACATCAATGGGCGGCTCGGCGTCATTGATGATGCACTGGACGAAGTCATCCACCATGAAGTACTCGCTGCTGCCGTGTCCGCCGGTCAGTGCCTCGGGTGGGGCGCCGGGATGGTTCGCGTCGCAGTCGAAGATCATCGGCGCGCCCAGCTTGTCGTACTTCTCCCTGTACAGGCGGTGCGGGCTGGCGGTGGTGACGGTGCCGTAGCGCGATGATTCAATCTGCCCCTTGGTGCCGTAGATGGTCATCCAGTGATGGGGCGGCTGCTTGGCCACGGAGAAGCTGCACAGCAGCTTGATGGTCACGTTCTTCGCCGTCTTGAAGAGACCGACTTCCATGTCAATGCAGCCGATGTGCGGGCTCTTGCGGTTGCCGGTGTTCATGCCGACGGCGGTGACGCAGCGGTCGTGGCACATCTGGATAATCGGCCCCAGATCGTGGGTGCAGTAGCAGATCGGGGGCATGGCGGCCCGCCAGCTCAGCTCGCCCTTTTTTCCGCCCGCGCCGTCCGCCTGCCTGATCATGCCCTCTTCATAGGGGTGCACGTACTCGGCCTCGGCGTAGATGATTTCCCCGAGCTCGCCGGCCTCGACGACCTGGCGGTAGGTCTGCACCCACGGGAAGTAGGCCATGTTCTCGGCGAAGCTGTACTTGGCCTTGCTGGCCTTGGCGGCCGCGACGAGGGCCTGGGCCTCCTCGATGCCGTACACCGCCGGCACCTCGCAGAGCACGTGCTTGCCGGCCTGCAGGCAGGCGATGGACTGTTCGGCATGGAGCGGCAGGGGAGTGGCGATGTAGATGCCGTCCACGTCGCTGTCGAGAAGCTCCTCGAAGCTGCCGTAGGCGTGAGGCACATCGAACTGCCTGGCCGCCGCCTCGGCCTTGTCCAGGTTGTGGTCGGCCACGGCGTAGAGTTGGCAGTCCTTGTGATGAGCGAATACGCTGGCCGGCCCCAGTCCGCGAAACAAACCGATTGCGCCAATCTTCAGTGACATGAAGCCACACCTCCGTCGGTGATTGGAATCGGCACTATCCCGCTACCACTGGCGCGGGTCGGGCACCTCCACCGGCTCACCCCCGCGCTCCGCCGACAGGTGCGCGCAGATGCCGGGGAGGGCGCAATCGAGCGCCTCATAGACATCTATGGGCGGTTCGGTGTCATTGAGGATGCACTGGACGAACTCATCTACCATGTAGTATTCGCTGGTACCATGACCCCCGACGGTCGCCTCCGGTGGAGCGCCGGGATGATTGGCGGGTATGTCGAGCCGCACCGGCCCCTTCATGTTGTCATAGCGGTCCTCGATGTACAGGTAGTGCGAGGCCGCCTTGCCGCTGACGGCGCGGCCCTGCTCGATCGACCCCTTGGTGCCGTAGATGACGAACCAGTGATGGGCAGGCTCCTTGGCTACGACGAATCCGCAGAGTTGCTTGATTGTGATGTTCTTCTCGGTCTTGAAGATTCCCACGCCGATGTCTATGACGCCGAGGTCCGGGCGCTTGCGGCTGCCGGTGTTCAGGCCCACAGCGGTCACGCAGCGGTCGCGGACCATGCGCAGCAGCGGCTGCAGGTCGTGCGTGCAGTAGTGGATGGGCGGCAGCTTCGCACGCCACGTCGGGCCGCCGTCAACCCCGCCGCCGAGGCCGTCAAAGCGGCCCTCCATCAGCGACTCGCAGTTGTGGATGTACTCGGCTTCGGCGTAAACGATCTCCCCCAGCTCGCCGTCCTGGATAAGGCGCTCGTAGGTGCCGATGTAGGGGAAGTAGTACATGTTCTCGGCGAAGCTGTACTTGCGGCCGGTCTCCTTGACCGCCTGCACCAGTTGGCGGCCCTCCTCGATCGTGTAGACCGCCGGCACCTCGCACATCACGTGCTTGCCCGCCCGCAGTGCCGCGATCGAGTTCTCGGCATGTACCGGCACGGGAGTGGCCACGAACACCGCGTCTATGTCGGTAGCCAGCATGTCGTCGAGATCGTCATAGCGGTTGGGGATTTCGAGTCTGTCAGCGGTCTCGGCCAGCCGTTCCGGGCTTCTGTCGGCGATGGCGACCAGCTCGCACTGCTTGTGATGCTTGAAGACGTTTGCCGGACCGCGGCCCCTGCCGGCTCCGACAACACCGATGCGTAGTGCCATGAGACAATGCCTCCGTAAGACAGTCTGCCAGGATGAGTGCCGGGTATATTCGCGGACAAGCCCCGATTATCCTTGCCGGAGGAGGTGTTGGCATGCGGGGATGACGGACAGCCGCCATCCTTGCAGGACGCTAGAACGTAATCACCTTGCCCGTGCGGGCCGATTCGAAGCACTTGAGGATGAAGCGGCTGGTGCGGGCACCGTCAACCGCCGTGGCCACCGGCTTCTCGTCCTCCAGGATGGACTTGGCGAAGGCGGGCAGGATGTTGGGAACGCCGTTGGCCAGTTGCTTGCCCAGCTTCTCCCCGTACTCGCATGATTCGTAGGGGATCTTCCACTCCTCTTCAGGGACGCACGACTCGAAGCGGGCGTCCTCGCCGTGGTCAATGGCGATGGCGCTGCGGCCCTTGTCCATGACCATGACGAAGAACGGGCAGCCGTTGGGCAGCGGATGGTGCATCATCAGGCGGCCGGTGCCCCCGTCGCCGCCCATGAAGGCCCCGACACTGCCGTTCTTGAAGCGAATCGCCGCGTTGATGGTGTCAATCACGTCCGGGTGCGAGTGGTGGAATACCCCGCCGGTGGCGTAGAGGGATTCCGGCTCGGAGCCGGCCAGGTAGAACATCATGTCCACCACGTGGCAGCCCTGGGAGAGTATCTGCCCGCCGCCCTTGATGGGGTCCTGCGCCCAGATGCTCTCCGGCCAGATGCCGCCGGTGCGGGCGTGGGCGATGATGTTGTCCGGATTGGGGATCTCGCGCTTCACGTCCTGCGCGCCTCTGGCGAAGCGGCACCGGAATGCCACCATGTACTTCACGCCGCTGCGCGCCTCGGCAGCGACGATGTCGTCGCACTCCTGCTCGGTCATCGCCATCGGCTTCTCGATGAGCACGTGCTTGCCGCACTCCATCGCGCGCAGCGAATACGGCGCATGGGTGTCGTGCCAGGTGGTAATCAGCACCGCGTCAATGTCCGGGTCCTGGAAGAGCTTTTCCGGGTCGTCGGTCACGTACTGGCCGCCGTACTTCTCGCGGTAGGCCTCGGCCTTCTCCGTGTTGATGTCCGCCAGGCCGCGTATCTCTATCCTCTGCAGATACGGCACGAACTCCTCGCGCACGATCTCCGGCTGGCCCGCCAGAGACGCCAGGTGCGCTCCGCACATGCCGCCACAGCCGATTATGCCCATTCTCACCTTGTCCACGGTTGAGGATCACCATCCCTTGCAGTTTGAAGACATGACGCGACTTGTGCAGCGTGCGGCCTCAGTCCTCGGTCACCCACATCGTCAGGTGCGAGGGGCGCGACTTGCTGTGATGCAGCGTGTTCTCCGCAACCCTCGTGCGCCGGTCCACTCCCAGCACCCCGCCGGTGTTCGGATTGACCTCGAAGCGCGGGTAGTTGCTGCTGGAGATGTCCACGCGAATGCGGTGCCCCTTGACGAAGCGGTTGGCGGTCGGGAACATCTCGATCTGTAGCTCGTACACCTCGCCCGGCTCGGCAAGCTCCTCCCGCTCGAAGCCGTTGCGGAAGCGCAGCCGCCGGATGCTGTCAGTCAGGTTCAGCGCGCAGCCGTTCGGGTAGTGCGGCCCCGGCGGGTAGATGTCCAGCAGCTTGACGGTGAAGTCGGTGTCAGGCCCGTCGGTGGCGACATACAGCGTGGCGACCAGCGGCCCGGTGACCACCAGGTCGTCCTCCAGCGGCTCGGTGGTGAAGCACAGCACGTCGGCGCGGGCCGACAGCGGCAGGGAGCCGCTCGCGGTGGGGAAGCGGCTGTCGTTGCGCTGGTCATAGCCGCCGGCGGCGATGGGGATGGCCGATAGGTTCCCCCCGATGGTCGGCACCGGATCGGTCGGGTCGAAGCTGTAGCCGGTGCTGGAATCGTCCTCGGCGGGCGGCTCGGTGCTGAGGCCCCCGTCGGCATGGAAGTAGAACGGCGTCGGCTTGCACCCCGGCGGCGGCCACGTCTCCGTCGTCGCCCACTTCCCGCCATGTTCGACGGTGGGGCCGACCTCCTGCAAGCCCTCGCCGCCGCCCATGATGAAGTAGCGCACCGGCTTCACCTTATCAAGGCCGGTGGGCAGGCCCTTCAGCCAGTGGTCGAACCAGCGCAGGTAGAGCGCGTTATTGTCCGACAGCGCCGCATCGGGCCGGAACGACACGTCGCCGGTGCCCGATGTGCCCATGCCGCCGTGATGCCACGGGCCCATCAGCATGTGCACCGGCCCCTCCCCGCGCTTGCTCATCTCCTGGAAGTTCTCCACCGTCGAGCGCGTGTAGGTGTCATACCAGCCGCCCACATACAAAGTCGGCACATCGGCGTGCTTATCATAGTACGGCCGCGGGCCGTAGCCGGGCTGCTGCCAGTAGTCGTCATAGGTGACGTGCATCGCGATGTCCATGCACCATTGCTCGTACGAGGGCACCAGCCGCAGCGGCGAGTTGCCCTTGCGGATCGGATAGGCCCGCGTCCACTGCCAGATGTTCTCCACCGCCTCATCCAGCGCGGCCTTCAGCAGCGGGTCGGCGGCCGCCTCACGGCTGCGCGCGGCCATCGAGAACGCATAGGTATAAAACCGCATCTCCAGCACCCCGTTCTGCCGCATCGAGCTGTGGAAGTAGCTGGAGGGGCCGTAGATGGGGATCATGGCGGCCAGGTGCGGCGGGTTCAGCGAGGCCAGCGCGCTCTGCACCGCCGCGCAGTACGAGGCCCCCATGGTGCCGACCTTGCCGTTGCACCAGGGCTGCTCTGCCAGCCACTCCACCGCGTCATAGCCGTCAGGGCCCTCATGGGCGAAGGCGTAGAAGACGCCCTCCGATTCGTATCTGCCGCGCACATCCTGGGCCGCGTACACATAGCCGCGTTCGGCGAAGTACTTGCCGGTGGTGGCGCTTCCGGTCTTGTCGTAGGGCGTGCGCATGAGGATGACGGGGAACTGCTGATCCACTTTCTGTTCATCGAGCGCGGGGAAGTAGATATCGGTGGCGAGATGGACGCCGTCTCGCAAGGGCATCATGACATTACGTTCGACGAGCGCTTCATAGGCAGGCGCGGAACATACCTGAGTCTGGGTGACAGACATAATCGTCATCCCTCCGGGTTAGCTAATGCGGCGAACTCAGCACAACAAGGCGAGGGAAGGTTCGAGGAGGAGAGGAAGGGGACCTGCTGAGTTGTACCGAACTCAGGGCAATCTGATGGAGCGCTGCGGGAACATGGTGCCCGCCGCATGACTTCCCAAGAGGTGACTGGCACTACGTTGCCGAAATATGCACTACGATGCAGAGGGCAAACATCTTGGGTTAGGCGACCCATGTATGCTGGGAGGTAGTAGCAGTGACTCGGCTCAGACTCCTTTCCGATATTGAGATGGACAAGAAACATCAGCTCGAGCAATCCATGGGGCAATACCAGAGTCTGCGAAACGGGCTGCCGGAACTAGTTAAGAACAGCAAAGACCAGTATGCACGTCTCCACGTGTCCGACAAGCGAGACCGGCAAATCGTGGTAATCTTCTCGTCGAGTCACAAGCACCTTGGGGTGCTGGATTTCGGCGGCGCGTCAAGAGATGATTTCACCAGGTGGCGAGTATGGTCAAGTCCGACAGCTGGACGCGCAGAGACGGCGGCGGACATTGAAGCGGGACACGGCAATGGCGGAAAAGGTTTCATGGTGAGAGGGTGCAAGAGAGAGGCCTATGTGTGCGGAGTCCGCAACGGGCGACGGACTCAGATGGGGTTCGACAACCAAGATCCTGAGGCCCGGTACAAGAC
>CAZJVY010000105.1:0-9958 GCA_964549395.1 uncultured Armatimonadia bacterium | reverse complement strand
GAAGTCGCACAACCGCAACATGGCCGCCCTCAGCAGCCGCGTGCAGCGCAGTCTTGCCCTGCCAGTCATGAGCGTCTCGGTCCGCCCCGAGGAGCAGGCGAATTCTCACGGCAAGACAGTCGCCCTCGCGTGCTTCAGCTTGAATCGTGGCCCAAGGTTCTGCACGCCATAAGATGAGCACCACGATCACGAACAACGTAGCGGCACAGGTAATGGAGTGAGTCCATACAACAACAGAAGCGTCTTGATATGATTCAGCGGCGTCAATAGGACGGCGCACTGGCTGGTGGAGATCTGCCGACGGCGTCGAAGGCGCGGCATGTGTACGCGGAGTAGCAGCCCACCTGTCTGTCGCCCTCGGCACTGTCGCCCTCGGCATTGTCGGCGTCGAACGCTCAGCGCTGAGCCCGGCATGCACACGGGAGCTCTCGGGCGTGTGTGGCATGGGCGCAGGCGACGACGCGGGATGGCCCTGAGGTATCTGTGGCGCAGTGGCTCTTCGACTGCGGCAGCCGTACTGGGCACAGCGATTGCCGTTTGCCCGCCAGCATTCGTGATGGTGGGGCGTCGCGCATTCTCTGCAGCTGACTACGGCCCCATACGCTTCGATAGAGGTCTGGCAGAAGGGACACACTGCACCTGCAGTGCTGACCTCTTGCCGCAAGGGCCTGCCAGTGGGTGCATTGGCAGGCTCAATAAGTGTTGTCTCAGCAGTTGGCCAATTGCTGACATGTGGTGCGCGCGTGCCACGTGGCGCTCGTTGACTAGGTGTATTGATTACACGGTCGAGATGACGTACCGATTGAAGGCTGACCAGATAACGGTAGCCGCCTCGGTAGGGCTCCTGTCTGGCATCCAGGCGTCCATCACGCGCGCAGTTTCTGACAAAGCTCTGGGAACGGCCCAAGTGGTCGGCCGCTTCCCTGACCGTAATCCATTGGTCATTGCGCATACGAGGCCCCCCCGCTAGACAGGGCGGTGGTGTGCAGTGACAGTGTAAACCGGATGGAACGGTTGCCCTTCGCCGAGACACTGTCAGCCGAGGATTAGCATTGCAGCCATCTGCCTTTCGACTCGAGCTCTCCCGATCTGCTACAACACTTACACTCGTCCGACGTACGGACCGCCTTACCTCGCAAGGTAGAGCTCGCAATTCCGCGTTCGCTAGGCGGTTCCCGCGCGTCATCTCGGCAGGACGAGACTACAACGCCGGAACCGTGCCGTCACCTCACGTATGCCCATACGGTGGTTACACCTGTCACACTAATGCACAGAGCAAGGAGCAATAGAAGTGCGCAGCCCCCACGCAGGACAGTGCGTCCCAGTTTCCTTTCAAGTCCTGACCGCGTCGTAGGTATGCCGATCTTCTGCGCAAGCCTCGCTCTGGCACCCGATATGCCTAGGGCTCGTTTCCACGAGAAGGAAATGCCGCGCTTCTTACCCATACGTGCCTACACCTCCCCAAACCGGGGCGTGTGCGCCCTGAAATCTCTGGCTTCGCCTGTTGCAGTGACGGCATACGCACACGGTACTGCAGGCCTGCTAGCGGCCGAAAGCTGAATAGGCGCTGTGGTGCCCGCCGCCTAGTTTGACCGGATAGCGCTCCCTCGGGAATGCGGTAGTCTCTCAACAGGCCGGTATCATGGGACAGTCTAAACTGCGGCTGGGTCGGAGGCATCAGACGCGCCGACAGGGGTTATAGACTGGTTCGGCAAACAGATTCGCCGGGCGACGGGTGAGTCCTTCCCGGCCTGACGGAACCGCTCAGGAGCAGGGCTGCTCGGTCAGACCGAGGCCAGGGCCTCTTCCAGGTAGATGCGAGCGGCGCGGGCGCGCTCGTCTATCAACTCAAGCGACATGTCAGCCTTAGCATACTCGCCCTCGAAACGCTCGACCATCAGCGGGCCGTTGAAGCCGTGTTCGTTGAGAATGCGGAATATCGCCGGATGGTCAACATCGCCCTCGCCGGGCGGCGGGAACAGGGGGTTGGCACGGGGCCCGCTGTGATCCTTGATGCACATGGCGGTCACATACTCGGCGCAGTCCCGCACGTCCTCAGCCGGGTCCAGGCCCTCATAGAAGTGGACGTTGCCCCCGTCGTAGCAGACGCGGACGGCCGGCGAGCCGATGCGCTGGATGGCCTCGCGCAGACGTTTGCCGAAGGCGGTGGTGCCGGTGTGGGGCTTCAGCACAATCTGCACGCCCAACTCCTCTGCATACGGGGCGACCTGCATCATGCCGGCGAACCAGTTGTCGCTAGTCTGCGCCCACTGTTCGGGCGGGAACTTCTCATCGGGCCACGATTTGTACTCCCACGGTCCCCATCCCATGACCAGCGGCGCTCCCATCAGAGCGGCGACCTCCAGGCGCCTGCGATACGCCTCCAGCGCGCCATCCTTTTCGAAGTCGCCTCCTGACGCAAAGATGAGACAAAGCTGCAGGCCCGAGTTCGCCACGGTCGCCGCCAGGTCCTTTACCCGCGCATCTGTGGCTTCGGGCGGGAGCAAGTCGGTCTTCCGGTGCTGGGAGTAGAGCGCCACGTACTCGTATCCTGCGGTGGCGATGCCCTCGAGAGCGCGCTCCAGAGGGAATTCGGAGTAGGGGAGAGTCTCGCAAGCTATCTTCGCATCCACTCACATCACCTGTTCGCTGATGGTATTGGGCGAGGAAGTTACACTCGCCGCTGGATTGGCGGACCCAGGGAGGGCGACAATAGGAGGCCCGCCGCAGAATCCGGCGGGCCGGTGAGAGATGCCGTTGACATGTGGCGGAGGGGGAGGGATTCGAACCCCCGGAGCTTTCGCTCAACGGTTTTCAAGACCGCCACCTTCGACCACTCGGTCACCCCTCCGCAAACACCGTCCGTAAGGTGCTTCGGGCCGCAACAGGCACGTCCTGTGCAATTATAGAAGCTGCGTGGAGGCAGTGTCAATCTGTCAACGCAAAGTAGAAAAGTCCTGTTTTGTGCAAAGTAGAAAAGTCCTATTTTCGTTGGTGTGCTTTTTTGCTGTATTTTCGCCAGGGGTGATCTGGGGCTGGGATCACGCTACGGTTGGGTTTGGCTGCTGCCCCGGAGCGATGGCGAAGCCCAAGCGGAAGTGCAGCAGCAGCGTCATGGCGATCATGTTCTGCTCATTGCCGCGCCTCGTACAGGCATCAATCCGCTCCTGCAGCACCGCTTGCTTGTGGGGCACCGAAGCCGCTCGCGCTTCGCTCTCAACCACTGCAATCAACGCACACAGCTTGACGGCTTCCGCAGACGGTTCTACACTGCTCATGGGGCTGCTCATCCTGCTATTGTGGGCGAGACAACAGCAAATAGGCACTGGGGCCCCAGTCTGTTTCCCCCCGGTTGCGGGCGCACCGCGCTGAGACTGCGGTCGGGGCTTCGCCCCTCCCTCCGCCTCAGCGCCAACACCACCACCTCCCGCTACCACTTTGCAGCTTTACGGAACGAACAGAACGTAACTCGCCGGCCAGGCGGCCACCGGCTCACCGGCATCGCCTGGGACGGACATCTTAGGCTCATTCGGGCGTTTCTTTGCGGAATGTGACGCTTAGCGGTATCGTGAACTCATCGCCCTCGGCGACGTTATAGATGACGCCCTTGGAGTAGTCTTCTCTATCCACAAACCGCTCCACCAGCGTCTTATCGCCCAGCGAGATCACGGTCCCATTCTCGCGGATGTCCTTGATGCGGTAGCACCCGCAGGAGCGCTCGTAGTTGTTCACGATGATGTATTGGCCGATGAGATCATCTGCGACCACCCCCTCGGGCAGCACCGAGGGCTCGACCTTGAGTAGATTATCTTGCCAGTCGGAGACATCCAAGCCGGTGAGTCGGCCTTTGATTTCGCCCCGCTCCGTCTCCAGCTTGTAGTCCGCGTAGGTCAGACTCGTACCTCGCACGAGCTTAGCGGCTTCGACCTTACCTTCCCGCAGCCGCACCCAGCCCATCTGCCCGTTGAGGCTGAGGCCGCCGGCTGCCACCCGGCACGGATTCTCGGCGATGATAACGATGTCGGTGCGCCCGTCCTGCAGCTCGATCTGTACCGCCGCCGCAAAGCCTTCATCCTCGTGGGCGCTCAATTTCAGCGGCTTGGCGGAGCTGATGAACGGTTCCGGCTCATAGGGTTCAAGCACGGTCACGAACTGGCTCTCGATGTTCTCGCCGAAGCGGCTGCGGATGACCCAGGGCATATAGTCGTCCCAGTAGCGGTGGTGCGGTGGCTCACCGATGGCGACGGCGATCTCGTCAACGGGGGAGAGGCAATACATGCGCAGGTGCGGGTCGCGGCCCTCGTCCATCTTGCCGGTCTTATAGACGATGTCCCAGTCTATCCAGCAGCTATCGGCCGTGGCATTGCCCCGCTCGACATCACGCAGATATGAAAACGCCGCGCAGCCTTCGGGAGCACCTTCGTACTGATAGTGTGCGCCCGGCTCATTCAGTCTTGCTGCGAACTCGATGTCCGGCCCGGCGAAGGTCCCGGTGGGCTGCTTCTCCAGCGCCAGATTCGCATATGTGACCTCGCGGCTGGCGCCGTTGTTGACCATTCGGTGATTGGTTCCGCCGCGCACCCAGAATACGTCCAGAACGTAGCTATCGTCTTCTGACACATCAATCAGGCTCAGAGCGCGTCGGTAGGTTGTCACGCCCTCGTACAGAGGCGGCTCACTGCTGTCAACGATGGCGATGCGGGCCAGGTCCCCGCCCATGAATAGCTTGGTCTTGCCGCTCCAGTTGTTCTTCTGCCTGCGGTCATTGACCAGGACGGTATTGTGGCTCATCGTGTGGTTGGTCCAGGCGTGGCGCTTCGGCCAACTGCCGGTGTACTCCGGGTAGGCCAAATCAGGGTTCATCACTATGTGCTTGGCGAAAAGGTGCAGGTTAAGGCGGTCGGAATGAGCATGGCCGCCCATACGACCGTACCACAGACAGGCACAGCGGCCCTGAGTGCTGCCAATCTCAGCCCCTTCGGAGCTTTGCAGTATCGCCAGGCCGTAGCCGGCATGGTTGACGCTCTCCAGTTTGATGGGCATTTCCGGCTTCAGGGCGATCAGGTCATTGATGAATTCCTGCGGGTCCTTGTCGAAGATGTCCACTTGCGCCTGCAGTTTTGCCGGGTCATACTCGGCTGACCGCCACAGCTCATGGGCAGTGTCTTCAGTGCCATAGGCACGGAAGCCGCTGATGAGCATCGGGATGGGCTGCGCCGGCAGACTCCAGTTCATGTACTTGTTCGAATCCCCGATGTTGGGGAAGACCTGATCGAGGCAGCGGAACGCCTTGGTCGCCATGAATACTTGCTTCATCTTCGGGTAATCGCGGTACAGATCGTGCTTGGTGTAGCCCTCATAGGCGCGCAGCAAGTCAGCCACCGGATAAAGGCTGCGCGGGCTCAGCGAGTAGCTCGTGGAAGCCTCATATGAAGGGCCGTCCCGGTCAACGAGGTCCACTACGATGGTAGGGATCATGCCGCCGTTAGGCTCAAAGAGCCAGTCCAGGTACTTCTCGGTCAGTTCCGGCCGGTCGAGGGCGATGGCTGCGATGGCCATTGCACGCTGCGTGGAGCCGACATTGCCCAGGATGTTCTCGTCAAGCACGGCCTGGCAGAACAGGGCGATGAGGTCGTCCTCGATATGCCTGGCAATGGCGTTCGTGTCGGGCATCTCCGGCAGGCCCGGGTATTGCTCCCTCATCCTGGCACAGAAGCTGACCAGTTCGGTGTCTTGCAGCATCTGTTCGTAGGTGACGTCATACGCGTAGGAAAGCTCGGAGGCGGTATCGCTCTCCCAGATGCGCCCCAGGATCATGCCCTTGTGGCTGCCGCCGTCGGATATGCCCCAGCCGTTCTTGGCGACAAAGCCCCTGTAATCAATGTTGGGATAGATGTCGGCGAACCTGTCCAGCAGCACGCCCGCCTTGTGAGCGTAGATGGGATCGCCCGTGAGTGCATAGGCCCGCCCAAGACGAGATGCGGCCCTGATGCACTCGCTCCACAGTACGTAAGTGTAGTGGGCGATGATGGTCATATTGGCGTCGCCGTACTTCAGCCCGAAGCCGTCGTCCACCCACTTCATGTGGTCCGGGTCGTTGGGATCGGGATGGTCGGGGTCGAAGAGCAGGGCCTTGTCGGCCTTCTCCGGATTGAACTCGCCGCGCTCGTCGAGACCTGACTGGTAATAGGCGCCGTAGTCATTCGCCGGGAAGAAGGTCTTGCAGTTCTTGCACTGCAGCTTCCACGGGTGCTCCTGGCTGTTGTAGGCGTAGCGGTTGTAGGCCACTTCCTTGACCTGGAAGATCTCCTCGCCGCAGTTCGGGCAGCCCGCGGTATTGTGTATGCCGCAGTTGCGGGGCACCCATTGGCTGGGTAGCATCCGCCACAGGTCCTCGTCGGACATCTCCACATACTGCTTTGCCTCGTTGATGGCCTTCTGCTGCTGCGCTCTGGCCCAGTCGTACTTGTCGACATTAGCCAGCGCATGCGCGCGCATCTGGGCGGTGACGATGTGGCTACCTGTCTTCGCCAGCAACCGCCCACAGCCGCAGGCCATGAATGCCAGAGCCAGTGACAGCGCGATGGCAACTCGCAATGTCATGTTGATTTCGCCGCCTTTCGGAACTGATTCGCGTTTATTCTGCCATTGTGGGTTGTAGGGGGCAATCCCTGCGCTTGGCGTCTCTCCTGCGTCAAGCAGCACCCACGCGGTTGAGCAGGCTGATGATGAACATATGCCACCCGAGCATGCGGATGCCCACGACGATCACGGACACGCCGAAGACGGCTCGCAGTGTATCGGTGGGCAAGGCGTTTGCCAGCGGCGCACCGAGCCACACACTGCCGACAACTGCCCCGATGGACATGGTCGCAGCCGTCTTCCAGCTCACATGCCCGAGGAAGTCCGTGCAGCCGATGTGGCGTGCGAACAGCAGTGGAACACCGATGATTACAGCAGAAGCGACCAGGGCATAGAGGGCGATGGGAATCGCCGTGCGCCAGTCCTCCACGTCGGCCCCGAAGTGGTAGCGTAGCGCACCGGCCAGGGCCATCGGCACCATGACTGCCAGTGCGGTGCCCTGTGCGAGTTTCTGCGGCGATTCGTACACCTTGTCCCACGCGAGGCTGAGCACCGGCACCACGATGATGCCTGCACCGATCCCCAGCAGTGAGGATGTCATGCCCGCGGCCAGGCCCAGTATTGCGACCAGGCCCACGATCTTCAGTGTCCAGCTCAACTCCATCTACCTCCAAGATGACAGGAGCATCCGTGCTTACTGACCCGCACATTATAGCACAGGGGGCCGCGCATGGCAGCGCAAAGCTGCCGGTCGGCCCCAAGTGCTTTACATTGGAGCATGACCGGCGGATCAGTACCAGACAGGCACATGCTGACGCAACGGGGGGCGGCACCCCCTACGAGAGCCTACATTGCTCTAGCCTCCCTTGCCCGCACACAGGTTATACAGGACCATATGCCAGCCCAGCATGCGTATGCCGATGATTATCGTCATGATCCCGAACACGTGCCGGAGTGTCTCGGTAGGCAACACGTTGGCAAGCGGCGCCCCCAACCAGACCACACCGGCGACGGCCGTCAGCGATAGCATAGCCGCTGTATGCCAGTCCACGTGGCCCAGGACGTTTGTGTGTTGAGTGTAATGTGCGAACAGCAGGGGAATGGCGACGATCACGGCCGAGCTGACCAGTCCGTACACATAGACCGGAACAGCTATCCTCCAGTTGCTGGCTTCGGCGCAGAAGTAGTAACGCAGCGAGCCGGCAACTGCCATCGGTATCATCAGCGCCAGCGCAGTGCCCTGCGCCATCTTCTGGGGCGCATCGTAGAACTTGTCCCAAGCGTAGCTCAAAGCCGGCACAATGATGATACCGGCCCCGATCCCGAGCAGTGACGAAACGGCACCGGCAAACAGCCCCAACAGGCCCAATAATCCAGTCATTTTCCACGTCCAGTGGACCCAACGCAAGCCAATCTGCCTCCGTAGCGAACCTGAGATACGCTGCGGCGGAGATTATACCACAAAGCGCCGACGCCCAGAAATCACGTCGGCCCTTGAGAGCGTCCAGAGCCCTGTACGCACGGGGCCGCATACTGGAAACCCATCTCCGGCAGCTCAGACCCAACATGCCTTCGGCTGCGCCCGGGGGCGGGAGGTGCCGGCGCAATGCGCGGAGAATCCTGTGCGCGTATTGTCCATGCGCCGCATATCAGAGGGGGAAGTACTCGATGGCATCAGGACTCCATGTCGGAGCTGCGATGAGCAACATCACACCCAAGCTCGGCACGCACATGGCCGGGTACTTCAGCGACCGGCTGGCAGATGACGTAGATGACGAGCTGCATTCGAAGGCGATCGTGCTGCAGAATGATGACACTGTCGTGGCAATCGTCGTGCTGGACCTTATCGTAGCGCTGAAGGAGGACTTGGCCGTCGCCAAGCAGCGCGCAAGTGAGCTGACCGGCATACCGGTAGAGAATATCTTCATCTCCTGCACCCACACGCACACCGGCGCGGCGCCGTGCGGGCTGCTGGGGGCACCGCGCGATGAGGAGTACGTGCCCTGGGCCATGGAAAAAGCGGCGGATGCCGTCAAGTTGGCCTACAACCGCCTGCAGCCGGCACGCATGGGACATGCCTCCGGCAGTTGCCCGGAGGAGGTTCACAACCGCCGCTGGCATATGAAGGATGGCACGGTGAAGATGAACCCCGGGTATCTGAACCCGGATGCAGTCCGCCCCGCTGGTCCCATTGACCCGGAGGTGGCGATTGTCGTGTTCATTGATGATGCCGACAGGCCGATCGCCGCTCTGACCAACTACGCCCTTCATTACGTGGGCGGCGGCACCGGCACGGCGATATCAGCGGACTACTTCGCCGCATTCGGCCGGGCACTGCAGCGCATGGCCGGGAACGAGTTCGTCGCCATCATGGCGAACGGTTGCTGCGGCGACATCAACAACTGCGACTTCGCGCGCGAGGCTCCGCCGCGCCCGTTCCCCTACTACCAGGTGCAGCGGGTGGCGGATGTTGTGGCTTCGAGGGCCTATGGTGCCTGGCGGCAGATACGCGAATTCCAGTCGGAGATCGCGCTTGGAGTGGCGACGGAAAGCATGGACTTCACGCGCCGCGAAGCGACCGAGGAAGAGCTACGGGCGGCCGGAGAAATGCTCGCCAGTCCGGAAGGCCACGCCCACCAGGCCCTGGTCTATGCCAACGAGCTTTTGGAAGTGGCGAGAGAGCCCGTTGTGCGCCCCACACCGATAATGGGGCTGCGTGTGGGCGATGTCGGGATTGTCGGGCTACCAGGCGAGGTATTCGTGGAATACGGCCTGCAGATCAAGCAGCGTTCGCCGCTGGCGCGGACGCTGTCGGTGGAGTTGGCCAATGACTACATCGGCTACTGCCCGACAGAGCTGGCGCTGGCTGAGGGCAGCTACGAAACCCAGCTTGCCCGCAGCGCCAAGGCCGCGGCCGGTACGGAAAGGCTGATGGTGGACACCGCCGTGCGCGTGCTTGAGCAGTTGGCGCGGTAGACCGCCATTTCCGGGAGGGTGCACAATGCAAGCGGATGTTAGGATAACGGTGCTTAAGCGGCTGCTGATGGAAGATGCGTGCGAGCAGTACGGATGCGGGAACAAGGCGATCTGCGACCGCTTCGAGGAAGGACAGGAGTTCGTAGTATCGGGGCGGGACATTGAGATGCCGGCTGGATTCTGTAGCTGGGCATGGCATGACATACATTCGTACCTGGTTACTCTCGCGCGCGGGGGCAACTTCGTCGGCTCGAAGCCGGGCAAGACGGTGGTCGCCTGCGCGGACGGCTATAGGCCGGTGATCTTCGCCCTGGAGAGAATAGAGCCTGACTAGGTCCAGTAGGCCGACATAGAGGAGAATCGACAATGGCATCACAGCTTCAGGCCGGCGGGGCGATGA
>CAZJVY010000104.1:0-10366 GCA_964549395.1 uncultured Armatimonadia bacterium | reverse complement strand
ATCGCGATCACCACCAACAACTCAATCAGCGTGAAACCTCTGATCCTCTTCATGTTCTTCTCTCCTCATTCGCCATGATATCCATCTACAGCCATATTCGCCGCGATAACCCCCAATACCTTCTCGCATTGGTAGTTTTCTGCCAACGGGACTGTCCGTGCCGCCCCTCGGGAGCGGCAACCCCATGCCCCCAGCAGGCAACTCCGGTCTCCAACCTGCAAACGAAAACGGACCCGCCGTCGCTGGCGCGTCCGTGTGTTCTCAGTAGCGATTGCGCGGAATGCTGCCGGGCCTAGTCGGGAAGGCCGGCCTTGATGACCGGCAGGGCGTTCGTGAGATTCCCGGCCCAGCTTTGTGCCAGCGCCTCGCTGCTCTTCAGACGAGCCAGGCGCGCATCCTCACAAGTGACCGTTACGATGCGCTCGTCGTCGGCATATACGGCGTGCTTGTCGCCTATCGGCCGCACCGAGATGGCGGGCATGCCGTCTTTGGACACCGCATTGACCACTTGCGCCTCAACTGCCGCGCCGCGTTCCCTCAGCGTGCCATAGCCGTTGGTGTCGCGCAGGCGGAACAGCAGCGTGCCGCCCACCGCCACATCGTAGGTGACCGGCGCGGCCGCTGCGAAGACCGGTGACACTTGCCGCAGGTTCGTTTGCAGGCTCTCCAGCCACTGTCGCGCCAGTTGCTCGGAGGAGCAGCCCGCCGCCTCGGCATCCCGGGGATATACGGTCACGAGCCTATGGTCTCCGACGCAGATCGTGGGCTTGCCCCGCACATCGGTAATGTGGAAGCGGTCTGTGTCCATGCGCTCGTTGGACATTATCTCCGTCAGGCGCATGTACAGGATACGTTCCCGCTCCGCGACCGTGAAGCCGGCCGCCGGCGTGCGGATCGTGAACAACAGGTAGTTGCCGATGGAGATGTCCGCCCTGTCGAGTTCCGGACCTCGCGTGGCGGGCTTTTCAGCCAGGTTGCCGCTGATGACAATGGCACACGACTGCTCATCACACGCGGCTGCGACGGCGGCGAGAACTGCTACGACCAGGAGTGCAAGCATTGCTGAGGTTATGCCTGTTCTCAAGGTGACCCCTCCATGCATGGCTGATTTAGCCACCATTGTAGCAGGCTGCCAGCTGAATTTCAAGTAGTGGCTGTGCCGAAACGCCTTTGCCGCCCGCTGAACTGCTCTATCGCCTCCAGCAGGCCGGCGGCATCAAAATCCGGCCAGTACATCGGCAGTACCACGAACTCGGCATAGGCGAGCTGGTAGAGTAGGTAGTTGCTGATGCGCATCTCACCACTGGTGCGGATCAGCAGGTCGGGGGCGGGCAGTTCCGGATGGTAGAGGTACGAGGCGAACAGCCGTTCATCCACATCCTCCGGCTTCAGCTTCCCGGCGGCTGCATCGGCGGCGATAGCGGCGGCCGCGTCAGCGACCTCGGCTCGACCGCCGTAGTTTATACACAGGTTGAGAGTAAGCTTCTCGTTGCCAACAGTGGCGCTTGCAGCCTCGGCCAGCAGTTCTCGCAGCGTCGCCGGTAATTGCTCGAGACGGCCGGATGCCACAACCCGAACGCCCTTGCGCCCCAGGTCCGCCAACTCCTCGCGCAGGGCGTTCTCTATCAACTGCATCAACCCCGCGACCTCCTCCTCGGAACGGTTCCAGTTCTCCGTGGAGAACGCGTATATGGACACCACCGGCACGCCGAAGTCAATTGCCGCGGCGAAGAGACGTCGCGTCGCCTCGCGGCCGGCTGCATGTCCCTGCAGCCGCGATAGACCCCTTTCCTGGGCCCAACGACCGTTACCGTCCATGATGACGGCGATGTGTTTGGGTATCTGCAGGCCTTCGAGCCGCTGCCGGGTCTGCTCGTCCAAGGCCATTTCGTTCCTCCTTTGCCTGGGAATGACCGCTGGTACTCACTTAGGCAACCACGCGTAGCAAGACTGCGCGCAGCAGAACTGCCCGTACCAATCGTTTCGCGGAGGGCAGGCATCCTTGCCTGCCCGCGCCGACGCGATCGCTGTGCGGACCTATGCGCGTTGGAGACAGCCGCTAACCGTCAAGCGGCTCTGGAAGTGAGACAATGGAGGTCGGCGGCGATAGCGATCCCAGTTGCCGCCACCACCCGTTGCGGTCGAAGTCCAGCCGAACCAGGTGACTCCCGCACGCACAGTCACTGGCACCGAAGCCGGCTGTGGCGCTGCCGAACGCCGCAATTGCGCAGGCCAGCTCGCATTCGCGGCCCGCCGCCCAGTCCCACACGTAGGCTCGTGTCGGTGGCACGGCGGAGGTCAGATAATCAACATGCCATTTCTGCTTCTTCTCGGCGCGAGCGTGCCGTGCCAGGCGCGAACGCAAACCCCGCTTGGCACTGCCGACGTAGAGGTAGCAGCCGGGCACGAACGGGATCGTGCCGAGGGCGCCCACGGCGAGGTCAAGCGGAGATTGCACGGACACCTGCAGCACGTACACCCCACTGCCGGGCGCAGCATCGAGAGAGATAGTAGGGGGCTCGCCGACGGGCGACGGAATGAATGCGGCAACCGTCAGGTGTATCGTCCCCTCCGCCTCCGCTTGCTGCCTGATCACCCGCAGTTGCACATAACGTCGGTCGGCATCCCCCGGCGTGACATCCGTTATCACTGCCGACAGCCCGGCTTCCGCCAGCCGCTGGACTGCCTCATCAACGGGGCAGGCCACACAGTCCGGTGTGGACCTCATATCTCCATGATTTCCTCGACTTTGACCTTCAGCGCTTCGTCAATCTGCTCGATGTACTTGTCGGTCAGCTCCTGGACTTCCTGCTTGCCTCTGCGCACCTCGTCTTCGGACAGGTGCTCCTTCTTCTCCATGCTTTCGATGGCGCTGTTGGTATCGCGCCGGACGTTGCGAACGGCTATGCGGCCGTCCTCGGCCATTTTTTGAACGAGCTTGCTCAACTCCTGCCGGCGCTCCTCGGTCAGCGGCGGAATCGTGATACGCACGACCTGTCCGTCGCTATTGGGTGTGAGGTTCAGGTCCGAGGTCAGAATCGCCTTCTCGATGGCTGGGATGACTGACTTGTCCCACGGGGCGATGACGATTAGTCGGCTCTCGGGGATCGAGATGTTTGCGACCTGGTTCACGGGCACTTCCGACCCGTAGTACTCTACCCGCAGCCGATCCAGGAGTGTGGGGGTCGCGCGTCCGGTCCGCACACCTGCAAAATCGCCGGAAATGGCCTCAACGCTGCGCCTCATCTTCTCTTCGGCCTGCTTGATGAGTCTGTCCAATTTGCACCCTCCTCGTAGCGGTCGTTTGCCCTCGGACGGCGGCACAGCGCCGTGGTCGACTCAGCCGCTGACCAAGGTGCCTACTGCTTCTCCGAGCAGAACTCGTTTGAGGTTGCCTTGGGTATTGATGTTGAAAACCACGATGGGCAGCTCATTATCCATGCTCAGCGAAATCGCCGTGGCGTCCATGACCTTGAGGCGCTGCGTGAGGGCATCCTGGTAAGTGATGGTCTCGAACAGCTTCGCGTCGGGGTGTTCGTTGGGATCCTTGTCGTACACGCCGTTAACCTTGGTGCCCTTGAGGATGACGTCTGCGGCAATCTCGATGCCGCGCAGCACCGCTGCGGTGTCGGTGGTGAAGAACGGATTGCCGCTGCCTGCAGCGAAGATGACCACGCGCCCCTTCTCCAGGTGCCGGATCGCTCGCCGCCTGATGAACGGCTCGGCTACCTGCCGCATCTCGATGGCGGTCTGCACGCGCGTCGCCAGCCCGCCGCTTTCCAGAACGTCCTGCAGGCACAGGGCGTTGATGACCGTGGCCACCATGCCCGCATAGTCGGCCGAAGCCCGATCCATGCCTTGCTGGGCCGCTACACGCCCGCGCCAGATGTTGCCGCCGCCGACCACTATCGCTAGCTGCTGGCCGCAACTCACAACATCGCTGATTTCCCCGCCGATCCGCCGCACTCGCTCCCAGTCAATGTTGTGACCGCCCGCGCCGAACACCTCGCCGCTCAGTTTCAGCATCGCCCGTGGCCAGCGCATCTTGCCGGATGGCATGTCAGCCACTACAGTTCCTCTCCCACCTGGTACCGTGCGAAGCGGCGCACCACTACGCGCTCGCCCAGCTTCCCGGTCAGTTCGTTCAGCAGGTCGTCAATCGTGATGCTGTCGTCGCGTATGTATGGTTGGTCGCGCAGGCAGGACTGCGAATAGAACTTCTTCAGCCGCCCCTCAACCATCTTCCCAACGATATTGTCAGGCTTGCCCTCCGCCTTGGCCTGCTCCGTGAGCACCTCGCGCTCCCGGTTCAGCGCCTCCTCAGGCACGTCCTCTTGCGATATCCACTTCGGCTGCATCGCGGCAATCTGCATGGCGATGTTGCGCCCGAACTCCCTGAAATCATCCGAGCGGGCCGCGAAGTCGGTCTCGCAGTTTATCTCCACCAGAACCCCGATCTGGTCGCCGCCGTGAATATAGGAGATGACGGCGCCCTCAGTGGCCGTCTTGGCTTCCCGCTTCGAGGCTACCTCGATGCCTTTCTTGCGCAGGATATCTACAGCCTTCTCGAAATCGCCGCCGGCCTCCTGCAAAGCACGTTTGCAGTCCATGATGCCGGCGCCGGTCTGTTTGCGTAGTCTTACGACGTCTTCGTTCGAAAATGACATCCAGATCCTCCGTGAAACGGGTTTCGTGTTGCGTGCATGACATGGCGGACACAACGATTTGCGCGAGGCATCGGTCGCATCGCGTCAGGCGTTTGAGCGGCATTGTAAGCGCCCCGACTGAGGGGCCCCCATCCAAGGGTAAGAGCTTCCTGCGCAGCAGGGCCTGCTACCCGGCGTCGCCGCCGGAATCTGTGTCGGTCAGGACCTCGATGAATGCATCCTCCGGCGCCGGTTCGGCCTCTCTGGCCTGCCTCGCCGCCGGTGCGCCCTGTACGACGTACGCAGTCTCTACCCCCGCCGTATCGTAGGCGCTGTCATCAACCAGGCTCTGCTGGTACTCCGCCGTGCCCTCGAGCGCCGCGTCGGCCATCTTGTTGGTCAGCAGGCGAATGGCCCGGATGGCGTCGTCATTGGCCGGAATGACATAGTCAATGCCCGTCGGATCGCAGTTCGTGTCAACGAGCGCGACGATCGGGACGCCCAGCTTCTGCGCCTCGGCTGCCGCAATCTGCTCGCGGTTGAGGTCAATGATGAACACCACCGCAGGCACGCCCTTCATGTCCCGAATGCCGCCCAGGCTGAGCAGCAGCTTGTCCCGCTTGCGGCTCAGCATTAGCGCCTCTTTCTTACTCAGCACCGACCACTCACCGGCCGCCTCCTGGCGGTCCAGCTCATTCAGGTGAGCGATCCGCTGCTTCATGGTGCTGAAATTCGTCAGCATTCCACCAAGCCACCGCTTGTTGACGTAAGGCATGTCACAGCGATTGGCTCCCGCCTCTACCGATTCGGCTCCCTGCCGCTTCGTGCATACGAACAGCACCGTTCCGCCCTCGGCGACCTTCTGCCGTACGAAATCGTACGCCTCTTCGATGAGGCGTAGCGTCTGATGCAGGTCTATGATGTAGATGCCGTTGCGTTCCTGGTAGATGTACGGCTTCATCTTGGGGTTCCAGCGCCGCGTCTGGTGCCCGAAGTGAACCCCCGCTTCGAGCAGCTCCTTCATTGTAACTACTGCCAACTAAAGCACCTCCGAGTTGTCGAACCCATGCAGCGCCACTGCCGTGACGCTTGGTACACCAGATTTGTGAACCGCAAGAATAACACACCCGCAGTCTGATAGTCAACTCGCGAGCCTGTTTCGTATTGAGCTAGTGTCCTGTCCCGGAAATTCATTTGTGCGCTAGCGGGCCTCGATACCGCGCCACAACAACTCGAAGATGCTCACTTGGAGACCTCGACCCGAACGACCTCGGGCTGGAAGCTGAGAATGCTGTCGCATTCTCACCTGACCTGTGCGAGGCGCAGGCCAGGCCGAGCTAGGCGTTTGGTGAGCTATTCGAATTGCGTGAAGTTATCTGTGGGACACGACACTAGGGAACGACGCCCGCTCGCTGCGTTTCTCTCCTTACGCGGGCGAGCCCGAGGGCCGCATTTCGGATCGCGCGCCGGGAGCGCTGACTATTCCGCGGGGTGAGCTACACTGGCGGGAAGCGGGTGCGGGTCCACATAGTCTGTCTGAGATGTGAGGGCTGTGTAGAGAGCGTGAATGCGGTCTGCCAGTACCTCCAGGGAGAAGTACTGCAACACGCGTCGCTGTCCGGCCCTGGCCATCTCCAGGCTGCCCTCTCGGTCATTCAAAGCCGCCAGTACGGCTTGGGTGAGGGCGGTTGTATCGTTGGGCGGGACGAGCCGGCCGGTCACACCGTCTATCACCATGTTAGTTACGTTGCCAACACGCGTGGTGACAACCGGCACACCCGCTGCCAACGCTTCCATGATGGTAACCGGCATGCCCTCCCGCTTCGAGGACAGTACCACTAGGTCAGCCGCGGCATATACCTTCTGCACTTCCCTGGTGACCCCATAGAAACGAACGCTTTCCCGGATACCCAGATTCTCCGCCTGCGCCTCGAGTTCAGCCCGCAAAGGCCCGTCACCCACCAGCAGGAACCGCACGTCAGGGCGCACGCGCAGCACCGAGGCGGCCATGTCAATGAAAGCCGAAGCATTCTTTATGGGTACCATGCGACCTATCAAGACCACAAGCCTCTGATCCTCAGTCACCCTGAGCTCATCCCGCATCGGGCCCCGTAGCTGACCTATGTCTGCGAAGCGTTGCAGCGGCAGCCCGAGGGGTATCGTGACAAACTTATCGGCGGCCGCCACCCTCAGCTCGACGAGCTCCTCACGATCATTGGGCCCGATTGCGATAAGCGCCGAAGAGGCCCTCCCACAAATCTGTTCTAACGACAGGAAGATGCGGTTACTGATGGGGCCGAAGTAGTCACGCAGGCTGATGCCATGGTACGTGTGCAGGATGATTGGCACCTCGGACAGCGCTGCGGCGATCCGCCCCACCGTCCCGGCCTTGGCGTGGTGTGTGTGTACTATCTGCGGCCGAAGCCTGCGAATCACGCGGTATGTGCACCATAGAGCGCGCAAATCCGCCAACGGCCTTACATCGCGCCGCAAGGTCGGAATCCGATACGCCTCGACCCCTTCACGCTCAAGCAGATACTCCATGCTGCTCTCCTGCGTGGGGTCAATATTGCCGTGCAGCAAATAACTGCACCAGCCCATTTCATTGAGGCCTGCGCACAAGAACACGCAGTGCTGGGATGGCCCGCCCACGTCCAGGCGTGTGATGATCCGGCAGATTGTCCTTTCCTGATACCTCGGCGTGCCCTCAGGAGGCGGTCGAAGCCGCATGCTGTGGATGCAGGTGTAGCCAATCGCTACTACGCCGGCGGCAATTGCCACGATCTCAACAGGCTGCGAGGCTGAAACCCATGCCACAACGCCGGCGGCGGAACTGACCAGTGTTACCAGTGACAGCCATACGGTCACTTCCCAGCGGGGCAAACCGCATCTGTAAAGCCGCTCCGAGATGTGGTCCTTGGTGCGAGCAAGCGCTCCAACGCCGTCGCGCTTTCTCACGTAAACCGTGTGAAGCGCATTTGCCATGACAAGACCCACAGGCAGCAGAGCGGACAGGTAATCGGCACCCGTCACTGCGTGTTGCAGCAGATAAACGACAAGCACAAACAGACCAGCACCCAAAGCCAGAGCGCCCATGTCACCGAGGAAGACAGCCGCCGGCAGTATCAGCCGCCAGTTGAAGAACAGGAAAGCGATGCAGGCCCCGCTCATGGCAAATGCCGCAGCCGACAGACCCGAGAGTCCGGCCGATAGGGCCATAGTGCCCATTGCAGCCGCCGAAATCGCGGTCATGAGGCCCGTCAGGCCGTCAATAGTGTCCAGCAGATTGACCGCATTGGACACGAACAGGAAGCCCAGTATGAACAGGGGGATGGAGACGAGCGGAACGGGCAACGGCTGGGGCCACAGGAGAAGGGCGGCAATCGCGGCAGGTAACAGACTTAGCAGCTTCCACAGGGGTTTGACCGCCTTGACGTCATCAATAAGCCCGGCCACCGCAGCGAGAATCATGGCACTAGCCAAAGGCACCAAGATGGAAGAGCCAGGAGCAGCTAACCAGGTGCCGGCCAACATCGCGCCAAGCACTGCCAGGCCCCCCAACAGCGGCGTTGCGTGGCTGTGGAGCTTTGCAGCGCACGGGCGGTCATAGAGCCCAATCCGACGCGAGAGAGCTGCCGCCAGTGGCGTCAGCAGCAGGCCGGCGGCAAGACCCGAAATGAATGGCAAAATGGTGGGATTCATAGGCTGAGGCCGGTATCGCTCCAGTATTTGCGCACCTGTCTGGAGCCGGTTTGTGCAGTATATGGAAACCCCTACTCAGTGTCAAGCGGCCCTCGGACGGGGTTAGCTTGATACCCGAAGCCGCGGTCAGCGCCGTGGCACTACAGTGCCCCAAGCAGCGCGCCCTGAGAGCCGCATAGCTGCGCAGTACAGGCATCCGCCTCATGGTCAAATTGTGCAGGAATGTGCTTCATTCGCCGGACGCCCCGAAGTCCACACGCACTGCCCGGAACTTGCCCTCCGGTCCCCTCGGAATCGCGTCCAGGTAGCGGAAAGCAACCGAGACATCGGCCTGTAGACGTTGCGACAGCTGTGACCTGATCGCGGCCTCGAGATCCGCAGTATCCGCTCCGACCAATGGATCGAGGACGATATTGAAGATGAACTGCTCATAGTCTGTCTGCACAAGCTGCGCTTCGCGTATGCCCTCCAGGTACTTCGTTGCATGGAAGCACAGGTAGCCGACCCTACCCCCGTCGCGTGTGCGCACCATGTCCTCCGACCGGCCCTCGACCCTCCCGATGACGGGCCAACCGAGACCGCATGGGCAATGCGCCCAGTAGGCAGTGGACTGCGCCACGTCGCCCAGTGCATAGCGTATCAGAGGCATCCCCTTGTGGCCCAGCCCGGTCACCACAACTTCCCCCAGTTCGTCCGCTGCGGCACGCTGCCGGCTCCCGTTCAGCAGCTCGATGATTCCCTGCATTGGGTGAATGTGCATGGAGCCCTCTCGACACTCTAGTGCCAAGTGGCAGTGTTCCTGTGCACCATAAAAGTCAAACACTCTCCTGCACAGCAACGCCTCAATGGTCTCACGCCAATGAGGTTGTAGTACTTCCGAGGTCACCAGCGCTATCCTCTCCTCCTTGCCCTCCCCGGCAGCGCCCCCGAGCACGCGTGCCAACTCGTACACTGCAGATGCGTATCCCCAAACAACCTGCGGCCTCACTGACCTAATGAGTCGCGCGTATGCTTCGGCATTGGATGGACTCAGGTCGTAGATTGAGGCATACCCGCCACCGCCGGCCCAATCCCTCCAGAAGAGCTCACCATCGCCGGAAGGAACCAGCATACCCGACAGTCTCAGGGCCCGCGGCCATCTCGAGCCGCAGAGGCGGCGGTGCCAGTCTGTCATGATTGCCTCAATCAACCAGATGCCCCGCAGGTCTCTGCGCAGGCGTAAGGGGGTACCGGTGGTACCGCTGGTACGGGCCTCGGGGAACAGAACCGCAGGGCCGGCACGCCACAGCGCGTCATTGTGCTCTCTGACTTCCTCCTTGGTTAAGATGGGTAGATCGCCGAGGAACGCCAGCAGTTCATCCTTGTCCCGCACCAGAGGAGCGGGTGGGTAGTCGGCGGGCCGGTCCCGGTAGTACGGGACGCACCTGCGCGCATGGTCATACACGCGCCGGAAATCAGTTGCCTGGTATCGCCAGAACTCCTCCTCGCTCATCGCCCATGCAGCCGCCACCTTCCTGCCGTACGCCATCGTGCCGACCAGGCCCGCGGCAATCCCCTTTGCGCCTCGCACAGTCGCCTTCCAGTCACCCATTGATCTCGTCCGTCCTGTCTGCGCGGTCCATGCCTCGCCGGAAGCTTATGGGGCCTGCTGCCTTACGGTGTTGTACTGCCTCCCGCATCATTACGACGCCCGCCACAAGCCAATAGGTCATAGTCCTGCCACTGCCGAAGTTGGCAACCATATTCTCTGACATGGAGTAGACCCAGAAGAAAAGCATGACCAGGAGAGGCACGGCACTGTGAGGGTCACTGCCTTCTGCCGCCAGGCTGTACCGGTAGGCCCTGACCAGGGCCATGGCGGCAAAGCAAACCAGGAAGAAGACCGCGACAATGCCTGATGTACCCAGGACCTCAATGATTGTATTCTGGGAACCGAACGGAAGGCCGAAGCCACTGAAGTAGTCACGTCCGTGCCCTAGCCACGTTGCCTCCGATAGCGTCGTCAGCCATACATACTG
>CAZJVY010000103.1:0-10521 GCA_964549395.1 uncultured Armatimonadia bacterium | reverse complement strand
CCGATCATGCGGTCGAAGTGGTCCACCATCTTGTCCAGCCAGTAGGTATCCTGAGATACGCTGTAGGCCTTGAAGTACATCAGCAGCCGCGATGCCTCGCCCCATCCGAGTTCACTTGAGTCAGGACTACCGGAGTATCCCTTCCCGCCCCGGAAAGCCGCATCGTGTGCCTTCAGGTCGGCCATCGCCGCGTCCACCGTAGGAATTACGCTCCGCAACTCGTCTGCTGATGGAGGTACATTGGCGGCGATGGCGGCAAGTATGTTGCCTGCGATCTTGACAGCGAAATCCACACCGTCAGCCGCCATTTCATCCAATGGCAGTGTCAGCCACACGCATTTCCCGGTTCCATACTCGTTGTAGACGGCCAGAGCTATCGGCTCCGGCGGCTGCTCACCATTCTCCGCTTCGGCTACCCCGGATATCAGCGGGCGCGCACCGGTTACCGGGAAGTAGTGGAGCGCCGAGCAGGCATAGGGTTTCCCATTGGCACGCTTCGGCATCTCCAGCACTACGCCGGTCTCCGTGCCCCGTGTAATGTCGGAACCGTCGGCCAGCCGCAGCTTGGCGATGGTCAGGCCGCTGCTGTAGGCGCCCGCCCCTGTGGCGGGCAGAATGCCTGTACGGCAAGCGCCCCTCTCCAGGTAGATTATCTTCCAGGCATGGTTGTCTTTGTCGAAGATGTCTTTCCCGCTCTTGTCCAGTGCTGTGGCGCTATAGCCGCCCTGCAACAGCAGCCATCCGCCGGCTGCCACGTACCTCTGCAACGCCGAGAAGCCGGCCTCAGTGAACGCGATGATGTCCGGAACGTACAGCCCGCTGAATTCTGCCAACCGCTCGGCGTTCGGCAGCTCTGTCGTCTTGACCAGCTCGACAGTCAGTCCGGCCTCCCGCACGGCCTTCACCCAGGCGTCTCCATCATTGACGGCTGGATTCTCAAGCCCGCCGTAGTTGACGTAGCCCACTTTGGCGGCGTCTGTCATCCCGGCACAAAGCATCAACACTGCAATTGCCACAACAACCATTCGCATCCGTGCTCGTCCCTTCATGGCCATGTTTCCGTCTGCCCTACTGATGCCCCAGCACGCATTCTGATTGCATGAATTCCACGCATTGCCGCTTGGTAACGTCATCCAGCCGTTTCACCGGCATGCGCGCATCACCCACTGCGAACCCGAGCGCCTCGAGTGCCGCCTTGACCATCCCCATCCCCCCCACCGCAAGCCCGTAGCGCATCACCCAGTTGGCGCGCTTCTGGTTGGCCATCGCCTCATCCCAGTCCCCACGCGCCGCCGCATTGAAGGCCGCTACGAACACGTCCGGCATCACGTTATACCATGTCCCAACCGCGCCCGTGGACCCCATCAACTTCGCCGGCACCATCATCTCGTCGGCACCCGAGAGGATAATGAACTCGTCGCCCTGATCCTTCCGCATCTGCTCCAGCATGAAGAGGTTGTGATCGGTGTACTTGAGTCCCGCTACATGTGGAATCTCCGCCAGCCGGCGTATGATCTCAAGGTCAAGGCTCACTCCTGTCCTGATGGGGATGTGGTACAGCAAGGTGGGCCGCTGGGCGATCTCCGCCAGTGTGGTGTAATGCTCTATCAACTCATCCGGCGCGGGAGTGAAGTAGGTGCCCGGTATTGCCGCGATTGCGTCCGCGCCGAGAGCGGCCGCATGCTCCGCCAGTCTGTACGTCTGCAGCGGGCTGACAGAGCCGACGTGTGCGATGATCGTCGCGTCATTGCCCACCTCCTCCGTGACCGCCTCGAGCACCAGCTTGCGCTCGTCCTCTGTGAGCAATAGCCCCTCGCCGGTGCCCCCACATACAAACAGGCCCTTGCACCCCCGATCAATCAGCCAGCGCGCGACCTGCTTCTGCACCATCGGGTCCACGTCGCCGTGTCTATCGTAAGCCGTGACAATTGCGGGGAATATTCCCTCGTATTGCTCAGTCATGTCGTTCGCCTCTCAGGTAGTATCCAGCAGCGGCCGGTTGCATTGCGCCAGCACAGATTCGTCCATCTGTCTTCATAGACCTTCAAAGGAACCGACTTCGCGCTCGCCGCTCTGCCCGTCAATCAAGGATTCCTGGGCCTAGAGGCGAACTCTGACTATGCTGCCCCTACGCCAGAGGAAACGATGAGCAGGATACACGTACTGCCGGAGAGTGTCGCCAACCGCATCGCTGCAGGCGAAGTCGTGGAGCGCCCTGCCAGCGTGGTCAAAGAGCTAGTGGAGAACGCCATTGACGCCGGCGCTTCGCGCATCGAAATCCACCTGACAAAGGGCGGCAAGGAGCGTGTCCGCATCAGTGACGATGGCTGCGGCATGAGCGCCGAAGACCTGCGGCTGGCGGTGCAACGGTTCGCGACCAGCAAGATCAACTCCGCAGATGACCTTGACACAATCGCCACAATGGGTTTCCGCGGCGAGGCGCTTCCCAGCATCGGTGCGGTGGCGCACTTGCAGATAACCAGCCGCCAGGCTGATTCGGCCGAAGGGCGCCGCATCATCGTCCGCGGCGGGCAGATCATGGGCGAGGAACCGGTGGCCGCGCCGGTCGGCACGGATGTCGAGGTGACGCACCTTTTCCATAACACCCCGGCCAGGGAGAAGTTCATGGCCACCACCGCGACGGAGCGCGGTCACTGTATCGAGTGGACGCAGCGACTGGCCCTGGCCCGTCCCGACATCGCGTTCAAGGTGGTTCACGACGGGCAGCCAGTGTTCGATACGGCCGGCCAGGGCGACGTGCAGGCCGTCATCGCGGCCATCTACGGCAGCAACGACGCCCGCCTGTTCCTGCCGGTGACGCTGCAGAACGACGATGTGACCATCAGTGGTTTCGTCAGTTCGCCACGCCTGACCCGTGCCAATCGCCGCGGCCAGCTCTTCTTCGTCAACAACCGCTTTGTCCGTAGCGGCGCGCTCAGCCATGTAGTGACCCAGGCCTATGGCATGCTCCTGCCGGCGGGCCGACAGCCGCTGTGCGTCATCCACGTCAACATCAGCCCCAGCGCCGTGGACCCGAACGTCCATCCCACCAAGATCGAGGTGCGCTTCGGCAATCCGGGCCGCATCAGCAGCCTGTGTCAACAGGCGGTGGAGGCAGCGCTGGCTGAGGCAGGGCTGCGATCATTGACCGGTAGCGGCAGTGCAGCTTTCGCCCACCGTGACGCTCTACAAGCCGGCCCACAGCCTGCAGCGGGCCGTTGGGACGGGCCGCCATCCGACCTGTCGCGCCGGGCGGCACGGCTGCGTGTCAACCCGTTTGCCGACTCCCTGGACGCGCGCGATGATGGACTCGAGGTGTTTGCCTCCGACGCAGCGGCGGACGGACAGGACTCCGCCAGCCAGCAGGCTCTGGAGGGGACCCATCTCCAGCAAGCGCCGCAGGTGCTTGACCAGCTTGCCGGGCGCTATATCGTCGCCCGTGCAGGTAGCGATCTGCTGCTTATTGACCAGCACCGCGCGGCCGAGCGCGTGCTGCTCCACCAGATGGCGGACAGGGCCAAACCAGTCAGCCGCCAGTTGCTCGCCGTCCCGTTGACCCTCGAACTGACGCCGGCCGAAGCCGCTGCAGTGGAGGACCACGCCGATGCGCTGCTCCAGCTCGGCTTCGAGTTTGAGCACTTCGGTCCGAGTGCCTATCTCCTCCGCTCCGTACCAACGGCGCTGGTGGGACGCGACTACCCGGCCGTGGTCGGGGACCTCGTGCGCGATCTGGCCGAGTGGCAGGCCCCGTCATCCCTGGACCGCGCCCGCGACGAACTGAGTGCCCTGGTGGCCTGTCACGGCGCTATCAAGGCCGGGACCAAGCTCACGCAGGCTGAGATGCAGCGGCTTGTTGACGACTTGGCGGCCACGGAAGCGCCGGCTGTCTGTCCCCACGGCGATCCCATCATCATCTCTGTCAGCGCCGACCAACTTGACGGCAAGTTCAAGCGCACGTAAGTCCCCTTTGCTTTGCCCCCCTCGGTGTTTGCCCTCTAGCCGGTTTCGTGCTATCATTTCCTCCATATCGGAGGCTTGCAATGGCCTATACGCTGGGCGTCATTCTGCTCGTAGCCGGGGTGGTTATCGCGATCGTCCTGGCGCTGCAGGTTAACGCCTTCATGCGGGGGCGTACGATCATCAGTTCCCGCCAGTTGGGCTTGCGGATCGTCTGTGGAGTGCTGCTACTGGTAATCATCGGGATGATCTACTATGGCCTGTCTCGCGAGTGGGAGAACCCGGTTCATGCGCTCGTTTTCTGGACAATACTGACACTGCTGCCTCTGGGGATCATCGTCGTGGCCTACATGGATCTCAAGGAGACGCAGGCTATCGGCGAACTGAAGCAGGCCAGGCTGTACACGAGCGCTCTTCGAGCCGAGCAGGAGGCACGCAAGCACCGCGAGCCCCCTACACGGGGCAACTAGGCACATGCACCGTTCATATATGCGCAGGGCTTTGACGCTCGCCGCCATGGGCCTCGGTAGGACCGCCCCCAACCCCGCTGTCGGCGCGGTTGTCGTCAATAGCGGGCAGGTCGTCGGCGAGGGATACCATCATGCGGCCGGAGAGGCTCATGCCGAGACCGTGGCCCTACACGAGGCCGGCACCAGCGCTCAGGGCGCGGACATCTATGTTACGCTTGAGCCATGTTGCCATCATGGGCGCACGCCTCCGTGTACTGACGCAATCATCGCGGCAGGCGTACGGCGGGTGTTCTACGCATGTGAGGACCCGGACGAGCGGGTAGCCGGAGGCGGACACACCGCGCTTGTGGCTCAGGGCTGCCAGGTGTTCCGTGGCCCTCTGACCGCAAGCGCTCAGGACCTCAACCGGGCCTATTTCAGGTTCAAGGCCACCAGCCTGCCATATGTAACGCTGAAGATGGCGATGACTGCCGATGGCAGGGCCGCTGCCGCCGACGGCAAGTCGCAGTGGATAACCGGACCGCAGGCGCGTAGTGCCGTTCACCGGTTGCGCAGCCAGGTGCAATTCGCGATGGTCGGAGTCGGCACCGTCTTGGCCGATGATCCGAGACTTACCACTCGGCTGGACAGCGCACACAACCGCAATGGCGCGCTGATAGTGGACAGCGACGCTCGCACGCCTGTGACGGCAAGGGCCTTGCAGCGAGACGACGGCACGCCGTGTGTGATTGCGTGCTGCGAGGCGGCTAACGCGGGCCGAATTGAGGCCCTGCGGAAAGCGGGAGCAGACGTGATGGTCTTCCCCGCGAAGGATGGGCGCGTGGACCTGCGCCTGCTGATGAGGCAACTGGGTAAGCGGCAGATCATGAGCATCCTGTGCGAGGGCGGGCCGACCCTTGCCGCCGGCCTCATGCGGGAGGCACTCGTGGACGAGATGGTGCTCTTCGTGGCGCCCAAGCTCCTCGGCGGCGGGCCGGGAGCGGTGGCTGATTTGGGTGTGAGCGAGTTGGCCGAGGCGATCAAGTTGGATATCGTCGAGACTCGCCGTGTGGGTTGCGACGTGATGATACGAGGTCGTGTATGTTCACAGGGCTGATCCGGGAAAAGGGGGAGTTTCTGCGGGCAACCGGCCGGCCTGCGGGGGTGCAATTGCACATGCGAGCCCCGGGCATGGCGGCCGAGTCGGACGTGGGTGACAGCGTCGCTTGTGACGGCATCTGTCTGACCATCGAGCGGCTCTCCGGAGACAGCTTCGAGGCGCACGCCGGTGCGGAAACCATGCGCCGCACCACGCTGCATAGTTGGCGGCCCGGACGGGCGGTGAACCTGGAGCCCGCGTTGCTGCCATCCGACCGCCTGGGCGGACACTTCGTTCAGGGACACGTGGACTGTGTCGGCGTCTGCACCGGCCGCAAGCAGACCGGCGAGACGGTCTTCTACAGCTTCAGCATGCCGTCCGAGCAAATGGCCTATGTGGCTGAGAAGGGCAGTATCGCCGTTGACGGCATCAGCTTGACCGTGACGGCTGTGGACGGCAACCGCTTCACCATCGCCATCATCCCGCACACGATGGACAGCACGACCCTTCCCGACGTCAAGGCCGGTCGCCAGGTCAACATCGAGCTCGACATTCTGGCCAAGTACGTGCGGAAGATGCTGGCAGGAAGCGACACACTTGCGCGCCCGGCCAGCAACGGCATCACGGAGCAGTTGCTGCGTGAACAAGGCTTCATTAATTGAGTGAAGGGCAATGCCTGTAACCATAGAGGAAGCTCTCCAAGATATTGAGCAAGGCAAGTTCGTCATAGTCGTTGACGAGGCTGCCGACTACAACACCGGCGACCTGATCATCGCCGCCCAATTCGCCGACGCCACGGCTATCAACTACATGATGACCAAAGCGCGCGGGCTGCTGTGCGTGGCGATGATGGAAGAGCGTCTCGACGAGCTGGACCTGCCGTCAATGGCGGCCGAGCGGCGCGGTGATCGCACGAGCCAGGAAGGCCGCCGAGGGCCGGCATTCACGGTGTCGGTGGATGCCGCTGAGGGTGTCGTATCGGGAGACACGGCGGCCGACAGAGCCACAACTATAAGATCACTCATATCGGGAGGCACGCAGCCGAATGATCTCGTGCGCCCCGGTCACGTCTTCCCTATCCGTGCGACCGAGGGCGGAACACTGGTCCGCGTTGGCCATACGGAGGCCGCCGTTGACCTGGCGCGGCTGGCCGGATTGTATCCGGCCGGCGTATTGTCGCAGATTCTCAAAGATGACGGCAATGTCGCCGACATGGAAGAACTCGAGAAGTTTGCAGCGGCCGAGCAGCTCCGGATTGTCACCATCGCCGATATCATCCGCTTCCGCCGCCGCACCGAGCGCCTGGTGGAGCGTGAGACGTCGGCTCACCTGCCTACCCTCTATGGCGACTTCGAGGCCATCACCTACCGGTCGAAGCTGGACGGGAACCTGTACATTGCCCTCACTAAGGGGGATCTGAAGAACTGCGCAGCCGAATGTGGCGGAGCGCCACTGGTACGCGTACATTCCGGCTGTGTCACGGGGGATGCGCTCGGGTCGCTGAAATGCGATTGCGGCTGGCAGTTGCACGCCGCCCTGGAGGCAATCGAGGAGGCCGGCTGCGGAGTGGTTCTGTACATCCCAAGTCACGAAGGACGGGGCATCGGCTTGGCCAACAAGATCAAGGCGTATCATCTGCAGGACAACGGCTATGACACGGTAGAAGCCAACGAGGCGCTCGGCTTTCCGGCCGACATGCGGGATTACGGACTGGGCGCGCAGGTGCTGGCAGACCTCGGCATTACCAGGATGCGCTTGATGACGAATAACCCCGCCAAATACACGGCGATGGGCGGCTACGGACTGGAGGTCGTCGAGCGCATTCCACTCGAAGCTCCCTCCACTCCCTACAGCGCCTCCTATCTGCGCACCAAGCAGGAGAAGCTCGGACACCTGCTACATCAGGGCTGCGACGAACAATGTGAGGCAGAGACACACGAGGAATAGGCGCATTCCGCATTTCAGAGGGGATCGCACATCTTCCTAGAAAAGAGGGTACGGGTATGGCACAGGTAATCGAGGGCCATCTGCAAGCCAAAGGGCTTAAGTTCGGTTTGGTGGTGAGCCGCTTCAACGAATTCATTACCAGCAAGCTGAGAGACGGCGCCATTGATGCGCTGGTGCGCCACGGAGCCAAGCCGGACGACCTGACGGTTGTGTGGGTGCCCGGCGCGTTTGAGTTGCCGTTGGCAGCCAAGAAGATGGCCGCAGGCGGCAAGTATGACGCGGTTATCGCCATCGGTGCCGTCATCCGCGGCTCGACCCCGCACTTTGACTTCGTAGCCGGCGAGGCCGCAAAGGGTCTGGCTAAGGCGAGCATGGACACAGGCGTGCCCGTCATCTTCGGCGTGGTCACGTGCGAGACGCTGGAAGACGCCATTGAGCGCGCCGGCACTCGCCTGCCCAACAGGGGCTTCGAGGCGGCTGTTACGGCCATCGAGATGGCCAATGTCATGAAGGGATTGTAGGGCGAACAGCGTCGCGGTCGGTCACGAGGGGAGTGGCGTCATGAATCCGCAACGTACGGTGAGTCCTCTGTTCTTGCTCTTGCTGGCCCTGATCGTCGGTGTCATCGGCGGCATGATTGGCGCCTATTGCTACGGCAAGCTGTTCGTGCCATCTCCGGGTGGCGAGGGCACCCTGATATCGCCGCTCGCCGGGCGTACTGTGGTAAGAGTTCAGACCGAGCAGGACGCCATCGTAAACGCCGTGGCAAAGACGGAAGCGGCGGTAGTCAAGATCGAGACCATTAGCATCAGCCGGCCCCGCAACATGTGGGAGGCTCTCATCGGCCCGCAGCCACGGCCGGGGCTTGGCTCCGGTTTCGTCTTCAGCTACGAGAATCGCCCCTTCATTCTGACCAACTCCCACGTTGTCGCCAGCACCGAACAGATCGCAGTTGAGCTCATGGACGGCCGCAGGTTCGAGGGGAAGCTGATCGGCGCCGAGATCGCTTCCGACCTGGCCGTTGTCGAGCTGGTGGACGCACCCGGTGATCTCAAGGCACTGGAACTGGGCGACAGCGACAAGATCCGCGTGGGCGAATGGGTCATCGCCATGGGCAATCCGTTCGGCTATACCGGCACCGTAACAGTCGGCGTGGTCAGCGCGAAGGGCTACCGTCCTGTCGGCCCCGACCGGCAACGTGATGTCATCCAGACTGACGCGGCGATCAATCGAGGCAACAGCGGCGGACCGCTTCTCAACCTCGCCGGCCAGGCAATCGGCGTCAATTTCTCGATATTCACCCCCAACCAGGAGGCCACCACAATCGGCATCGGCTTTGCCATACCCATAAACGAGGCCAAGCTGATGGTTCACTTCCTGATCCACGGTGGACCGTGGATCGGCATCGGAGACATCACGCCCAACAGCGCCGGCTTCGCACGCTATGCCAACCTGGCGACTGACCAGGGGGTGTGGGTGGCGAGCGTAGTGCGGGGCAGTGCGGCAGAGCGCGCCGGACTGCGGCCCAATGATGTCATTCTGTCCATTGACGGTGCAAAGATCAGCAATGCTGAGGAACTGAGAGCGGCCATCCTCAAGCGCAAGATAGGCGACGAACTGCAGATCATCATCAACAGAGACGGAACCGAGAAAACGCTCAAAGTCGTCGCAGGGCGCATGCCCAGACGGTGACTTGCAGTGGCGCATCGCGCTTGGAGTTGCGACTGGGAGAGGGACCTGTGAGATTGCATGGGAAGCAGCCCTCCGGAACTCGCCAACGGTGCCGGTCAGGGCTCCAAGGCACCATCGCTTGATTCATGCTGATTCTGGCCGCAGCCGGTATTCTGAGGGAGGCGGCAGCAGTGGAACTGCCTGAACTGCCCAACTACAAGCTCTACGAAGCCACCGTCGTGTCATCTGTTGACGGATCCGAGGAGAACGTCATCGTCGGTCATCCGGCCGACTTGCCGCCGGGGAGCCACAGTGAGGAGCCTCGCCCGCTGCTTGTCGGGATCCATTCCTGGTCAACCACACGGCACAGCTCTATGGATCAGCAGAGCGGGCAGGCCGCCGAACGCGGCTGGCTCGCGGTCTTCCCGGAGTTCCGCGGCCCCAACCTGACCGACAACCCTCGCGCGACTCAGGCCGGCGCGTCGCTCCTGGCCCAGCACGACGTCATTGACGCGGTCGAATACATGAAGTCCAACTTCCCCGTTGATGCGAACCGCGTGTACCTCCAGGGGGGCTCCGGCGGCGGGCACATGTCGCTGATGATGGCTGGCAAGTACCCGGATGTGTGGGCTGCTGTCTGCGCCTGGTGTCCCATCACCTCGATGAAGGAATGGTGGGAGCAGCAAAATGGCTATGCGGTCCATGTTGAGGCCGTCTGCGGGGGAAAGCCCGGCGACAGTCAGGAAGTGGACTACCAGTACCTGGTCCGTTCGCCGCGTACCTTCATCACCAACGCCGCCAACACCCCCGTCCGCATCGAACACGGCCAGATGGACGGGACCATTGACCCCCAGCAGACCTGGAAGACGTTCGGCGAACTTCTCTGCATGCCGGGCCACCTTGTCAGCTTCGCCAGTGACTCAACCGGCCACCATGCTGATTACGCCGAGGGGGCTGCCTGGCTTGCCGACAAGGTGCGTCGCGGTGAACCGCCGCAACGCCAGCGACTCGTTACCGATGAAGCGAAGTGGTACTTCTGGTGTTATGTCGCCCCGGCTGTCGAGCGCACTCTGGCCCGGGTCGAAGCAGGTCTTCTCAAGCAAGACGGTGAAGTGGTACTGGAGATCAAGTGTCAGGGAGCCAATGAGATCAAGATTGACCTCAATGCTCTGGGGATCAAGTTGAGCGACCAAGTCGCTGATGTCCAGGGGCACATGCTGACCATTGCTCCCGAAGACGATGGGATTACCAGCGTTTACGAATGCACTATAGCTCATGAATAGGCCAGACGGGCCGTGACCGGGTGTTTGCAGGCCCGGCGTAGTGCCTGTACAATCGCAACGCAATACGACCTGGTAGAGTGGTGATGAAATGATGAGTTGCGTGAGGCGAACGACG
>CAZJVY010000102.1:0-10548 GCA_964549395.1 uncultured Armatimonadia bacterium | reverse complement strand
GCGAAGTGGGGGAGTCAGCAGGCGATGTGGGGCACCACTGACGGTAATGTGAACAAGTAGCGACCGCTGAGTGACCTGCCGGCCCGAATGTGGACACACTGCGGGAGCGGTGGGGCTTATTGTTGCCTATCTATTTCCTCGCGACGCTGCTAGTCCCCAAGCTCGAGTCGCGCGTCGGCCCAGACAGCGTGGTCGGAGCCGATGCCATCGCCGCCCTCCGTGACCACCAGCCGCAGCTTCTTCGCCTGGCCGAGGTCAATGCGCAGAGCCAGCACATCCCCGCCCCCGCTCAGCACACGGGTTGCATGCAGCTTCTGCCACCCGTCGTCCGGCCCGTCCACGTACACCTCGAAGGCAGCGGTGCCGCGAGTGCCGACAGCGTCGTCGAGGCCGACGACGGCCTGGAAGATGCGATGGTCGGGATGGGACGCGAGGTCGTATATGGTCTCAGCCGCGTGTCCCGTCTCCGGGCAGGTCATGATCGCCTTGTCGAAATGCCGCCCGCGCAGGTTGACTCCCGGCTCGCCGGCGTAGTTGCGGTCGTTTTTCAGACCGGCATGAGCGAGGGAGGAGACGGGCTTGAGGTCGCTGAGGAAGATGGCCCCCTCACCTGGCGCGGCCAGGGCGGCAAGTGTGAGACTGACGGCACACGGCTCCGGATTGAGCGCGCTGTCCCGCACTGCCACCTGCAGCACCGGCGGATAGGCTATCTCCTTCGCGGCGGCCCACGCCGCCAGTGCCTGCAGGTCCAGCGTGATAGCCGTCGTTGCCTTAGTCAGCTTCTCCGTTTTCACACCGCGGCCGGTAGCCGGCACGGCAACACCGGCTATTGCGATCGTCGGCGGCTCCAGAGAATTGGCGTCCCCGAAGACCAGCCGCACCTGCCGGGCACCGCCTGCGGCCGGAGCCATGCCCTTCTCATACTGCACCGCCTTGCCGTCTGCAGACATCTCGACAAGTCGCGGAGGATCGCAATCGCTGTAGTCCACCCTCGGATTGGGGTTAAGTATCACGATGCCCTCGCCGGACTGCAGCATTGCCGCTCCCAGCTCAACACGACCGTCTTTCGCAGTCACAGTGTGCACGCCGGGGGTAGCGCCGGTGGCCTTGTAGACCACCTTGCCGTCGGCTTTGCCAACCTTCAGAACAATGTGGGTCGAGGTTGTCGAGAGCCGGTAGACCTGTTGGCCCTGGACCTGGAGCACGAGAGCGTTCTCCACCCAGGCTACGTCACCGGGCCACAGAGCCTGCACGTACCACTCGCCGCCCTTCTTGAACGTATCGCTCAGCTTCTCCGTGCCGGCCAGATTGAAGCTGCCGTGGTCCGCCTCCGGCTGCCACCATTCTTTCGAGACATCGGGGAAGAGCTGGCAGTCGTTGATGAGGAAGTGCTTGCTGCGGTCCCCGTTCAGCAGGTACATGCCTTCGAGCTTCGGATCGAAGCCTTTCGACCAGATATCCTGGCACCCGTAGTTGCGGAACGTCGTGTCGGTCAGCAGCACGCGGTTCTGATCGTCAACATCATAGACGGTACCGTGCCCGATCATCGGCGACACGTAGCCGAGACCGAGCACCACCTTGCCGTCGCCGCCCGAGACGCTTTCGACCTGGAAGTTGGTCTGATGTAGCTCGTTCGCGAAAAGCACGCTCTGCCCGACCAGAGCATCGGTCAGAGGGAAGCCCGCGACCGTCACGGTTCTGGCTGCCGCATCCACCGCCGTGACATCCCCTCGGTGGCGGCCCTCGCTCTCGATTGCGAAGTCCGGCCCGCCCAGGCTATTGCAGCCGACGGCGTGCACCGAGACCAGTTGACCGGCCCGGTCGCGGCGGATCAGCGCAAACCGGGCCGCAATCTCAATGCCATCGCCGACACTCACCGTCAGGTCGCCGTCCATGCAGCCATATATCGTATCCGTGTACTCGGCGGTGGTGACGCGTAGCGCGAGGGCCTCGGAGTCGTTCTCAGATACCGCCAACGGCTCAATCATCTCGATGCAGTCTTCGCCTGTGACGGTCCTGATGATGCTGACGAATCGAGACGTGCCCTCCGTCTCATTGCGCGCCACGATCCACGGCAGGGAGTCGGGCATGGGCCTGCCGGAGATGTGAGGGCTATCGAACTGGGCGACAATCACCTCGTCCGCCGCACCGGGCAGCATCGTCATCTTGAGTTGAGGGTCCTCGTCGGCGCCCGTGTACGTGGCGGTCCATTCGCCCGAGGGAGTGCCCGATTGCACGGAATGCAGCCAGTGGTAGCCACTGCCCTGGTAGCCTTCCGGCACCTTACCGAGGGGCACATCGGGCCCGGCCAGCGTTCCCTCGCGGGGCTGTGACAAGTCCACGCCCTGGATAGCGAAGCCGTCATAGGCCGGGCCGTGGAACAGCCAGTCGTGCTTGTGTCCGCCCTTCACGCGGAAGGCATCAAGCACGTAGGAATCGGTCGGCGACACGTCCACCAGCGCCGTCGTCCGCCTGTAGATATCCGCGATGCCCGGATACGTGCCCTCGGCCGAGGCCTCGCCCACCTGCACGTCATCAAGGTCGGCGACGAACTTCAGCTCTCCGCGCTGCTTGTTCATGTGGCCGCGCTCATCAATCTGCACGGTATAGTGGCCGGTACTGTTGCAGTGGAATTGGCTTGCCTTGGCTCCCCACTGGTCGGGGTAGCCCAGGTCGGGCATCATCGTGCGGCCGTGGGCGTACAACTCGATATTCAGCCGGTCATAGTGGCCGTGACCGCCCGCTGCCGAACCGTAGTAGAGGCTCAGGGCGCGCTCGTACGGCTCGGCGCCGCCCTCAAGTATGGCACATCCGAACTGTGACAGGTTCCTGGTGCCTCCGACCAGAGGCCTGTCGTACTTGGCCGCCGCAGCGGCGACCTCGGCGCGTATGTCGGGGTCATACAAGTCGGGCCGTGGATTGCCCAGAGCGACGAGGGCTTTCGCGAAGCGCGGGTCCTTGAACCGCTCCCAGGCAGTACGGAACATGGCGGCACTCCAGCCGGCTCTGCCGCCCCCGAAGATGTTGCCATAGTCGCCGATGGCGGGTTGCTGCTTCCCGCACATGCACAGGTCCAGCCAGACATGAGCCGAGGCCGGGAAGCGCGGGTTATCGAAGAGGTTGTGGCCCGCACGCGTCAGGTAGTCGGCAATCTCCCAGGACTTCTCGGCCACCGACGATGAGTAACCCGGCGAGGCCTCGTTGGGATGGCCGTCCGGGTAGATGCCGTTCCAGATCAGGGTGTCCATCGAGCCACGGCCGTTGAGGAGCCAGTCCAGCATCTGGTCGGTGGTGATGCCATGAGCCGGGTCGTTGTCGCCCCACACCAGGGCCACTATCGCGTAGGCGCGCTGGTGGTCGCCCTCATTGGAGATGTACGACTCGGTGGTCATCATCTTGTCGGCGACATCCTGAAGGAAGCCCTTGTCCACATGGGCGCACATGTTCTCGACGCCCTTGGATTTGAGGAAATCCAGCAGGCCGTGGTCGCCAGTCGTGTGCATGTAGGGCCAAACGCTGTCGTAGGCGATGGCAACCGGCCTGACCACGCTGGTATTCTCCCAACACCAGGGCAGCACTCTGCCGTCGGCGCTGTAGTTGCTCTGCTTGGGATAATCCGTATCCGGATACACGGTGGCGAAGCGACTCAGCAGGATGGCGGCCGGCCGCGCATAAGCCTCGTCCCCGGTCAGCAAGTGAATCTCACACAGGTCGCTGATTGCCCTGATGACGTCAGCCCAGCGCTGATGCTGGCACCAGTACCCGACGAAGTAGTGCCTGATGCCGTCCTTATTCACCCATCCGCTGCCGTCATCGGGATAGTCGCCGGACATGTCGCATTCGCCCTGCATGCCGTTCTCGTAGTAAGCTGCGAAGTCACTGGATGGGAACCATGTCTTGCAGGAGGGGCATTGCACCTTCCAGGGATGCTCGCGGTCATACAGCCAGGGATAGAAGCCGCCGCGACCGACGTCGAATATCTTCTTGCCGCAGACGGGACAGCCCGCAAAGGTGCTCTGGCCCCGCCAGAGAAACGTCGCACGCACCAGATCGGCTGGAGGGATGAAACGCCACAGCTCTTCGTCGTTCAGTTTCACGACATACGCAACCCGGCTCTTCAACCCGTCCAGGTGGCTCTTGGCCCAGTCCTCCGTCTGCACGCGTTCCCTCGCGAGCTTGACCTGCTGCGGCGTGTAATAGTCAGGGCCGCTCGTCTTTCCATAGGCGGCTGCCGTCAGAGCCGCCAGCAGGCAGATCAGTCCAATGCGACATGTCATCTGGTCCATCACCGCACCTCCCACCTGCCTCGTCAGAAGCCGGCAGATGGATTTCTCTTCGCCGCAAGCGCGCCGGAACCTGCGAACCGCGCCAGACGGGCACTCTGTTCGCCGTTGACATGCTGGGCGATGCCGTGGTAATGTGCGGCTGTGGCACTCCAATTGGAGTGTGCTAGGAGTGTTAGCTAATTCGTGTATGCCTACTGAGGCCCAGGAGAGCACGCGCCATGATCCGACCGCACGGCGGCAGACTGGTCAACCAGATACTTCTCGGAGACGAGCTGGCTGATGCAGCGGCTCGCGCCAAGTCCCTGCAGAGGCTGTCCGTTTCCGACGTACTTGCCGGCGACATCCAGAACATCGCCCGTGGTGTCTTTAGCCCACTGACGGGTTTCGTCGGCAAGGATGACTTCGAGAGCATCATTGCGACAGACCGCATGGTTGACGGCACAGTGTGGACGATATCCATTGTTCTCGATGTGCCGAGCAAGGACGCTGTCAGCGTCGGTCAGGAAGTTGCGCTATGCCGTGCAGGGCAAGACGACGCAATGGCCATCCTCCGGGTCGAGGAGGTTTACGGCTGGGACAAAGCGGCCGCAACAAGAGCCTTCTTCGGCACCAATGACGAGAATCACCCCGGCGTTGCGGGCATGTACGGTCGCGGTGACTGGCTCGTCGGCGGAGACATTCGCCTGATTGACAACGACCGCGGCCCCTTTGCCGAAATCAATCTGTTTCCCTCCGAGACGCGCGGCGTGTTCGAGGCCAAAGGTTGGGAGACGGTTATCGCCTTCCAGACGCGCAATGTCCCGCACATCGGCCATGAATTCTTGCAGAAATCGGTTCTTGGCTTCACCGACGGCCTGTTCATCCAGCCGATCATCGGCAAGAAGAAGCAGGGCGACTTCCGCGACGAGGTGATTATCGCCGCTTACCAGACGCTGCTGGATAACTACTACGCCAGAGACCGGGTCTTCCTCAACATCCTGCCCACGGAGATGCGCTACGGCGGCCCCAAAGAGGCCATCCTGCACGCGATTATGCGCAAGAACTACGGCTGCAGTGGCATCATCATTGGTCGCGACCACGCCGGGGTCAAGGATCCCAACGGCAAGCCGTACTACGGCGAGGAAGACGCCATACACATATTCAAGGACTTCCCCGACCTGGAGATCGAGCCGTTCAGCATCGCAGGTGACTTCGGCTACTGCACCAAGTGCAACAGCGTGTCCAGTGACCGAATGTGCGAGCACCAGGACCGGTACATTTCGTTTTCGGGCACCGAAATCCGGCAGGCGATAGTTGACAGGGCCACCGTTCCCGAGCAGGTCATGCGGCCGGAGGTTCTGGCACGCATACTGGAGTTCGACAAGGTTTTCGTGGAGTAGCGACTGCGCGGTGCGCCAATGAGGGAATGCTCCGGCTGTGCACACTCGGAAGTCATCGGCTGCCTTGAGTTGCAGTTGCTGCTATACTGTAGGCTCAAGGGCGAGATGGTGGGTGAGAAGGACGGCTGCAGCAACTGGGAACGCGCTGCCCCGGGATCGAGATCTGATGCGAAGAGCGATACTGCGCCGCTGCCCAGGCATCCAGGGAAGCCGGCTTGAGCGGTCATGTGAGCGAAGGACGATCTGATGGCCGAGACGCGACGTGTGGTAATAGTGGGTTGGGATTCGGCTCCGGCGGACCTGCTGACAGACCGGTGGCTGGGTCGAATGCCGAACCTCTCCAACCTGGTCGAGGCAGGTACTTGCGGACCATTGCGCAGCACCGACCCGCCGATTACCGTGCCGGCGTGGACCTCGATGTTCAGCTCGCGCAACCCCGGCGCACTGGGCTTCTACGGATTCCGCAATCGCAAGGTCGGGACCTACGACAGCGCCTGGATCGCGACCTCGACGGCGGTTCACGTCCCGCGCGTCTGGGACATGCTCTCGGACGCCGGGAAGCGCTGCTGCGTGCTGAATGTGCCGCAGACCTTCCCGGTTGCGCCGCTCAACGGAGCGATGGTCTCCTGCTTCTTGACGCCCAGCACCGAGAGCCGATACACCTACCCGGCCGAACTGGCAGCGGAGTTGGGCCGGGTGACTGGCGGCTACGAGATTGACTGCGAGAACTTCCGCACCGAAGACAAGGCGGAGCTGTTGGAGCAGATCCACCGGATTACCGACAAGCGCTTCCTGGCCGCACGGCACCTGTTGCAGAAGGAACCGTGGGACTTCTTCGCGATGGTTTACATGGGACCGGACCGCATTCAGCACGGTTTCTGGAAGTTCCACGATCCGCAACACCGCAGCTACCGGCCGGGCAATCCGTTTGAGACCGCGATAGGCGACTACTACCGGAAGCTGGACGACCAGTTGGGCAGCATCACGGAGCTTGCGGGCGATGATGCAGCGGTAATGGTTGTGTCCGACCATGGCGCCAAGCGGATGGAAGGCTCCCTGAATGTCAACGACTGGCTGATTCAGAATGGCTATCTCAGCCTCAAGGAGCCAGTATCCGGTCGCACACGGTTCAGCGAGGACCGTGTTGACTGGACGCGCACCAAAGCCTGGGCCTGGGGAGGATACTACTGCCGCATATTCATGAACGTGGCCGGCCGCGAGCCAGAGGGCATCATCCTGCCCGAGCGGTATGAGAATGAACGCGACGAACTGGCCGCCGCGTTGCAGGCGATACCCGACGATACCGGGCGGCCTATGCAGACAGTGGTCCACAAGCCGCAGGACCTGTACACGGGGCCCTATGTGGATGAGGCGCCGGATCTGCTCGTCTATTTCGACGACCTCTACTGGCGAGCGGGCCAGGACATCGGCAACGAGACACTGTACTCATTCGACACCGAGATCGGCCCCGATGACGCCGTACACGACTATGAAGGTATCTATGCCAGTGTGGCGCCCGGCCATGTTGAGTCAGGGCATCGCCAAGGCCTGCATCTCATGGATGTGGCGCCCACTGTGCTAAGGCTCCTCAACATGCCCGTCCCCCCGGAGATGGAGGGCGAGGCAATCTACCCCCAATGACAAGACTGGTGGCAAGAGAATCATGAGCGAGAAATGCTGTGCAAGCAACGAGTACGGGGTCGTCATTTGGTTCACGGGAACGCCTGCATCAGGCAAATCAACAATAGCGTCATTGGTGCAACAGCGCCTCTACGACATCGGCTTGCCGGTTGAGAACCTGGATGCCGATGAGGTGCGGGCGAACCTTAGCCCGAACCTAGGCTTCACCGAGGAGGCGCGCGATGAGAACACCAAGCGCCTGGCCTGGATGGCCCGACTACTTTCGAAATACGGCGTGAACGTGCTGGTCGCCGCCGTGTCGCCGCTGCAGAGATACCGCGACAGGGCTCGGGGGTGGTGCCCGCACTTCATGGAGGTCATGGTGGCTTGCCCGCTGGAGGTCTGCAAGCAGCGGGATCCGAAGGGGCTGTACGCGCGTGCCGAGCGCGGGGAGATCAATGACATTGCCGGCTGGCACATGCCGTTCGAAGCGCCCTCCACTCCCGAAGTCTACCTGGACACCACTCAACTCAGCCCGGAGGAAGCCGCCGACAGGGTGCTAGCGGTTGCGAGGGAATTGGGGTACGTCTGAGCAACCCACACACAGGAACTGGGTATGACACGTGGCCGCCGGCATTTAGCACGCCGGCGGCTCTTGTTGTAATGGCGTATTCGGCGCCCCGGCTAACGCCCCGGTGACTGCTCTCTTGAAGGAATAGCGCCCCCTATCGGCGAAATCCGCAGCGATGCTGCTCTCCAATGGAATCACCACGGTGTCAGATCGGGAACTGAATGGTCAGGGGTCAACCGGCACGAGGCCGGACTGGCTGCAGGCCGTATCAGTGGCAGGCTACCGGCTTGACCGCTTGAGGCTGCGCTACCAGCTTTGCCTGCTTGCCGCCGATCTGCTCGCCGGTACGGGCGCCGTTCTGCTTGCCCGCTATCTGGTTCTACTAACCGCCGCTAGCGGCGCGCAGGTGCCTCTGGTGCCGCACCTGGTTGTCATGATCGCCTGCTGGCTGGCCACGAGCTTCGTCAGCCAACTCTACACCCTGACGGTTCGCCATCCGCTGATGCGGCTCTTTGACGCCTACAGTAGTTTACTAGTCGGCACCATCACGGCAATCAGTGTTCTGTTCCTCATCAATCCGGCATGGCTAAGCGCGCGGCTGTTCTATCTCCTGGCATACGCAATCGCCGCCGCGTTGAATGCCACGGCGAGAATCATCGCGGCCGGGCTGGTCGCCGATGAGCTCATCAAGAACCGCGTGGCCGTGCTGGGGACCGACGAGACCGCACGGCAAGTGATAGACCAGCTCTCTCAGGACGGCGCAACCGCCGACTATGATCTCGTCGGCGCGGTAAGGTCCGGGGAAGAACCTGGCGATGTGCAGGATGTCAACCTCGTCCCGGTCATCGGCGATCTGCACGATTGCCCCCATGTTCTGTTGCAGCACCTGGTCAACACGCTGATTATCTCCCAGACCGGCCCGTTCAGCGAGGAGGTCGCGCGGTGTCTGGCCCAGTGTGACGCTGTCGGCATTCGTGTCGTGCGGTTCGAGGCAGCCTACGAGACGCTGACGCAGCGGGCGGCGGTGTTCAATGTCGGGCCCGACTGGCTCGCGAGTCTGGAGACCGTGCGGTACAACAAGTATGCCACGCGGCTGAAGCGCGTGCTGGACATGGTGCTAACGATCCTGCTCCTGCCGTTGGCGGCAGTGCTGGTTGGCCTGTCCGCCGTTTTGATCAAGCTGTTGTCCCCGGGGCCTGTCTTCTACCAGCAGACGCGGGTGGGCAAGGACGGAGCGCACTTCCGGTTCACGAAGCTGCGCACGATGATTCCTGATGCCGAGAACGGTACCGGGCCGGTATGGGCCAAGCTGAACGATCCGCGGGTTACTCCCATCGGGCGGGTGCTGCGCAGGACCAGACTTGATGAGCTGCCCCAGCTCTTGCACGTGCTGAAGGGCGAAATGTCGCTGATTGGCCCTCGTCCCGAGCGGCCCGAAATCGTCGAACGGCTCAAGGAAGAGATCCCCCTCTACGACAAGCGCCTGATCGTGCGGCCGGGCATCAGCGGTTGGGCGCAGGTCAATCACAAGTACGATGCCAGCACGGAGGACGTCATCGAGAAGCTCCGCTACGATCTGTACTACATCCGCAACCTGTCCTTCAGCCTGGACCTGCAGATATTCCTGCGCACCATTGGCGTCATGCTGAGCAAGAAGGGCGCTCATTGAGCCTATTAGAGGTTCCCCGTTCCATTACACCCAGCGAATGCATCCGCGCGATTGGCCCGACCGGCGGCCGGTATACTTGTGAATGAGGTGATTCGGCGGTGTCTGACAACACGTTCCAGCTTCCCCCCTTTCCTCTGGAAGAGAGAATCGAGAGGATCTTCGACGAACTGCGCTCGGGCGTGAGCTTTGAGCCTACCGGACTAGACCGTGAGTTCTACCTAGACCTGGCCGAGCGGATTGTCCGCACGGCGGTGCCATGGCAGGATGAGCGCGGCGCAATCATCAACCCGGTGCTCAAGCGCGAGACCTCGACGACCTCGGGCCGCTTCGTCGGGGCCCTCGGCGGATGCATCTGGGGCGGGCGGTGTGACGACCTCGTCGACGAGTGCGCCCTGAGCATGGACTACTGCTGCGGCATGATGGCCGGGCTCATCGAGCCCTACGAGAGCTTCCACGGCCCCGAGTTCTACACCAAGGAGCTCATGTACGCCTACTTCGCCCTGGACGGCAAGGTGGACCCCGATAGACACCGGCGCTGGGGCAAGCAGCTCGGGAGCTTCGATCCGTGGGTCCGGTATCCAAGCTGGCGCAACTGGCATGACAGCAACTTCCCCATCTACGGGGTGTGCGGTGAGCAGATTAAGACCTACGCCGGCCTGGCCGATTCGCGGGACGCTATTGACGCGGTGCTGGACAATCAGTTCAAGCTAATCAACCCGTGGGGGATGTACAGGGACCCCAATGATCCGTTCACTTACGACCTCACCGACCGCCAGCAACTGGGCATGTTGCCATTCTTCGGCTATGAGGGGCGCCACAGCGCGTGGATAGACGAGGCAACGCGGCGTGGGGCGCTCACGCAACTGCTGTACATGTCGGTGACGGGCCAGATGCCCTACGGGGGCCGCAGTAACCAGTACCACATCATGGAGGCGATGGCGGCGACGATCTGCGAGATGGAGGCCCGCCGCTACAAGGACAGCAAGCCAGAATATGCCGGCGCATTCAAGCGCGCCGCGCACC
>CAZJVY010000101.1:0-10560 GCA_964549395.1 uncultured Armatimonadia bacterium | reverse complement strand
GCGGTTCGATTCCGCCCGTCGGCTCCAGCCCCTCGTGCCTCTTTCGTGTAGCCCTCCTGCAAGCCACCACTCGTGGACGTCAGGCTGCCATCCCCATCCGGCCGCCGCGTGACAGGTTCCCGCACCTTCCTTGGCGAAGATTCCTGCCAAGGAACACTGACCGTATCTGCCACGGATGCGATAGGGAGCACCCGCATGAGACCAACTTGCGCAGTCATCCCCGCAGCAGGGAAGGCCACGCGGCTTTATCCGCTGACCTATGCCGTGCCCAAGGAGCTTCTTCCGGTGGGGCCATTCCCCGCAATGCAGCACGTCGTGGCCGGGGTGATTGCGGGCGGAATCACGGATATCATCGTGGTCACTGCGGAGGGGAAAGGGGCCATTCGCGAGCATTTCGACATCGCCTGCGAACGCGGTGAGATTGACGCGACCTTCACCTACGTGATTCAGGAGATCCAGCGGGGGCTGGGGGATGCGGTTGCCACCGCCAGGGCGGCGGTTGGTGACAGGCCATTTGTAGTCGCACTGGGGGATGCGCTCATAGTCGAGCCGCAGCCGGGCGAGCTGCTTAGGCGTATGCAGGCGGTCTTCGAGGAGTCTAATGCTGACGCGGTGGTTGTTGTCGAACGGATAGACCCCGCAGACACGGTGAAGTACGGGATCGTGGCACCCGTCGGAGAGCCGGGCGATGCAGTGAAGTTGTGCGATCTGGTCGAGAAGCCTGAGCCGCAGGAGGCACCATCAAATCTCGCCATCTGCGGGCGCTACGTGTTCAGGCCGGCGATCTTCGATTATATTGCTGTTCAGCGCCCGGGCTCAGGGGGCGAGATTCAGCTCACCGACGCGCTGGCGAACCTGACGCGGTCGGGAGGCGCTGTGTATGCCTGCCCGCTTGCCGAGGGGCAGAGACGCCTGGACATCGGCAATCTGCAGACCTACTATCGGGCGGTTGCCGAGTTGGCAGGGCCGTTGCTTGACACTTCGTTGCCGGATTAGGGGGACTGCCTACAGGTCGCCGGGGCAAGTCGTAACGAGGATGACACTTCGGCCTTCCCGTATTGGCCCTAAGTGGGCTATAATGGGGCTGCAATCGCTCTTCGTTCGACGAGACGAAAGGGAGAGTGACGGAATGCGCAAGCTGAGCAGCATCGTGGGCCTGTCGGTGATCTCAATCGCCGAAGGTGTGGACCTCGGCCGCGTCAGCGAAGTCGTGGTTGACCTGGCAGAGGGGACCGTGGTAGGGGTCATCATTGCTTCCGGAGCCGACGAGAAGGGCGTTCTCGTTGACGACATTGCGGTAATAGGCCCGGATGCGGTAATGATCGCGGATACATCCAAGACGCAGGACCTGGCGAAGGTGCCGACATTGGCAGATAAGCGCCGGCCTGCGGCAGAGAAGCCGATGACTGTCGTCACTGCCTCCGGTGTGAAGCTGGGCGCGCTTGCGGAAGTGCACGTGAGCCCTGACACCAAGCAGGTGGTGAGCTACGAGGTATCCGGCGGCCCGGTTCGCGATCTGACGGACGGCACGCTGAGCCTGGCCGTAGCGGAGGGCATGGTTCACGGCCCCGACACGGTCATCGTGCCGGACACGGTTGTGGCCGACTTGGATCAGCAGGTGGGCGGCCTCAAGGGCGCGTGGGCGCAGATTGCCCGAACGGCGAAAGAGGACTACAAGGGCGCCTCCGAGAGGGCCGGAGAGCTCTACGGGCGCTCGGCGGAAGGTCTCAAGGGAGCCGTGGACCGCGCCAAGACGAAGTCGCGCGAGGTTTCCAAGGCTATCGGTCAGAAGATTGACCAGGCCCGAGAAGCGGCGCGCGCCGGCAAAGAGCAGCAGGACACCGCCACCGCAGAGGTGGAGACCGACGATACGGAACAGGTCGCAGAGCAAGACAAAGCTGACGATGCAGAGACGTCGGAATCGGGCGAGGAATAGCGGCCGTCCGGCTGAGGGGAAGAATTGCCTTGATTGATACCGAGCTACTCAGGTCCGCCGCGGCGCTTGATGATGTGGAGGTATTGCCCAACGAGCCACTCTCCAAGCACACCTCACTGGGCGTCGGCGGGCCGGCGGACCTGTTCGTGATCCCCAATTCCGTGGACGCCTTGTGCCATGTAGTTCGATACGCCACCGATGCCGCAATACCGGCCTTCGTGCTCGGCGAGGGTACCAATGTAGTGGTGCGCGACGGCGGCGTCCGCGGCATGGTCATCAAAATCGGTCAGAACCTCGCCGAGATAGCCCGCGACAACTGCCACGTTACCGCTCAGGCGGGAGCGAGGCTAGCCATGCTCTGCCGCAAGTGCTGCGAGTGGGGCCTTTCCGGCCTTGAGTTCGCGGCCGGCATACCCGGTTCCGTCGGCGGCGCGCTTGTGATGAATGCCGGCGCATACGACGGCGAGATGAAGAACGTGGTGGACTGGGTGCTTGCGATTGACGCCGACGGGACAAAGCATAAGCTTTGCCGCGACGAGCTGGAGATGTCCTATCGCCACAGCGTTTTCCAGCGCAACGGCATGATAATTGCCGAGGGGCAGTTCGCAGTGCGCCCTGACGACGGCAGGGCCGTGCGCAATCGCACCTATGCCGTGGTGGAGGAGCGCTGCTGCAAGCAGCCGGTGGCCCAGCGTAGCGCCGGCTCCATCTTCAAACGGCCGGAAGGCGACTTTGCCGGTCGGCTGCTGGAGGATGTCGGCGCCAAGGGGCTGCGCGTCGGGGGCGCAAAGATATCAGAGAAACACGCCAATTTTATCGTCAACTGCGACGGAGCCACCGCCAAGGACGTACTCGAACTCATCGAGCTTGTCCGGCGGCGCGTGTACGACAGCTTTGGCGTCTTGCTCGAATCCGAGGTCCTGGTGGTAGGACAGGACCCCGCATAACGGCTAACGACGCCTCAGATGGGCACTGACGCCTCATTGAACCGCCGGTGCCTTCTGAGACAGGTCCCCATTTGAGTCTTTTTCCCTGATGCCCACTCAGCGGGGGAGTCCCATGCAGCGCAGACGTGTCTATTGGCAGGCTTCGGGTCTTGTATACCTCCTGGCCGTGCCGCTCGCAGCGGCCTCGCCCGCCAACCTACCATCGCAGATTGCCTCCGACACAACGCTCAGCTACGGGGGCTCCCCTTACTACGTCGTGACGAACACAAAGATCGCCGCCGACGCCACCGTAACGGTCGAGGCCGGCGTTGAGGTGATCTCGCTCGGGAACTACGAGCTGCGGGTCGAAGGGGCACTTGTCGCCCTCGGCTCCGAAGCAGGCAGCGTGGTGTTTCGGCCATCGGTCAGCGGCGCTGTGGGCGCGTGGCAGGGAATCTTCATCACAGCCACCGGCCGCGCCGAACTGACATGCGCCGTCATAGAGGGCGCTCAGACTAATCTCACCGTCGCCGGCGGCGTGCTCGAAATGGACGGCTGTTACTGCCGGTCCGCGCAGTCAGAGGGCATCTTCGCCTTCGGCAACGCGTACGTTCGCATCGTGAGATGCTGCGTCATGGACAATGGCCGGCGCGGGCTCTACGTTGAAGGAACCGACGCAGGAGGCGGCGTCTGGCGGACGTATTTCCTCTCAAACGCCGAATATCCCGTGTACGCGAAGGCAACTTGTGCCGAGGTTCTGAAGTACGGAAACCACTACGAATCAAACGGCCTGCAGGCCATCGGCGTCAGTTGCAGCGCCCTGGATGACATTGCCGATACCGATACCTGGTACGACCAGGACGGTCTTCCATACGACCTGTCTGCAGGAACGGGGTCGCACCAGTTGGCGGTAAGTGGCGTCCTCAACCTCGATGCCGGTGTCACAGTCCAGGCCACTGACATAGACGTCACGGGCACTATCGCCGCCTGTGGGACCGCCGAGCAGCCGGTGACGATTCTGCCGCCGGGGGCCAATCCGGCTCGGGGAGACTGGGATGGCATCACGCTGCGGGCGGGTTCCGTGGGCAACTTCAGCAATGCTGTCCTCCGTTTCGCCGCGAACGGAGTTGTGGCCGACACAGCCGCCCTCAGCATCCACAGCAGTTCGATTATGGACCAGCGCTATGATGGCGTGCGCTGTCTCGGTAATACCTCCATTGATATCCAGGACACGCTGTTCGACCACAACCAACGCGACGGTCTCAACATCGAGGGATGGGCGTCGGCAAGTCCGGGTGTGAGCAACTGCCGGTTCTCGAATGGCGGCCGCTATCCCCTGTGTGTCTATGCCGGGGCTGTGCGGCTGCTGGGTGCGGGGAACGTCTATCAGGGCAATGCAATCCAGGAGATCGCGGTGGGCTGTCACAACGACCCGGACCTGCTCCCCGGCGTTCACAACTGGGTTGCGCAGGGCATCCCGCTTAACCTGACAGGTAGGCCCGACAGCACAATACTGCACGTCGGGAATGGCGCAACGCTGAACATTGCTTCAGGGGTGAAGGTGATCGGCGGAGGCATCAACGTCAGCGGCACGATGAATGTGCAGGCCACGCTGGCGTCACCGGCCTATTTCGATGCAGTGGGGGCCGCTCCGACACCTGGCGACTGGCAGGGCATCGTCTTCAATGCCGGCTCTGTAGGCACCGTGAAGGGGGCGGATATCGAACGCGCCGTGCATGGTCTGGAGACATCCTCGAGTGATACACGCATAGACGAGTGCCGTATTGCTCAGAACGAATATGATGGGTTGCGAGTGAAGGGCAGCGCTGCACCGGTGGTCTACAATACATGGCTGGTGAACAACGGGCGCTACGGAGTGTATATCACAGGCACCGCAGCGCCCAACCTAGGGAACCGCACCAATGGGGACGTGCTGGACGACGGACTGAACCACATCCATGACAATGCGTCCTACGAGATATACAACAACAGCCCGCGCGACATATACGCGCAGAACAACTGGTGGAACACAAGCAGTCTGGCTGCCGTCCTCGCTGATACGTACGATTACAACGACAACCCGAACGTGGGGCGGCTGATCATCAGCGAGATGCGCAGCTACGGCCAGGGCGGCATGGCAGACGCCATGGCGGTCATAGACCGGGCTCTGGTGATAACTTGCGCATCGGCCCAGCCGCTTGCCGGCGGACGTGTGCAACTTAGCTACCGCGTGTCGGCTGACAGTGATGTATCGGTGCTGATCACCAACATCGCCGGCAGGGCCGTCGCCGAGCTTGGCCAGAAGGCCACCGCCGACCAGACAATGAGCCTCCTGTGGAATGGGTGTAATGCCGCCGGCGCGCTTGCCCCTCGTGGACGGTATCTCTGCATCGTCTGCGCGCGCACGGAGAACGGGCAATCCAGCCGTCTGGTGATACCCGTCAGCAGGTAGCCACGGCAGAGCCGCTGGGCCATTGCAGTGCGTGTTCCCACAAGGATGTGTGGTGAGATGGAAGGGATCAACAGCGATATAATCAAGTGCATCGGCAACACCCCTTTGGTGCGTCTTGGCAGAATTGCGCCGCAGGACGGCGCTACCGTGTGTGTGAAGCTTGAGGGACAGAACCCCGGCGGCAGTGTGAAAAGTCGTATCGGGTTCGCGATGCTCGATGCTGCCGCGACGGAAGGAAAGCTGCGCTGGGGTGTGACCACCATCGTGGAGCCTACCAGCGGCAACACCGGCATCGGTCTGGCCCTGGTGGCGGCGGTGCGGGGCAATCCACTGATACTGACGATGCCGGAGTCGATGAGCGAGGAAAGGCGGCGGCTGCTGGCCGGCTACGGGGCGCAGCTAGAGCTCACCGAGGCCGCGGCAGGCATGAAGGGTGCCATCGAGCGCGCCAACGAACTGGCGGCTATCCTCGATGACGTGTATATGCCCAATCAGTTTGAGAATGCCGCCAATCCGGCCGTACACGAGGCAACTACCGGGCCGGAGATCTGGCGCGACAGCGGCGGTTGCGTGGATATCTTCGTCGCCGGCGTCGGAACAGGCGGAACGATCACGGGTGTGGGTCGCTACCTGCGGCGCCAGAATCCACGGCTGCAACTGGTAGCCGTGGAGCCTGCGGGCAGCCCTGTGCTGTCTGGAGGGCAACCCGGCAAGCACCGCATACAGGGCATTGGCGCCGGCTTCTGTCCCGCCGTTCTCGATTTCGGTTTCATTGACCGAGTGGTGACCGTGACAGACGAAGATGCCATAGCTACCGCGCGGCGCCTGGCTGCCGAAGAGGGCATATTCTGCGGCATATCTTCAGGCGCGGCCGCGCATGTCGCCATACAGATCGCAGCAGAGGCCGAGGCGGGGCAGACCGTGGTCACCGTGCTGCCTGATACCGGAGAGCGCTACCTCTCGACAGACCTGTTCGCCAAACCAGACTAGGGAGCCGGCGCGCGCGCTCCGGCAGCATAACGGTACTGTCATGCCCCGGCGTGTCTGTGCCGTGGAGAACGAGGGAGGGGGCTGGAGCCGACGCCAGTTGCACCCATGCGCATCCTGATGGTAAACTATGAATTCCCCCCGGTAGGTGGCGGCGGCGCTACCGCCACTTACCACCTGGCGAAAGAGATGGTGCAAGCCGGCCACCACGTTACAGTCCTCACCTCCGGGTTCTCACGACTTCCTGCAAGTGAGCGCGTCGAGGGCATTGACGTGCGTCGGTTGCCGATATGGCGGCAGCGCCGCGACTTTGCGAAGCTCCACGAGATGCTGCAATATGTTGTCTTTGCGGGCCCGCGTGCCGCGGTGCTCGGCCGCAAGACGACGCCCGCACGCTGGGACATCGTGCAGAGCTTCTTCGTGGTGCCTTCGGGCCCCGTGGGATGGTGGGCCTCGCGCTTCGGTGGCATTCCGCACGTAATTCGCCTTGGCGGAGGGGATTTGCCTGGCCACGAGCCGAAGCGTTTCGAGCTAGCGCACAAGCTACTGAGGCCCTCGGTGCGGTGCCTACTCCGTGGCGCCGCCGCACGGGTCGTCAACAGCGATGGCCTCAAGCAGAGAGCGGAATCCATCTTCCCGGACATGAGCTTCGAGGTCATATGCAACGGAGTGGACACCGACCAGTTCAGCCCTCTCACGTCCGCGACTCACCGCGTCCCCACGGTGCTATCCGTCTCCCGTCTCATCGAGCGCAAGGGCCTACAACTCCTCCTGCCGGCCCTGGCGCGCCTGAAACAGGATGGCGTCCAGTTCCGTCTGTTGGTCGCCGGTGATGGCCCGCTGCGTGCCGCGCTGGAAGCTCAGACCGCCGACCTGGGCCTGGCTGAGTGTACTGAATTCTTGGGGCTGCAGTCGCGCGACGAATTGCCTGACATCTACCGTCAGGCGGACGTATTCTGCTTGCCATCTCTGAGCGAGGGCATGGCGAACGTGGTGCTGGAGGCACTTGCCACCGGCCTGCCGATAGTCGCCAGCGATGTACCAGGGATGGCGGAATTGGTGGAAGAGGGGGCGAACGGCTTCGTGGTCGAGGCAGGCAGGTCGGATGCGCTCGTCGAACCGCTGCGCACGCTGCTCTGCGACGAAGGGATGCGACGGCGCCTCGGTGAGGCAAGCCGGCGCCGCAGCGAGCTTTTCACATGGCGGGAAATGGCCCAAAGGTATCTGAGCCTGTACGACGACATTCGCCAACGCCGGCAGTTGCGGTAGTAGCGCTCAGGGGATACATCACGATATGTGTGGAATCGCGGGATACGTAGGACACGCGGATAGGGACATCCTCCGCGCCATGTGTGACGCCATCGCGCACCGCGGGCCGGATGATGAGGGATACTGGCTCGCCGAGGGCGTCGGTCTGGGTCATCGGAGACTGAGCATCATTGACCTGGCCGGCGGGCATCAGCCGATGTCGAATGAGACCGGCGATGTGTGGATTATCTTTAACGGTGAGATATACAACCATGGGGAGCTTCGCGAAGCGCTGGAGCGCAAGGGCCATCGCTTCACCACCCGTTCGGATACTGAATGCATCCTGCATCTGTATGAAGACCACGGGGAGGGCTGTGTCGAGTTCCTACGCGGAATGTTCGCCTTTGCGGTATGGGATTCCAGGAAGCAAGCCCTCTACTGCGCCCGCGACCGTCTCGGAATCAAACCTCTGTACTACACGTGGGCGAATGGGACCCTTTTCTTCGCATCGGAGATCAAGTCGCTCCTGACCTGCCCCGGAGTTAGCCGTGAACTGTCGCCCGCAGCCTTCCACAAGTACCTTGCCTTCCGCTACGTCCCGGGGCCCGAAACGATCTATCGGGGAATTAACAGCCTCCAGCCGGGTCACAGCCTGGTCTATGCTGATGGGGAGCTCAGCACCAAGCGCTACTGGAGCATCGAGGACATTTCGCGTGCCGAGCTATCCGAAGAAAACGCCCTCGCGGCAGTGCGCGATACTCTATCTGACGTGGTCCGGATGCGCATGATGGCCGATGTGCCGGTCGGCGCATATCTGTCGGGCGGGGTGGACTCCAGCCTCATCGCCGCTCTCATGGCCCACTTCTCGGATACCGGCTTGACCACGCTCTCTGTGACCTTTGATGATCCCCGCCATGATGAGGGCAAGTATGCATCACTGGTCGCAGCTCGGCTCGGCACCCGACACCACACGCTCCTCGCCGAGAAGGGATCGCTGGCGCTGCTCTCCAGGGCGATATGGCATCTGGACCAGCCGGTGGCCGATGCGGCGGCATTGCCGGTGTATCAGATGGCCGAGCTTACCAGACGGCACCTGAAAGTGGTGCTAAGCGGTGAAGGGGGAGACGAGTGCTTTGCCGGCTATCCTCAGCTCAAGCTGTATCGCGCGCTGCAGTCGCTGGGCCGATGCCTGCCGGGATGTTTGCCGAACCGCGTTGCGGATGCTATGCCGGAAGGGTGGAGCGCTCGACGGACGCTGCGCGCCCTGGCCACCTGCGCCGATCCTGTAGCATTCGTGCTTGAGTTCGCCGCCCACTTCGACAGAGGCGAACGACAGTCCATGTGCGGGCCCGCTGTACTTGAGAACATTGCCGACCATGAGGCGGAGCTGCAGCAACTGGTGGCAGACCGGATGGGCTCCGGCTCGCGCTTCGACCGCCTGCTGAAGTTCTACATCAACGTGTGGCTGCCTGACGATTTGCTCCTGAAGAATGACCGGATGACCATGGCCCACGGCGTGGAGGCGCGCGTCCCATACCTCGACCACAAGCTTGTGGAGATGGCGTTCTCGCTGCCTGCGAGCATGAAAATACGGGGCCGTACCGACAAGTACCTGTTACGCCGGATTGCGGGTGAGCTACTGCCGAAGGAGATAGCCACGCGCAAGAAGAAGGGCTTTACCGTGCCGCTGGAGGAATGGCTGGACGCTGACCACAGCGGCGATCATGTGCACCTGCACCGAGAGCTGACGGAGACTGGATTGGTAAATCCGCACGCCTGGGAGCGGGTGCTCGCACGCCACGGAGGCAACCTTTTCCAGCGTCGCCGGCGGCGGACGCTGTGGTTTTTCAAGCAGTGGCACCGCTTGCAGATGTCGTAGGACATGCAGCCTACGACCCGCCTTCTCCGCGCGCTGATTCAGCCGGCCTTTCGTCCGCCCTTCACATATGCCAAATGGCAGTCGAGAACAGGTCGCCTATGCACACCGATTACGACACCATGTGGGCCGAACTTGATGACATGAAGAAGTACGGCCCGTCCAGTCGTCATACCAGGCGGTTGATCCGCCAGGCCGCTCGTCGCCTCCTTTTCTCAACTGTGGTGGATGTTGGTTGTGGAGACGGCACACTGCTCCTGGAGATGCGCAAATGGTTCCCCGGGCTAAGAAAGCTCTACGGGCTGGACTTGTCGGAGGAGGCGGTGCGCAGAGCCGGCCAAGTGTCCGGGGCAGAAGTGTTCCAGTGCGACATATCACGACATGCCCCTGCCATCAGAGCGGACCTTGCCATCTGCTCGGAAGTGCTGGAGCACATAGATGATGATGTCGCGGCTTTGCGCCACATCGCACGGATAGCTCCTCAAGCCATCTTCACAGTGCCCTGTGGCCCTATTACGGAAGACCAGAAGCGTGCCGGGCATCTCCGTCACTACACCGCTCCGCAGCTTGCCGAGAAGTGTGGAGTGGCCGGTCTGCAGCCGACAGCTTGGACGCACTGGGGCTTTCCTTTCTTCGACCTGTACAAGCGCGCGGTGGCGAATCGCGCGTGGGGCTATCAAACGGGCCGCTATTCATGGTCCAAGAAGCTGGCCTGCCACGGACTTTACTACTTGTTCATGCTCAACTGGCCGGGACATGGTGAGCGGCTGATAATGACTGCCAAGAGCAGCTAGTTCGCTTCTGGCGATCGCGGATGCCGCTGTACCCGATTCGCTCGCCGTTCTCACAGGCGGAGCGACGGACGACTGCACCTACGCATGGGTTGGTACTTGATGGCTGACCAAACACCAACAGGCGACAGTGCCCGGGAAGCCGATGCCCCCAGGCGTAGACTCATGCGTGTGGTGCTGTCGGCGGTTCTGATGGCGGTCTTCGTCGGCCTGCTCGGCACTCAAGTCAGGCTGCAGGACTTCGCTTCGCTGTGGGGCAACCTCGCGCCGTTGTGGCTTGCAGTCGCTTTCGGCGCCTACCTGTTGCAGGTGTTCGTGCGTGGGCTGCGGCTTTGGGTTATGAC
>CAZJVY010000100.1:0-10719 GCA_964549395.1 uncultured Armatimonadia bacterium | reverse complement strand
AGTGGAAGCCGATGAAGAAATCGTGCTTGAGGTCGTGTCCGAGGCGGTTGAGCAGCTTTCAGACATTAAGCGCCTGCGCATCGTGCTGAACCCGGCCGATGAGGCGACCGTTTCCGCGCAACAGGAGGCCCTGCTCAAGCGCGTCGGGCAGCTCGAGCGCCTGGAGATCGTCGCCGATGAGACGATTCAGCGCGGCGGGTGCCTGCTTGACAGCGACCGTGGCGAGGTGGATGCGCGGGTGGAATCGCAGCTTGACGTCATCTGGAAGCGCGTTACAGGCACCAGCGCGCTGAAGCACACTGCGTGAGGCAGTGCGGCAGTTACTCCTTTTTCCACGGGGAGACCGTAGTGGCGGCGTAGGAGCGACACACCCTTTTCGATTCACCTGATGGGATGAAGAAGGGTCTGCGTGGAAGACAACCCCCGGCGTTTCGCCGAACTGACAGGTTGGCTTGAGCGGCTGCACGGCATTGACACGATTCGGCGCATCGGGCGCGTGCGGCAGACCATCGGCCTGATTATCGAGTCCGACGGGCCGCCCGCATGTATCGGGGAATTGTGCCACATCCACACAGGCGCGGGCTCCTCTCCCATCCTGGCGGAGGTGGTGGGCTTCAGGCACGAGTACTTGCTGATGATGCCCTTTGGCGAAACCGAGCAGATACGCGTCAACAGTGAGGTCGTCGCCACCGGCGAGCCGATGCGGCTAGCCGTCGGGCCGAGAATGCTCGGGCGGGTGCTCGACGGGCTTGGCCAACCCATAGACGGACTGGGGGGCGTTGACGCCGAAGACTTCTATCCCATCAACGCAGGTCCGCCGGCGCCCATGACGCGCCGTCACATTATCGAGCCGTTACCGTTGGGCATCCGCGCCATTGACGGCCTGATTACCTGTGGCAGAGGGCAGCGCCTCGGCATCTTCTCCGGCTCGGGGATCGGCAAGTCAACTCTCCTGGGGATGATCGCCCGCAACACGCAAGCCGACATCAACGTGATTGCGCTGATCGGAGAGCGCGGCCGGGAGTTGCGCGAGTTCGTTGATATGACGCTGGGCAGCGAGGGGCTGCGGCGCTCGGTGGTCGTCGCGGCCACTGGTGACAAATGCCCGCTGATTCGGCTGCGGGGCGCATACGTGGCCACAGCGATTGCCGAGTATTTCCGCGATCAGGGCGCTGATGTCCTGTTGATGATGGATTCGGTGACCCGCTTTGCCTGGGCACAGCGGGAGGTGGGATTGACAGTCGGTGAGCCGCCGACGCGCGCCGGTTACACCCCTTCGGTCTTCGCCAAACTGCCTCAGCTCCTGGAACGCTCGGGGATGGCGGAGAAGGGGTCCATCACCGGCCTGTACACAGTGCTGGTGGATGGTGATGACCTGACCGAGCCGGTCGCCGATGCGGTTCGCAGCATCCTCGACGGCCATGTGGTGCTGTCCCGCGATCTGGCCAGCCGCAACCACTATCCGGCCATTGACGTGCCGGCGAGTGTCAGCCGCCTGATGCCGCAGATAACCTCGCAGGAGCACCGTGAGGCCGCCGGTCGCGTGCGGCGATTGCTGGCGGATTATGACGAGGCGGAGGACCTGATCAACCTGGGCGCGTATCAACACGGCAGCAACCCGGACGTTGACTCTGCGATTCGCTTGCGCCGGCAGCTTCTTGATTTCCTTCGGCAGCCGGCCGCCGACCGCACGGAGTTCCCCGATACCCTCACCCGCCTGCAGCAATTCCTCGGCGCCTAGCCACCCCTGCGATGCATAGCAGAATGTGCAGATCGGCAGACATGGGGCCAAAAGCCCCCGCCAACATCGCGAGCGCAACAACCACCACAACAAGCTAATGGTGACGCATTCGGCGTCTTGGCGAGGTCAAGATTCACTCGACGTTGAATACGGTGAGAGTACTGCGAGTGTGCTGTACGCTGGCTGGAAAGGGAACGTCATGCGGATTTGCGTAGTCGGGCTGAGTGTGCTGGTACTGACAACCGCTCAGACGTTGGCGGGGGCAGAGCTTGTGTTTGAGGAGCTTGGCGTGCCCTGCTGGGTGAAGACGCTTGCGTTTCGGCTGCTGACCCAACACGCCGACGGGCACTACACTGCATGGGCGACCTATGAGGACGCCGATACGAGGGGCCTTGTCGGCGTGCGCACCGACACCGGAGAGCGCCTGTGGGTGGACCTCAATCGCTACGGGGCAAGCCACATCGCTCCGGTGCGGGGCATGGACGGCAACTTGTACGCATATGTGGGCAATCCAGCGCATTTCATCAGATACGACATCGCCACAGGCGAGGTGACGGATCTAGGCATTCCGGCCAGCCCCGCCAATTACTTCGGCGGCGGCGCGATGGCCCCCGACGGTAAGTTCTACGTCGGCAGCTATCCGGCCACCTATCTGGTGCGGTGCGACACCGCAACCGGCGAGATTGAGAGCCTGGGGCGCATCGCCGAGGATGATAGGCAGTGCTACATCTATCCCTGCGTTGCCGTCAGCGACAACGGGATTGTGTATTGCCCCGTGGGCCTGCACCATCAGGAGCTGTGGGCCTATGATACGAAAAGCGGGGCGAAGAAGCAGATATTGCCTGACGAGATGACCGGCGTGCCGGGAGCGCCAAAGGTATGGAGGGCTGCGGACGGACAGGTGTACGCCAGGTCCGGCGGCACCAGTTTCCTGTGTCAGCCCGACAGGATTGTGCGCGCAGACGGACTTCCCGATGGCGGTCGGATCCTGGGCCCTGAGCCGACAGACCTGGTCGCCGGTGGCAAGAGAGTGGGGGAGATCAACGAAGCGGGAAAGCTCGCCCTCACTGACGTTGACACGGGCGAGACGACTCTGCTGCAGACCGATTACCAGGGGCGGCCCTTGATGGTCTATTGCGTGGCCTGCGAGCGCGATGGCAAGATCTTCGGCGGCACCTTCAGCCCGGCGCATACTTTCAGCTATGACCCGGGGGGCGGCGAGCTTTATGACTACGGGCGCATCTCCACAGGCAGCGTGCAGGTCTATGACATGATAAACACGCCCAAGGGCCTGCTCATGGGCAGCTACAGTGGAGCATGGACTGACCTGTGGGACCCTGCCAAACCCCTGGAAGAGGGGGTCAATCCCTACAGGTTCGAGCGGAACCCGACGCAGGAGCGGCCGCTGCAGTGGGCGACGGGGCCGGACGGGTGCTTCTATACGGGCACCATGCCTGTCAAGGGGCATTTGGGCGGTGCGTTGGCGCGCGTGAATCTCGAAGAGATGTCCGTGAAGTGGTGGCGCAACGTCATCGAGAACCAGAGCGTCGTAGGTTGTGCGGCGGTGCCCGAGACGGGGGAGCTGTTCTGCACATCCACCATCAGCGGGGGCTCCAGCGCCAAACCGAGCGAGAAGGAGGCGTTCGTCTTTCTGTGGGATTGCGCGGGGGAGAAGGTCAGCTTCACGGCGCAACCGGTGCCTGGCGCGACGAGCTACGGGCAGCCGGTACGCGCCCGCAACGGCCTCATCTATGGCCTCGCCGCTGGTAAGTATTACGCATTCGATCCGGTGAAGCGCGAGACGGTGTTTGTGGGTGAAGTGCCGGTAACGGGAGCGAAATTCCCGGGGTTGCATCAGGAGCCGGTGGGTGAGAAGGGCCTCATCTACGGCCTGATAGAGGACGCAATTGTGGCGATTGACCCGGCAGACAACAGTTTCAACATCATGGCGAGGCATGAGTCGATCAAGCGGGCGCATGGCTTCATGATTACGGGGGACGGGGTGCTGTACTACGGCTGCGGGCCGAAGCTGTGGCGGTGCAGGTTGCTGCCGTGAGACGATGCTGGGGCAGGGCCGGATGCGCACCGGCCGGTGGCCTGCTCGGTATGGTTCCTGTTCGGAATGCGGCTGATTAGCCCCCGTCAACGCCCGAACGTAGCCTGTTGGCTCCTATCAACAGCACTGTTGACAGTGGTGCCGAGAGCCGCCCATGCGACAATGGCCACGATGGCAACGGACACCAGGAGCAATGCAGCCTCTACCGTAGTCAACCCGCGTTCGTCCGCCCAGTAGTGAAGCAATGGTCTATCCTTTTCTGCATCTTTACAGCGGGTTAATAGTAGTAAGGCTCGCCGCAATGTAGTACCATACTATCAATATTTGGTCAATAAATATTTGGAATATTGTCATTCAGACTAGACAACAAGTACGTGTTGTGGTGAGGTTCGAGGTATCGGCTATCCGAAGGCCGCGCTGACGCAGTTGATCTTGAAGGTCGCGCCCGGGTTCACATCCATGATCCAGAAGCGGTCGCCCGCCTTGAACGCCTTGGCAGCCGCCTTGTCCTTGAAGCGGATGGTCACATCGCCGACGGAATAGTAGCCGGTACGGGCCGTGTCTATCTGGAACCACTGGGATTTGTCCGCAGTGCAGAGGGCTTTTCCGTCGTAGAGATAGTGGCAGTTGAACATCTTTTCCAGGCTGTCCTTGGTGAACACCCACCCCTCGTCGGCGTTGACCTCGTCTATGGTGCCGGCGGCTGCCTCGAAGCCGGGGCCGTCAAGGGCGATGACATACTCCTTGCCGTCTTCCACCGGCGTGATCTCCCCGATCGTGAAAACCGAGTTCTTGGGCCAGCTCGGGTCATTGAACATGATCGGTTGGCCCGCCAGGTCTTCGCCAACGGGGAGCGGGGCAGAGGCCGTGACCGTTACGGCCGGCGTTGCGAAGTCCAGGGCAGTGACAGTGCCGGTGAGAGGCGGGTCAATTGCCGAGTCGACCACAACAGATTCGATGTCGCCGCCCTCAACGATGCGCAGGGCATAGAAGCGGCCCTGGAATCCGTAGTCTTCGGCACCGTCTGTGAATTCGTACTCGGCCTCGCCGTCCATGGATGAGAAGACGACGAAGACGCCCTCTGCAGTTGTGACCTTCGCCGCCACCGGCATGCCACGGGTCTCGGAAGCCGGCTTGGGTTGCAGCCATGTGACCTCTTTGACGTGCAGTTCATTCCGGAAGGGTTCGAAGACGGCGCAGAAAATGCTTTCATCGCTGCCCGTGGCGGCGGCATCGTCTCTCGCGATGATGTAGGCATCCCAGGGGCTGGCTCCCGGGGCGCCATGGCCTTCACCTTTGCCGAGGTACAATTGGCGTCCCTTGGCCCCGGCCATCCACATCTTCAGGCCGGTATTCCGCTCATCACCCGTGCTCCACTGGCACCACCAGTCGGCATCCACCGGCGTCTTCCACAGGCTCCTGATGTAACTGTAGCCGTTCCTGCGGCCGGGCTGATTGTCCACGCTGTCGCCGTATGTCTTGCCGGTATCGGCCATCCACTCGACATCGGGGCCTGCCAGCGTGCCCATCACCTTCTCCAGAGGCTGTGTGGTCTGTCCGCCCTGCTGGAAGTGGGAGCCTTCGTCACCGCTGAGGCTGTGGTAGATGTAGTCGCGGCGCCGGCCGCCCTTTACGCGGAAGATGTCCACGATGTAGTGCGCATCATCGCCCATCGAGACAATGGCTGCCGTGCGGTGGTAAAGCTCGGTTGCTTCGTAGGCGTTATTGGAGGAGGCGGCAGTGAGTTGGACCCAGTCGGCATCGGCGTACAAATCCAGCGTGCCCGTGCAGCCGGTACGCTGGTTCATGCTGTCAACGTTGACGGTGCAGTGAGTTGTGGAGGTGTCATACCACTCGGCGCGCTTGGGAGCACTAAGGTTATACGGGTAGCCGAGGTCTGCGGAAAAGTCATATCCCCAGCGGATGGGCTTGAGCATGAGCTGATCGTGGTGTCCGTGACCGGCACCGGATTGGGCGAAGTACAGCAGCAGGTGGAGTTGCTGCTCGGATGGGCCGCTGCTGCGCATAATGCTGTAGCCGATGTCGCCGAAGAGCACGGACTGTTGCGGTTCGGGCGTAGGTCGGAATACCGGGGTGCGGGCATTGCCGCTGTCACCCCAGCCGGGGAGACGTCCCGCCGAAGCGGCCCGCTGCGTGAAAGTGCGGATATTGGCATACCGCTCTCCGAACACATCATCGGGGTTCAGGCCATTCGGGAATGTCTCACGGCCTCGGAACTTGCGCAGGTAGTCGCCTATTCTGAGGTAGGCACTGTTGACGCCGGTCGAATAGCCGGTGCTGTCCTCGTAGAACCGTCCGTCACGGTAGAAGCAGTTGGTGAAGACCTGTCGCAGGCCGAAGCGGCTATCCAGGGCGTCCTGCAGCACGGCGTCATGGCGGAAGCCCACGGCCATCTCGACCATCTCGCCGAGTTGCCAGGTCCGTGAGTTGCCGCGGCCGATGGGTATGGCGCGGTGCAGGAATTCGTACATGTAGGCGAAGAGGTTGCGCTCCAGATGATACTTGATGTCCCGATGGTCAACCGCGCCATCGGCGTTGATGTCCGGTTTGTCGCGGCTCTGCTTGAACCATTCCAGCAGCTCCCTATCGTCCTTGATGGCGTCGAAGGTGAAGTCATAGGCATCGAGACACTGGCGGATGATGTTACATTCGAAGTTGTGGTCGGTGATGTAAGCGCGGGCAGGGTAGTTGCGCCAGTTATGGAGGCTGTTGCAGTTGCGGTAGATGTCGGCAAGGCCGGTGAGCATGACGAGGACTTTGTGCGCGTAGCGCGGGTCCTGGGTAAGGGCATAGGTGTAGGCGGTGCACCAGATAGCCGGGCGGGCGTAGGTGTAGCCCTCGAAGTCAACAAAATCCCGGTAGGGCCGCGAGAAAAGCATCTTCAGGAGCGATAGCCGGTAGGCGGCTACGAAGTAGTATGTATCGGGATTGGGGAATCCCTCCGGGCACTTCCAGCCATAGCCATCGTCGGTGATGGTGCCCATCTCGCCGGTGCCGGGGTTCTTTACCTGCATTCCGGGGCCCCATTCCTCGCCGCCCACGGTGCAGCGGAAGCAGTTCGGCTTGCCCCAGATCGGCTGCATGGTGCTCACTCCACCCAGGTGCAGGGGACAGCCCTTGCCGTAGCTGGGTACCAACATGCGGGGGTTCTCACCGGGAATCATGGAGCGGATCGTCTCATCGCTTTGCCGGACCCAGTAGTCGGCGCTGGCGCGGAAGCTCTTCATGTAGTCGGCCGAGAAGCCGGCCGTATAGTCGGGATCCTTGGCCAGTGCGGCGCGCTGGGCCTCAATCTCCTCAGTCTTGTACGTACCCTCGAAGCTGCCCAGCTTGCGCATGCTGAGGAATAGGCCGAGTGAGGCCTGCACCTCTTCATCCGGTGGATAGTAAGTATCCGGCTCCTTCTCATACTGAGCCCATGCGGTGATGGAGAAAGCGCACAGCATGGCGGTGATACATGCGGACAATCGCATCATCAAGACCTCCCCTGCAGAGCCACAAGTGCGAAAGCGGGCAATGCCCTCATGCGAATGCGGCTACTGTGCAGATTGGAGCGCCTTCGTCAGCTCCACCGCTTTATTGACCAATATGCCTTCGGTTTCTGACGTGGTCCAGCCGGCGGTCACCTCATAGCCGCCCTCGTCATATGCGGCGGCGTTGGCCACATAGCTCAGGTCGCGGTTGGAGTAGCCATTGACCCAGACGGCAAGGTCGGGCAGCTCGCGCTTGATGTGTAGGCCGATCTCGACCAGTATCTCGCCATTGAGGCCGACAATATACAGGTCTCCGATGCGGAGCACCTGCACCTCGACGGGGAAGAGGCCGCCTTGCGGGGTATCCTCAACCTGCTTGGTCGTCGGCAGCCCCGCGGTTGCGCTGAGGCCGCCCAGGTACATGCCCAGGGGACGCGGCGGCACGGCGAGTGCTGCTACGACGGCCCGGCCGAGTTCGTAGCCGATTTGGTCCACGGTCTGTTTCGGGTCTAGAAGCACGTAGCCGAAGCGGCCGCCAGCCGTGCAGGACCTGGGCTTGATGTCTCCGCCGCAGCCCTGCAGGAATATGGGCAGGCAGCCCGGATAGGCGGCGGCAACCCATTCTCTGGCCGGTCCCGGGTAGTCCGGCCCCGTCTCCAAACCGCCCATGGTCGTCGGATGACAGGCATAGCCGAACACAATCGCGCGGACCTTCCCATCCGGGGACACAGCACGCAGAACCGGCACAGCAGGGTCAATCGCCTTGCGCGGCTCCGGCCTCATGCCCACGTACTTACCCTCGTCGTTGAGCTGGCGGCGGTTGATGCCCATGCTGCACGTTCCCTCACAGTACTCCAGACGTGCCTCCTGCAGGTCGGCGACCGCCGCTGCGAGCACCCCGCAGGCCTTCTCCTGCATCATCTGCATGTATGCGGCACAGTCCTTGTGGAATGGGCTAGGGCCGCAGTGGGTATGCGAGTGGTTCAGGAGCAGATGCTGCCTTGGAATGCCCAGCTTCTCACCGGCATCCCGTATCGCCTCGAAATACGGCACCGGTATCTTCAGTATGTCAACGGCCACTATCGCCACGCGCGTCCGGCCGTTGTCAATGACGATGCACGAGGCGGTCAGGTCCTTGTAAGCGCCGGTGGAAAGGTCCTTGCGACCGCCATATCCGCCCAACGGCACAGGCCCTTCAGGATTGATAGTCGTCGTGGCGATGCCGACCTTCAACGGGCCGAGTTCGCCCCCCTGGGCGAACGAGCTACTTGCGCCTACACTCATCATGAGGGTCAGCACAAACGCGGAAACGGCGGTGAAGTGAGACTGCATGTTGAATCCCTCATTTCTGCTCCACTATGGGGTCAGCATGGATCGGGCTGCGTTGGAGTTCCTTGACATAGCGGACGGCATTGCCGACAAGGATATCCTCGGTGGCAGGGCTAACGCGGCTGACGTTGACCTCGTAGCCGCCTTCGGGATAGGATGCCGCATCGGGTATGTAGCCGCCGCCCCAGTGCGTATAGCCGTTGGTCCAGACGCGCACATCGGCAAGCTCACGCTTGATGCGCAGGCCGATGTTGGAGCATATCTCGCACTGGCTGCCGAAGACGTAAACGTCACCGATGCGCCAGGCTCCCATGTAGATACTATGCGACTTGCCCTCAGGGTCCTCTTTGTCCGGCACCTTCACGAACTCGACAATCCCGCCGATGGTGACAGGAGCGTTCGCTGCTTCGGAGAGCACCTGGGGGCGGTCGGCAGGCACGGGTTGGATAGGCACCGCCAATGCCGCGATGACCGCCCGGCCCAGCTCGTGGCCGACTTCGGTGGTGGTAGGGATCGGCTCCAGCAGCACATAGCCGAAACGGCCATTGGGCTTGCAGTAGCGCGGCTTGATGTCTCCGCCGCAGCCTTGCAGGAAGACCGGCACGCAGTCGGGGTAAGCAGCAGCCACCCACTCTCTGGCAAAGCCCGGGTAGTCGGGACCGATTTCCAGGCCGCTCATAGTGGTCGGGTGGCAGGCATAACCGAACATCACCGCCCGGACCTTGCCGTCCGGCGCCAGTATTCTGAGGATTGGTACGTCCGGGTCAATCTGCTTGCGCGGCTCAGGACGCATGCCGACAGCCTGCCCGTCAGGCCCCAGTTGGCGGCGGTTGACCGCCATGGTGCAGGAGCCCACCGTGTAGTCAAGCACCGCCGGCTGCAGATTGTCCACGGCCGCCTGGAGGAGCGGGTCGGTGCGCTCCTTGAAAAGTGCGTCATAGGCGGCATTGTCCTTGTGGCCTAGTGTAGGCCCGCAGTGAGTATGTGAGACGTTGATCATGAGATGCTGCGGCGGGATGCCGGCCTTGTCCGCAGCAGCGCGCAGGTCTGCAAGCTGCTTCTCCTGGATCTTGCAGAGGTCAAAGGCCAGGAAGCCGACGCGGGCGACCCCATTGTCGAAGACGACGCAAGCGCCCTCGATTTTGTGGTATACGCCTGTGGAGGGGTCCTTGCGCGCGGCGAAGCCGGCCATATACACCGAGCCTTCGGGCGTAATGTCAGCGGTGGCGATTCCTATCTTGAGCGGTCCGGGTGTGCCAGGCTCAGTCGCAGCCTGGGCGAAGGCCCAGGGGGCAAGGCAACTGAGCATTGCCATGCACAGCGCCACGGTTGTTATGAATGGGAGCAGAATTGGGGCTCTCATGTCTCTCACGCTTCCTTTTCGGAGTCACTGCCCAATCGTCTTAGATGGTTCGGCGAGATGGGTAGTGGAACCTGCCCGGCATAGGCGAGAGTGGTACAGGAGCGGGTGGGCTTATAGCTATAAGTTGTATTATGTTAACTATTGCCCTCCCGTGTGCCACTATCATCCCTTCGCGTAGCGCAGGCATCCTCGCCTCTTCCTCTCCTCTGTCGCGTGGCACAGGCTTTCTAGCCTGTGGACGATATGCGTTTATCCACGCCGTTGCCGTTATCGCTGTTCATGCCGTCGCAGTTGCCGTTTGCCTTGCTGTCCGGTAGGGGCGCACTGCGTGCGCCCACGTATGCAGAATGTCGCCAGTTGCGTGCCTCAGGTCGAGCTACACGACAATGCGCAAAGGCGCGGCAACAAACATGCACGCGCGTAGGGTAGGCGTCTCGCCTGCCACGTGCCACGGGCTTTCTAGCCTGTCCCACGCGTCGAGAAGATGGGCTGTGGTGGCTGCGTGCTGGCACAGTTAGGAATCTTTGGGAAGGGGGTCCAGGGGGGAACACTTTCTGCAGAAAGGGTTCCCCCCCTGGTGCATCGTACGGGCTATTGGCCGGGTGGGAGCTTGATGTCACGGATTAGCTGGTTGTTCTGCAGGTTGCGGAGTTGTAGGCCGAGCTCGCCGGTCGCCAGGGCCGTCCAGGCTGGCGGTTGCAAGGTCGCGCGGCTGTTGGCGGCAAACTCGATGTTG
>CAZJVY010000099.1:0-10946 GCA_964549395.1 uncultured Armatimonadia bacterium | reverse complement strand
CCTCAGGTGGTTCACCGGCCGGCTGCGCTCCGGTCCCATAGACCAAATAGTGCACTATGCCGTCACCATGGTTGCCGTAGAGGACATTGTTCTCGACGATGGTGTTGTGCGCCCCGTAGATCCTGATGCCGGCGATGTTGCAGTCACAGACGCGGTTGTGATGGACATGGAAGCCCGTCTGGGTGCCGAAGGGTGCGTTGCCATAGATGACTATCCCACCGAGACCCATGCGGAATATCTCGTTGCCGTAGATCTCCACGTTGTCCACCGCCCGACCGCCGTTTTGCACCTGCACCCCGGCGTTGCCGCTAAAGCCAGCGGTGGGATGGCTGCGAAGCACGTTGTCGTAGATAGAGTACTCACTACAGCTGCTCAGTCTGACCGTGGAATTGGTTCGGCAGTTGTAGACGTAGTTGTTGTAGACCTCGAAGTCGTCAACGCTCAGTATGTAGATGCCGTCATGGCCGACGCTCTCGATGCGGTTGTTGTAGAAACGCGAGTTGACGCTTCTGCCCCTGGCCTTCTGTAATTCGTTAAAGGGGGCGAGTTCCTCCTCGCTGATCCTCACCCAACTGCCATTCGCCTGGTCGGGGCCGGTGCCGACGAATACGGTTCCACGGTGCTCCAGCTTAATTCCATCACCGGATGCAGTGTGAATGTACATGTCATTTATCGTGACATCATAAGCGTTCATCAAGTTGAGCGAATAGTAGTGACGATCGCTGCTGAAGGAGGCTCTATTGCCCAGAATCTCGAAGCCTCGTATGGTGATGCCTTGTACCCCGTGACCATCACATTCGATCATCCCCTTGAACGGCTGCCATTGTGCTTCCTGGTGGGGGATGACGGTGAGCACCGCGTCGGCATCGCCCTGCAGGATGATGTGGCTGCCGATGCGGATGGTGTCGCTGATAGTGTAGGTGTGCGGGCCCTTGAGGTGCACGGTGGTCAGCCGCTCGTCGGCGGCCACGCGCTGCAGGGCCTGGTTGATCTCCACATGGTCGTCCGTACCGTCGCAATTGAAGTCGCCACTGCCGTCTCCCGCGACATAGACGATCCGTTTTTCGGCCTTCGCCGCACTGTAGCCGCTCCACTGCTTCAGCCGCTCTTGATCATCCAGCACGCGCCTGGACCCGGCCGGCTCAGTCGCGTCCGCCAGGAGTGCACTGGCGGCCAGGAACACCACCGCTGAGGATATGATCAGCAGTCCTACTGCCCTTGCAGTACTCTCCTGGGTCATATCTATAGCTCCTTCAGAGATTGATGAAGCGGTGACAGACTCAGTCATGCTCGCCCGAGCTACCAGCAGAAGCCCACCGACGTATGCTATCACAATGAGACGGGGTAGCACAGCCGACAGGGCATGCGCCTACTCGCGCGGCTCGTCCTTGAGTTCCTCGATGTTCTCGGCGACCTTCCGCATCGCCTTGCCCAGATCGCGCACCACTTGGGCATCGGCCAATAGCCAGCTCTGGTGGATGGTCATCAAGGTGTTGTCCACGATGTCCCGCGCCTGCGGGAATTCCTGGCTGGCGTAGTCTATCTTGCGCCCGAAGAAGCGGTCTCTGTCGCGCTCGCGCAGCGGCCCTCCCAGCAGCGGGAGTTCGTTGATCAGGCAGGGATAGCCGAAGCCCAGGCCAACACCTTCAGCCTTCACCGCCTTGGCGAAGACGTTGCGGTGCACGCCCCCTGCAGCTTCGGCGTCGTAGTGCATGACATAGTTGAGGTAGCTGCGCCGTGTTACCTGCTCCGGGAACTGCAGCGGCTTGACCATCGGCACGTTAGCCAGCATCTCGTCGAGTATCTGCGCGCTCTCATTGCGCTTGGCGATCAGATCATTGACTCTGGTGAGCTGAACGCGGCACACCGCAGCGGCGAATTCCGTCATCCGGTAGTTCCCGCCGGTCACCGCATAGTCTTGCTCGCTGCCCTCAAAGGGTGTGCCGAACTGCCGGTACGCCTGGCACAGGTCGCGCAGTTCCTTGTCGTCCGTTACAATTGCGCCGCCGTCGCCGGAGGTCATCGTCTTGGCACCGTGAAAGCTCAGGGAGCCGATGTCGCCAATCGTGCCGACGTGCTTGCCCCGCCATGCCGACCCCTGGGCCTGTGCGACATCCTCCAACAGCAGCAGATCATGGCTCTCGCAGATGTCCAGCATGGCGTCCATGTCAGCCGGCACCCCGTAGAGGCTCACCACCATGACGGCCTTGGTGTTGCCGTTGATGTTGGCCTCGACCGCGGCTGGGTCCAGAGCAACGTTGTCGGCCTTGATGTCAGCCAGCACGGGCACCGCCTGCGCCAGCAGCACCGCCAGCGGACAGGCTATGAACGTCATTGCGGGGATGATTACCTCATCGCCCGGGCCCACGCCCGCAGCCTTCAACGCAATGGTCATTGTCTCGGTGCCGTTGATGGTGCACAGGGCGTACTTGCACCCCATCCACTCGGCCAGCTCCTCTTCGAGCTTGGTCCCCTGCTCGCCGATCCCGTACTGGCCGGTGCCACTGTCAATTACGGCCGCCAGCGCTTCCTTCTCACGCTCGTCCCATGCAGGCCATGTAGAATTGGGCCCTTCCGTGCGCACCGGCTTACCGCCGTGCAAAGCCAGCTTACTCATCTCGGTCCTCCGTTGGTCGTTTCCCCGAACTCGGACGGCATGGGCAGCAGTGTAGCCACGGCGTGGCAGGCGATTGCTTGCCCTTCGCCGATTGGTCCCAGACCCTCGTCCGTTGTCGCCTTCACGCTGACACACGATGCGTCAACGCCGAGGATGCTCGCCACCGAACGTCGCATCTCCTCCCGCTGCGGCGCGATCTTCGGTTCTTCGGCAACTATGGTCATGTCAACATTGCTGACCGCCCAACCCGCCTGTGCCGCCATCTCGACGGCTTCTGCGAGGAGAAGAGCACTGTCGGCATCCCTGAATGTCGGGTCGGTATCCGGGAAGTGCTCGCCTATGTCGCCCAGCGCCGCCGCCCCCAGGATCGCATCGGCTAGTGCATGAAGCGCCACGTCGGCATCCGAGTGACCCAGCAGCCCGCGCTCGTGGTCGAACTCAATGCCGCACAGCACGAGCCGCCGTCCCTCGACCAGTCGGTGCAGATCGTAGCCGTACCCCGCTCGCACTCCCGCTGTGTCCAGGCGTCCGAAGCGTCGCCGCAGCAGCCATTCGACATAGGGGAGATCCTCCGGCACGGTCACCTTGACGTTCTCTTTTGCTCCGGGCGAGGCAATTGCGGTCTGCCCGCACAGCTCCAGCGCAGCGGCATCGTCCGTGATCTCCAGCCCTTCCCGCTGCACTTTCCGGTGGGCCGCGACTATCAACTCGTATGAGAAGGTCTGCGGGGTCTGCATCGCCCGCAATCGAGAGCGGTCAAGCGTCTCAGCCACCGCTCCATCAGGGGCGAACGACTTCACGGTATCCGATATGGGAACTGAGGCCACGGCGGCGCCGTGTCGGCGGCACAGCTCGATGCTCTGCCGGATGATCTGGTGAGTGACCAGGGGACGAGCCGCATCGTGAATGCAAACGATGTCGGGTCCGGCCTGCGCCATCGCCTCCAACCCCATGCGCACCGAATCTTGCCGTCGCGGGCCGCCGGGAACGACGCTCCAATGTGTCTCCAGTGGCTGCATCCGGCATATCGCACGCGCTCTGTCGAGGTGCTCCTCCGCTACTACCAGCACCAGGTCGGTGACTTCGGGAAGGCTGTCGAAGGCCTGCAGCGACCACACAAACATCGGCTCGCCGCAAAGGTCCGCATAGACCTTCGGCAGCGAGCCGCCAAATCGCTCACCTGTTCCTGCCGCCACTATCAGGGCGGATACCGTCTCTCTCACGACCTGCCCTTGCCCGAATCCCTCACAAGTTCGGCGAATATCATCTTCCCGGCGGCTGTTTGGAGGGAGCTAGTCACGCGTATCAACACCGACTGACCGACCAGGTTCTTGGCCTCCTCAACCACCACCATCGTGCCGTCATCGAGATAGGCCACGCCCTGTCCCGGCTCCTTCCCCTCCTTCACAATCGTGACTGTCGTGTCCTCACCGGGCAGGTACACCGGCTTCAGCGCCGACGCCAATTCGTTGACATTCAGCACCGGCACAGCCTGTAGCTTGGCCATCTCATTGATCGAGTAATCGTTGGTGATTATCGCCGCGCCCTTCATCTTGGCAACCTTCACCAGCCGCGCATCAACCTCGATGTGCTCCTCCTCGGGCGGATAGTCGTCGTACACCCGCACGTCGGAGCTGTCCAGCGTTTTCAGTTGGTTCAGTACCTCCAGGCCCCGCCGCCCGCGTGCCCGCTTCAGCTCGTCCGACGAGTCGGCGATGTGCCGCAACTCCTGCAGGATGAACTGCGGGATGAGAATCGGGCCCTCCACGAACCCGGTCTCGACGATATCCGCTATCCGGCCGTCAATGATGATGTTGGTGTCCAGCATCTTCGGCTGCAGAGGCATCATCACATCTTCGTCGGGAGCGCCTGTGGCCAGGCTCGGGAAGATGAAGATGACCTGCCGCTTGGCGCTCATCGTGAAGCCGACGCCCAGTATGACCCCGATTACGCTGGCCAGGATGCGCAATGGAATGCCCAGACCGGTATCGCCTAGAGGGGCAGTAGCCAGCAGTGCCACCGCTAGACCCAGCACGACACCCAGAGCCGCGCCCGCCTTGTCCAGAAGTGAAACGCGTTCGAGTCGCTGGATATAGAAGACCAGCTTACGGAAAGCGAAGAGTGCGAAAAGAAACCCCAGCAGGCCGCCCACCGCGTTCATACCGATCATGAACATCATGGCCTCGCGGCTCTCGCTGTTCACCTCCAGGACCGGGGCAAGCGATTTCCCTGCCTGGTAGCCCAGAAGCACACCTACAAGCGTCACTGTCGCGACAAACAGCGACCACAGTCCTCTCAGTACAATCATAGCGCATACTCCTATAGATAACTACGGCAAGTAGCCTATTACTATGGTATTTATATGTTTTGCTATTGCCTGATGGGACACAAAACATCACCCTTCGATGGGCACCCCGTTGACTCGAGCCCATCGCCTCCAGCCACCTCTCCTAGTAGCCACGCTCATTATATCAGACCGCAACACACAAGTGAAGAGCGCCACCGCAAATTTGTCGTCAACGTGTGCGGCCGCAGGGGCGAGGCCTAGCATGAAAAGCAGGCAGCTTTCGCTGCCTGCAAGATGCATGCCCCGTGTGGCAAGAGCTGCGGCCGCTAATCCGTCAGATCCTCCACGAACCGACCCGCCAGCGCGTTGCGCATGAACCGTGACAGTTGCCTGAGCGTGAACGGTTTGCGCAATACGCCCATGATGCCGGCAGGCAGGTCGCCGACCCGCAAACCGTCGCGTACGAAGCCGGTAATCAGCACACCTCTGGCGTCAGGTACGGTCTCGCGTATCTTCTCAAACGTCTCCAGCCCGTTCATCTTTGGCATATTGACGTCCAGCACCACCAGGTCAATGTCATTCATCATCCTCGGGAACATCTCCACGGCCTGCATTCCCGTGGACGCCTCGACGACTTTGTAGCCGAGGCTGCTGAGGAGTTGGGTGAGGTTGGCGCGAACGCCGTCGTTGTCCTCAACCAGCATGACCGTCTCGCTGCCAGTCTCAGCCGCACTCTCCCCTCGCTTCTGCTCTGCATCGGAGTCGGAGGCCACCGGCAGATGGACCGTGAATGTCGTCCCGACGCCCGGTTCGCTTTGCACGCTGATGCTGCCGTTGTGGGCCTGGATGATGCCATACACAACGGCCAGGCCCAGACCCGTTCCCCCCTCATCGTCGCGCGTCGTGAAGAACGGATCGAATATCTGCTCGACCGTCTCCGGCGTCATCCCTACACCGCTGTCAATCACCTCAAGACGCACATACTGCTCGCCGGATCTCAGGCCGGGCAGACTGGCTGCCATCGCCTCGGTAGCCTGCTCGCGGCTCGTCAGAACGCGCACCCCGCCGCTGCCTTTCAGCGCCTGGACGGCATTGAGGCACAGGTTCATGACAACCTGTTCGACCTGGGTCGCATCGCCAAGCACAGCAGGTAGCTCGGGGTCCAGTTCCCCGCTGAGCGTGACCCCCCGGTCGCCCACGCCACCGAGCAGAGCGGTGACCCTCTCCACGCACCTGTTCAGGTCAACCCGGCCCATCTCCGGTCGCTCAGGCGCGGCCATGGCCGTCAGTTGCTTCGTTATCTGCGCCGCGTGTTTGACAGCCTCATCAATCGCCGCCGCCTTCTTCAGTTGCTCCTCGTTGAGGTCACCCAGCATCCGCATTAGCTCGATGTTGGACAGCACCGCATGAAGCACGTTATTGAAATCGTGGGTGATGCCGCCGGCCAGGGTCGCGATCGCCTCCATCCGTTGTGCCTGTCGCATGCGGCTCTCGAGCTGTCGGTGTTCCGTTATGTCCAGACCGATGGCAATCACGTGCCTGACGTCGCCGTTCTCATCAACCAGGCTCGTGCCGCGCCATGTTATCAGACGCTCCGCGCCGTTCTTGGACAGCCACTTGCTCTCGAACACCTTGGGAGACTCACCCGCAAGGATCTCGCGGAACGGCTTCGCGGCACTGGCCGCATCCTTGTCTCGCTGCATCACGTCCCACGGCTTGCGCCCCACCACCTCGGAGGCCCTGTAGCCCGTCACCTGTTCGGCGGTGTTGTTGAATAGTGTCACATTGCCGTCCGTATCAATACCCATCATGAGAGCCTGCGCGTTCTGCACCACGCTGTACGAGAAGTTGCGTTCATGCCGCAGAGCTTCGTCCGTCATGCGCCGCTGTACCGCCACGCCGATGCTGGAGGCAAGCTCCTCCAGGTACGTAATCAGTTCCGCGTTGAAACGATTCCCGCGCCTGTCACCAAGCTCCAGCAGGCCGACGACCGTCCCTGCCGACCACAGCAGAATCAGTGCGACCGACGTACTGCCGGACGCCACACACGAGCTGCCGGTCAGTTCCTGCGAATACTTGGCCTCCTCAGAATCCCCCAGTTCCCGGATGTTGTTCGTCCAGAAGCTGCCAGCTTCGGTGAAGAACGGCAGGTCAGACCCGAACTGCCCGCGCACCAGTCTGTGGTACGGCGCTTTCAGAAGCGGCAGACCGTTGCCGTCGAGTTCCGGTTGTCCGTCGTCCCGATACACGCGCAGTTGACTGAAGCACTGCAGGTCATCCTTGCTTACACCCTCGCTCTCAATGTATGGGTAATCGCCGTCCCGGCGCAGTCTGATGGCGACCGCGTGGCAGCCCGTGAGGTCTTTCACCTCTTGCAGGATGTTGCGGATCATCGCGCTGCTGTCAGGACTGTCGTTGAGCGACTCAAGCACGCGCAGGCTCGCAAGCTGCCGTCTCTCGGCTTCCTTTGATTGCGTGACATCTCTACCAATGACTATGATGCCCAGAGCTGGGCCGCCGTCGTCGCGCAGCCCCGTGACATGCCAGTGTATCGTCTTGTACGTGCCGTCCTTGCAGCGAGTCCTGGTCTCGCCCTGGACCGCCTCCTCCTCACCACTCAGAACCGCGCGAACAAAGCGCCGAACGGCGCTACGATACTTGGGGTCGGGATACAGCTTCCCCCAGATATCCGCCGTCCCCATCGCCTCATCGGCCGGGTATCCCGATATTCTCTCGGCCTCCTGGTTCCATAGCGTCACTCGCCCTTCGCCGTCCAGGATCGTTATCCAGACGTTGGCTGTTTGCATCACTGCGGCCTGGAATGCGGCGAGATTGTTCGCCTGTGCCTGCGCCTGCTTGTATTCACCAATGTCCTGCAGCACCGCCACCCTTCGCTTGCCGCCTGCTATCGGCGTGACAGTACACAACACCTCGTGAATTACGCCCTCGGCATCCCGCACCTTCAGTTCGTAGTTGGGGGGCGCGGGCTTGCCCTGGAGACGCGCCTCGCCATACTCGGCTACCCGCATCCTGTCCTCTTCAGCTACAACATCCGACACTTTGGTCTTACCCTCGAGCTGGGCGCGAGGCAGCTTGCACATGCGGGCGAACTCATCATTGACAAGCGACAGTGTATCATCGGGCTCCACTATGCACACGCCCGTTCGTGCATTCTCAAACATGGTGCGGTACGGCTGCAGCTCGTCAGTCACGCGCGTGTACGCGATAGCGTAGAGAAGAAACAACCAGAGGATGGGAATTGTCACCGCGACATACGGCTCGAAGGGGCTAGCTTGGTGCGCAATCGCGGCCCAATACACCGCGTTGGCCGCCGCCACTAGCGTCAGCGCCAGCGTACCCACGGCCAGCGCCCAAGCCGCTTTCCGCCAACCTCGTACTCTCAGGAGATGCAAGCACAGCACGAGCGCGGTCGAGTAGCAGACAATCCTGATAGTCTCGATCACGACTACTGGAGGGTTCATGACGCTTCGCCTTCTCGTGCGCAGCAAAGCAGACGGTTGCAGGCGGCCCGCGCGTCCACACTTGGCGACACTTGCTCCGCCGGCCATTGGCAACCCGTCGCAGCGGCCCTGGCACCCGGCAGTGCAATCGGCGGAGCCGCCTCTTCACCTGCGTGGCAACAGCTTGTCATCCTTCTGCCCCTGCTGTTCGCTGATTGTGCATCGAGTGATCATTGACGTTGCTGCAAATGCTGGGCCAGTCGGGCCCCGGGGCTTAAGACCGCATGAACCACACTTGTCATCGCGGACGATACGGAGAGACACAGGTCACCTCTCGCGTGTCGCTCTCGCCAGCCGGCATTATACTCCCAGTCTGCTATAGTTGAGGGTAAATCCCCGCTCAATATATCCGCAAGCTTTGAGCATGGTCGCTGGCGGAATATCGGCCTGCCGCCGCACAAGAAGTCATTCCAGCCGTCGTCCGCTGCAGCCCTTCACTCGGCAACGTAGGGGCAGGTGCCAGTTGAGCAGGCACCTGTGGCGCAACTCGGAAGCTTGGCGGTTGACTTGGCACTGCCGATGGCAAAACTGGAAAATTGGCGCGTGGTTCTCTTCGACGCACACTTGGGGCAGGCCACCTTCGCGTCCTTCTTGCCTGGTGACGCCAGTTGTTCGAACGCTTCGCCGCACTGCTCACACCTGTACTCGTATAGAGGCATTCGCCTCACTCCCGTGGAATGAGTGTGCATCAGGCCGCCCTCGCATATCGCCTTACGCAACCGGCATGGCGACCTGGAATGTTCTCGACTCAAGAGCTATCATATACACCCGCACATCAAGCGTCAAGCAAGGTCACCGGCACAGCCGAGCGCCTCTGTCCTGCTCTCCTGACGCACGTTGACAGAACCGGGTTCATTGTCTATTGTAGCACGGTTGAACGACACGCGGCCATCGCGCCGCAGAACACATTGGGAAGCGGAAGTCAACCATGAGAATTCGCCATGAGTCCGAGCACGAGGCATTCCATTTCCATACATGGCAGGATGTCGAAGAGAAGCTCCATGAGTTGGGGCTGAGCCTGCCCTATGCCGACAGCGTTAAGGCGCTGCTGCGGCCCGTGCAGGTCGGCCCGTTCTCACTTCCCAACGCCTTGGCCGTGCATCCCGTTGAGGGGTGCGACGGCTCGGCCAGGGGAGCGCCCGAGGAGCTTACCTTCCGCCGCTATAGACGTTTCGCGAGAGGGGGAACCGGGCTGCTGTGGCTTGAGGCGACGGCCGTCGTACATGAAGGGCGCGCCAATCCTCGCCAATTGTGGATTCACGAGGAGACGGCCGCGGATTTCGCGCGCTTGCACGATACCATTGTCAGCGAAGCCGCCGACCAATTCGGCCCCGACCATCGCCCCGTCACCATCGTGCAGTTGACCCACTCCGGGCGGCATAGCAAGCCCCAGGGCGTGCCCGAGCCGATCATCGCTCACCGTTGCCCGGTACTGGACCCGCGCCACAACCTCGGACCCGATTATCCGTTGATTACGGATGAGGAGCTCGATGCGCTGCAAGAGCACTATGTCAACGCCGCCCGCATCGTCCACGCAGCGGGCTTCGACGGGGTTGACATCAAGGCAACTCACGCGTATCTGCTCAACGAGCTATTGGCGAGTCACACACGCGAGAACAGCAAGTACGGCGGCAGCTTCGAGAACCGTATTCGGATGCTGATGGAAGTGGTAAGGCGCGTCCGGGCCGAGGTCCCCGAGATCGCCGCCACAACCCGCCTCAACGTTTACGACGCCCAGCCCTACCCCTACGGCTTCGGCATGGCGACCGATGGCTCGATGGAGCCGGACCTGACCGAACCCATCGAGCTGATCAAGCGCCTGCACGAGGCCGGCCTTTGCCTGGTCAATGTGGGGTATGGGAACCCGTACTACAACCCGCACGTCGAGCGGCCCTATGACACTCACGAAATCGGCGGCTACGAGCCGCGCGAGCACCCGCTGGCGAATGTGGCCACGATGGTCGAGATCCAGCAGGCGCTGTCCGAGGCCCTGCCGCAGGTGCCGATGGTAGCGACCGGCTTCACCTGGCTGCGCCAGTTCGGCCCGCATGTGGGCGCTGCGATGCTGGAGCAGAGAATGTGTTCACTCGTGGGCTTCGGCCGCATGGCGCTCGCCTATCCCGACTTCACCAGGGACCTGATGGAGACGGGTGAACTTGCCCCCACCAAGACCTGCATCGCCTGCTCCTCATGTACCCAGATCATGCGCGATGGCGGCCGTGCCGGCTGCGTGGTCCGCGATCATGAGATATACGCCCCCATCTTCTTCGAGGGGCAAATGCGCAACCCGGCCGTAATGCGGGAGTTGGCGGCGGCGTGCCGGGAATGTGCCGCCCCGACGTGCCAGTGCGGCTGTCCCGCCGGCGTTGACATTCCCGCCTTCGTCACTGCCATCGCCGACGGCGACGAGCAGCGTGCCTACGAGGTGCTGCGCGAAGCCAATCCGCTGCCCGAAATCTGTGCCTATGTGTGCCCCTCAGAAGTCCAATGCGAGGGTCAGTGCGTCCAGCAGCATGTCGGC
>CAZJVY010000098.1:3385-10980 GCA_964549395.1 uncultured Armatimonadia bacterium | reverse complement strand
TCGCAAAGCGTGTCTATCCCCTCGCCGCTGGTGCAGGACACCGAGAACTTCGGCGCCTGCGCGTTCAGTTGATCGCACAGGTCCCAGAACTTCTCCGCATCGAAGACCAGGTGCGGCAGCAGGTCCGCCTTGTTGAGGATGATCGCGTCGGCATCCCGGAACGCGACCGGGTACTTCTCCGGCTTGTCGTCGCCCTCGGGCACGCTGGCGACCACAAAGCGCATGTGAGCGCCCAGCAGAAACGCGGTCGGGCATACCAGGTTCCCCACGTTCTCGATGAGCAGCACGTCCACGCCTTCCAGCCCGAGCTGCTCCATGGCGCGGGAGACCATGCCCGCGTGCAGGTGGCAAGCGCCCCCGGTGTTTATCTGAAACGCCTCCGCTCCCGCCGCCTCGATGCGCCGCGCGTCATTGGCGGAGGCCACGTCTCCCTCGATCACCTTCACCGTCCTGCCGCGTCTTGCCAACTGCTTGATGACCTGCTCCAGTATGCTCGTCTTGCCGCTGCCGGGGCTGCCCATGAAATCCAACGCCAGTATTCCCGCCTCATCCCACAGCCTGCGGTTCCTCGCGGCCGCGGCATCATTGCTCCCGAGAATGTTCTTCATCACTTCAACTCTCATCTGCTTCGGCCTCGCTGTCCTCCAGCTCCGCGCTGATGACCTGCAACTCGTGCCCCGACTGTAGCTTCAGCCGCAGGCTACCGCACGCTTCGCATTTCACGAATGGTGTGAAAGATTCGGTTTTCTCTCCACAATCTTCGCACTTGGCCTGCACTGGCACCTGCTCGATGCTCAGTTTCGAGCCTTCCAGCTCCGTTCCCGCAGTCGTCGCTGTCCAGGCCTCGTGCAGCAACTCGGGCACGACCATGCTCAACGGCCCCACGGTGACCGTCGCGCCGGTGACGCGCCGCCCCTGTTCCCGCGCCACTTCCGACACGATGGCGGCTATGTTTGACGCTATGGAGTATTCGTGCATAGTCGGTTTCACGCGCCCGGATGCGCTGAAAGCTCACCTTAGCACCCGCCAACTATCGCGTCAAGTATGCGACAGATCGAAGGGATAAGTGCCCCCCTACGGCGAAACTTGTACTGACTGTCGTGCGCGCGAGCGTTTCGTAGAACGGCTTCTCGGAGGCTGCGGATGATGAAAGTACTGCGGATGGCTGCAATCATGGCGGCATTCATGACGGCCCAGGCCTGCGTCTCGGCCCTGCAGGTCGGGGTCTACACGCGCTCCATCGGCGCGGAGGGCGTCATCGCGGCCCTGCAGGCGCAGGAAGGCATGACTGTCGTGCAGCTCGACGACCTCGCCCTGCCCAATCTTGTGCAGTGCGACGCCATTGTGCTCGAGAGCATGAAAGGCCTCGGTGGCGGTAATGAGAAATGGCGTGAGGCGATCCGCACCTATGCCGCCGCCGGTGGCGGAGTGGTGATGGAACACGACTCGGTCGGCTTCCGGGGCTGGGATGATGCCACTCGCCTCTTCCCCGAGATTGTGGCACTCGGCATAGACCGCTCGACGACCATCACTGTGAGTGTCGCTGCTGACCATCCGGTAACCGCCGGCCTCCCCAAACAGTTCAAGCACGCCTACAACGACCACATCATGATGCAGGTCGGCTCGCAGGGCGAGACCGTCATCACCGACGCCGACGGCATGGCGGCGCTGATCGTCGGCCGATACGGCAAGGGTCGCGTGGTGGGCAGCGGTATGATCAGCGGCTACGGCGTTGACGAGACCGGCGCGGCCAAAGCCATGACTCCGGCGGGCGATCAGTTGCAGGTGCTGCTGAATACCGTGAAGTGGGCCGGCGAGAGCCGGATGTCGGCCCTGCCTCCCGGCGAAATAGTCGCGCGCATGACCGAGGCGATGGAGGCGGAGCTGGCCGCCAAAGCGCCCGAGCCGCCGCCCTACACCGACTGGTATCCGCAGACCGCGATGCAGGAAGCTGGCTACCAGAAGCAGCCGGTCGCCGAGCTGGGCGGCCACGCCTGGCAGTGGATTACCCTCGGCGCAGGCTACACCGACGACATGCTCCAGCGCATCACACAGCACATGCGACGCACCGGCATCACCGATGTGATCTACCTCGGCCAGGGCGGCACGCAGCTCTCATACCGCAGCGACATTCCAGGCACGAAACGCGGCTGGTGGATCGGCCGCTACGGCGAGCGCGACCCGCTGCAGCTTTTCTGTCAGGCCGCCAAGGCCGAGGGCCTGCGCGTCTGGCTCGGCATGCACTCCGGAGACTACGGCGAGGGCATGGTCTGTGTTGACCACAAGGGCCAGCCCTACATGTACGGCAGCCATCCCATAGACGACGTGCGCAGTCCCAAGCTCCGTGACTTCCTCAAGCAAGTCCTTACCGAAGCCAAGCAGAAGTACGACCTCGCCGGCTTCTACTACGACGAGCTTTTCTTTAACTACCCCGATAAGTGCGGCGATGACTTCGATGATTTCTCCCAGTGGTGCAACCGGGAGTTCGGCGAGAAGCCGGACAAGGCGCTGCTCGACAAGATGGAGGCCGGCGTCCCCTGGCACGATCCGGCAGATGTCTGGTGGCGGCGCCTGATGCTCTACAAGGCCAAGAACAACGCCGAGTTCTTCAAGTTCCTCGCCGACACCGCACACGGCCTCGGCATGGAGGCCATCGGCGAGATGCGCGCGTGCGCCCAGTACAGCAACGGCGTCACCTATGCTATGGACAACCCTGCCATCTTCAGGGCCGGCTGTGACTGGTACTATTGCTCCTCGGGCGACGGCGACGAGGTGGCGATGGCCTATCCCAACGCCGCCGGCGGCCAGCATCACGGCGGTCCCTTCGGCTTCTATAACGCCTACAACCTGCGCGGACGACCAACCTTCAACTTCGTCTATTACCACATCGAGCACCCCATCGCCTGGGGTACGCCGGAGCATCCCGAGCGGCTCTATGCCATGGTCCGCGACTGCCGCGAGTGGGAAGGCGCCAAGTCACTCACCCGCGCCGCCCTGCTCACCTACCAGTACGGCATCATGCTCCAGAACATTGACCCGCGCCTCGTCGAGCAGAGAGAACAGAACATGTTCCGGCGGCTGGCGCGATATCAGGATATGGACCGCCTGGAGGCCGAAGACGTCGGCTTCTATGCCAATTACCGCGTCCTGCTGGCATCGCCCTTCAGCCTCCAGGGCCAGAGCGCGCAGACCTTCGACGCACTGCACAAGTTCATCTCCGATGGCGGAACCGTCATCTCGCTGGGCGACAACTGGTTCCAGTCACTGCGCGATCTGACCCGCCGCCAAGACGTCACCACCAGGTTCCTCGGCGGGGACTACAAGGGCGACCCGCGCCCCGTGGACGCCATCAAGCTCGCAGACGACCGCCAAGTCTCCATCGCCCCTCAGGAACCGGTCCCGTTCGTCCCCGCAGCAGGCGTCGAGGTGCTTGCCACCTTCGCCGACGGCAAGCCGGCAGTCACTTCTCATGCCATCGGCAAGGGAAAGGTCATCGGCATTCACTGTGACGTTCTCGCCGAGGTCGCCGCCGACGGCACGGAACTCGAGGCGTACGTGGCCGGTCTAATGGCTGAAGCCGGCCGGCCCGAGATCCAGGTACTTGACGGCGGCGCCGAAATCAAAACCTCCTTGCAGAAGAACAACTGGGTCGCCGTCTCTCTCTACGAGCGACAGGTCCCGGCAGCGGTCAAGGTCAGTGTGGACATTGAAAAGCTGGGGGTTCATGCCGACACGTACCGCGTGCTGTTGTACGGGCGCTCACGGGAACTGTTCAAGCCGACCGGCATATTCCATCCCGCCGATTGGACGGCCGAGGACCTCAAGCAGGGCCTTGAGCTATCCATCCCGCCGGCCGGCACCGCAAATTGGGCACTTCCCGAAAACCTCCACATCTCCGTTCTTCCCCAGTGGGACCAGGACTATCTGGGAAAATACGTGCCCGAATGGTGGGCCGGTCATCGCGGCCTGCGCGAGTGTAGCTTCGAGGTCCTGGTCATCACTCCCAGCGACGAACTTGACATCAACGGCCGGAAAGCGGTGGTGGGAAAATGAAGAAGGCTGCCCGGTGGCGATGGCATCTTGCTGGCGTTCTGGCCGTTCTGGCGCTCCTGCCGGCGCAATCCTGGGGGCTGACGATCTTCCGGGCACATTTCAACGGCAGCCTGCTCACAGCCGAGGGACAGGCGCCGGCGGTCGCCGAGAATGTTCAGTTTGCCCCGGGCCGCTGCGCAACCCAGGGCATCATGGTCACTGACGAAACCAAACTCCAGTATCCGGCTCTCGGCAATGTCAGCCTCTACCAGGGCACATTCTCCGTCTGGATAAAGCCTGTCGGATGGCGCGGAGGCGTCCCGCCTAAGACCCGTTACATCTTCAACTGGAATCCCGTCAAGACCAACAAGCAGAACGCCATCCAATTCGTGCAAAATGGCCGCCAGACGGTTAACGTGCTGTTGCGCGGCGACGATGGCAGCTATCTGCAGCCCTGCGCGCGGCCCTCGCTGGTGTTCAGTGATGGCGTCTGGGTCCACCTGGCCGCCGCATGGTCGGCGTTCGACCGCGTGCTGCAGCTATATGTCAATGGCAAGCTCGTGGAAGAGAAGCGGCGCGATGAGCCGCTAACCGTCGGCCAAACCGGCGAGCTGTTCTCTATTGGCGGCGTCGGCGCATATTCCGTGGACGGCATCATTGACGAAGTTGTCATCAGCGACCGCTGTCTCACCCCGGAAGAGCTTATGGCACAGTTCAGGAAGCCGATTGCAGCGTACTCTGACTGAGGAGCCGGAAGGTTGCAGCAGATGAGTGTGGCCTGTAGAATGGACGACAAATCTTGAGGAGGCTAGAAACATGAGAGTAGGCAGATGTATCCTTCCCGCAGTCGTCGCGCTCCTGTGTGTCGCGACGAGCTTCGCCGCCGACCTGCCGATAGGCCGCGTGGTCCTGTTCTCCAGCGGCGTGGGCTATTTCGAGCGCGCCGGCACGCTGCAGGGCAATACCACGGTGGAGCTGTCATTTCGCGTTGACCAGATCAATGACATCCTCAAATCCATGACCCTCCAGGACCTCGGCGGCGGCAAGATCGGTGCCGTCACCTATGCGCCGCAGGACCCCCTGGAGCACACCCTCAAGTCGTTCGCGGTGGATGTCGTCGGGGCCGATTCGCTCGCCGAGCTGCTCCACAGCCTCATGGGCGCCAAGGTCAGCATACTCACCGCCGATGCGACCGTGGCCGGCACCATACTCGGCATTGAGGAGCAGGAGAAATCCGCCGGCGACAATGTCATCACCTATCAGGCGCTCAACCTGCTCACAGACAAGGGCATCGTCCAGGTGCCCATCTGGCACATGAAGTCGGTGACCCTCACCGAGGAGAAGCTCAGCAGTGACCTGCAGAAGGCTCTCGCTGCCATCGCCGCATCTCGCGACCTTGACAAGCGCAAGGTCGGCATCTCGTTTGCCGGCAGCGGCGCTCGTCAGGTCCGTGTCGGCTACCTCCTGGAGACACCGGTGTGGAAGACCAGCTACCGCCTCCTGGCCGGCAGCGACAAGCTCTTCATCCAGGGCTGGGCCATCGTCGAGAATACCACCGATGACGATTGGGATAAGGTCAACCTGGCGCTGGTCTCCGGTCAGCCCATCAGCTTCATCGAGAACCTCTACGAGCCGCTCTACGCTTACCGGCCCACCATCCAGCCGCAGATTGCCGCCACTACCCGCCCGCAGACCTACGAGGGCGCGGTGGAGAGGGAAGCCGACGAAACCGCCCGCCGTCCGGTGACCGCCGCCAGGCCGATGGTAACAGCAGGAGCGGCGGCTCCCCCGCCTGCTCCGGCGTATGCGGGCGGCCGGGGAGCCGGCCTCGCTAAGGCGGCCGCCGACCGTGTCGAGTTGAGCCTGGGCGAGGAAGTGGGCGTACAGGCCGCCGCCGAGGGTGGTAAAGTCGGCGAGCTTTTCCAGTATGCCATTGACCAGCCGATTACCATCCCCCGCCAGCAGTCCGCGATGATCCCCATCATCAACCAGGCCATCGAGGGCCGCAAGGTTTCCATCTACAACGCCGCAGTGAACTCCAAGCACCCGCTCAACGGCCTCAAGCTGAAGAACAGCTCCGCCCTGCACCTGATGGGTGGGCCGATTACCGTCTTCGACGGCGGCATCTATGCCGGCGATGCCCTCATCAACGACGTGCCGCCCGGCGACGAACGCATGCTCTCCTATGCCGTGGACCTCGGCGTCCGCGTCGACTCCGAGAGCGAGAGCAAGCCGGATCAGACCTCCCTGGCCCTCAAGATCTCGCGGGGTGTCCTTACCGTCACCATCAAACAAGTCAGCGAGCAGACCTACACCATCAAGAACGTCAGCGCCGACAAGCGTGCTGTCATTGTCGAGCATCCGCTGCGCTCCGGCTGGGAGCTGGTGGAGCCGAAGCAGGCCGATGAGCGCACCGAATCCATCTACCGCTTCGAGGTGCCCGTGGAGGCCGGCAAGTCCGCCAAACTGGTCGTCTCGGAGGAGCGCCCGATGAGTCAGACCGTGGCCCTGGTCAGCACCGACAACGACACCATCGCCATGTACATGCGCGCACCGAAAATCAGCGACCAACTTAAGGCCGCAATGCAGAAGATAATCACCATGAAGACCGCCGTCGCCGACGTCGAGAAGCAGATAGCCGACCGTGAAGCCCGCCTCAAGGAGATAGGCGACGAGCAGGACCGCATCCGCAAGAACATGGAGCAACTCGACCGCAATTCCGACCTCTACAAGAGCTATGTGGACAAGTTCGCCGCCCAGGAGAAGGAGTTCGAGACGCTCCGGGCCGAGATCAAGAAGCTGAAGGCCGACCTCACTGCCAAGCAGAAGGAGCTGGAGGACTACATACTGGGCCTCGACATCAAGTAGCGCTGCACCACTCCGGTATTGTAGCCTTCTGCAACGCGCGAGCAAACCGAGGGGGGCCCGTCGCAGGATGGGCCCTTCTCACATTGACCCGGAAGGAATAGCCGCTGACTGACACGAAATTGGGTGTGTCATGACTCCGAAACCGATCGCTGACTGCTGCCGGCATGACCGCTCCACGGGCGCTGCAATTCTCTGCTTTGCTGTCCTGCTGGCAGGCTTGGTCTTCCTTAGCGCCGCAGCCCACGCCGACGAGGTTAGCCTCCTCGATGGCCGCTGCACATTGACTGTACCCGCTGGCTGGCGCGTTGACAACAATTACGGCGATGCGGGACTGGTGCTCTATCCCCCGGACCCGCGTGCATGGCCCGTGGAGTTGGCGATATGGGCGGTTCCCGAAGGTGCGGCGGAGACGGCCAAGGCAGCCGCATTGGCCCACGAGGCGGCGATCCGGCGCGACTACCCCTATACGCGCCGCGAGAGCACCGAATTCCGCACCACCGGCGACCTCCAGGGCCAACAGGTCACCGGTGAAGTCGAGGCAGCCGGCAACCAGAAAGTCAATTGCGTCTTCGTCGCATTCGCGGCCGCCGGCCGCTACTATGTGCTGGGCACCTTCTCTTTCCCGCAGCAACTTGACATGACTGTCTCCCGATACCTGGCGCCGGTTGCCCGCGACCTGCGCATAAACGCCCGCG
>CAZJVY010000098.1:0-3285 GCA_964549395.1 uncultured Armatimonadia bacterium | reverse complement strand
GAACCCATCCCTGCTCCTCAGCCGGCTCCCGTTGTCAATTCACAGCAGCCTATCGTCGGCCCGCCGCTGCCTGTGGTGCGCCCCACCTACGACACCGACATCACCCCGGCAACGCCCGCCGCCGGCGGCAAAGACCTTTACCTGATTTCCGCCCGGCAACTGCAACTCAAAGCGCCCGGCGACTACAAGGTCGAGCTGCTTGACGGCAAATGGCTGGTGCATCCTGAAGGCATGGAGAGCACCGCCATCGGCCTGCTGGTGTGGCCGCTGGTCTGTCGCGATGACGCACCCACGGCCGCCCAGACAGCCCGCACGGCCCTACAGCACTGGTCCGTATCCGCCGGCCGCAACTTCGACTTACGGCCCCAGGGCGACGGCTCTGCGGTCATCTTCTCAGGCACAGGCAGTTCCGCATCAGGGCAACTTCGCGTGCTCGGAACCTGTACCGTGGCGGGCGACTCTGCATTGCTGACTGCGCTGTATGTGGCCCCGGATCGCGCGCCCCGCGACTGGCCCATGCTCGTCGAGATGCTCGGCACCGTGGAGGTTGATCCCCTGCCACTGCAAACTGTCTTGCGGGCCCCCACGACGTGCAAATGGCAAGCTCCCGATACCCCGGGCTTCTCGCTACCCGTGCCGGAAGGCTGGCTGGTGCGCGGCGGCATAGTCAAACACTACGATGTCTGGGCCATCTCGGTGGAGGTCCTCGACCCGGGCCCCCGCCGCAGGTACATCTCCTGGAAGCAACCGCTCGTGCCGCTGTTCCGCGAACTGACCTCGCTGCTGGAGGGCCTCGGCTACAAGGAGACGGACCGCTACGTCAGCAACGTCGGCGGCCAGCCATACACCGTGCTCTCGCATCTGACGCCCGTCAAATTCCTCGAAGACTACTGGAGCCGCGAAACGCGCGTGGCCATCACCGACGCGCATGTCATCGAGCAGTCGCAGCCCGACCAGTTGAAGTATCTGGTCAATGCCACGGATGTGGAGGCGATCCAGGCGGTCGTCGAGGGCACCTCCGTCCTCGGGCCGCGCCGCAATCACTACCTGCTGGCTATCGGCGGCGCGCAGTATACCGGCATACACAACTGGCAGGCGGCCGTACTGGAGGCGAGCGGGCCGGCCGATGACCCCGGCACTGCTCTGGCCGCCCTGCGGGCGATGGTCGAGGGGGCCGCCATTTCCCCCACCGACGGCTTCGTGGACCCACAGGTGCAGGACATGGTCCTGAAGGCCAAGCAGGCCGTAACGGCATTGCCCACCATCGCGACTGCCGCCATGCCGGGGCTCGACTCGGCTCTCACCCTTCTCAGCGATGACGGGACACGCAACTGGCAAAGCCCGGCGGGATCCGACAGAATGTGGAAGCTCGTCATGGACGCCCACGCCCAAGGCCGCCAGCCGCAAGACATATTGCCCGAGCTGCGCGCCTTGCAGCAATAGAAGCCCACGCCGCAGCAGCCCATCTCTCAACAGGAAGTGATGACATGGCGAAAAAGCTCGTCGAGTGCGAACACTGCGGAGGCAAGAAGACCTGCACCAGGAGCGGCGGCCGCAGTTGCAAGGCCTGCCTGCAGGCCGCCGGTCGCAGCATCCGACAATGGGGCACTGTCAGGTGCTCCTACTGTGGCGGCATCGGCCGCGTCTGGGTCGAGGTCGAGGACGAAGAGAAGAAGACGGAAGACGCCCAGCCCGACGACGAAGCCGAACAGCCAGAATCCGAGACCTGAGAACGCGGGGAAACTTTCCCATCACAGGACTGTCATAGTGTCTTGACTGCACCACCTATTACGTGCTAGAGTCTGTAGTAGATGGTGTACAGGTAACACGCACTGTCTAAACTTTTGGCGGTCCCGTGTGCCGATACCGGCCCAGAAGGGAGGGCCCTCCAAGGCCAGGCGCATGGAGTGCGACTGTCAGAAACCGGAGTTACACGCACTCAAAGCAACGCCCCACAGAGGAAACATAGGAAACTCTGAAGCAGGGGCTACTTCACAGCAGGACGTGGACTCCGAGGAGGCAGTCTAAGGCCATGTTCGCAGGTCTATGCTGCCCCGAAACGCACAACAACTCAAGGAGGACACAACAAAATGAAGAAGCTCTTACTAGTAGTAGCGCTGGCTGCGCTGGCCGTCCCCTGCTTGGCACAGGCCAATCCGGCGCAGACAGTCCCCTTCGACCACTGGGCCTATGACGCTGTCCAGGAACTGGTGGATCAAGGGATCATCATCGGGTATCCCGATGGTACATTCAAGGGCGACAGGGCAATGACCCGCTACGAGTTCGCTATTGCCATCGCCCGCCTGCTCGACACGATCGGGCCCGGCCAGAAAGGCGACAAGGGCGACACCGGTGCTGCCGGCACCGCTGGCGCCAAGGGCGATCCCGGTCCCAAGGGCGACCCCGGTGCCAAGGGCGATCCCGGCCCAGCCGGTAAGGACGCCAAAATTGACGAAGCTCAGATCGCTGCCCTCGTCAACAAGCTCATTGACGAGTTCAAGGACGACCTTGCCGCCATGCGCAAGGACCTTGACTACCTGCAGGACGATGTCTATGACCTGAGCGACCGCGTCACCTACCTCGAAGAGGCCATGAAGGGCCCCAAGGTGTTCGGCTGGTTGGACTACCGCATCGGCATGATCGGCGACCTCGACTTCGAGTGGGAGTATGACAACCTGACCGCCGTCGTCGGCATCGAAGGCCAGATCACCGATGACGTAGCCGGCCGCATCGCGCTGAAGGTTCGCGACAACGACGATTGGCAGAGCATTGACGGCAGGTCCGCGGAGCAAGTATGGCTGGATGAAGCTTACATCACCTTCAACCGCCCCGCCTTCCCGCGCGGCAACCACACCATCGGCCGGCAGTTCGTCCGCTTCGGCCCCGGCCTGCTGGTGGACAACCAGCGGCAGTCTCAACAGGGCTGGCGGTTGCAGACCAACGATGTCCTCGGCACCCGCCTGGACCTCGATGTGTTTGCCGGCGCCGCTGACTACACCCTAACACGTCATCCTACCTCGTTGGATCCCACACGGTCCGACGGCTATGTTGCCGCTCGCCTGAACTACGACTGCAGCCGTGGCGACTTCGGCGTCAACTACCTAGGTTCCGGACAGGACGACGAGCGCGGCTACAGCGTGGATTACACCGGCTCCATCTTCGGCCGCGCGCTGACCGTGGAGCACGCTGTCCTCACGCAACTCGCTCTCCGGGATCCATCCAACGACCCCAAGGCTACCATCGCCAACCTCGAACTCCTCAAGGGCGGCAACTGGGCCTTGAGCG
>CAZJVY010000097.1:0-11303 GCA_964549395.1 uncultured Armatimonadia bacterium | reverse complement strand
GTGCGGAGAGCTGCCGGCCAGGTAATTGTGGCGCCGGCCGTATGCTCGTTTAGTACCCAAGCAAAAGGCCGCCGGACATCTCATCCCCGGCGGCCCTGAACTCTCCGATAGCCCCGCACCTAGTGCTCCAGCTTCTCCCGACCTGGAACGGTGACTTTCATCTCCTTGCCGACCCGCTGCATGTACAGATACTGTGCAGTGTCCTCGACAGGTATCCCTAACTGATGTCCCAGTTCCACAACCTTCCTCTGAGCCAGGAAGTCCAGCGCGGAAGTGTCAGCGGCCAGCTTCCAGGTGTCATAGGCCAGCCGCAGCCTGCCGGCTTGCTCGGCCACATATCCCTTCATGTGCAGCCCCAACGTGCTGCGCGGCTGGGCCAGAACGTACTCGTTGATCGCGTCCAGAGCGGCGTCGTAGTCGCCCGCTTCGGTCAAATGCCACGGCCGTAGGTAGCGCTCGCGGATTGTCAGAGTCGCGCCCTTGGCCGTGCCGTCGTGCGGGTCGCGTTTGAGGCAATAGTCGTATGCGTCAAGCGCCTGGGGGATGTCGGGCATCCGCTCGTACGCGTGTCCGACCAGTCTGTCCACATAGTCAGGATGCGGGTAGCGCATGGCCGCCCGGAACCACTTGTTGGCCTCCTCGAAATCCTCGACCTTGTCGAAGTAGGTCCATCCCAACTCAAGGTACAGGTCGTAGCGGTCGGGATTCCAGGACACGCCCTCCTTGAGGCAATCAACACCCATCTGTAGGTACTTGGCACGCATGGCGGGGTCGTCGGTCTCCACGTAGAGATTGTAGGCCAGGTGCCAGGCGGTGATGCGCCACGGCTCCAGCCAGTGGGGGTCGAGCAGCGTCACCAGCCGCATGATCCAGAGTGCCTTCGCTTGCAGGCCCTCACCCTTGTGCCAGTACTCATGGGTCTTCATCCACAGCATTGATGCGGCGACCTCGCGGAACCCCCCGAGTGCCGCTCCGACGATGACGCCGGTGACGCCGGTGATCGCGAGTTCCTTGTCGCCGCCGCCCTCACGGGCGGCGATTTGAAACCAGGGCGTTGGCTGCTGCAGCCCCAACACCAGGCGGTCGTACTCAACGCTGCGGTCGAGGGGACAAATGGCCCCTATCAGACCTATGACTACCAGCCAGCCGATGATCTTGTATGGCTTCATGCCAGGCAGCTCCCCCTCACACTTCGCGCTCATTGAACACGAGATAGCCGATGAGCAGCACCACGACAAGGTAGGCAACGCCTTGGCCGATGATCCGCAGTATGGTGGTCCACGGTGTGTAGGTGCCCTGCAGTATCGCCTCACGGATGTCAAATATCTCGAAGTGCGGCAGGATGCGGTAGATCGTGCCCAGGAGGATTTGCGCTGCCTTGGAGGCGCCGCGCTCCGGGTCGGCAAGCTGCTGGAAGAAATCGCTCATCTGACCCACGAAGTAGATTACGAATGTGAAGATTACCGACAGCACCCAGGAGAACAGCGTCGAAGCGACCACCGCGATTCCCAGAACCAGGAAGATCTCGAAGAAGCTGAGCAGGATCGCCTTGGCGATGTTTGAGTACATGGCCGCAAAGATAAGAGCGTCCTCCGGCTTCTGAGCCTGGAGTTGCGGTGCTTTGATCGCAAACACGATATAGAATGCGATGCCCATCAGCAGCAGGTTGGCGGCGACGGTGCCGGCACCGCCGAGGAACTTCCCGAACACGAACTGAGCGCGGCTGACAGGCTTGGCGAGGATGGTGTGGATGGTACGACGCTCGATCTCGTCCGGTATTAGACGGGTGCCCAGGAATACGGCGATGAGCATCCCGAAAAAGCGGATTGAGCCCAGACCGATGTCAATGACCATCTGCAATTCGGCGCCGGGCTGCAGGTAGGCGAAGACCCATGAGGAGCCGATGATGAGGATGGCGAATACTAGAATCCCGTTGAGGAATCGCCGGCGCCAGGCCTCGTGAAAGGTGGCTCTTGCTACTCGGAAGATCGGGCGCATTATTCCTCGCCTCCCACGGCTTCGATGAACACCTCTTCAAGAGTACGGTGGTGAGTGCCCAGCTCCTCGATGACTGCTCCAGCCGCAGATGCCTCCTGGGCGGCAGACAGCGCGGCGTTCTGGTCGGCGAAATACGCCGCCAGCAGGCCTTCCTCAGGCTCCGTCCGCTGCGCCAGTGCAACCAGCCTCCGGCTCAGGTCATCCGAGAAGTTGGAGACCGCCAGCCGGTACTGGTTCTCAACCCGCAACAGGTCCCTGACCGCGCCCGTCTCGCACATCTGTCCGCGGTTGAGAATGATCACCCGGTCGCACAACGGCTCCATGTCCTTGAGCAGGTGACTGCACAGGAAGACGGTCTTGCCCTGGTCGCGCAACTCCAGTATCAGCTTGTGCATCTCCATGGCGCCGATGGGGTCGAGACCGGAGGTCAACTCATCGAGAAAAAGCAGGTCGGGGTCGTTTATCATTGCTTGCGCGGCACCGATGCGTTGGCGCATGCCGCGGGAGTAGTCCCGAACGCGGATGAAGCGCCGGTCCCACATCCCGACCAGGTGCAGCAGCTCCTCCACGCGTGCGGCCAGCCGGCCGCCTCCCATCCCGAAGAGACTGCCATAGAAGCTCAGCAGCTCGATGCCGTTGAGGTGCTCGTAGAAGTATGGGCCCTCCGGCAAAAAGCCGATGCGCTCCTTGTACGCGTTACTGCCCAATGGATGGCCGAAGATCTCGCCCTTGCCGGCGGTCGGAAAGATGAGCCCCAGCAGAAGCTTCAGCGTTGTAGTCTTGCCAGAGCCGTTGGGCCCCAACAAACCAAAAACCTGCCCCTCTTCAACTTCGAGTGACAGGTCTACCAGCCCCACCGGCCGTCCGGTGGCATCGTGCGAATAGATTTTGGAAAGGTTTTCGGTCTTGATGGCTAGGCTTATGGCGAAACACCTCCCCGTGGCCGCGGGCCAATCTGCCCCGACCACTTCGCGATTGGCACGACAACAGGACCCTCCATACCACTACCCCAAACGCACACTTGGGACCCGGTAGTTCCCGGTCCCGCATTATAGCAGAAAAGAATTGTGGACGCCACCACACTTGCGGCCTGAAATGCAGCAGCATCGCAGTTGACCGCCAAGAACAGACGAGCTGTGGTACTTGGCCTGTGGGCGCCTGTCACAACCCTCCGAATGACGCCCGACTTGAGGACAGGATGCCGAGGTGAACTGATGTGCTGTCGTGCCGCGCCGCAACTCCGCGATGACGCGCGTGGCAGCAACGATGGATTGCAGTGATACGCGACCGTCGCTCTGCCCCTCCCAGCAGGTGAGGCATGTGCAGTCTGGAGATTCCCTGACCTGCCGAGAAATAGTGCTTGACAGGGATAACCGTGTTGTCTATACTGTGCACAGGGTTGTCTAGGAACAGGGGCTGCAGCCTAAACATAGCTTCACTCGCAGGATGTGACCCTGGTCTGCATCTTAGCTCAAAAAAGTCGCCCCCTTGACTTGCGCCCAGGCTAAGATCAGACATGTGCCGCCCGAATCGAAGCAGACAATACAGGCAGGGGCGGGCAAAGTGCAGTCGGCCGGGCTTCTCCCACAGCCCGGCCGCTGCGTTTTCTGGATCAGTGTCAATACTCCAACCAGCCTGCTATCTGGGCAGGGCGGTTTCTCCCGCGGGCCACGATCGCCGCTCTGGCGCAATGCTTTGGCGCACGCGATATTGACAACTGCCCGATGGGATGTTAAACTCAATTGCTTCCGCGGGAAGGCGAGAGTCTCCTGGGAAGTGTTTTTGTCTGTAGAGATGGAAGGGGCTGTAGCTCAGTCGGTTTCAGAGTGCCACCCTGTCAAGGTGGAAGTCGCGGGTTCGAGTCCCGTCAGCCCCGCCACCCCCAGCTTACGCCAGATATCTCCCACCCAGGCACCCGTTTCGGCCTGCTGCAGGGCGAACACGATCTGCGGCTCGGCGTAGCGCCTACGCTTCATAGTCTCCGGACCTCCTGACCAGAGCATGCACCTGCATCTACTCGCATCCCCAGTGGACCAAATTCCGGGGTTCAGACCAACCAAGTCGCAGACTCCAATTGCCGGTGGCTCAAGAATGGGGTGCACTCCGTGTCCTCAAGTTCTGACATCATTATTCGACTCGTTCTGGGGACAAGGTATGACAGATGGGGGCAGAGCGTCCACCAACAGAGAGATAGAAGCGCAGGTATCAGTGCAGCGACGGCGAAGGTAGCATCCAGCGGAAGCCGCGTTGACAGCATGACACTTTCGTAGTCTGGCGGTGACGACCATTGCCGAACGTGATTTGTGCTATTTTGGGGGGCGGTCGTGGTAGTCGACTGTTTCCCCTCACTAAGGAGCGCTGCAAGCCTGCTGTACCAGTGGGCGGGAAGTACCGGCTTATTGACATTCCCATTAGCAACTGCCTAAATTCGGGCTACAGTCGCATATACGTCATCACGCAGTTCAACACAGCTAGTCTCCACCGCCACATAGCCCGCACATATCCGTTCGATGCCATGTCTGGACGCTTTGTGGAGGTTTTGGCGGCGCAGCAGACGCTGGGGAGTGCAGATTGGTACCAAGGGACGGCCGATGCGGTTCGGCAGAATCTCTCCCATATGCGTCTTGGTGAGGCTAGTCACCTCTTGATACTCTCCGGTGATCACCTGTACCGCATGGACTATAGTGAGATGACTCGATATCAGGACCAGTGCGGCGCAGATGCCGTCTTGGCTGCGCAACCGGTGACAGGTGCCCAAGCACGCAAGCTGGGAATACTCAAGGTAGACTCTGAAGGAGGCGTAATAGCGTTTGCCGAGAAACCTCAGGACGAAGCCCTCCTACGAGAGTTCACGCTACCTTGCTGCCCTGAAAGACAGGGAGCCCCCAACAGCCAGCTGACACATATGGCGTCTCTGGGTATCTACTTATTCCGTCCAGACGTCCTGCGTGACCTTTTGGCGTCTTCCACCCATGAGGATTTCGGCCGCCAGGTTATCCCGTCTGCCATAGACACCCACAAAGTCGTCGCGTTCCCCTTCGAAAGCTACTGGGAGGACATCGGGACGATTCCAGCTTTCTATCGCGCTAACCTGGACCTGGCCGCCCCTTTGCCGCGATTCAATCTCTACGACCAAAGCTGGCCCATCTATACGCGGGCCCGGTATCTACCTCCAGCCAAACTGCAGGATGCGCAAGTGGACAATTCGTTCCTCGCCGAGGGCGCGATTGTCTCGGGCTGCCGGATTGCTAATTCGATTATCGGTTTGCGCAGCATAATACGGCCCAACTGTATGATCCGGGATAGCGTAGTGATGGGTTACGATTACTACGAGCCGGCCGCCCCTGTACAGCTGAGGCCGGATCAGCCAACATCTGCTTGCCCTTCACCCGGTATTGGGCCGAGGTGTGGCATCTCGGGAGCTGTTCTCGACAAGAACGTCAGCATCGGCGAGGCCGTCGTTATCCGTGGCCAACCGGGTAGTGGCATTGATGAGGATACCGAGGCGTATTACGTCCGCGACGGCATCGTCGTTGTTCCCCGCAACGCGGTCGTCCCGGCCGGGACTGAAATCGTGGTCTGATGCTTAGCTGCTGTCACCAACTGCTGTTTTCGCCGGAGGGGAAGGCGCTATAGCGTCGAACTCTGCAACGGCGGCGCAAACAGACCCAATCGTGTATGACTACTGCGAGAGACATAGGCGCACCAGTCAACCGCTGCCCAGGGAGGCGTTGAGATTGCGATATTGCTGGATTATGTGTACCGTGCTGTTACTCGGTTTGTTGACAGTCACATGGGCAGCGCCTGACGCGGCTCTCCCCGGCGCTGAGTTGGTCAATTTCGGCTTCGATCAGCCCCTCGACTCCTCGGGTACAACGGAGGGCTGGCATCGGTACATCTCAAAGTTCGGGACCGCCCGCTTGTCGGTGGATCGCGAGGTGAAGAACAGCGGCACGGCGTCTCTAAAGATAGAAGTCGGCGCCAAGTCGGCTTGCACCGTCAGCCAGTACCTGCGCGTGGACGGCTCTGGGTCCTTCACTTTTGCCTGCCGAGCGCGCACGACCGCGCAAGCCGCCAACGGTGTGCAGCTCTCAATCGAGTGGTTTGAGGCCACCCACTGGCCGCAGCGGATCCAGATGGTGGGGAGGTCCTTCCCCTCGGCCGTGCTCTACGGGGACGACACCTGGCAGCGCGTGGGAGCGGTCGCGACGAAGCCCGAGGGGGCGGACCTGGCGCTGGTGGCGATCACGGTCGGTGACCCCAACGCGGAAGCCGGCGTTTATTGGCTGGACGATGCCGAGTTCGGCCCCGGGGCCCGGCCCGCGCCACTGCTGGGCAACACGGGCTTCGAGATAGACGCTAATAGCGACGGCATTCCCGATGGCTGGAGCCGCAGCTACTATGGCGAGGGCTGGGAGATCGTGCGCGATGCGACGCTCGGGCACAGCGGGTCGGCCTCAGTAAGACTGACCGGGCAGAAGAACCACGGTGACCGCTCGGTGCTGATGGCGAGTTCGCCCTATTTCGTGCCTCCGAAGCGTCTGCGGGTCTCGTTCTGGTATAAGGGGAGCGGCACGTCGGCGAACATCATTGACTTCCTGCCCGGCGAGGGCGCCCTGGCCGCCAACGGAACCGTTTACTTCGAGCGCCATCCTCTGACGCTTGAATTGCCCAAAGAGAACTGGACGCAGGTTGTGCAGGAGTACGATGTGCCCGAGGACGCACGTACGTTCGGGCGCATGCGCGTAGATTTCCTGATGTATCAGAGGGGCGAAGGGACGCTGTGGCTCGACGACTTCCGACTGGAGGTCGTGGAGTAGGCTGCGAGCCCGAGCGCTGAGTGCATGCACACAAATCGCTTAGTCGTCGCAGGAGGTCGCACTGATGCGAATAATGCTGACGATCGTGAGTTCGCTCCTTTTGGGGGTCGCAGCCATGGCGCAGAACAACGGCCTCACCGATCACGGAATCTGCGCGGCGGTTGCCGAGAGCCGTGGTGTTGTCGCCACCCAAACCGCCTCCGGCAGGAACCTGGTTATCGGGTGTACCATGGACTGCTCGTCCAAGGGCTATATCCTCGTCACCGACGTGGATAGCGGCGAGACCAAGCAGGTGTTCTACCCCGAGGGCGTCGGCAACTCCCCGGTATATGCCTCCCTCATGAGCACCAACGGGCGCTTCTACACCGGCGCCGGCCCCGTCTTCCTGGAGTACGACCCGGAGACCGGGCAGTGGCTGTTCAGGAAAATCATCAACCCCAAGGCCTCCTGCTATGTGGGCGCCTCCATCGCGGACGGTCCGGGTGACCTGATCTGGAAGGGCACCCTCCCCGACAGCCGCCTGTACTCCTATAACCCCCAGACGCAGGAGGTGGTGGACTACGGCCAGCTCGATGAACAGGAGCATTACTTCAGCTACTTGACCTTTGACAGCGCTGGCTGGGCCTATGCCGGCATCGGCACCGCCCGCTTGAATATCGTCGCCTTCAATCCCGAAACGCGCGAGCGCAGGCAAATGGTTGATGAGTCCGAACGCGTCACGGGTACCGGCTACGTGTACACCGGTGTGGATGGCAAGGTTTACGGCTCCACCGGCAAGCAGTGGTATCGCCTGTTCGCCGGAGAGCGCGAGACGATCAAGGCAGATGAAAAGGCTGCCGCGGCACCCAACGGTTCATTGGGTTGGGGCCAGACCGCTCCCAAGTTGCCTGACGGGCGGCAGATCCGTTACAACCTGCCGGAGTCATGGATGGATGTGACGGACCCCAAGACGGGCGAAAGCCGCCGGATCGAGCTCAAGTATGATGGCGGAGGAGTATCAATCACTTCACTGGCTGCCGGGCCGGATGGCAAAGTGTATGCGTCAACCTGCCATCCCATGCACCTGGCGGTCTATGACCCCAAGACTGATCAGTTGGATGACTGGGGACCGGTCTATCGTGTCGGCGGCGGCAATTTCTGCCACATGTCGGCCCAGGGGCAATACCTGGTGGCCGCCTCGTATGCAAGCGGAATCTTCCACGTATATGACACCACGCGGCCGTTCAATGGAGGCTATGGCAAAGCTCCGAACCCGTACGAAGTGGCCCAATGGCACCGCGATTTGTGTCGGCCCCGCGCCACCCTCGGCCATCCGGACGGCCACACCGTGCTCATGGCCGGCTATGCGGGCTATGGGCTGGTGGGAGGCGGTCTGGGGTTGTATGACTTTGAGACTGACGAGGCCACCCTCCTGACCCATGAGGACCTCATTCCGTACTACAGCACTGTGGCCCTCGCGGCCCTGCCCGATGGCACGGTGGTTGGTGGCACCACCGTCGGCGCTCCCGGCGGAGGGCACGCCGTGGCCACTGAAGCGGTCCTGTACCTGTTCGACTGGGGGACCCGCAAAGTGGCCTTCCAGGTATGCCCGGTGCCCGGCGCCAGTAGCATCGTTGCGCTCCAGGTGGCTCCAAGCGGCCTGGTGTACGGTCTTGCCTCCGGTTCGGTGCTGTTTGTCTTCGATCCGGCGACCCGCGAGGTTATCCATACCAGTAAGTTGGAGCAATGGGGCGGTGTGCCTCGGGACGGCCTGCTTCTGGGCCCCAAAGGCGATGTGTATGCTCAGCTCTCCAATGCAATACTTCGACTTGACGCGGAGACTTTCGAGCCCTCGGTAGTGGCGACCCCACCCGTCGCCATACAGGTCGGCGGCCCGCTGGTGGATGGCCGCATCTACTTCGGCTCAAGCTCGCACCTGTGGAGTTACAAGCTGGGGGAGTGAGGCCCGCGCACCGGCCGGTGAGCGAATGGCGGCTGTATGGCATACTTGCTGACGCGCTGTGCACGGTGGCAGAGCGCGGATCTGGCGGCGCAACAGAACCAGCGAACGGAGGGAGCAACATGCGAGAAACCAGATTGCGGCCTTGTGTAGCTGCGACTCTTTTCGTCCTAGCGGTTCAGTGCCAGGCGTCGTCCAGCCGCGTTAGCAGCCTGGCTATTGAGACAGTGCGCGGAGTGACCACAGGTGGCTGTGTCAATCCTCTCAGTGTCGTAGTAGTGAAGGGTGCAGGGCGAATCTTTGTCAACTCAGCGTACGTGGACAGGAACAAGAAGGTGTCCATATGCTCGGCTTGCAGCTATGCGGCAATGGTGTCAGGGCATGACCTTTCGGAGTATGACATCCAGATTGAGTACGAGGACAAGTATGTCGGGCAGCTAGGAGGTTCTGACGGCGCGGCAATAGCTACGGGCGTTGTAGCGGCGCTGACGAATCGGCCTGTTCGTCAGGATGTCGCGATTACAGGGGACGTCTCTCAGCTTGGTCACGTAGGCGGTGTGGGAGCCATTCAGGAGAAGGTGACTGCGGCCTACGCGGCCGGAATGAATGCGGTGATCATCCCCGCGGCGAATGCTGGCCAGGTCCCCGAAATGTCCGTGGACACATTGATGCGTTTCCAAGTGGTGGCCGCTAGCGACATGAGGCAGGTCCTAGCGCATGCCCTGTCTGGCATTTCGGGAGAAGTCGTTCACGCACGTTCAATGGCACTGGGCTTGTACAAGGCACAAGACTGGGAGAAGGCCGTAGCCTGCCTAGAGAAGCTGGTGCAGTTGTGTCCTGAAGACCTGAGTCTGGACCTGATTTCGCGAAGCGCAAGGAAGGAATGGCGATCACTACAAGCTAGGACGCAACGTATCGATGGCATGATTGCATTGGCAGGAACTATGGAAGCCGCGGGCACCGTTGGCCAAGCAATAGATATTTACGAACAGGCATATCAACTACTGGTGAAAGCGGCAGATGTCCAGAAGAGCTTGTCTCTAGCCGACCTCGAACGCAAGCGGCAAGTCTGCCTGGAGAAAGCGATGACGACCGCAGCCGACTGCATGCACAATGGCAGACCTGGCGACGCTCTATCGCTCTACATTGTGATATTGAAGATCGCCCCGGATCTCTCCTGGGCTAGGCAAGGGCATGACTTGGCTGCGGCTGCGTACGTCGCGGACACTGCTAGGCAAGTTGCGCGACAAATCGACGCAGGCGAGTTCGCCGACGCTGAGAAGGCACTCGGTGAAGCAGCTGCCATGTTACCAGGTAACCGGGAACTCAAGGACGTTTCGCTAGCGCTTCAGGTGGCACGAGGCTTGGCGGAGGCCAAGAGCCTGCTGAAAGACGCTCGCGTTGCGTTAGGCCGAGGAGATCTGCGCGCTTGTGTGACCGCCACGCATGAGGCCATGAAAACGGCATCCGGCAACGCGGAGATAGCAGAGGCCGCGAAGGAACTGCTCGAGGCAACGTCTAGACAAGCGGGTCAGCGAGCAGACGCGCTGTTCGCGAAGAGGGCCTACTCTGAAGCTTCGGAATACTATGGCCTCGCGGCCGCAGGAGCCTCGGAGGAGCCAAGAGCGAGCTTCCTGTCCAGAATAGAGGCATGTCGGAGGCTCCCCGAAGTACTGAGGGCAGCAGAGACGGCCGCGGGTAGCTCTGACGTGCGTGATCACATTGCTCTGGTGCAGTTGATTGCAGAGAGCGGATACCACAGAGATGCACTGTCAGTTCTTCAGGAAGGACCCCGCAGCGACCTATGTGCACTAACCGCAATGAGAATACTCCTGCTGTGTGGACGAGTGGACGACGGCAGAGTCGAGTACTTGCGCTTTGCCAAGGGAAGTGGCGCCGACACGGGAAACGCGGCACTCTCATCTGTTCGCCAACTGGTCTTGGCAGTGCCCAGGCCGAAGTGGCAACCGAATGAGATCGCGAAGGCGTTCTACTTGGCCGTGGCAGAGTGTAGGGCAAGTGGCGGCAGCCCCGAAGCGCATATGGTCGCAGCCATCCTGGGCGCGATGAGCGGCGAGACGCAGCTTGCACAATGGCACCTGGATGAGCTGGGAGAAAGTCATCGTCAATTGCCGCAACATCTCATTTCAGCAGCCAAGATTGTCCTGTGCCTGAAGACTGGCGAAACACACAGCACTGCAGAGCTCGCCAAGTCAGTCCTGGACTATGACTGCGGACCTGCTGCAATGTGTTTTGCCGCTTGCGCAGTGGAGGCAGATAAGGGGCTGGGTGCTGGGCACGCGTATATTGAGAAGGTCGCACGCATGTGGCCATGGTACCGACCGCTACTGAGTTCTGTGACGAACGTGGATCCTCTGTTCCCCGTACTGTTCCCGATGGCCGTGTCCGAGTGGTTCCCGAAGTGTACAGAAATGGTGTCAGACGAAAGCACGCAACAGATGGCCTCGAGCATCGGCGAGTTGCTCTCGCGCTGACCGCGCTGACGAGGGCCTGGATTCCCGGTTCTGCTTGCTCCAGGGCAAGCG
>CAZJVY010000096.1:0-11304 GCA_964549395.1 uncultured Armatimonadia bacterium | reverse complement strand
CGGCTACACCAATGCAGGCAAGTCAACGTTGCTGAATGCCCTGGTCGGCAGCGAAGAGGTCCGGGTGCATGACCGGCTGTTCGAGACACTGTCAACCACGATCCGCAGAGTCCCGACCGAGGGGGCCGAGGTGCTTGTCAGCGACACCGTGGGCTTCATCCACAACCTTCCCGCCGACCTGTTCTCCGCGTTCATGGCGACTCTGGAGCAGTTACGTGAGGCCAGCGCCATAGTCCACGTGATGGACGCCAGCGCCCCGTGGTTGTGGACGGAGCGACTTGCGAGTGAGAAGATTCTTGAGAGACTGGGGGTCGCCGACACGCCCACCATCGTCGTTCTCAACAAATGGGACAAGATAGCCGGCACCAGGCAGGCAGAGCAGGTTCTGACCGAAATGCCGGATGGCCTCCCGCTCTCCGCCTCTGAGAAGGTGGGGCTGGAAAGACTCCGCAGCCGGATTGCGGAAGCTGCATTCGCTGGCCTGATTCCGCTTTCACTGCAGATTCCCTATGACCGCATGGAACTGCTGCGGATGTGCCGGGATCATGGGAGAGTGCTGGCGACTGAGTATGAACCGAATTACGTCGCGGCCGACGTGGAGGTGAGCGCCGACCTGGTCTCCCGGCTCAAGACGTTCGTCGTGGCGCCGGCGTGACCCGGCCCGTCCTGCAAGCAGCGCCCTCGATGCTGCACAGGCGAATGCTGTGATGTCCAGATCAACAGATGAAATGGAACGCGACCTGTTGGTTCCGCTGCACCGGCGGAACTACCTGCTGGCAATCGCCAACGGTGCCATCTTCACTGCCGCCAACCGCCTGGCCGATCCGGCCACCGTCATCCCGCTTCTGCTGCTGCGGCTTTCGGGACTGAGCTGGACAGTAGGCCTGGGCCATGCCATAAACATGTTGGCTCCCGCCCTGCCCGGGATGCTGGCGGCGCGCTGGATGGACGCAGCACCCAGCAAGCGCATAGTCTTCATTTGGTGCGCGGTGGGGCGCTTCATCGGCGTGATGGGCACAGCCATAGCAGTCCTGCTGGCAGGCAGCATCGGCTACCAGTGGGCGCTGGTGATACTGCTTAGCTTCTTCACCTTCAGGCTGTTGGCTCAAGGCGTCTCCTCCCAGGCTTTCACCTACATCATCGCCAACTCGGTGCCCACGACCAAGCGCGGCAGCTTCTGGAAGTGGCGCCAACTGCTGGGGCTGGCGCTGGTGTTGGTCTTCTCACGCCCGCTGGTGCGCTACCTGTTGTCCGACGATTCGCCACATCAGTTTCCGACGAACTACGGCCTGCTGCTGCTGCTGGCGGCACTGCTGATGGGGGTGTCCTGGCTGGTCTTCTCCATGGTGCAGGAGCCGGAGGGCAAGCGAGCCGGCCACCAGCTTAACTGGCGCCAGCATCTGGCCCGGGGCCTGCGTCTGGTCAGGCGTGATGACAACTACCGTCGCCTCCTGCGGGCCAGGGTCATGCTCAGCGCCGCCGGGGCGATGACCCCCTTCTTCATTGTTTTCGCCGTGGAGCAGTGGGACTTCCCGGACCAGATTGCAGCCACTTTCCTGGGAGTGCAGATCGTCTCGCAGATAGTCGGCTGCTGGATTGGCGGGTACGTTTCGGACAGGTTGGGCAACCGGAAGCTGATGATAGTGGCCTCCATCGCCACCATCGCCACCGCGGCGGTGGCGGGGTTCGGTGGGCTGTTTGCGCCGCTCGGAGGCATTAGCGTGTTCGGCCGGCATGTCTCCTTCCGGATGATGGTGATGGTGCTGTGCTTTGTGGGCAACGGCTTGTACATGGCCGAGCTAGCCCCTGCCTACCAGAACTACATGATGGACATCGCGCCGCGACGCAAGCTGCCTTCATACATGGGCTTTGCCAGCGTATTCATGCTGCCTGTGGGAGTAGTGCCGCTGGTGTACGGCTGGTTGGCCGATGCCGTCAGCTACCAGTCGCTGTTCCTGCTGTCCGGCTTGTTGGCGGCCGTAGGGCTGTTCACCGCATTGCGGATGGCTGAACCGCGCCAAGAGATCATGGACGAGGCCTCATGGGAGGCAGAGATGCTGCCTGACGAGAAGAACTGATGCCGGATGGACCATTGAGCAAACACCACTTTGCCACCTTTGGCCAACATGACTGATTCCGACTACCGCGACAGCACGGATATGCTGGTGCCGCTGCACCGGCGCAACTATGTGCTGGGCATCGTCAACGGTGTGCTGGTGGCGGTCGGCACGCGGATGGCCGATCCCATGACCGTGCTACCGCTGCTGCTGGTGCGCCTGACCGGGGCCACCTGGCCGGTGGGGCTGCTGCAGGCCATCGTCATCGTCGGGCCCGCCGTCTCTGCCGTCTTCGCCAGCCGCTTTGTGGATACCGCCCAGCGGAAGTTGCCCATCTTCATCAACTATAGCATCATCAGGTTCACGGCAATCACGGTCATGGCGCTGGGGGTACTGCTGGGCCATCACATGTCGCCCTTGCTGGTGGCCGGACTGCTGCTGGTCTGCTATGCCGCCTACGTCACCGCCATGGGCGTCAGCACGATGGCTTTTGTGGACATCGTCGCCAAGTCCACCCCGACCACCAAGCGGGGCAGCTTCTGGATGTGGCGACAGACGGTCGGCGCCATACTCACACTCGCAGTCGCAGTCCCGCTCATCCGCTACATGACCGGCGCGCACTGGGCCGGCAGGTTCCCCGCCAACTACGGACTGCTGATGCTCATATCCGCACTGGTGCTGGGCGTGTCCTGGCTGGTATACGGCTTCGTCCACGAGCCGCCGGGACGCCCGGCACATCACCGCCTCACACTGCGCCAGCAGGTGGCCCGGGGCGCGCGCTTCTGGCGCCATGACATGCGCTACCGCCGCATGATTCGCGTGCTGCTGCTGTGCTCTTCGGCGGGGGCAGTGGGGCCCTTCTTCACCGCCTTTGCCGTCAGGGTCTGGGACTTCCCTGATACGGTGGCGGCGGCTTTCGTTACAGTGCAGATACTGGCACTGATGGCCGGCGCAGTACTGCAGGGGTGGATATCAGACCGGCACGGCAACCGCAAAGTGCTGATCGTCGCGGCTTTCGCGGCCCTGTTCACCGCAGGCGTGGCTGCAGGAGGCTCGATACTGGCTCCTGTCGGCGGCTTTGAGTTCCTCGGATATCCCGTATCATACCGGCTGCTGCTGATGTGCATCTGTTTTGCCGGCAGCGGTGTGTTCACCGCGCAGCTCTGGGTGGGCTATATGAACTATATCATGGACATCGCGCCGGCCCGCAAGCGCCCCTCATACGTCGGCTTGACCAATGTCTTCATCGTGCCAGTTGGCCTGGTACCGATGGCGTATGGATGGCTCGCCCAGACTGTCAGTTTCACATTGGTGTTCGGTATCGCCGCCATCCTGGCAGCGATGGCCGTTGTGTTTTCGCTGCGCATGAAGGAACCCCGTGACGACCTGACTATCGAGCAGTTGCAGGTGTTCAGCTAGGCAGCTTGGTTGTGGATGACAGGCTTAAGCAGTCATCGAACCACTTCAGGAGCACGCACAGGAGGCCATCACGCAAAAAGAGGCGTCGGTCGCCCGGCGCCTCCCCTGTGAGGACTGCTCGGTGTGTAGGTGTGCCTAGGGCAGCAAGCGTCCGGCGCGTGTCCGACCCCACGCCTGAACGGGGCGGAATGCCTCGGCGTACTGGACCCCGCACTGCAGGCCCCGGAAGTGCGCTGTCACGCCCATGTACTCAACGTAGTCTATGTTGTCGTGATCCCGCAGCCACGTGTATTGGCTCTGGTGACACAGCAGCATCTCCCTCTTCTTCTCCCACTGCTCTGTGATGTCCACGTAGTAGCAAGGCTGGAAGTTGTGTCCGCCCAGCGGCTCCCAGTAGTACATCGCCGGCATCAGATGATGTGCCGTGCTCCATCCTCCGGTCAGGTACAGCGGCACCGCGCACCAGAATGACGCTTCCCAAGTATTCTGTGATGCCCCGACGTGGTCGCTCATGTAGTCACCCGGGTAGTGCGTGAGGATGACATCGGGCTTGACATCGCGCACCAGTTCGGTGTACAGCGAACGCTGCTGCTGAGTGTGCCAGGGCCCCGAGTCGGGAAGGTCCAGCAGTATGCACTCGGCACCGATGACCTCAGCCGACTGGCGCGCCTCACGGCGCCGGATGCACTGCAGGTGCGCCGAGGGTATGACGAAGTGTCCCTGGCTGCCATTGCACGACACGCACATGAACACCTCGTGGCCCTGCTCTTTGTATTTGGCGAGCGTCCCCGCCACCATGAGTTCCGCATCATCCGGGTGAGCTGAAACCGATAGTACCCGCATCAGGACAACCTCCTGGTAGCGCACGGCCCTTTGCACTTACGCGATCCTTGACGTGCCTATTGTAGCATCTTCGCCCGCACTTGATAATCCCAACCTGCAAAGGTTCTGTTGCCATTTAGAAGAAACTAGTGGTGAGTCCTGCAAGTTCGCTTCAGACGGTTGACTTCTTAATTGTGGTCAGCCGCTGCGTGGGCACCCACTACGAATGAGTGGGTCAGGCTTTCGAGCCTGTAAATGCCGTTGATGCACTTCCCATGCGACGCCAAGCGTGCAGAACGAACCGCATCAACTTAGTATGAGCGTCACCGGGCGGTCACTTGACTGCGAGGAGAGAGCTGACATGAAGGTTTACATGATGTGTGACCAGGAAGGCACTGCCGGCATGGTGCACTGTGAGAATCGCGATGACAACAACGCCTGGAACGTCTGGTACCGCCAGCGGATCATGAAGCTGCAAACCGCCGAGGTCAAGGCGGCCATAGGAGGCTTGCTTGAGGCCGGAGCCACGGACATACTTATCAATGATGCCCACGGCAGCGGCTACAACATCTTCTTTGAGGAGTTGGAGGGACCGGTGCAGGTAATTCACGGCAACCAGCGCCATGCCGAATTCTGGCTGTCCCGCCTGGATGACACCTTCGATGCCGGCTGTTACCTGGGTGGCCATCCGATGGCCGGCACCAAGAAGGGCATCCTGCCGCATACCCACTGGGACGTCAACGGCATCGAGTTAGGAGAAGTGGGCATGACGATGACACTATTCGGCTATTTCGGCGTGCCGACGGTCTTTGTCAGCGGCGATGTGGCTGTAGAGCGCGAGGTCAAGGCACTATGCAATGATACTGAGGTCGCAGTGGTGAAGGAGGCCCTCGCTCCCGATATTGCGATGGAGCACATCCCCGCCAATGCCCGAAAGATGATCTACGAGGGGGCCAAGCGCGGCCTCGAGCGGGTCCGTGAGATCGAGCCGGTGCAGATAGCCCCGCCTTACCATCTGCGACTGGGCGCCAATATCGAGCGTACCGGCGATGACTACTATGGGGTTGTCTATTCTGCTCTGTGCGACTCTTACCACTACAATCGGGAATTCAAGCGGGAAGGCAGGGAATGGGTCCTCGCGGACGACTAGGAACGGCTGAGGAACCTCGTCTTCAGAGACGCACAGGCTGGAAACACACTGGCACTTCTTACTCAGGAGCCAGGCATCTTGTGGCGTGGTGCTGGTGCAGCGGGACTGTCACCCGATCCGGGTATTGAAACAGCTTCTAGACGATCAAGTCCAGCACGCTTTGCAGCACGTAGTCAGGGCGCATCTTCTCAGGCAGAGCCGCAATGTCGCTCTCCCGGGTGACGCCGGTCAATACGATTGCGGTCGCGCAGCCGGCGTTCTTCCCGCACATCAGGTCTGTCTGCAGCCGGTCGCCGGTGAAAACCGTCTCGCGCGGCTCAACCCCCATCCTCGCCATTGCCGAGTGTGCCAGCGCGGGATAGGGCTTGCCCGCGATGTGATCGGGCTTGCGTCTGCTGCAGGCTTCCATGTAGGCCATTGCCGCTCCCGCATCAGACAGTTCGCCGGCCTCCACAGGACACGTCACGTCCGGGTTTGTGACATAGAACTTCGCCCCGCGCCGCAATGCCTGGAATGCCTCTTCGAACCGGTCATAGGTGACGGTGCGGTCCCACGACACCACGACGATCTCCGCTTCGACCGCCTCGTGCACGATATTGCAGCCTACTGCCTCCAACTCGCTCGTAACCGGCTCTTCACCAAGCACCAGTACGCGCGGCTGGTCATGATTCGCCGCAACGTAGTCAGCCAGTGCCAGTGGGCTGGTGAGCACGTCATCAATCCCGGCCGAAATGCCGAGTCTCGTCAGCTTCTCCGCGTATGCTTGCCGCGTAGCTATCGGCTTATTCGACACGAACATCACTTTGGCCCCGCGTCCGCGCAGGGCCGTGACCGTCTCGTCGGCTCTGGGAATCAGGCTCTCGCCAAGATACAGCGTCCCGTCAAGGTCGAATATGTAACCGGCAAAGGGGGGCACTCCTGCCATGTCTCGCGTTCTCTCCCGTAGATGCGGCGGCGGCTCATGGTGTCATACGGTCCAGAGCTGCGACGATGAGGTCCCTTACCACATCAATGCGTCGGGTCATCATCTCAACGACCTCGCCCTCGGTCAATGGCCGGCCGGTAATTCCTGCCGCGTAGTTGGTGACTATGCAGATGCTCGCGTACCGCATCTTCAGTTCATTGGCCAGCACGACTTCGGGCACGGTGGTCATGCCGACCACATCGGCACCCCAGCGGCCGAACATGGTGATCTCGGCGGGCGTCTCGAAGCGCGGCCCCTCGGTGCAGACATAGACGCCTTGGGGGTGGACAGTGACCGGCGCGTCTTCAGCCGCCGAGATGATCGTCTCGCGCAGTTGCGGGCAGTAGGGCGCGGTCTGGTCAATGTGGACTGCACCATCGCCACGCCGGTCGAAGAACGTGGTCGGGCGGTTCTTCGTGAAGTCAATGTAATCGTGCGGTATGACCAGGTTGCCGGGAGCCATGTCCTGCCGGAGGCTACCGACCGCATTCGTGGCGATGATGTGCGTGCAGCCCAGTTCGTGTAGCGCCATGATGTTGGCGCGGAAGTTGACCTGGTGAGGGGGGAGTACATGGCCCTGCCCGTGGCGAGGCAGGAAGTATAGCTCCCGTCCGCCGCGTGCGCCCTTGTAGAGGTCGGCGGCACCGTATGGGGTCTCATGCCTCAACTCGGCAAGACGCGGCCCGCCTTCCCTGCTGGCGAATTCGTAGAGACCTGTTCCTCCGATGATGCCTATGGCCATATCAGTGCCCCCCGGCTGCGCGGGTCCGGTCGGTGTAGCATTCATTGTGTCGGCCGATAGGACCTGCATCCATCACCGTCTTTTGGGGCCCCGGCATTGACCTCTGAATGCCTGAGCGCGGGCGCTTGACATGGCGCGGAGTCTTTGCCTAATATGGGTCGGAGTTGCGCAGATGGGAGTGTGGGACCGGCTATTGTCTTGCCGGTGCGAGTGTGCTATCATTCCCGCGCCACGCGCCGAGGCTGTACGAAGAGGTATCGTTTATTAGAGCGCGTTGGGCTCAGATACTGCTTGGCATCCTATGCATTGCGACCGTCGTCCCGTTGCTTGGCAGCCAGGTCTGGCAGGACATTGCGGCAAGTGACGGGACGCTAGCTGACTTGGCCTGGCGGCCGACGGTATGGTGGCTTGGAGTGATGCTCGCCGGCTCGATCGTCTTCGCCGTCATGTGGCGGCGAAGGCAGAGCCAGGGCTGGGACCTGCAGGCCATCTTCGAGAGCCTCCCGGAAGAGGGAGATGCCCGGCCCGCGCTCTGACCGGCTGTCTGCCTTAGCCGCAGCAATGAACCACAGACACATGCTTCAGCGTCAAGGAGGTACGTAAACATGGATTTGGAGAGCTACCGCTTTTCCGAGGCTCATACATGGGCCAGGAAAGAGGGGGAGGAGGTAGTCATCGGGATTACCGAGTACGCTGCCAATGAGCTGGGCGACGTCATCTTCGTCGAGCTCCCGGACCCCGGTACAGCCATCTCCGTCGAGCAGTCCATGGGTAGCATCGAGTCCGCCAAGGCGGTCGAAGACATCATTGCGCCCATTAGCGGAGAAGTGGTCAGCGTCAACGAAGACGTGGTGGATGCCCCGGAACTGCTCAACGAGGACCCCTACGAAGTCGGCTGGCTCATCAGCGTGAAGCCGAGGGACATCAAGGACCTGGATTCGTTGCTGGGCCATGACCAGTACATGTCCCTCGTTGAGGAAAGCGGAGATTACGGCGAGGACGAAGAGGAAGAGGAGGAGGACCTCTTCACCAACGACGAATGACCTCCCTCCGCCCCGACGCAGACGGTCTCGACGACCAGGCTGGGGCTTCTGCGGACAACTGGCGCTTGCTGGTCACCGGCCATGCCCAGGGCGCTTACAACATGGCTCTGGATGAGGCACTACTGGAGAGTGTAATCGCGGGGGGAGTGCCGGTACTGCGCGTCTATGCATGGCAGCCGCCTGCGGTCTCGCTGGGCTATTTTCAGGAACTTGACGACTCCATAGACCGCGCCGAAATTGCCAGGCGCGGTTTTCATCTCGTCAGAAGGCCCACTGGCGGACGCGCAATTCTGCACAAAGATGAAGTGACCTACTCCGTCGCGGCCCGCCAGCGTCACATTGACGGTGGGAGCAGTCTCATGGGCTCCTACCGGACTATCTCACGCGGCATTGAAGCAGGACTGCAACTGCTCGGCGTCGCCGCACAGCTGGCCGAGCGTTCCGGACATGCCAGAGAGCTGAAGAAGCAGAATCTGCCCACGGTGTGTTTCGGCCAGTCTGCCAGGGCTGACATGGTTGCCGGTGGACGCAAAATCGTTGGCAGCGCGCAGACACGACGTAGCGGCGCACTCCTCCAACACGGCTCAATACCCATACGGATTGACCCCGATGAACATCTCGCCGTGATGCCGGGAGGTCTCGCCACTGCGGCGGCTTCCGCCAAAGCTGATGAACGCCTCGGGGACCTGGCATGTGGAATGGCCGACATCATCGGCCGTACCCTTACATTCGACGAGGTCGCCGAGGCTCTTGCCGCCGGCTTCGCCGAGGCGCTTGGCGTTGAGTTGTATCCCGATGAGGTCCTTGCCGCCGAACTGGAAGCCGTCGAAAGACTCGTGGCCGAGAAGTACGCCAACGAAGCCTGGACTGCCAGGCCCGGTAGCCGCAAGTGAACCACTCCTGAACGGCCATCTGCAGCGAAGACGAAAGCCGCCCTTCGAGGGCGGCTTTCCTGCTATATCGGAAATAGGCTGGCGAGTCCGTCCGGCAAACGCCCTCAAGCCGCCGGCAGATCGAGCACCGTCAGCAGCCCCGGCGCAGCCTTGATCGTCTGCGCGATGATATTCGCAGTGCAGCCCGCGGTCGCGCTGTCGCCGTGAATGCCGCCGACAACCCGAACGTGCAGCGGGGGCACGCCCTCGATGCTGCACTCGTCATACTCCTCCGGCTCGCCCAAGCGCATGCGCAGCAGCAGCTCTACTGACGTGTCCGGAGTGGGGGAGAGCTTGATGGTCTCCTCCGCACCCAGCACCTGCCCGGCCTCCACCGATACGTAATCCGAGGCAACCGGCTCCTGTGCGACCACCGGCTCCAGAGTGTGCTCGATGCTGTCTGTGCTAAGCGGCCAGCCGAGGCCGCGGGCAATCAGCGCCGCCGACTCGAGGAGCCCCACGTGTCCAATCTTGCCCTCAGCCTTGCGAGCCGCAAACTCCTCCACCGTGATGCCCGCACCGAGCTTGAGCTGCAACTGCTTGCGGCGGCGCATGGTGTTGACGATCCTGGCGCAGTGCACGCGACGCACCTCGACGCACGGGCGCGTCATTACCACCGGCAGCAGGTCCAGCACAAAGCCGGGATTGACGCCGGTGCCGACGACTGTTACCCCCGCCTCAACGGCGGCGGCGTTAAGCTGCTCGAACGTCTCCGGGTGCTGCAGGGCGGGGTATGCAAGCTCCTCGGCCGTAGAGACCACGTCAATGCCTGCGGCGATGAGCTTCTCCAGGTCCCCGCGGATGGCCGGCAGAGACGATGCCGTGCATAGGACGGCGATGCCCCAATTACCGGCCTCCAACGCCTCCTCCAGTGAGCCATACACCACTGCGTCTCTAGGAACGCCGGGCACCAACTCAGCCAACGGCTTCCCTACGATGTCCGGGTTGATGTCCACCGCACCCCCCGGCACGGCGGTGTTGCGCGACAGGCAGGCCTTGGCTACCTCCTGCCCGATGGTACTGATACCGATGTGCAGACTCTTAACCATTCGCGTTCCTCTCTTCTAGCCGGACCGGCGGCCACATTGCCCGTGTTGGGCGGCACCGATTGGCGGTTGACTTGGCGGGGGTCGTTACGCTATCATTATAACCCAAATCGGGTTTGCCGGGTAGTCTAGGGGTAAGACGGCTGACTCTGGATCAGTAGATCGCAGGTTCGAATCCTGCCCCGGCAGCCACGCAATCATCGAGCGGACGACGCCCTGTCGTCCGCTTTCTGTCTTCCTGTCCACAGGCTCTCCGTGTATCGGCTTCGTCGAAACGGCGAGAAAAATGTATGATTCTCCGTTGGAATGGATAAAATACTATTGACAGTAGTAGATAGCACCCTTATAATTATGACGCACTGTAGTAGCACCCGGAGGTCGCCGGCGAAGTCATGCAGGGACGCCGGCAAGTACCGGGAAGACAGGAGGAGAGTTGAATGGAGCATAGACGCACACTTCTCGCAATCACCATAGTCGCGCTCCTGGGCCTATGCGTAAGCTCCGGTTGGGGCGATGGCACGCGGATGTGGTATCGCGGCTACTTCGAAGGGCCGGTGGACGTGCGCACTCAACCGCAGCCTGGCTACTACTACCACCCCTCACCGGACACCACCATGCCGCTCTTCGAGCAGAGCTACGGCTATCCGCTGATCTGCCAGCACTGCGGGGCCTACTACTACCCCGGGCAGGTTCGCTGCCCGTACTGCGAAGCGAATCTTCCCGGCAGAGCGCAGGGCGTGGACAGCAAGACGGTCTACAGCCCCTATCAGATGCCGGGGCAGTACTACTACAAGGAGCAGCCCCACTACCGTACCTTGACGGCAACGCGCAACCTCGGCCCCCGGATCATCAGATATCAGCACCCGTGGGACTGACATCTGCCAGTGTCGGTTTCCATGGGCGCAGCCGTCTCAGTTGCACTGTAAACGCCGCAAAGATTGGGAGGAGGTGTAGATGATGTTGGCAAGAACAGGTTTCATACCGTGGATAGGAGTTCTGATACTAGCTGTAGCCGCCAGTGGGACGCTTGCCACGCCTGCCCAGGCAAGCGGGAGGACGGCCAAGGTTCTGGCAGGGCTGGCCGTCGGCGCTCTGGTGTACAGCGCTCTCGACGACGATTGCCGCAGTT
>CAZJVY010000095.1:0-11315 GCA_964549395.1 uncultured Armatimonadia bacterium | reverse complement strand
TGACAAGTTGTCTCCGGATCCGTGAACTTTCGTGCTCGTCACCCCGTCTAATAGGTAAAATGGAGAGGGCAGGTCACAGGCCATTGATGGAAGGTAAAACCCTCCCTCCCTTCTATTCGAGCCCGGCTGCTGCCCTCTCCAAACATCTTGCCGCACAACCGCCAAAGGGGGCGACGTCATGAGCCACAGGACAGTGATGATGATTACGTTGGTCGTTTTGCTGCTTGTGACCACTTCCTTGGTGTGGGCGGCCCCAGGACACAGCGTGCAGTACCTGAGAATCGGGCAGACCGCCGATGGTCAGCCGGTGTACGTGGCCTTCATTCAGTTGAACTACATGAGTGCTGCACTGGCAGCCGACATCTTCGGCGGACAAGTGATCTCAGGCCAGAACACGATGGCGTACGGTGCCTTCAACGGCCAGGGCTATGATGCAAATCGCACCGGTGTAGGCGCGCGTCGTGTGAACAGATACTAAGTGAGGGCACAGCAATCGCCAACTTCTCCGCTCTATGGTCAGTAGTAAGACTCGCAGTAGGTCAAGTAATCACTGAGGTAACAACGGATTGACATAGAATTTGCAGGAGACAACGCAACCTCCCGCGTAGCTCACAGCAGTAGCCATTCACCCTCCCCGGGGACGGCTCCCCAACAGGCGCCGTCCCCCTCTTTCATGCTTCGCTGCCCCCTAGAGCGCACTACATCACGGCCGTTGCCGCTCACGGCATTGCGGACCGGGCGGTCGCTAAATTGACCGTCACGCACGTTTGTCATATCATAGCATGGCAAGATAGGTGGTTTATATCATCAACTGTGCCCTGACTTGAGGAAATGCCCATGAGCGCAGAACCTTTCGAAGAGGCGCGCCGGATATGCCTGCGGATAATTGAGAACATCGAGCAGGTCATTATCGGGAAGCGCAAGGTGATTGAGGAGACCCTGGTGACGCTGCTGGCAGGCGGCCACATTCTGCTGGAAGACGTGCCGGGAGTCGGCAAGACGATGCTGGCCAAGGCGCTTGCCAGCAGCATAGGAGGGCAGTTCGCCCGCATCCAGTTTACCCCCGATCTTATGCCTTCGGACGTCACGGGCGTGTCCATATACAACCAGCAGTCGGGCGGGTTCCGCTTCCGCTGCGGGCCGGTTTTCGCAAACGTGTTACTTGCCGACGAGATTAACCGCGCCAATCCACGGACCCAATCCGCGCTGCTGGAGGCGATGGAGGAACGGCAAGTCACCGTGGACGGCGAGACGTATGCCTTGCCCGATCCGTTTGTCGTAATTGCCACCGAGAATCCGATTGAGTACGAGGGCGTGTATGCCCTGCCCGAGGCTCAGCTCGACCGCTTTATGCTCAAGCTGAACATCGGCTATCCATCCGAGCCTGACGAGAAGGCGGTGGTCAAGAGCCAGTTGCAGAGCCATCCCATTGACCGTTTGGGTCCCGTGTGCGGCACCGAGGATATTCGCAGCTTGCAGACCACCGCAGCAAGTTGCCACGTTGATGAGACGGCGTATGACTATGTACTGGCAATCGTGCGCGCGACGCGCCGGTCCGAGCAACTGCAACTCGGCGCCAGTCCTCGGGGCACCCTCGCGATGGTGCGCACCGCACAGGCGCTGGCGACAATCAACGGGCGAGATTTCGTGACTCCTGACGATACGAAGCGGCTGGCGGTGAGTTCGTTGGCTCACCGCATCCTGCTAGCGCCGCAGGCACGCCTCGGTGATGTCACCGCCGCCGACATCCTGACCGCCATCCTGGATGAGGTGGCGGTTCCCGTCTGAGAGCCAACGCATGTCCCGCAACTTCAAGCTCTTTCTGGGAGCCGGCGTTCTGTTCTACATAGCCGGCAGCATGAACGAGGCAGCGGCGCTGTATGTCATGGCCGGCGTGTGCTTGGCCTGCATACTGGGCTGCTACGTCATTTCGCGTCTCGGCGTGGCAGGGCTGAATCTGAAGGTGGGAATCAGGTCCGGCACGGTCCTGGCCGGGCACGATATCCCCCTCAGCATACGGTTGTCCAACATCGGCTTGATCCCACGTCCCTCTGTGCCTGTGAGTATTGAGGTTGCTAATCTCACCGTTCCGGTCTCACAATCGCCGTACCTGTTCCCGCTGCCAGGGCTCGGACCGGGCCAGTCCATGGAGGTTGAGGCTGGCATCGCGACGATCGTGCGGGGCGAACACACCATTGCAGCTCCACGTCTGATCGCCAGCGACCCGCTGGGCATGTTCAAGCGTGCCGGACTTCCCTCCGAGCCGATTTTCTTCCTTTGCCTTCCGCGTCCCGTGCACATCTCTCGGGAAGATACTACTAACATGCTTACCGAGCGCACGAAGCTACAAATGGCATCCCATCGGCGGCGGCGTGGTGAGTTCTTCGGCATTCGCCCGCACGAACCCGGGGATGACCTGCGAGATGTGCACTGGAAGATGGCCGCCCACGCTGGTGAACTTGTTGTTAAGGAGTACGGCGGTGGGCGTGATTTCCGTGCGGCGCTTTGGCTGGACACTCGCGCCGAGAATGTGATCGGCAGCGGGCCGGACAGTAGCTTCGAATGTCAGGTGGTCGCGACGGCATCGCTCGTACAGGCACTGACCGATACGAACCTGGAGATCGAGCTGTTCGGCGAGGGTCTTCCCACAAGTCTGCGCATGCCCGATCGGGGCCGTTCGACATATCATCGCTACCTGTCTGCACTGGCGCGGACAAAGCCTTCGGGTCAGCGTGCGTTCGGAACCAATGTCGGAGAGTGGGCGATGCTTGTCCGACCTGGTGCAACCGTGTTCGCTATCACCTCGGGGGTCGAGGCCGCTTTGGTTGCTCCACTGCGTGCAGTAGCTGTCCGCGGGATCGGGCTACGTGTGCTGATCTGCGGAGCCGGCAACACGGATGCGGACATCCGTCGGCGTCAGGTGGGTGTGCTTGCGACGCTGCGTGCCGCCGGTGTGCCCACAGTGCTCGCCCCCTCACTGGCAGAACTGCCGCAGGCGTTCTCCGAGCTTGCAGCGGTGCGGCGACTGCATGTGGCGGAGGGCCCGTCATCATGATGCCCGTAATCAGCCGGTTCTGGCGTCGCACTCGCGAACTGCTGGGTCTGGAGATGCCGGCTTATGACCCGCAGCGCGTGGTGCAGGACGAGGGAGCCGGCCTATGGTACTGGGCGTGCCTGTATGCGTGGGCGACGATGCTTGCCGCCCTATTGTCATGTTCGGCGTTCATGTCTAACCCGGTGTTCATCGGGACAATCGGGCTGCTGCTGGCGGCAGCTTTCCCCACCGCTTACTATCTGCACTACTCGAGAATCTCCCGTCTCACCGTGAATTATGTAGTGCTGCTGGCTGCTGTAGTCATCGGCAGCTTGCAGTTCGGCCCGACCATCATGTTGTATTCGCGCCAGCCTCCTGACAGCGTATATGTCGCGCTGAGATTCCTCATTGCCATCTTCCTGTGGATAACCGCCTTCAGGGCTTTTTCGGTGCGCACTGTGACCGAACTGGTGCACACAATTCTGCCTACCACCTCCATCGTGCTGCTTTCACTGGTTGCGTTTCCTCACTACTCGACGCTGGGGGCCATGGCACTGTTGATAATGGGGGCACTGGCACTGCTTGCTCTCGAACATCGTCTCTCCGCGGAGAAGTCATTCGACCCCGTGACAAGGCTGCGCCACAGCCGCGCACAGCGGTCGGCGGATGGAGTGTACTCGTGGCCGGCTTTGTACCTGCTCGCGGTGCTGACCGCTGTCGGTGTCGGCTTCTGGGCGGCACAGGCCGAGCTTTCGAGCAGTGTGACCGACCGGGTGCGCACCTACCTCGCTCGCGCACTGGTGCAGCACTTCACCGCCAGATTCTGGGACTACTCGCCGCCGCCCTCGCTCTGGCTGCCGCGTCTGGACCCGCCCCAGGGGCGCAATATCGTCATGCAAGTCGTTTGCGAGCGCCCGACGAACTGGCGGACTGCGGCATACCACACCTATTCGAGCAGAACGTGGAGTCGGCGCCTGCCCCGGGCGCGCATCAGCCGAATCGGCCCGGAGGGGACGTGGGAGGTGCCGCTTGAGGGCTCCGGCATCAGCAGGGCCGCTGTCAAGACGCAGCTGCATGTCACTCCATACGTGGCGTTCGGCGGCGCCATTCCCGTGGCCCTGTACCCCGTTTCCATCAGGGCTCACCGGGGAACGCTGTTCTACAGCACCGACGGGACAGTGGCACCGCGTACATACGGCGTGGCGGGACAGTCATATACTGTGGTCGCGCATATTCCGCCTACAGTGCCCAATACAGGTGGTCTGGCCTATCCCGTGAGCGGAGATGAGCTGGCGGCGGACCTGCAGCTTCCCGATGATCTCTCACCTCGCATTGGGGAGCTAGCCAGGCAGCTTACGGCAGGGGCGCGTACCGAGTTCGAGAAGGCGCGGGCGATAGAGCTGCATCTCGCGTATCAATATGAGTATGACCTGGCCCCGCCGAGGACGTGGCCCAAGGAGCTTGTGGAGGGCTTCTTGTTCGACACTAAGCGCGGTTTCTGCTATCACTTCGCGACCGCGATGGCAATAATGTGCCGGACCGTCGGCCTGCCGGCCCGCCTGGCTGTCGGCTTCACGCGTGGGGAGGCGCGGGATGCTGTTGAGGACCTGTACGTAGTCCGCGGTGAGGACGCTCACGCCTGGCCGGAGGTGTATATCAAGAACTCGGGGTGGATGACATTCGAGCCGACACCTGCCGCGCGCGAGCAAGATCAGCGCACCTTCGGCGACGTCTGGCGCGATGCAACAGCGTCGGCAAAGGACAGGATCGCTGCGGTCGCCAGGCAAGCATCGGCGTACTGGCCTGCGGCCGCCGGCGTATTGCTGACCTTGACACTGGTTCTGGTTGGATCGCGGTCCTATCTGGGCTGGCGCAGCAATCGCCCTCCTGCAACCAGCAGCCCGCGCGAGCAGATCATCTGGACTTACCGCCGCATGAGGCAGTTGCTCGCCGACCGGGGGGTCCCCGACCGTCCGTCGGCTCCGGCACAGGAATTCGTTGATGGCATCCCCAGTGCTCTCGGTGAGGTCCGTCAGAACGCCCAGGACATTGCGAATCGGTACATCCTGGCGCGGTTCAGCGGTCGTGCGACCGAATCGTCGGCTGCTGACGGCGCGCTGGATGCTCTGGGCCGGCTCCGCACGGGTCTCAAGCAGAAGCCACGCTGAGAGAGTCGCCTGCCCATGTCTTGGGCAATTTGCCGGACGAGCAGCAACTACAAGAGCATCCATGTTGGCGAGGAGGTAGCTTGTGGACCTGTCAATTCACGGCATATACCCGGCGATGCTGACGCCGATAAACCCGGATGAGAGTCCGAATCCCGATGGAATCGGGGAACTCGTTGATTACGTGCTGCGGGGCGGCGTACACGGGCTGTTTGTGGTCGGCACCCACGGCGAGGCTTACGCTCTGACGCCGGAGGAGCGAGAGCAGGTCGTATCGGCCTATGTGCGTGAGGCGGCGGGCCGGGTTCCGGTCCTGGCCGGTGTAGGAGCGGTGACCACGCGTGCCGCACTGTCCAACCTGCGTGCTGCAGAGCGAGGCGGCGCGGACGGTGTCTCGGTCGTAGCGCCCTTCTTCATCTCCCCCAGCCAGGATGAGCTGTATGCCCATTTCCGCGCCATTGCCGACGCCACGGATCTGCCCGTGCTGCTGTATAACCTTCCCGGCCGCACTCACGTCAGCATTGCCCCACAGACAGTGGCCCGACTGGCCGAAATTGACAATATCGTCGGTGTGAAGGACTCCAGCGGCGATCTGAACAACACCGTGGACTACCTTCGCCTGACACCCGACGACTTCGCCGTTATGAATGGTAATGACGGCCTCATCTGTGCAGCCCTCAGTGCCGGCGCGAACGGAGCGGTTGCCGCGACGGCCAACATCGTTCCCGGCCTGTTGGTATCCATTTATGACAGCGTTCAGGCAGGAAATCTGCAGGCGGCATGGGAGGCCCAATGGGCCGTGATTCCACTGCGGCGGTGCTTCGCTCTGTCAACGGTGCCGGACCCGATCAAGGAGGCCGCTCGCGCGATCGGGCTGGCCGTCGGCCCTACGGCGCGTCCGGTCGGCCCGATGGCTGATGAGGCGAAGCGCCAGTTGCGCAGCGTGCTTGCCGACCTGGGACTGACCGTACAGGACTGAGTGGGGCCACAACTACAGGGATATGCGCCAACAAGCGCAACTGCAGGCACTCTGATTTGACTAAATACTGCACGTACATGTTGTCCGTATCACCGTGACACCACCAGAGCAGACTTCACAGACTTAAGGTTGAGAGGCCCTCTGATGTTGCGACTTAGAGCGGCCGGGCGCATCGTGGCCGTGCTTGCACTAGTGTTGCTTTGGGCGGCAGTTCTGGCACAAGGCCTGCCGGGCGACTTACTGCTGGACGCCGGGCGAGCGATGGACGCCAAGCAGTGGGAACAGGCCTTGAAGCCGTACAAGCAGTTCATACAGAGCTACCCCGACCATGAAGCCGCGCCGCTGGCATATTTCGCAATCGGCGAGTGTCTCTTTAACCTTCAGAGATACGAGGAAGCAAGGGAAAGCTACGCCACTGTTGCCACACGCTATCCCCAGTGGTCAGACGCCGATGACGCATTCTTTCGCATTGGGAACTGTCTGTTCCAGTTAGGCGACTATGGCGGAGCCGCAGACGCATTTGCGCAGATGCTGGAGAAGTATCCCGACAGCCCCATCAAGGACAAGGCGTCGTACTGGTTGGGCGAGGCCTACTACCAGAATGGTGATGCAGAACGCGCTATAGGTGCCTACGGCAAGAGCCTGGCGGCTGCGCCCCGGGGGGACTACGCCCCATATGCACTTTACTCCATAGCCACCATCCGGGCCGAAGGCGACAAGCGCAGCGCAATCAGCAGTTTCAAGGAGCTTCTGGGGGAATTTCCGGATAGCGAGCTGGTGCCTGATGCGTTGTACCGGATCGGCCAGGCGTATGAGGCGCTCGGGCAGTTCGGTGACGCAATCAGCTACTACCATCGTGTAACTGGCGAGCAGCCCGACAGCGAGTTTGTGGGCCACGCCATGGCCGGAATCGCCTCCGTGCATCTGGCGGAGGGCAGATTCGAAAATGCCAGTAGGGAGTTCAGGGAGGTCGCCGATCGTTTCCCCGGCACTGCCGTGGGTGCCCGGGCGGCTCTCCGCGCTGCTGATGCGATGTTCGCCGGAAAGCATTACTCGGACGCCGCAGCAGTGTATGCTGCAGTTGCCGGCGATGCCGACAATCCCAATGCGGCGGTTGCCGGGTATTGGGAGGCGGTCGCCTACCAACTCGACGGCCAAACCGAGGCCGCAATTGGGGCATTCCAGCAGTTCCTGCGCAAGCACCCGGAGCACCCGCAGATAGCCGAGGCGTACCTGCGGCTGGGCGCTCTGTACTATGCGGCTGACCGGCTCGGGGAAGCGCGCGACGCCTACAAGCACGCCGCTCAGCGCGCCGGGGACAACGACCTGGCGCTGGAGGCGGAATACGCAGCGGCATGGACGGCGTACCACCAGGACAAGTCACCACAGGCCCTGGAGACGCTCCGGGCGCTGCTCGTAAACAACCCGACAACCCAACTCGCCGCACGCAACGCGCTGCCAACTGCAGAACTGCATCTGTCCGAAGGCCAATACCAGGCGGCTGCGGAGTTGGCGGGCATAATGCTGAAACACGATCCGCAACACCCGCATTTCGGCGATGCCCTGCTGATTAGTGGCCGAGCGCACCAAGGCATTGGTGAGACCGAACTGGCGCGGCGCGAACTGGAGAGAGTGGTTGCCGAGTATGGCAGCAACGGTCGTGGCGATGCGGCTCGCGCCGGGCTGGTCCTGGTCAACATTGACGCGGGTGACCTGGCCGCGGCCACAAAGCTAATCGAGCAGATTGACCCCGATAGCCCGTCGGCTACCGGCCGTGCGCAATTGCACTACGCGGTCGCCGAGGCCTACGGCCGACGCCGGGAGTGGGAGAAGGCGTCCACCACGTACATGTTGGCGTATGAGGCCGATCCCAAGAGCGCATGGGCTGCTGCTGCGCTGTTAGGTGCCGGCGATGCGGCCATGGCGGCAGGCAGTTGCCAGTCCGCTGCGGACGCGTTCCAGCGCTTCTTGAGGGATTTCGCCAATGCCACGGAGGCGAATCAGGCCGCAATGCAGTTGGGTATGGCGCTTTCGCGCCTGGGGCACTATGAGGAGGCGACTAAGCAACTTGAGAAAGCTACGGCCGCCGAACCGCAGGCCGCGTGGGCGCCGCAGGCTCTCATGGAACTGGCAGACGCATACGTACAGGCCGGCAAGCCGGTAACTGCCGTCGAGACCTACCTCAGGATCGCGGATGCCTATCCGCAGCATGAACTGGCCCCGGAAGGGCTGTTTTGGGCGGCCGAACTGCGCTACAAACGGGGCAGCTTCGCGGCAGCCGGAGAGCTGTACAGCCGTCTGCTTGCTCAATACGCATCCAGTAGCCTCGCAGATGCGGCTCACTACAAGCTGGGCTGGGCGATGCTCAAGACCGACCGCGCGGACGAGGCACTGTCACATTTCCGCATTGCCGCTGCCGCCCAGAACCCGAAGATCGCGCTCGACGCGCGGCTTCAGGCCGGTTACATACTGGTGCAGAAGGGCGACTACGCGGCAGCAGTCGAGGTACTCGAGCCGGGCTCCGAGATGGAGGACGGGGAGCAGTTGCCCGCCCTGCTGTATCTGCTGGGCCAAGCATACCTGGGGTCAGACGAGGCTGAGAGGGCCGCACCGGTGCTGCAGCGGATCACGGAGGAGTTCCCTGCTTCGCCGTACGTCTCCCGTGCGAAGCTGGCCCTGGCGCGGACCTACAAGGAGCTTGGGAACTACGAGCAAGCGAGGCAGACACTGGCGGGGCTTGTGGAGGCACAGGACCCGCTCGTGCGGGCGCAGGCCCAGTTTGAGACCGCAGAACTGAGCCGACTGCAGAACGACTTGCCCACCGCGGCTCAGTTGTACATGAAGGCGGTGGCAGACCAAGCGCCGCCAGGGGTTGCGGCGAACGCCCTGTACGCCGCGGGTGTGTGTTACGAGAAGCTGGGGCAAGTGAAAGACGCCGTGGCCGCGTACCGGCAACTTGTGGACCGTTTGCCGGGGGAAACCACGTGGGTGGAGCGGGCACAGCAGCGCCTTGCCGAACTGAGCGGTGCGCCGCAGTAGCGGCCGTCGCTACCTCTGGTGGCTAGGCCTACTGGCGCTGACCCGGCTGACACGGTCTTGGAGACCACCCAGGCGCTCCCTGTCGTCAGTGTCAAGGCGCTCGAGGGCGAACTCCAGTTCTCCTCCGAGACGCTCGATCAACGGCTGGAAGCTCAGGCAGTCAGGGAGTTGCTCCAACTCGTCTAGCGCCCATGAGGCGAGCTTCATGGCCTCTTCGCATTTCCCATCATGCTGCATAATGCGGCACTGCGCAACATGTGCGCATGCTACCCCTAAACCGTCGCCAGTACGCCGGCCGGCAAATAGCCCGCGCGCGGTCATGTAGTCGCCGGTGCCGATGGATGCCAGCGCCGCCAGCCCGGCCGCCAATGCGGAGGCCGGCCCGTTGTGCAGCGCCTCAATCATCTGCTCCACGGCTTCCGCCCAGTTGCCGGACATTAGTAGCGCCTTGCCTAGCTGCTCATGGACCTCGCTGGTTTTGTCGCCCGCCTCCAGCGCTCGCCTTGCCTCAAGCAAGGCGTCATCTGCACGCCCCTCGCGTAACGCGATTTCCGAACGCAACATCGCTGCCGCCTGGGCATCGTCGGCAAGTTGCTCACAGCGGGCGGCAGCCCACGACGCCGTAGCCACATCGTCGGCGTTGAGGGAGGAGTAAGCCAGAACATGATAGCCCTGGCCCCAGGAATTGCGGGGTAGGCTCTCCACCAACTGGCGCGCCAGCTGCCGCTTGCCCGTCCGTGCCAGGTACTCGGCGTACTCCAGCACCATTGGCGTGGTGGAAGGAGTCGAACGCAGAAGTCGGCCGATATGCTCCGTGGGCAAAGCAGCGGCCTGCATGCCGTCAGCTAGTGCGCTGAGAAGCTCCAACCTGGGCGCACTCACGTCGTGCTCGGCGGCCCGCTGAAAGGCCTCCCTGGCCTTGGGCACCCGTCCGGTACGCAGGTACGACCACACCAGAGCGGTCCACAGTTCCGCCGCGTGGACGAGCGACGATCCCTCCTTGAATACGTTCTCGATATTGTAGATGGCATCATCAAACGCGCCGTTCAGGGCGTGGGCAATGCCGAGGTTTGCGCGGATCACCGTGACGTCGGGGAGCGCTGCAGCCGCGTGCTTGAGCAGAGCGGACGCAGTATCGGGGTCGCCACAGCGCATGGCACGCACGCCTTCAAGGTACGTCAGCCACGCGGCAGCGGAGGGATGATCCGGCCAGAGTCCCACACTGCGTCGGAGCAGCCTGACTGCGACCCCCAGGCCTCCCACCCCAACCGCCAGCGCCAGATGCGCCAGGCTGTAGAGCATATTTGCAATCGGCCTACGGAACATATCGCACGACCATCAGATGGATTCATCCTGCGGGAAGACGCTGTTGCCCGCAGTGTCATAGGCCACTGTCGCCGGAAAGGCCTCAACCGTCAAGCGCCTGATGGCTTCCGGCCCCAGGTCTGCGTAGGCAATGGTCTCGGCCGCCTTCACGCGTTGGGAGAGCAGTGCGCCCGCGCCGCCGATTGCAGCCAGGTAAACGGCGCCGAACTGCTTGCAGGCCTCACGCACTGGTGCGCTGCGGTCGCCTTTGCCGATGGTGGCGGCCAGTCCCAGCTCGTAAAGACGCGGCGTGAAGGCGTCCATGCGGTAGGAGGTAGTCGGTCCCGCCGAGCCGATGGCGCTGCCCGCCGGGGTGGGCGCAGGTCCGCAATAATAGATGACCTGCCCCTCGATTTCCATTGGCAATTGCTCGCCAGCATCGAGAAGCTGAAAGAGCCGCGCGTGTGCGGCGTCGCGGGCCGTGTAGATGATGCCGGTAATCTCGACCGCATCGCCCGCGCGCAGTTCGGCGAGGACATCTCGTTCCAGCGGAACTGTCAGTTGTATCGGCTTTCCAGTTAGCATTGCATCTACTCGCTCAGGAGTTATTCTGCGGCGCAAGCGTCGCCGCTATATCGTCGCCTGCCGATGGCGGGCGGCCTGGCACTGCAGGTTGATGGCGAGTGGCAGGCTGGCAATGTGACACGGATGTTTCTCAACGTGCACGGCCAAGGCGGTGGTGTTTCCGCCCATCCCCATTGGCCCGACACCGGTGTCATTGACGGCGGCAAGG
>CAZJVY010000094.1:0-11430 GCA_964549395.1 uncultured Armatimonadia bacterium | reverse complement strand
GGCAAACGGCAAGGCAACGGCAGACGGTAAGGCAACGCCGGACGACGGGCAGGCAGGGATGCCTGCCCTCCGCGAAGGTGTGTTCTGTATCGCGCCCCCCATTATCGTCGCGGAGGACAGGCTTCCAGCCTGTCCTCCATATCCGTTCATCAATGCCGCTCTCCCCTCTCCCCCTGGGAGAGGGGCCGGGGTGAGGGCCGCTCCCCACTTCCCTCCTCAGCGGGACCCCGAATCAGCAAAATGTCAAATAATTTTGAAGCGACATAGCGCCATCTACGGCCAAGTATAGCCCATCTCAAGCCTCAAGCCCCGGATTCCCCGCCGTTTTCCCTTGCCAAAGCAACGTTTCTTGAGTATAATCGGCCCTACCGGGAATGGCCCGCTTTCTGCAGACGCCGCAGCACCTGATCGCTCTCCGGCGGGTGGCGGACAATGGGAGGGGAACATGCTGAGGGCACTGCAGGCCTACTGGCGCGAGCAGGACGGCATGGCGGCTCTGGAGTACACGCTGCTGACCTCCACAATCTCCCTCGGTTCCATCGCCGTTTGGGCCCGCGTCGGCCATAAGATCGCCGAGGTGGTCACTCGCGTCGCGGAAGCCATGGACTAGGCTGCAGGAGCACGCGGCGGGCACACATAGTCATAATCAATCATAATCAGAAAGCAGTTCCGATTCACGCCGGGCGCAGGCTGTCAAGATGCGGCCGGCGTTTTGCCGGCCGGTTCACGCTGAGCGCACCATTCCCAGCCCGACGCTTGACAGGGACCCGCGACTGCCGTATAGTAAGAATGTCATACTCTCTCACTGTATGACAAGCACGCGAACCATAAGCACAGGAGGTAACTACTCACCACAGGAGACCGGCTACAGATGCCACTGGTGAAAGTGAAGACCAAGGCGCAAATCACCCTGCCGCTCAAGGTCCGGGAGACGCTCGGCATTGAGGAAGGGGACTATCTGCAGGTGGCGGTGGAGGGCAACAAGATAGTCCTGATCCCGCAGGTGCTGGTGACCAAACTGCCGCCCGTGAGCCTGTCGGAGCAGGGCGAGCGGATGCTGGAGGAGGCGCTTGAGGATGTTCGCGCGGGACGGGTTAAGGAGCATGAGAGCGCCGACTCTCTGATTCAAGAGCTGCACCATGAAGCTGATTAGGACCCGGCGGTTCCTGGAGGACTACCGGGAACTACCCGCTCAGGTGCGGAAGCAGACCGACCGGAAGCTGCGCTATCTGGCCGGGGACGTGACCCATCCGTCGTTGCGGGTGAAGCGGGTCCGTAAGTACGAGCAGGTCTATGAGGGCAGTATCAATATGGAGTACCGCTTCCTGTTCCTGATCGCCACCGACGCCTACGTGCTGCTGCGCATCGGCAGGCATGACATTCTGGAGAAGCTGTAGTGCTACAGTCGTACGCTGGATTTGGGTATGCGCGGGCGCACGCAGTGCGCCCCTACCGAAGGCGAACGACACGACAACGGCGACGGGCGGAGACGCCCGTCCTACGAACAGAATCGCGTGCCACAGGCTTTCCAGCCTGTGCTCCATATCCGTTTACCAATGCCCCTTCACACCCCGCGCAGCCCGCCTTTACGGCCCCTTTACAGCATTTTTCCGAAGCCGCCGGCCCAACAGGCTGCGGGCCTCGTCGCTCCCACCACCAGCTTTGAGCCACTCTTGAATTGCAGTTGAATTGAGATTGAACGTATATGGCTATACTGAGCGCGAGAAGGTGGGAGCAATGACGAGGGCCGCATGTGTGAAAACACAAATGAGCCGCCGGGGGAGCGTCAGTGTAGAAACCGCACTGCTGACCCCGCTACTGATCACGCTCCTGTTCGGGATCATCGAGTTCGGGTTCGTGTTCAAGGACCTGCTGATGATCCACCAGGCGGCGCGTGAGGGCGCGCGCGTGGCGGCAGTGGGGGCTACCACCGCGGAGATCGCCACCCGCATCACCGACAGCATCCCTACCCTCAACCCCGACGGCCTCGCTACCGAGCTGCAGTACCGCACTTACGACGGCGGCTGGTCGGAATGGGCGACGCTGGGCGACTACGGGGCCGAGAACGACGCCCCGGCCAACAGCCAGGTGCGCGTGGCCCTGACTTACGTCCACCCGCTGGCCTGCGGACCGTTCTTCGGCCGCTTTGTGGGGGACCCGGGCGCCACTTCGGTGAATCTGACCACCGGCATGGTCATGTGCCGGGAGGAGTAGGCCGGACGCGCACTTGAGACAACAGGGGCGGTGCGGACGCCGGCCCGGTCAACATAGGCTCCCGCAGCGTAATCGCGGGAGCCGTATTGTTCAGGACCACCGGCATGAGAGGGAAAACGGGGCGGCAGCAGCCCGTATCGGCACGCAATCGCAGGCCATATTCCCCGGCTCGGCACGCGCGAGCGTAAGTAGATACTTGCAAAAAGTCGCCGCCTGTTATACCATATTCTCAGCCAATAGCTACCGTTTTTTGCGACAAGACAAGCACCAGCGACTACACGACCATTCGTCGGCCTGGGCCACCCGCGGACAGGCGCGGCGATGTATCACAGCAAAAGAAGAGGTGTTTGGGCCATGCGGCTGAGCAGGCGGACGGCGATGGCTTTGGCTTTGCTATTGGGTCTCTTGGCCGTGATACTGGGTTACCTGTATCTGCGCGGCCAGAAACCATCCCCGGAACTCACCCAGAAGGTCCAGCTTCCCGTCCCCCTTGCCGACATCGCCGGCGATACCGACCTGCGCAAGGACATGTTCACCCAGGCCGCCTTCGAGGCCGAGCAGGTCCCCAAGGAAGCCATCACCGACCCCGAGCAGTTGCAGGGCCTGATCGCCCTGAAGGATTTGCCCAAGGGCAAGCCGGTGCTCAGCACCGCCGTGGCCAAGCGCAGCCGCTCGCTGGCCCTGGCCTACGGCATCCCCCAGGATTATCGCGCAATCACCGTGCCCGTGGACGACGTCTCCGGTGTGGCCGGTTTCATCCGGCCCGGCGACCACATTGACCTGCTGGCCATCTTCACCGACGACACCGGCAAGTACAGCGTGGTCAGGACGGTGCTGCAGGACATCGAGGTGCTGGCCGTAAACACCCTCACCGGCGCGCCCAGCCCCGAGGAGAAAGAGCAGCAGGAGGATGAGAAGAAGCCGAAATCCCGACGCGGCGAGGAGAACAGGACCGTCACCATCGCCGTCACCCCGCACGAGGCGCAGATGGTGGCGATCAGCCACCACCGCGGCGAGCTGCGCATGACGCTGCGGCGCACCGGCGACGGCCGCATGGAGACGCTGCCGCGGTCGCAGTCCTGGACGCTGATCGGCTCGTTCCCGGTGGAGAAGGCCGTGGAGACGACGACTACGACCGCCGAGCCGCAGCCGCCGTCATGGTCGCAGATGTGGGGCGGCCCGCCCACGTCCCAGCCGCAGGCCGAACCGGCCGCCAAGCAGCCGCCGGCCCAACCGGCCAAGGAGCCTGCCGTCGAAGTCATACGCGGCTCGGCACGCGAGTTCGTGAAGCCGGCCGATTGACCTTGAAAGCGACCCGCACAACCCGTCCGAAGGAGCGCTGAGATGAAGCACTCGATGCAGCTAAATACGGCACGTTCGCTCACCGCGATGTGGCTGATGGCGGCGATCGTGGCAACAGCGCTGCCTGCGATGGCCCAAACGCCCAATCAGCCCTGGCAGGCCGGAAGCAGCATCGTCATTCCCGAAGGCCGCAGCATCATGCTGCATTTCCACAACATGCGCCGCGTCCAGATCGCCAACCCCGACATCGCCGATGTCGTCGTCTCCAGCATGGCGCAGCTCGCCGTCTACGGCAAGACGCGCGGCCTCACCACGCTCTACGTCTGGGACCTCAACGGCCTCCACGAGTACGAGGTCACCGTCACCGGCCTCACACCCGCCGAAAAGGCCGGCCGGGAGCTGCAGAAGGCTCTCGGCGGCAAGCTCGCCTACACCACCGTCGGCGACAGCTTTCTGGTCGTCGAGGGGAGCCTTGAGGATCCGGCCCTGGTGCAGCGCGCTCACCGCATCATCGCCGCCCAGAGCGGCCCGGTCGCCATCATGGACATGATCCGCGCAAGCGGCGAGGTGCAGGTCTCGGCCGCCGAAGCCGCCGCCGCCGCGTTCCGCCGCATCTTCGACGGCAAGCTCGAGTACCTCGTGCTTGCCCCCGATAAGCTCGTCATCCAGGGCGACCTGTCCGACGCCAAGCAGGTCGAGCAGGTCGCCGGCGTCGTCGCCGCCACCCGCAGCGAGCAGCTCGGCATCGTCAACCTGGTCAAGTACAATGACGACCTTGCCTCTCCCCCACTGGACGTTATCAGGCAGGCCATCGGGGACGAGCTGAAGGTCTGGCAGGTGAAGGGCCGCACGGTCGCGGTTGACGGCACGCTCTCTGCCGATGAGGACTACCAGCGGCTGGGCAAGATACTGGAGTCGTTCGCCGACCGCGCCAATATCATCAACCTGGTCCGCGTCATCAAGCCGCGACCGGACATAGCCGCCTACGCCGAGCAGCTTCGCGAGGCCTTCGGGCCGACCGTCGAAATCAAGCAGATGGGCCCCGAGACGCTCGGGCTGCAGGGCACCGTGATAAGCGAGGCGGAAGCCAAGTATTACCAGGACGCACTCGCCGCCGAGCAGCACCCGTACCACATCGTCAACTTCCTGCGCATCGTCGAGCCGTATGCCGACCAGATCGAAGTGGCCGTCATCGTCGCCGAAATCAACCGCGACGACCTGGACAGGATCGGCGTGGAATGGGGGCGGCTGGGACCTGATGATGTAATCACCATGCTGGACAAGCCGATACTCTTTCAAGTCGGGACTGAAAGCGGCACGAAGAGAATATATCCCATCGGTGCTGGCGCCGATGCGATACGGCAGAACGTCAAAGGACGGCTGCTTGCCAGTCCCAGGGTCATGGTCAACGACGGCGACGAGGCCGAGATCCTGGTGGGCGGCGAGGTACCGATACCTGTAGTTTCTCCGGGCGAGAGTGGTGTGACCAGTATATCCATAGAATACAGACCTTACGGCATCAAGCTGCTCATCACCCCCACCATCAGGGCCGACGGCAAGACGCTTGACCTGGAAATCGAGCCGGAGGTCAGCTCACTGGACTGGGCCAACGCCCTGGACATTAGCGGCTTCCGCATTCCCGCCCTGCGCACACGTCGTGTGACGACCAACGTCAGCCTGGCGGATGGCAACACGCTGGCGCTCGGGGGCCTGCTGCAGCGAGAGCAGGTTGAGACGGTGAGCAAGATTCCGGTGCTTTCAGAGATCCCGATCATCGGGGAGCTTTTCAAGCATAAAGAGTTCACCAATGGCGACACGGAGTTGGTGATTCTCGTCACGCCGCGCATCATGACCGGCACGCACCATCCGCCGGGCTATCGGCATCCCGTTGACGAGGAACTCCAGCATATGCGCCGGATACCGGAGTAGTGATAGTACGTGTTCGTTTGCCCGCCCGTCCGGGAGCGGATGTGGTGACGGCAAGGCTTTCCAGGCGCCGGCCGCCGTGCTTGCGAGAGCGCAGCGGCGGCGGTCCCGAGACAGCCATTTCCGGGGGGTAATGCGGAGGGCAGGCATCTGTCCGAGGGCGGACGAGCACTCCGCGAGACGCGCGGATAGCGTCGGTGTCGGTATTGCGCTTCCGCTGTATCGGAAAACGCCCCCCACGGAATCAGGCATCGTGCGTATTGCGCAATGTGCCGTCGGTTCGGCCGCTCGAAGCGCCGGGAGCGAACCGCGCGCGTAATGTTTGTGCGGTCCGCCCGAGGGTACAATCAAGACGCTCCATGCTGCAGCCGAGGATGGTAGCGCATCTGAAAGTCCGGGGATGGTGTATGGCTCAAGAGCACGGCAACACGCCGATCAAAGTGGTCATGACGGAGGCCAATCCGGGCTCGGCCGATAATCTGCGCAACATGCTGACGCGGCTGGCCGACAGCGGCTATCGGCTGGACATCGTCGGTTATGCCCGCGACGGGCTGGAGGTCGCGCAGATGGCCGCCCACATGAAGCCCGACCTGATGTTCATTGACACCGAGATGCCGGGCATTGACGGCTTCGAGGCTTGCAAGCTGGCCGTATCGGCCAACCCCGATACGCTGTGCATCATGAACGCCGAGAGCATCACGCCGGACATGACGGTGGCGGCGATGCGCGCCGGAGCCAGGGCGGTGCTGGGTCTGCAGCAGTCGGAAGCCGACGTGCGCAAGCTCATTGACGACCTTATCGAGCTGCGCGGCGCGAAAAGCAAGCCGGAGTTCGCGCTCGCCACCGACCCGGAGAAGATGCCGGTGTCAATCGCCGTAACCGCCGCCAAGGGCGGAGTCGGCAAGACCACCACCGCCACCAACCTCGCCGTCACCATCGCCAAGCGCTTCCGAGGCCAGGTGGTGCTGGTTGACTTCTTCGGCCAGTTCGGGAACGTCGCCCTCAGCCTGGACTTGCACCCCAATCTGGGCATCGGCGACCTGATGGGCTACGAGGAGCTTGATTTGGACCTGGTCGAGAGCCATCTGGTGACCCACGAATCGGGGCTGAAGGTGCTTGCGGGCATCTCGCGGGGCACCCAGGAGGATATGCTGAACATCAACATCCCCCACCTGGCGGCTCTGCTGGGCATGCTGCGGCGCCGCAGCCGCTTCACGGTCCTTGATATCCAGCCGCTGTTGTGGCCGGCTACGCCATACGTGCTGTCGCGCTGCCAGCACATTCTCATGGTGGCGACCCTCGACGACATCGCCTCCATGCGCGACACGGCGGCCCTTATCGAAACGGTCGTCAAGGCCAATGTACCTATCGAGCGCATCAAGCTGGTGGCCAACAGGATTGACCGGGAGAGCCAATTCAGCATCCGCGATCTGGAAGAAACCACTGGCATGAAAGTGTGGGCGCAGGTACCCAACGAGTACGCCATTTGCAGCACCGCGCGCAACGAGGGCGTGCCGTTCGTCATCAGCCGCCCGCGCGAGCCGATCAGCAGGGCTTTCGAGCAGATGGCAGACCACATTCTGCAGGAAAGTACCCCCGCACGAGCCGCCGGCGCCGGTACATGATAACCAGGCGCAGACGTAGCGCGCTGAGGTGGTGAGACACATGGCTGTGAGACAGGACCAGACCTCTGCGGTCAGGCAGATGGCGGCGGATCTGGGCATCTCGGTCGAAGAGGCCGAAGCGATGGAGGGCATCGGCCTGCAGGTCCATCAGCGGCTGCTGTCCGATACCGACTACCGCACCCTGCAGTTCATGACCGAGCAGGAGCTGATCGAGCGCATCCGCGCCCTCGTCGAAGTGGTCAGGAGAGACCGCGAAATCTCCCTCTCGGCCAGGGCCAAGGAGCAGATGCTGGCCGAGGTGCTCAACGAGGTCATCGGTTACGGACCGATTCAGACCTTCCTCGATGACCCCACCATCACCGAGGTGATGGTCAACGGCCCCGACCGCATCTACATCGAGCGGGCGGGCAAAGTCGAGCCGACCAACCGCCGCTTCATGGACGACGGGCACGTCATGCGCATCATCGAGAAGATCATCGCGCCGCTGGGCCGCCGCATTGACGAATCAACTCCCATGGTGGACGCGCGCCTGCCGGACGGCTCCCGCGTCAATGCCATCATCCCCCCCATCTCCGTGGTCGGACCGTGCATGACGATCCGCAAGTTCTCCGCCGACCCCTTCACCGCCGACGACCTGGTGTCTTTCGGCACCATGTCCGAAACCATGCACGTATTCCTGGAAGGTTGCGTGCACTCCCGCCTCAACATCATCGTTTCCGGCGGCACCGGCAGCGGCAAGACCTCCACGCTCAACGTCCTGTCCGCCATGATCCCGCACGACGAACGCATCGTCACCATCGAGGACGCCGCCGAGCTGCAACTGCAGCAGGACCACGTCATCACGCTGGAGAGCCGCCCGCCCAACCTCGAGGGCAAGGGCGAGATCACCATCCGCGACCTGGTCCGCAACAGCCTGCGCATGAGGCCGGAGCGCATCATCATCGGCGAGTGCCGGGGCGCTGAAGCCCTCGACATGCTCCAGGCCATGAACACCGGCCACGACGGCTCGATAACCACCATCCACTCCAACAGCCCGCGCGACACCCTCTCCCGTATCGAGACTCTGGTGCTGATGGCCAATGCCAATCTGCCCTCGCGGGCCATCCGCGAGCAGATCAGCTCCGCCATTGATGTGGTCATCCACCAGGAGCGACTGCGCGACGGCTCGCGGCGCATCGAGAACATCACCGAGGTCCAGCGCATGGAGGGCGACGCCATCGTCCTGCAGGACCTGTTCCTGTTCAAGCGCGAGGGCTTCTCGCCCGACGGCAAGATCGTGGGCCACCACGAGGCCTGCGGCGTCCGGCCGCTGTTCATGGATCGTATGGAGGCCGAGGGCATCAACTTCAGTTGGGAAGTGTTCGACCCGAAGGCGTTCTAGCTCGCCTGCGGGTACGGGGGGCGAAGGAAGGTAGTCGGATGCTGTTCTGGGTGTCGCTGGCATTCATCTTCATCGCGGTCTTCGCCGGCACGCTGACGCTGCTGTCGGCGGCGATCTCGGCGTTTGAAATCCGCCATCGGCGCCTCGCCGAGCTGAAGGCGGGGCGGCCCGTGCAGCCCCAGATGACGCCCTCCGCCAAACAGGATAAGAAGCCGGACATTGACCCCGCACCGCTGGTCAGCGGCCTGCTGCAGAACTCCGCATTCGGCAAGCGGCTGCAGTTGGAGATTCTGAAGGCCGGGCTGATGTGGCGGCCCTCCGAGTTCATGATGCTCTGCGCCGGCGGCGCGGTGGGCGGCTACATCATCGGCATGCTCTCCGGCAGGGGCAGCATCCCCATGGGCGCCATGATCGGCATCGTCGGCCTGCTGGCCCCTTACGTCTATCTGAAGGCCAAGCAGAGCCGCCGCCAGGTCCGCCTCAGCGCCCAGATACCCGACATGCTCGATATCCTCTCCTCCTCCCTGCGCTCGGGGCACTCATTCCTCAGCGGCGTGCAGATCATCGTCACCCAGATGCAGCAGCCGATCACCGACGAATTCGCCCGCGTGGTGCAGGAGGTCAAGTTCGGCGCCTCCCTCAACGACGCCCTGACCGATCTGGTGCATCGCACCGAGAACTACGACATGGAGCTGATCATCTCGGCGGTGCAGACGCAGTTGGCGGTGGGCGGCAACCTGGCCGAAATCCTGGACAAGATCGGCAGCATGATCCGCGACCGCGTGCGACTGGCCGGCGAGATCGGGGCGGCCACCGCCGAAGGCCGCTTCTCGGCGATGATACTGGTGGGCATGCCGTTCGGCCTCGCCTTCATCGTCAACTCCGTCAGCCCCGGCTATCTCGCCCCGCTGTTCACCGACCCCCTGGGGCAGATGCTACTCGGCGGCGCTGCGGCGCTGGTGGTCGTCGGCGTGCTCATCATCCGTAGCATGCTCAACATAGACCTGTAGGGGGATCGGAAGCGCTTTGTCGGCCTAACACATGGGAGTGTAATCACCGGATGCTAATACTCGTCATCATCATAGTGATTGTCGCGGGGATAATCCTGTATATCGGCCTCTCGCAGCCGACGACCGAATCGCGCGTGCAGCGGCGCCGCGAGGAGTACCTGGTTCAGCAGGCCGGCATGCCGCAGTTGCGCTCGGCGATTTCGGAGGAGCTGTCGGCTTCGTTCACCGAGCGGATCCTGCAGCCGATCATGCAGATCATCGGGGGCCGGCTGGCCGAGGCCGCTCCGGAGGGTATGATCAAGGCCGCCCGCGCCAAGCTCGCCGCCGCCGGACACCCCGGCGGCATCACCGAGCCGGTCTTCCTACTCATGCGCGGCATCGCCGCACTGGCCGGGGCGGTGTTCTCATACGTGGTCTTCCTGCAACTGGCCGAATCGCCCCCGCACATGCGCCTCGCCGTCACCCTGTTTGCACTGCTGGCGGTGTCAATGGGGCCGGACTACTACGTCAGCAGCCGCGCCAAGACCCGCCAGATGCAGATCCGCCGCTCGCTGCCCGACCTGCTCGACTTGCTGGTGGTCTGCACCGAGGCGGGCATGGGGCTGGACGGGGCGCTGGCCGAGGTCGTCGCCCGCAAGGAGGGCCCGCTGGTGGATGAGTTCAACCGCACGCTGGTGGAGGTGCGGCTGGGCAAGCGTCGCGCCGAGGCCTGGCAGGACATGGCCGACCGCGTCAACGTGCCGGAACTCAGCACCCTCGTCGCCGCGTTGTACCAGGCCCAGACACTCGGCGTCAGCATCGCCCGCGCGCTGCGAACCCATTCCGACACCCTGCGCACGCAGCGCAGCATCCGCATTAAGGAGCAGGGCGCTATCCTCTCGACCAAGATGCTCTTCCCACTCATTTTCTGCATCTTCCCGGCCCTGTTTGTCGTGATTCTGGGGCCGGGTGCCTTACAGATAATCCACACTCTCGGCGGCGGAGGTTTCGGGGGCGGATAGGGCGAACTAGATAGCGGCAGCAGCGCCGGCGCCACCCGCACTCGCCCGTCAATCACTCCTCTGGGGGGGGGAATTGCATATTGGCCGTACCTGACGTACACTGTACTGCTACACGGATGTACTGAATTGGGCGTGGGAAGATTGTGACCGGACGCATGGCGTCCATCTGAGCCTCCCCCCAAACTTAGGCTCAAGAGAAGGGAAGCACATGCACAGTGAGTCGCGCTTGATACTGGTGATTGACGACGACTCGGCGATCCGTGAGGCCGTATCCACAAAACTGAACCTGGCCGGCTTCGAGACCATGGCCACCGGCAGCGGCCAAGAAGCCTTCGAGCTGATCGAGAAGCGCACCCCCAACCTCATCATCCTCGACCTCGGACTGCCCGACATTGACGGCGTCACCATCTGCCAGCGCATCAGGCACAAGTCCGCCGTCCCCATCATCATGCTCACCGCGCGGGCCGAAGAGGTCAACCGCATCGTCGGGCTGGAGGTGGGCGCCGACGACTACGTCACCAAGCCGTTCAGCCTCGACGAGCTGACCGCCCGCGTCAAGGCCGTGCTGCGCCGCTTCGATCCCACCCAAGGCATCGCCCCGATCAGCCCCGTCCTGGAGGTCGGCGACATCACCATTGACACCGAGGGCCACCAGGTCACCATCGCCGAGAAGGCCGTGGACCTCACCCCCACCGAGTTCGGCTTGCTGCGCACGCTGGCGGAGAAGCCGGGGCGGGTATTCAGCCACCAGGAGCTGCTGCAGAAGGTGTGGGATTACGACCAGTACGACACGCACCTGGTGGAGGTGCACATTGCGAACTTGCGGGGCAAGATCGAGAAGAACCCGCGCAAGCCGCAGCGGGTGGTGACGGTGCGGGCGGTCGGGTACAAGCTGGTGTCGCCGGCCTGAGGCGTACGCCCGCAGCCCTCCTAACCCCCCTTGCCCCCCTTCCCTGAAGGGAAGTGGGGAA
>CAZJVY010000093.1:0-11724 GCA_964549395.1 uncultured Armatimonadia bacterium | reverse complement strand
CCGTCCCAGGCATCATTGGGAATATTGCTGCCCTTCAGCCACTTGGCATGACCGTCGCAGAAGCCGATATTAAGGCCCTCGTTGTGACGGTCGAGCGCCAGGTTGGTGCGGCCGTTGACATTGAGGGTGTCCACTCCCCGCGTCCTGTAGTCCCAAAGCAGGCAGTCAATGATGTGGGTTGTGGTGTCGCCCTTATCCGCGACACACATGGTTTCGGATGCGAAATTCACGTCCTGTTGCTTGATGGGGCCGTAGCGGCCGTAATAGGCGTACTCGTAGGGGACATCGCTGCGGTTGCTCATGCCGAGCCATTCATTGTAGCCGTAGCTAACGGTGTTGAATGCAGTGCCGCCGTCATAGCGGTCGCTCACAGAGGGGCAGTTCATGATCTGGATATTCTTCATGTACGGCCCAACAGCCAGGAACCAGGGCACGTTCGCGGTAGTCGAGGTGCCATCGGGTGTCGTCCAAGCGCCCGGGGCGCGGATGATACAGAGCGGGTAACACTGGTCATAGTCGGTGAGGTACTGCTGGAATGCCAGCATGATTTGTTTGACGTTGGAGAGACAGTTAGACTGGCGGGCCTTCTCTCGCGCCCGGGCAAAGACCGGGAACAGGATCGCCGCCAGGATCGCAATGATTGCGATCACCACCAGCAGTTCAATCAGTGTAAAGCCGCGTTTCATCGTCCGACCTCCTCAGATAGGTTATAACACAGCGGATCGCCCGTCGCGCAGCCAGCACGTAAGCATTATACCCTTATTATTGGCTGGCTGATAGCGTTCTTCCTTGTGCCGGCCGGATTTTTTTTGGAGAATGTTGCTGGCAGGCTCGCCCGGTTGGTCGGTTGCTCGTGCAGAGTGTGGGTGGGACGGCATCACAGGTGGCCGTGGAAATGAGAGGAATACGTGGCCGGAGGCAGGTGCAAGCGGGTTATTGGAGAAGGTGTCAGGAGCGGCGTGAGTGCCATTAACAAGAAGGTGGTCTGAATGTGGAGATTGGTCACAGTGGGAGTTCTGGTTCTGGCGTTCCTAGTTGTTGTGGTGGCAATGAGCGGCTGTGCGAAATCCGGGAGCGGACACAGGATGACGAGCGGGGAGAAGATCCAGCAGGAGATGCAGGAGAAGCTGGGCACCACCCCTGGGGCGCTGCCGCCGCCCCCGCCAGCACCAGCATCAAAGCCCGAAGAGCCGAAGCCTGCGGAGGACAAGCCGGCCGGGGATTAGGTAGCCCTGCGGGACAGCGGAAACAGGCCATCGCAGCCAGTGAAGAACGGGCGGGACAATCATCCCGCCCGTCGCGATGAGTGGGCATCCGCGGCGAACCCGCTGCGGACTATTTCACGTGGCCATCGGCGAAGAGCAGGTGCGGCCCGCGCGGGTGCCATTTCTCCGAGAAGTCACTGATAAGGGGCAGCTTGGAGTTCTCCATGTTCCACGGCCTGTCCATGCGCTGAATGGGCATGCCGATGTTGAGCATGCCCAGGGCGTAGTCGTAGCTGGTCCCCTCGGTTTGCCACATCCGGTCGGTGTCGCTGGGACAGCGGAATATCTTGGTGCTGCGGGTGTAGGGGTCCAGCACATCCGGCAGGCCGGGCGGCCCATCCTGGCTGGGACGGTTGTTGGCAAGGGGCAGGAACTCGCCCGCGTCGGCTCCGTATGCTTTGAGCGCAATGCCGATCTGCCGGAGATTGGACATGCAGGTTGTCTCCCGCGCCTTCTCGCGTGCCCGTGAATAGACGGGGAACAGGACGGCGGCCAGGATGGCGATGATGGCGATAACGGTGAGCAGCTCGATGAGGGTGAAGCCGCCCCGTTGAGCCCCGCCTGGTGTCGTGATGTGTGTCATGAACGCGCACCTTCATTTTGCCATGATCTTTGCGGCCTGCTGAAGCAGCGGTATGAGCTCGCGACGCTGCTCCATGGATAGAGTGTTGCTGTAGGTGAGGAACTTGGTCATCATCGTACGGGCGGTCTGTGAGGACCGGATTTGCGTCTTCTGCTCTTCGGTGAGCCGCTCGCTGCGGTCCACGATGCGCCGGATGATGTCGGCGCGAGTTTCCTGCGGCTGCGACCAGAAATAGCCCATGCCGGCATTGAACCACTGATCCAGTCGTGCGTTGACCTCGGCCTCGGAGAGTTGTCGGACAGGGGCGACGAGATACGCGCGGTGCCAATTGCACCCGAGCTGCTCTGCGGCGGCAGCCACGATGTCATCCACCGCTGCATCGGTAAGATCGAGAGTGATCTTGTCCTGTATGTCGCCCAGGCGACTGACAACAGTGAATCCCGAGGCATCGGCAAGGGCGTCGGTGAAGGCGATGATGTCGGCGTCGGTGAGTTGCAGGGAGACGGGATCGGAGTAGCTGCCGCTGGTGGCGAAGCGAAGGGGGTCGGACATAGCCCAGCGGGCGGCGCGGTCGGCGTCGGAGAGCTGTCCGCCCTCGCGGGTGGCGTGGGCGGACCAGCCGCCAACCGGCATCCCGGCGTCAGGGTCGGCGTCGCGGTGAGCCGCCTCGCCGATGCGTACAGCCATTTGCTCGCGCTGCTCGTCGCTCATCCGCTCGAAACGCTGTTTGCGGGTCTCGCCGACCAGACGCGCGAGTGTGTTGAAGTCATATTCCTCGGCGGCTGCGTCAAGCGGCTCAAGTAGGTAGATGCGCACCCAGGAGCAGTTGGCCTGCCGCGCTGCGGCGTGGATCGCGGCCTCCAGCTCGGCATCGTGAAGATCAACGGTGACCTTGGTGTCCGGCTCCTCGGCCAGATATATCCCCACGCCCGCCTGGGCTGCAAGCCGGCTGAGGACATCCGAGAGAGCCGCGTCGGTGGCGGTGACATTCACCGGCGGCAGCTCGGCAGTGTCAGCAGCCGCGGCCAATGGCATCAGACAGCAAGCACAAAGCAGCACACGGGCGACCTTGCTCATAAGCGGCCCCCTGGGTTGAGTGTTCTGATTCGGACGGCTCCTGCGACAAGTCCTGCGTAATAGAAAGACGTTTGACCGACCGTTGCGGTTCCAATAATCTGAATCTTGCCATGAGCTGCACGGCGGGCAATACAATCGGCGACGAGGACAGTGCTTCTCACATAAGTGAGGAGCGGGTGCCCTGTGCGGCGATTGTCAGGAGACCAGTTCAGCCGTGTCGCGGGCGATCATCAGCTCTTCATCGGTCGGGATCACATAGACACGCACCGGCCGCTCGGGATAGGAGATGTCCACCCCTTCGGCGGCCTTGGTGAGGTAGCGGTTCTTATCAGCGTCAATGGCGATGCCGAGGTAGTCGAGACCTTCCAGCGCTTTCTCGCGGACCAACGGCTCGTTTTCGCCGATGCCGGCGGTGAAGACGACGGCATCGAGGCCGCCGAGGGCCGCCGAGTAAGCGCCGATGTACTTCCTGATACGGTAGCAGAAGATCTCGATGGCAGCCTGGGCCCGTTCATTGCCCGCCTCCGCCGCGGCCTTGACATCGCGCATGTCGGAGCTGACCCCGGAGACGCCCAGAAGACCGCACTGCTTGTTGAGGAGGGCATCGGCCTCTCTGGGGGTGAGTTGCAGGCGGTCGTGCAGGTAGGGGACGATGGCCGGGTCCAGATCGCCGCAGCGAGTGCCCATGAGGAGGCCTTCGAGCGGGGTAAGACCCATGGTGGTGTCAATGCTCCTGCCGGCCTTGACGGCCGCCATGCTGGCACCGTTGCCGAGATGTGCGGTGACGATCCTTTGCCGCTCGAGGGGGATACCGGCCTCGGCCAGTCGGCGGCCCGCCACGAGAACGACGTAGCGATGTGAGGTGCCGTGGAAGCCGTAGCGACGGATGCCGTAGTCTTCATACATTTCATAAGGTAGCCCATACAAGAAGGCCTTCCGCTCCATGGTCTGGTGGAAGGCCGTGTCAAAGACCGCGACTTGCGGCACGTCGGGGAGGCGCTTGGTACAGGCATGAATGCCCATGAGGTTAGCCGGGTTGTGTAAGGGGGCCAGCTCGGCCATGCGCTCGACGGTGGCAATCACCGCATCGTCAATGACCACCGAGGCGGAGAACTCCTCGCCACCGTGCACAACGCGGTGCCCGACGGCGTCGATTTGAGTGAGGTCGGAGATGACGCCGCAATCGGGGTCGGTCAAGGTCTGCAGCACTAGGTCGAGGGCAATTTCGTGGTCGGGCATTGGTTGCTGCTTCTCGATCTGCGGGCAGTTGGGGGCGCGGTGGTTGAGCACCGCATCGCCGCCGCCGTTGACGCCGACACGATCAGCCAGGCCGGCGGCGAGGGATTGCTCGGTCTCGACATCGAAGAGCTCGTACTTCAGCGATGAGCTTCCGCAGTTGACGACTAGTACAATCACTGGTTCCAATCTCCCGTCTTTGTAGGTGGCAGGGGCGTCCCCGGGCCGGAATGAGTCCGGTTGGGAGCATGTGTTGTGTCAGGAGCAGTTGTCGAATGCGGCATAAGGCCGACTCCTGAGATCGTGAGTCGGCCGGGCCGGCCTTGCAGCACATTCGTCGCTCTTGCCGCCGCCAGGGGCGACAGTGACGCGTATCGCCTTGCCCGGCGCGGGCTGAGGGCGGATGCTATTCGTCCTGGTCTTTGTAGCCTACGTCGGCTGCGGGCCCTGCGGGGCCCTGGCTGCTGAGCGCCTTCTTGGTCTTGTCAACGGTGGCGGAGATGCGGCCGATGTAGTTTTCGAGTCGCTCGACGATGCCACGCGCCCACTGAGTGGCGTCGGCCTTGATGGCGTTGGCCTCGATGCGCGCCTGCTGCAGGATGTTGTCGGCTTCGACCTGAGCCTGTTTGGTCAGCTCGTCGTTGGAGATGAGCAGTTGAGCCTGCTGGCGAGCGCCGTCCATGATTTTCTGTGCTTCCACGTGCGCCTGCTCCACTATCTCCTCACGGTGGCGGGTCACCTGTGAGGCGGTGGTCATCTCCTCGGGGAGACTGGTGCGCAACCTGTGCACCATGTCATAGAACTCGTCGGCATCAAGCACGAGCTTGCGTAGGAGGAAGATTCTGCAGTACCACGCCTTCTCGCCGCGCTCCCCCATTGTCTCCAGTTCGCTCAAAAGCTGCAGTATTTCCATCCTGCTGCCCTCCCGTGGGCCGACCCGCGGCCCCCTCGTAATGCCCTGGGTTATGCTCTCACGTGCGCTCTGGACGGCGCTGCACAACTCTCATTTGCCGGGCTTGAGCCGTAACGCGACGCCGGCAGGCACGTAGCCCGACACATCCGCTCCCAGGTCGCTGAGCCATTTGACCATGGTGGAACTCATGTGCGCATACTGGGCCGACGCAGCCAGAAAGACCGTCTCGATCTCCGGCGCAAGGTCCGCATTGACGGCCTGCATCTGCAACTCGTGCGGCATGTCTGCGGTGGTCCGGATGCCTTTGACAATGGCCGCCGCACCTTGCCGGCGGCAGAATTCCACCAGCAGGCCCGAGAAGCCTTCGACGGTGACATCGGCGATGTCGTCGCATGCCTCGCGGACCATCTCGACGCGCTCGTCCAATGAGAACCTGTGATGCTTCTCGGCGTCGGCAGCCACGGCGACGATAAGCTCGTCGAAGAGGCGAGCCGCCCGCCGGACCAGGTCCACGTGTCCGAGCGTGATCGGGTCGAAACTGCCCGGGCAAACCGCTATGCGTTTCTTCATGGTTTCTCTTCAAGGCCGACAGTCGTGTGTCGGTACCAGAGCAGACACGTCTCGCCGAACTCCTGGCGCCGCACTTGCCGCCAGCCACCCACTTCTGCAGCGGCCCGACAGTCGCACTGCAAGATAAGTAGCACTTCACGCCCGGCCGCCAACTGCGCAGCCATGCGCATGAGCGGCGCGGCGTCCACAGAGTAGGGCGGGTCCGCAAATACTATATCAAATGGGCCAGAGTTTTGCCATACCCGCTCGATACATCCGGGCAAGTTGGCGCGAATCACGGTGGCCCTGTCAGCCAGATGAGTGTGCCGCAGGTTGCGGTCCAGTGCCTCGATGCAGCGCCGGTCGCTGTCCACGAAGACGGCACTTGCCGCCCCACGGCTGAGCGCCTCGATGCCGACGCTGCCTGCTCCCGCGTAGAGATCACAGAAGCGTTGGTCGGTTACCTCGTCGCCGAGACCGGCAAAGAGGGATTCGCGGACGCGGTCGGTGGTCGGCCGGATGTCGGCCCCTCTGGGATACTGCAGCCGCAGGCCGCCTGCACTCCCGGCTATGACGCGCATGTTCTCATCCAGTCACGCCCCTACCGGCCTTGCTGTGCGGGCCGGCGCTGCAGCTTGTGGATGACGGCCCACAGATACTGGGCGCACTGCCCCAGCTTGCTGACCTCCACGGTCTCCTGCAATGTGTGCGGCTTAGAGGCGCCAGTGGGCATGATGATTGCCGGTATTCCCTTCTCGTTGTAGATGTTGGCGTCGCTGCCGCCACCGCCGCGCTTAGTGTGGGCATCAAAGCCGAGGTCGGCGGCGGCTGCAAGCGCGGTTGCGACCAGCGGGTGGTCGTCAGGAAGCGCAAAGGCGGTATAGGAGCTGACCTCCTCAACATTCAGTTCGGCGCCGATGTCGCTGCAGGCTTGCCGGATGCACCGGCGCATGTGTTGCACCTGGGCCTGCAGCTTTGCGGGATCGTGGCTGCGGGCCTCGCCCTCCAGGTGGCAGTTGGGGGGGATGATGTTGCGCGCCTCGCCGCCGGAGATGATGCCGATGTTAGCGGTGGTCTCCCCGTCTATGCGGCCCAGCTTCATCTGCGCGATGCCACGGGCGGCGGCCTGGATGGCGCTGATGCCCTCCTCCGGGCACACGCCGGAATGCGCCGCCTTGCCGGTGATGTCGTAGATGAGCCGCATGGCCGAGGGAGCAGCGGTGAAGATGCCACCCAGGTCGGCCCCGCCGTCGAGGACCAGGGCGTAGTCGGCCTCGAGCTGAGTGTAGTCAATGTTCTTTGCGCCGGTCAGGCCGGTCTCCTCCGCTATCGTGAACAGGATGTGGATGTCACCGTGCGGGGGCCTGTCCTGGAGGAGCTTGCGGACCACTGCCAGTATGATGACGATGCCCGCCTTGTCGTCGCCGCCGAGTATGGTATCGCCGCTGCTGCACAAGAGGTCGCCTTCCCGGCGCGGCTGAATGCCGCATCCGGGCTTGACTGTGTCCATGTGAGCGTTTAGCATTAACGTGGGCAAGCCGGGGGCGGTGGCGTCAATGCGGGCCCACAGGTTGCCAACCTGGCCGTCTATGGCCTTGTGGGCGTCGTCGAAACGGGTGGACAGCCCCATCTGCTCAAGGCGGTGGCTGAGGACGGTCGCGACCGCAAGCTCGCGCCCGGAAAGGCTGTCTATGCGCAGTAGCTCACAAAGCTCATCAGCGATCTCATCGGCGTCAAACATCTTCGGTCCTCCGTGTATTGGTACTGACCTGCGTAGGCCCGCGAGACAATTCAGTCGGCGTGGGCAGGCAGGGATGCCTGCCCTCCGCGAAATCACTTCTGCGGGTAGTTGCTCAAGTGAGTACCGGGATTACGCCCGTATGTTACGGGATTTGCGCGGTGGGAAGCAACTAGAATGAAGGTAATACTTCTGGCTGCAGACTTTCCGCCATCCGTTGGGGGGGTGCAACGGTATGCGGCTTCGCTGGCCGAGGCGCTGGTAGAGACCGGCGTTGACGCGCAGGTCATCGCGACCGCACAGCCGGAGGCCGCGCAGTTCGACGCGGATGCGGAGTATGAGGTGGTGCGGGTGGCCGGCACAAGCAAGCGGGCGGTGTGGCGGCAGATGAAGGCCGCCGCCGTGAAATCAGCGGCCGGGCAGAGCGAAACGGCCGTTGTGGCGACCAAGTGGTTCCCGGAGGGGCCTGCGGCGATCCAGGCGGCACGGGAGATCGGCGGCCCCAGCGCCATGATCGGGCACGACCGCGAGTTCGCACTGCACGGACTGAATCTCGTCAAGTGGGGGATGCAGAAGTGGGTGCTGGGCGGCTGCGACATCGTCTTTGTGACCACCGGGTTCGTCGCCGATCAGATGAGCCGGCTGGGAGTGGGGGAGGCCAGGATACGCAAGCTGGGCGGCGGACTCGATGCGGAGTACTTCTATCCCGACCCCGAGGGCGCCGAGAAGCTACGCCGGGAGTTGGGGCTGGAAAATGCGCAGGTTATCTGCACGGTCTCGCGCCTGGCGCCGCACAAGGGGCACAAGTACGTAATGGAGGCGCTGCCGCTGGTGATCGAGGAGGTGCCGCAACTGCGGTACGTCATCGTCGGCGAGGGGCCGTACCGGCCGCGCCTGGAGCAGCATGCGCGCGACTATGGAGTGCGCGAGCACGTGCTATTTGCCGGCCGGGTGCCGTTCGGGTTGCTGCGGCCGTACTACACGATGGCCGATGTGATGATCATGGCTACCTTCGACATACCGGGCCATCCGACCGAGGGCTTCGGCCTCAGCTTTCTGGAGGCGAACGCGTGCGGCACGCCTGTCATCGGGACGTACACGGGCGGCATCCCGGAGGCGGTGGAGGATGGGGTTTCCGGGCTGCTAGTGCCACCGTGTGATGATGAGGCGATTGCCGAGGCGCTGCTGCGACTGCTGACGGACAGGGAGTATGCGAGGCTGCTGGGCGAGCAGGGGCGGCAGCGGGCACTGACGGAGTTCTCGTGGGACCACGTGGCCCGGCGGCTGATGGAGGCGGTGGATGCCTCCCGAGCGTAATAGCCCCGGCGCAAATGGGAAGCAATGTGCCAACAGCGGCGGCCAGGGAGGCGGCCGCTGTGCCTTCCGTTACAGCCATGTGGCTCAGTCGGCCAGGGCCTCGTGGGTCTCTTTGAGCTGCTCGACGATGGGGATGTTCTGCGGGCACTTGTCCTCGCACTGCCCGCACTCGATGCAGGCGTCAGCGCGCAGGATGCCTTCCTTGTTGTCCGGTCCAAGCTGGGCATAGTGCTGCTTGGCGACAGCGGTCAGCCCCCAGACTCTGTGCAGGTTCATCGCGGCAAATGCCTGGGGTATGCCCACGGCCTCGGGACAGGGCATGCAGTAGTTGCAGCCGGTGCAGTACAACTCCGCAAGGCGTTCGTTCTCCTTGATGGCCGCCAGAACGCGCTCGCGCTCCTGCTCCGTCAGCGGCTCCTCGCGGGAGGCGGTGGCGCAGTTCTCCTCGACCTGGTCCAGAGTGTTCATGCCCGACAGAGCCACGGAGACATTGGGGTTGCTGAGGACGAAGCGCAGGGCCAGATCGGGAGTGGAGGCGACATTATCAAGCACGCCCTGCAGGTGGGCCGATGAGAAGCCGAGCCTGCCGCCACCGACCGGCCCCATAATCTCCACACCCATGCCCTTGGAGGCGGCCAGGGCGATGGCCTCCTCGTTCCTGCGGTCGAGCAGGTTGTACTGGACCAACATGCCGTCGAACATGTCGGTGTTGATGAGAGTGATGATGTTCTCGGGCGGATCGTGCGAGGAGAAGCAAGTGTAGGTGAAGATGCCCTGGTCCTTCGCATCCGCGATGGCATCGAGAATGCCCTGCTTGCGGACGTTGCCCTCGAACTCCTCCAGAGCCACGAAATGGAAGACCTTGTAGAAGTCTATGTGGTCGGTATCGAGGCGCTCGAGGGACTGCTCGAGATTCGCCCACCAGTCGTCGGCGGTTGCCGGGGCCCGGTACCTGGGGTTCTTGGTGGCCAGCTTGACCCTGTCGCGCCAGCCCTTGAGGGCCTTGCCGACAACGATCTCGCTGGACTCGCCGGAGCCTGATGTATAGCCGGAGGCCGTGTCAATGTAGTTGACGCCCAGGGCGAAGCTCCTGCGGATCACTTCAATTCCGTAGTCGTCGTCATCGGGAAGGCGCATCGCCCCGAAGCCGAGAGCCGAGAGCTTCTGTCCGGTGTTGCCGTATTCGCGATACTGCACTGCTGACACATCCTTTGAGGTTGGGTGTGTGATGGAGAGTCAATGTTTGGTGAATCAAGATTATACAATTCATTCGCAGAAGAGGCAAATGGGGGCAGGCCGGCTGTGGAGGAATACGGCGAGCGGGAAAGAAGATTAGATAGAACGGACCGGAAGCGACAGTAGCATCGTGGGGTGATGGTCGTGGCGTACGAGCATGTGCTGCAGCCAATCGAGATAGGGCGATTGAGGCTGCCCAACCGGTTCGTGATGGCACCGATGGGGAGCGGCTATGCGGACACGGGGCATCGCGTGACCCCGCGGATGATCGCCTACCACGTGGCGCGGGCGCGTGGGGGCATGGGGCTGAACATTGTGGAGCACTCGGCGGTGCACCCGCTGGGACTGTGCGGCCCCAATATGCCGGGTCTGTATGCCGACGAGTTCACGGAGGGACTGGCGGAGCTGACGGGGGCGGTGCATCAGGCCGGCGGACGGATCGCCATGCAGCTTCAGCACGGGGGCCGGCAGGCCAATCCGCAGGTCATCGGCCAGGAGTGCCTGTCGGCATCGGAATGTACGGCCGGTCGCGACTGCCGGATAGCGCGCGCCATGACCGAGGAGGAGATTTGGGAGGCGATTGAGGCGTTCGGAACGGCGGCGCGCCGTTGCCAGGAAGCCGGCATGGACGGTGTCGAGGTGCACATGGCCCATGGCTATCTGGGGAATTCGTTCCTGTCGCCGTGGCTCAACAAGCGGAATGACGAATGGGGCGGCGATATCCGGCGGCGGACGCGCTTCGCCAAGGAGGTCATCGGCTCGATACGGGAGCACTGCGGGCCGGACTTGCCCGTCTGGTGCCGAGTGTCGGCGGAGGAATATGTCGAGGAAGGCATGCACCTTGCGGAGATGCAGCAGGTGGCTCCGATACTGGAGTCCTATGGCTATATGATGATTCACGTCTCGACCGGCTCGGCGATGGCATCGGCACCGTACTATGTGGCGGCAGGGCACCTGCTGCCGCTGGCTGCAGGGGTCAAGGAGGTCGTGGGCGTCCCGGTCATCGGCAATATCGTCTATCCGGAGCTGGCCGAGCAGGCAGTCGCCGAGGGCATGTGTGACCTGGTGGCGTTGGGGCGTGGGTGCCTGGCGGACCCGGACTTGGCAAGGAAGCTGCAGGAGGGGCGGGCGGAGGACATCATTCCGTGCTACCTATGCAGCCAGGGCTGTCAGGAGCGGTCGTTCGGGCACGGCCAGGTGCAATGCGCCATCAACCCCTGCACGGGAAGGGAGAACGATTGGCCCGACTGGCCGGAAGGACCGCCGGCCACGCAGCGCAAGAAAGTGCTGGTGATAGGAGGCGGTCCGGCGGGGATGCAGGCGGCGCTTACCGCTTCCAGGCGCGGGCATGACGTGAGCCTGTACGAGAAGAGCGACGAGCTTGGCGGAGCCTTCATCCTGGCCGCGGCGGCACCCGGCAAGCAGGAGCTTCAGCGGCCGATAGAGTATCTCAGCAACCAGATCGCCAACACCGATGTGGATGTGCACCTGGGCGAGGAAGCGGACGTCGCAACCGTGACCGGAGGCGAGTTCGATGCGGTCGTCATTGCCACAGGCGGCCGCCCTCGGGACATTTCTTCATTGCCCGGCGAGTGGTCCGGGGAGTTCGTGAGCGCGGAGGATGTACTTGCGGGGAAGGCCAGTGACCTCGGGGAGCCGGTAGCGATCATCGGCGGCGACGTGAGCGGCACCAATGCAGCCCACCGGCTGGCCGACGACGGCAAGCGGGTGATTGTGCTGGAGAAGTCGGAGTCGCCGGCATCGGGGGTCCCCGGCGGGCCGCGCGGCTATCTGCTGGATGCGCTGAGGG
>CAZJVY010000092.1:0-11799 GCA_964549395.1 uncultured Armatimonadia bacterium | reverse complement strand
GTAGAGCTGCTCTCGCGGAGTGCCGCCGTAGTCAATCTCAACGGTGTCCGACCAGTTCAAGAAGTCATTCGACGTGGCACGTGCAATGGAACGGACGCCGGAGAAGACTTCACCCTGGCCGGCTTCGTGACTCATCTTGCCTGTGCGCGGGTTGGCGAAGACGCGGAAGTAGGCCACGTACTGCTGCTGCACCGTATCCCACATGCCCACGTTCTGCGAGTCGAAGGCGCCCTGGGTGATGACGGGGCTTTTGCGCAGCAGCTGCCACCGCAAGCCTTCGGCTGAGACCACTGGTGCCAGTCCGCGCCCGATGCTGCAGAAGGCCTTGTAACGCCGGCCGGGCTTGCAGGCGGGGTTTTCGTCTATGAAGGGAGCGAAATTGTGGCTTCCCGCACCGCTCCAGACAATGTTATTGTCCTTGCTACCTGCGTGCTCGAACAGCCCCAGATTCGGCCTCGTCCACCTGATGCCGTCACTGCTTTCAGCACAGCCGGTGACCTCGCCGACGCCATCTTTCCGGCTTCCGCTGCCTCGGTAGTACATGCGGTAGATGTCGGCATCCTGCAGCACAGTCACGTAGTAGCTGACAGGCCCCTCCCACGGCTTGTCGAAGCGGATCGCGACCTCTTGAGGGACCGGCTCGTGCAGCTTCAGTGTGACGTTCTTGCGCCTGTCAATCAGGCGGTCATCAACGAACAGCTCGACACGCGAACCTATGTCCAATGCAGTACCCTCCCCGGGGAATTGGTCGTCGCCACGTGACGACGCCATAGGTCACTGACCCAGGAGGGCCAGCATGTTGCCGTTGTAGATGCTTTCCTTCTCTTCATCGGTGGCCTGTAGGGCCTCCATGCGCACCAGTGCGGACTCCGGATATCTGAAACAGATGCTGGTGCCGAAGACGAGTCTCTCCGCACCGATCCGGTCCTTCACTGTCTGAAGCCCCTTGTGGTACAGGGGATCCATAAATGCCATGTCCAGCCAGTAGTTGGCGGGCAGTTCGTCAGCTTTCTGGACAAGATCGGAGCCGGAGGAGTCGCCGGCGTGCACTACGAACCGCGCATCCGGGTGCTCCGCTACCAGCCAAGCTATGTCCTGCAGCGGAACATCCGGCGGATCAACCAGCCAGTGCCGCTGGCGGATGTCAGCTACTGAGTACAAGGCTGCGATAGAAACTAGCATCCCCAGCTCGGTGGCGGCATCAACCAGCTCATGGCAGCAGGCATCGTTGAGAGCGTACATGTGGTAGGAGGGGTGAAGCCGCAGGCCCCGTGCCCCCAGCGTGTCTCTGCACCACTGCAGGTCGCGCCGCCAGCCCGCATAGGCCGGATTGAGCACCGCAAATGGGATGAGCCGGTCGCGATGCGGCTCAATTTCCTCCAGCAACTCCTCGTTGCCGGCGTGGCTGTTGCGGTACATAATGGCGCTGGCAGAGGAGACGCAGGCCTGGTCTATGCCCGCCCGATCCATCAGCTCCAGGATCGTGTCGCCGGCGTTGTAACGCAGCCGCCGGAAGGCCCAGTGCCCGATATATGCGTTGCTGTCAATTATCATCATCAAAGCCTCCCACACAGGCGCAGGAAATTGCCGCCTGCTATCTTCTTCTTGTCTTCCGTGCCGGCTTGCAGCGCCCTGAACTTGCCCATGCTCGACGACATGCTGCAGTCGCAGGCGAAGACCATTCTGTCGGCACCCAGGTACTGCAGCTGCATGTCCACAATGTTCTCGTCGAAGTTGCTGCCGCTGATCTCCTGGAGCACATTCGGCGCTTCAGCCAATGTCTTGATTGTCCACTCCCAATCGCCGCCGCCGCCGATATGGTCGGCGATTATCTTGGCTTCGGGATAGCGGTTGGCTACCGCTACGACATCGGCGGCGTCCACGTCGAAGTGCCGCCTATTGAACAGCATGTTGGTGTGGTGGGCCTGGTGGATGATGATTATCTTATCGAGTTCAATCGCCTTTTCGATGACCGGGAAGCATACGGGGTCGCTGCAGTTGTAGTCCCACAGCAGCTTGATGGCGACCATATCTTCGAGTTCGGCGGTTCGCTGGATCTCGGCGATAGCTTCGCGGGTCCAGCCGGGGTTGATGTAGGTGGTCAACCAGATCCGCCCTGGCCATTTCTGCATCGCGTCTATGACCAGGCTGTTGGCGTGCCGGAAGATCTCCGGTGTCGTCGGCTTGCGCACCATCGGGCATGACACGACCAGGATGTCAATGCCGAGAACGTCCGCGGCCTCGACATACGCCGCATCAAGCCCACGCTGGCGGCTGTCGTCCGCATCGGGGTCTGAGTACATCACATGAGCATGTGTGTCAATCAGCGGAACATCCTCAAACATAGCATCATCTCTTTCATGGGCGGCTGCGGCCGCGGGACGCCGTCATTCACCCAGCAGTCTTAGCATATTGCCGGCATATATGTCGGCCTTCTCGTCCTCAGTGGCCTGGAGCACCTTCATTCTGAGCAGCGCAGGCTCGGGGTACTTGAAGCAGATCCCGGTGCCAAAGACCAACCGCTCTGCGCCGAGCGCATCCTTAACGAACTGGAGTTCCTTGTCGAACAGCGGATCGGGGCGCGACATCTCGATCCAGTAGTTGTGCGGAAGTTCATCGGCCTTCCTCACCAGATCCGAGCCCCTAAAGCCGAGGCCCTCAAGTACGATGAAGCGCGCATTGGGGTGCCCGGCGACCAGAGCGGCGATGTCGTTGAGCGGCACGTCCGGCGCTTGAACCAACCAGTGGCGCTGTCGGCTGTCCTCCGCACGGACTGGAATGGAGATCATCATTCCCAGTTCCGTCGCAGCTTCGATCATCTCGCTGCAGCAGAAATCGCTCAACTTGTACATGTGGTAGGAGGGATACAGCCGTAGCCCCTTTGCACCAAGCACACTCTTGCACCACGTGATATCCCGCTCCCACGCCGCGTAGGTCGGGTTCAGCACTGCAAATGGGATGAGGCGGTCGCGGTGCGGCTCAATCTCCTCCAGAAGCTCCTCATTGCCCGCCTGGCTGTTCCTGTACATGATCGCACCGGCCGATGATACGCAAGCCCGGTCAATGCCGGCACGGTCCATGAGCTGTAGGATGCCGTCGCCCGTGTTGTAGTGCAGGCGACGGAAGGCGTAGTGTCCGATGTATGCGTTGCAGTCAACTATCACGGTCACAGCCTCCCACACAGCCGCAGGAAGTTGTCGCTGCCGATCTTCTGCTTCTCTTCCTCGCTGCAAGGCAGTGCATCGAACTTGCCCATGCCCGCGCACATGCTCATGTCGCAGGCGAACAGCAGTCGCTCGGCGCCCAGATACTCTAGCTGCATCTCCAACATGCCCTCGTCAACGCCGCTGCCACTGATTTCGTTGTAGACGTTGGGCACCTCGGCCAGCGTCTTGCAGGTCCACTCCCAGTCGCCTCCGCCGCCGATGTGGTCTGCTATCAGCTTGGCCTGCGGATAGCGCCTGGCGAGGTCGGCAATGTCGCCGGCGTCGCTGCGGTGGTGTGGCTTGTTGAAGAGCATGTCGGTGCCGTGTCCCTGGTTGATGACGATGACGAGACCCAACTCGATGCACTTCTCGACAATGGGGTAGCACACCGGGTCGCTGCAAACATGGTCATCGTAAAGCTTACAGCCCACCACGTCATCATGTGCGGCGCGGGTGCGCCCCAATTCGGCAATCGCCTCGCGCATGTGGCCGGGGTTGACGTATGTGTGCATCCAGATCCGCCCCGGCCACATCTCCATCGCTTCCAACACGCGGTCGTTGCCGGTGCGGAATATCTCGGGCGTAGCCGGCTTCGGCGTCAGGCACGAGCAAACCAGCACGTCAATGCCCAGCACATCTGCCGCGTCCACGTAAGCCTGATCCATCGCCCATTCGTCGCTGCCCGGCGGCGGCTCTCCGGGGCCGCCGCCCACCGCCGGGCCGGGGTACTTAATGTGAGCATGTGAGTCGATGAGCATGTTGACCTCCTGATACGGGATCACATTCTCCTACGGGGCGTCGGAGCATCAGCCGACATGGAAATGCCGAGGTATCGCTTCCCTGGACAGGGCCTTCCCCACGCCGCCGGCTGGGACCTCTTCGACAATGTCCTAAGTCCCTCAAACTGCCGATTCCACCGGGGTGCCACCTGCCTCACCATGTGCCCATGGCACGGGAATGCTGCAGAAGCTCAAGGCGTGACCGGCTGTGGCAGTGCGGGCGCAATGGGTTGCCGATAGCGTTCCTGCACTCTGGCGAGAGCCTCTGCAGGCGAGCAGCGCCCTCCTATGGCCAGGTATAGGGCGTCATCAAGCATTGCCTCGATGTTGTGCCAATCCTGCCCGGGCCGCGTGTGTCCCGTCTCAAGGTTGGCTGTCAAAGCTTGCAGCGGCTCGTTGCGCAGCTTGGCGATCAGGTCCCTGTGACATGGCACCGAGCCGGTTTCCCACATGCAGTATTGGGCGTTGCGTGAGGTCACGAACTTGAGAAACTCAGTGCACTCCTCGCGGTGTTCTGTCGTGCGCATGACAACCAGATAGGCCGCCGATATGGAGGCCACTGGATGGTCCCTGTAAGGCAAGGGTGCAATGTCCACTTGTAGGCTTCGGTATCGGGTCCGTAGCGTGGTGGCGAAGGCCGACCCCGCGATGACCATACCCAGCTTGCCTTCGGCAAAGGCCTGCTCGAGTTGCCTGCTATCCCACGACAAAACCTCGGGCTGCAGTGCGCCGGCTCTTGCCAGCCGCACCCAGTACTCCAGAGCGGCCGTCATCTCCGGGGATGTGAAGCCGATCTGCCCCTGCTGGTCGTAGATGGACCCACCCGCTCCCCAGAGTAGTATGAGTAGCATGCGTGCCCCGCCGCCTTTGACGGCTCCGGGCAGTCCGAGACCGTACACGCCCTGCTCCTGATCCGTGATGGCCGCCGCCGTTTCCGCCAGCTCGTCCCAGGTAGTAGGGGCTTTGCGTCCCTGTGGAAGCAAATCAGGCCGGTAATACAATGCGTGGGTGTCCATTTGCCAGGGAACCCCGTAGATGCGTCCTTCGAGGGTAATTGGTGCCATGACGGCGGGGATAAAAGGGTCAAGGTAGCGGTCGAGGCTTGTGCCGAAGGTGCAGAAGTTGGGGGCGAACTCGGAGACCCACTCCTCCGGCACAACGGTCATGTCGGGCGCGTGGGCCTTGAGCGACCCACACCAGCGCACGATGCGTGCGTAAGCGTTCTCCCAACTGTCGTGCGTCATGTCCACTTTGAGGTGTGGGTACTGCCGCGAGAAATCGGCCAGCATACCGGTACACTTGCGCAACTCCGGCCCGGTCGGCTGCTCCCATGCCACCAGCGACAGCCGCGCCGGCTCCTGGGCAGTGACACGCACCGCCGGCGCCAGCAGCGTCACGAGGCATGCTACTACGCACAGTCCACTGGCTGCTGAAAACAGAAAGGCCGGGCCACCACCGCGCCACAGCCTCCTTCGTTCACTGCCGAGATGATTGCTTCTCATACCTACTGCCATCATCACCTACCCGCGCTTGGCGATCGTGAGTGTGACCTGCGATTCGGCCTCGAATTCCTTCTTCACTTCCACCTTCGGCTGCTGCTGGGGCTGCCTCATTCCCCAGTCCCGTTCCGCCGAATCGCCTGCCAGCAGCGGCTCCAATGGGCCGGCCGGCCCCGCTTCGGGTCCCATTAGCCCGCCCATCATGTCCCCTGGGCCGCCGCGTGTACCACCACCGAACTTGCTGTTGTCAATCGTGAGCTTGTGCGTGATGATGTCTTCCGAACGCACGAATTGGCCCATCTCAAATGCGAAGTAGCTCACGCGCGTGCCCTTATATGATGTCTTGACCTCCACCTCGGGAGGCGCGGACACCGATATGGTGCCCGTTGTGGCTCCTTCACCCATTCCGCCAGGCGCTGCGGCCGGGCCCATCATGTCCGCCTGCGGACCAAGCAGCAATGAACCCAGTCCGCCGGGCGGGAATCCGAGCCCTATCCCGGCATCAGCCGCCTGAGGCCCTGCCGGCGTCGCGCTGGACACCCCCATCCGCACCTTCAGATTCACGCCGTTCTCCGAGTAGGTGCTCACAATCCGCGCGCACTTATAGCCCCCAACCCACTGGAAACCGTCCAGCCGATGGTCACCCATCACTTTCCGTCGGTCAGATCGCAGCATCGGCAGGACGTACATGGTGCTCTTCCACGTACTTCCCTCCCGCATCGTCCTGTCCGGAAGCTCCAAGTATAGCTCGCCGAGGTCGAAGGTCGGGTCACCTTTGTGCTTGCGCGAGATCGAGGAATCGGGGTTCACAATCACGGTGAAGATGTCGCCCACGCGGCGGAGATTCGTCGGCTTGGTGCCCTGGAAGCTCGTGTAGCCTTTATCAAAGAACATCCGCACGATGGCGGAGCTTCCCGCACTATTGCTCATGGCACGTTCCCGCCATTCGGCGGACAGAAAACCGCTGAACAGCTCGATGATCTTCTGGTTGAGGTCGTCGTGCTCGATGAGCTTGCTGCGGGCGCGGCCCGTTCCATCAACGTCCATCTCCCTGCCACGCCTATAGCCCGTCTGCAGTCGCACCGAAGTCGGCTGTTGACCGCTGCTGAGATCATTCTGCAGTGTTACGCGGACGCTGTCCTGCCCCACCTTCTGACCGGAAGGCAGGTGCGCCACGGCGGTTATGGTGTACTCTCCGTCGGGGAAGACCGGCTTGCCGGTCGCGTCTCGGCTGTTGGTGTCCCACCTATAGCGGAACGGATTCACAATCGCGGCGCTGAAGTCGCCGCTCTGCTGGGGGCCCTCTATCTTGTAGGATATCCACCCGTGAGCCGCATCGGGCTTGGTGGCCTGGATATCAATGGTTCCCCGCACCGTCTGCCCGCTACTGGGATTCGATATCTCGACCTGGGCCAAACCTGCCGAGAGGGCACAGAAAAGAGCCGATGAGAGCAATAGCATGCGGCAAGTGAACGTATCCTGTTTACCCATAGCGCTTCGTGCTCCCTGTTGCTCAAATGTCGGCAAGCATTGTTCTAGGGTCAAGTACACCGGCCGGCATCAGGATCATTCGGCCGGCACTGCCAGTTTCTCGTCAAGGGCCTGCTGCAAGGCCGCTTGCAGACCGGCATAGGTCTCATCAAGGTCCTGCGGTACCACGCGGGTATTCGCAATGGTGGTCATGTAGTTGGTGTCGCCGCTCCAGCGCGGAACCAAGTGCAGGTGCACATGTTGCTCGATGCCGGCACCGGCTACCTGCCCAATATTCATTCCCAGATTGACGCCCTCGGCGGACAAATGGTCATACATGACCCGAACGCAACCTTGCGCGATCAGACACATCTCGCGCAATGCGGGTTCCGTCAGGTCAGTAATATTGTTCACATGCTGATACGGGACCACCATCAGATGGCCGCTATTGTACGGATAGGCGTTCAATATCACGAAATTGTGCTTGGCGCGATACAGTATATGGTTGTCGGCGTCCTTCTCCTGCGCTGCCTTCTCGCAGAACAGGCACCCCTTGTCCTTGCTCCCGACTACATACTTCATGCGCCAGGGCGCCCACAAGTGACGCACGAGTAAATGCCCCCGGATGGGTCTTCATTTTAAGTATCACGCAGCGCTCAGTTGCCCTCGCCGCCCGATGCAACGTGCCAGTGTAACAGCGGCTATGGACCTCAAATTATACCGCCCTGTGTGTGGGTGTGTCAACGAAGTCCATGAGCCGCGACCCCGTAGTCCTATGTGGTGTATTTCAGGATCGCTACAATGGCACAGGCGACTATCCATACAACGGCGGAAGCTTTGGTTATCTTGTCGAAGAGCTCCTCTCGGCTCCCCTTTGTAAACTGCGCGGTATCACTGCCGCCCATTGCCGCAGAAAAACCAGCATTCTTCGAATCCTGCATCATGACAGAAATAACCAATATGACGGCGCTAATCGCCGCTATGACCGTGAAGACTGTTTCCACTAATATCCTCCAATCCCGCACGGCGTGCTCAGGCCGCCCGGAGCTAATTCAGCATGTTCGCCCTCACAAATTGCCCCACCGCCGACATGACCGTTTGGGGCGGGGGGATATGGCCGCCTTCATACCAGACCAGTTGCTTGGGCTCACAAGCGGCCTGATGAAGCATCTCCGCGTTCTCGCGCGGAATTATCTTGTCCTCGGTTCCGTTGACGAATAGCAACGGTCTGGGTGCGAAATGGCCGATGAAGTTAAGCGGCTCTATCCGGTATAGATACTGCGCCAGCATCTCACCGGTCACACCGGCCTCGCGCAGAGCCGCGACCGCCGGGAAGTCCGAACGCAGGAACATCGTGTCCAGCCGCCCCCCGGCCACAATCAACACCGCCGACTTGACCCGTTCATCAACAGGCCCCAGGATCGCGCCGAGTATCCCACCCATGCTGATACCTAGCAGCATATAGCGGTCGTGTACGATGTCGGCTCTGCTATCAAGGTAATCCAGGGCGCGACGGTTGTCAATGACTGTCTTTGCCATCGCCTCGAGCGTCATGCGCAGGTCCTGACTCCACATCCCTACGCCGTCTTGCGCTCGCTCGCCGTGCAGCCGTGCATCTATGGCCATCACGGCGATGCCTTGCGGGGCCATCAACATGGCCATCGGCGTGGAATAGCTCTCCTTGTCGCCGCCGTAGCCGTGCAATAGCAGTACGCAAGGCACGGGGCCGTCAACGTTTGGCCGATGAAGAATCGCCGGGATCGGGGTATTGTCCACCGCCCGCAGCGTCATTCTCTCTGTGATATAGTAGTTGTTAGTGGCTGTACCCGTGATCTGCGCCTGCAGTGGGAGCAAATGGTCGTAGTCGTAGAGGGCTTGCAGTTGCTCCCAGCTCGTGGACTGCGTTTCAGCACCAAGAGCTGCACTCGCCAACAGAGCCGCCAGAAGCGCCGCAACCAGCGCGTATCGCCATCCATCATGTGTTCGCATCGCGGCCCTCCTTGCTGCACAGAGAAACAAACCGACCGAAACAGGCGTCAGAACGCGGTGAGGTGCCGTCTGCCCGCCGTAGAATCTTACAGCCACATTTCAGCGCCGTCAAGCAATCAGCGGGCAGGTGAGCGTGCAAGTTGCGCGGAATGGTGTCCGTTGGCGTAGTCTGCGCCCCGTGCGGTCGTGGCAGCAGCACGTCTGGGAGACAAGCATGAGGCAGATACCCCACCTTGCAGTGACAGTCGCAGTGCTAGTCCTGGTATTCAGCGCGGCCGTGGCTGCAGAGCCGTTCTGGAACTTCGAGGATGGAGCCGGCAACTGGGCGCCGACCGAGGTGGACGCCGGGAACATCTCGGTCGGCCTTGCAGCGGGCGAGGCAGGCGGCGGCAAGCACTCCCTGGCGGTGGCAGGGAAGGTGCCCCAGTCGTTCGGTGCCAAGTGCCGCCCGTGGGAGAACTGGCGCGGGCTGACGACCCTCACATTCGACGTGAAGGCCCCGGCCGACGCGCCCAAAGAATTGGACCTTTTCGTCTACATCAAGGACAGGCAGTACCTCTGGTTCCAAACCGCACCGCTGCACGACATGGCCAGCGGCAAGCGCGTAAGGAACATGACGCCCGGCAAGTGGCAGAGCTTCTCGATTGACATATCCGAGGATTCGACAGTCTGGCGGCCTGGCGGCCACGAACGCTCCTGGGATCGCGTGCTCTTCTACCCCCGCGAGTTCGGCTTCCGCTTCTTCTGCGACAAGTCGTGGTCCGGGGTGGTTCTGATTGACAACGTGCGGCTGTCAGGCTCCGAGCCGCCGCTGGGCCCGATGACCGACGGCAAGCCCGGCCCGGCCCGTGGCACCATCGAGGCACAGCCCAACGCCGAACGTCTTAAGGTGTACGAGAAGTTCGAGCTTACCTTCAAGCTCGACCGCGACTATGACAATCCCTTCGATCAGCGGATCGTTGACGTTCAGGGCCACTTCCTCGCCCCCGATGGGACCCAACTCAGCGTCCCCGGCTTCTACTATCAAGAGTATCGCCGTACCTTGACACCGGATGGGTATGAGAAACTCATCCCCGTGGGCGAGCCCTGCTGGAAGGTCCGCTTTGCGGCTACCAAGCCGGGTACATACGAGTATTACGTGGAGGTCAGCGACGTGCTGGGGCAGTTGCGTAGTCGGGCTGCCAGGTTCACGGCACTTCCCGACAGTCAGCAGCGCGGCCTCGTGCGCATATCGCAGCGCGACCCCCGCTATTTCGAGTTCGAGAACGGTGAGTTCTTCTTCCCGACCGGCATCAACATGCGCGACGGAGGAGACCACGCCGAGCGGCAGAAGGGCACCTACGATTTCGACCACTTCTTCAAGCGCTTCAACGAGGAGCATCTGAACTTCGTACGCACGTGGATGTGCGCTTGGTGGCTCGGCGCCGAGTGGTCCGACAAGTACCACTCACGCTACGATGACATCGGTCGCTATTGCCTCTACAATGGCTGGCGCTTTGATTACATGCTGGACCTGGCCGAGCGATACGGTCTCTACCTGGAAATCACTCTCAACAGCCATGGCCAGTTCCGGCGCGACAAGTTCGATGCCGAATGGCAGTACAATCCCTACTCGGTCAAGAACGGCGGCTTCATTCCCAGTCCCGCCATGTTCTTCACATCTACGAAGGCGAAGGAGCTGATTGAGCAGCGCAACCGCTATATCATCGCCCGCTGGGGCTACTCTCCGCACATCATGTCATGGGATCTGGTCAACGAAGTGGACCTGTCGGAGGGCTACGACCGCGCCGAGGTCGCCCGGTGGCATCGCGAGATGGCCAGGTACATCAAGGGCATAGATATCCATGACCACCTCATCACCTCCCACATCTGCCTCTATTGGGGTTACGGTACTGAGTTGTGGGACTTGCCGGAGATACAGTACATCCAGGCCGATGCCTACTGGAAGCGCGAGAGCGAGGAGGGCATGAACGAGTGCTGGAAGGCTCGCGAGCAGTACGACAAGCCTTTCCTGTTCATCGAGTACGGCCCGCAGACGGCTTCCTTGCCCATACCGGCGGCAAGCTGGAAGCGCGATTTCCGGGTGGGGATGTGGGTCTCGAACCTGATGCCCACCGCTGCGCCCGCGCAGTTCTGGTACAATCGCGAGTGGGAGGAATACGCTCTCTACCAGTACCAGCCGGGCCTGCTTGCCTACAATGCAGGCGAGGACCGCCGTGGCAAGGCCCTGAAGACCATCGCCGCCAACGGCAGCGCGCCAGGCAGCCAGAAGCTCACGGTTCAGGCCATGGGCAACGGCAGGCAGGCTTACTTCTACGCATACTCGTTCGACAACATGATCTACCCAGGGCCTGAGGAGGTCCCGGAAAACCTACATGTCAAGGGCGGCCAGGCGACGGTAGTCGGCATGCAGCCCGGCCGCTATCTGATTGAGTACTGGGATACAATCACCGGCAAGACCCTCACCGTGAACGAGGTAACGGCGGCCGGTAGATCGCTCACACTTCAGCTTCCCGATTTTGCGCAGGAGATCGCGGCGAAGGTAAGGCCAATGTAGCTTACCGGGATTTCACTGACCGTGGCTTCGCGATCGTGCGCGGCGAAAGGAACGAGATAGCAAAGAAATGCTTACGGCAGAGGAATTCAAACAAGTCGCAAAGGCCATGGGTGCCGACCTGGTCGGCATCGGTTCACCGGACCGTTGGGAAGGCGCCCCGGTTCAGATGGACCCTCGGCAGATCATGCCGGATGCCAAATCGGTCATAGCAATGGCCTTCCGTGTCATGCGCGGAAGCCTGCGGGGCATCGAGGAGGGCACCTTCTTCAGCAACTACTCCTCCATGGGTTACGGTGGCC
>CAZJVY010000091.1:0-11857 GCA_964549395.1 uncultured Armatimonadia bacterium | reverse complement strand
GTAGTAGGGAGGATGTAGAGACGCGCGTGCGAAGTGGACGTCACCTGTCCTCAACGCTCGCTCACCAGCGGGAAACGATGTTCTCCGCCAAGCGCCCGTGAAATGCACGCATTTCCGCCGGCTAGGAGAGGTCCGCCTCTCGAGTGTAGGAAACGGGCAAGCTCGAGAGGGCGGATGGCGTGGTGTGGTCTCTAGGTACTACATCATACCACCGATGCTTGCGAAAACACCACGGCCGTGGTATGAAGTAGTACCGTTCAGCATGTGGCAGGAGATTGAGGAGCGTACGGGATCCGGCCGCCGGCGATAACGCGACGGACTATCCTCGGCCTTCCTCGCCCACGGGCCCCCTCAGTGAGTATCTCGATGAGACCAACATCACGTAGCCGCTCAAGTGCCTCCGACACCGTCTCGTCGCGCATGGCCCTGCCGTACACCGCTTTGGCCTGACAGCGAGCGGCCTTCTGGGAGAAGTAGAGCGGGTAGCCGGCCTCAAAGCCGTACCGTTCCTCGAACGAGCAGAGCAGTGTGTAGACCTTGTCTTCGACTGAGCCCGACGGGAACACTCTGTACCACCCTCTGTCCCTTAGCAGGCTAGGGCGAGTTGTGTAGTGGCCCCCGGATAATGATTCATCCTTGCGCCAGCCCTTGTCCTGGAACCACCGGCATGTGTCGGATCCCACACACCAATGCCGAGTTGGGCTCTTGCCTTTCCCGTCTTGGGAAGGGCACCCATGCCGCCGATCTACCTTGTCCCGGTAGGGCCACTTGGCCGTTGCCTCCAGCTTTTCAGTCGGCCATCCACCATTCCGTGCAGCCCATCTTTGTAGATGCTCACGAGCCGCCGAGTGCGCTACGCCCAACACTTTCATCTCCAGTGCCAGGAATGACAGGGTCTCGTACTTGCGGCGCTTGTGTCGCGGGTCGGCTACTTCGGCTTTCCAGGCAATAGCAAAGCAGGGACGTAGTCGCGAAGTCTGAACCCTCAACTTCTCTGCTAGCGACACTAGGCGGTGACGATTGACTGTTTCCCAACGCCTGTTTGGCATCGGCCCCACGCCTTTTGTGGTCCCGGAGAGGTCAACAGAGAAGGCGTGGGGTGCAAACTCCGTCAACCTCTCCGGACCGGTGTTTCCCCCGTCAGCGACGGGAGAAAGCGTTCTCCCCACTATTCACCAGACATGGGCCTACCCGCATTCTGACCGTTCCCTGTTCCTGCACGTTGCCGGTCCCCATCGTGCTGACCTCATGAGTGTACGGGAGGATCTACCAACTTGCCCCGCTTGCGAGCAGTCTCCGGCGTCATGCCGAACCTGTACGGCCAGAGCGGGCAGAACGTGGTATTCCCCGTCCCGTTGGATGGACACAGCCGGACTTCACGCTCGTCTCCACAGCAACACGCCAGGCACGCCTCGCGGATCGCGTCCAACGGGTCCCGGCGAGGGCCATCACAAGCCACGTCGCGCCCGCGAGCCGCTGCCGTCTCTGGACGGCACCCGAAGCGCCACGGGTACACTGGACAGGGGGCATCTGTCGTGAGCACCCACTCGCCCCCGCACTCTGCCACCTCGTCACCCGAGCCTACGCAGCCAATGCAGTAGCAGCGGATGGCGCGAAGTGGAGTGTCCGTGCTCATACCGGTGCTGGGGTGTTTGCCGGGGTCAGGGTTGGCGTCCTTGGTGGCCCTTGCAGCCGCATTGCGCTGCATCTGCGCCCTATCGGCTAAGGCAGGGTCATGCGCGACGCAGTAACCGCTCTTGCCGACTACGGGAGAATTACACGCTTTCCCGTCCCTCGTCAGGCCTCTGCATTTCTTTTCAGCGACGGCCCTCAGGCGACTATCCTGTTTTTCTCGCCGGTGCGCCAACCCTTCAGTAGTCAAGTGGGCCTACCCCCCCTATCTGGGCCGAAAGTGTGTCTTTGTTAGGCGGTCGCGTATCCGTTGCTTCTCGGCCTCAGGCAGCGCCTCGAACCGAGCTTTGGCGGCGTCTGCCTTCCGCCTGCTCCTATCCTCCTGCACGGTCAACCCCACGTAGGTCAGGTATTGTGCAGTCTCTACGCCCTCTGCAACCCCCTTCTCCACAATCTCCAGCCGCGTCCGCTTCAGCGCCTTGCAGTCGGCTTCGTCAGGGAAGTGTGACCGTGTGGGATAGAGGGGATCAAGCGGGCACTGCGGTGCGGAACAGGTGTCATACTGCGGACATCGCCGGACTAGAGCCAACTCGAAAGCTGCCCGCTCCACCGGCCCAAGGCTCGCCATGGCCTCCGCGGCGTTTAGCACCTTCGCCGTCTCACGTTCCATTTGAGCTCCTCCCTTTCCGGAATGCTCCCCGACAGTTCCCGTGAAAAGCAAAACCTCGCCAGTCTAAGCTGACGAGGCCATTATACAGATGGGCGGGTAGGCAACGTGGACGCGTAAGCGCGCGCTTACGTGTCCGCTACAGATGCCACTCTGTCGCCCACCTACCGCGCATCTTTGCGAATCGGTCGAGTTGCGCCTCTGTCACAGGCTGCGCATGCGCACTGCTCGACCTACCTTGCGCTTTGCTGAAGCGCTTCGCACCACTGCGGAGCGCTTCCTTCAAGAGGTTCTCTCTTCGAGAAACCGCTAACGTGGGAGTGCCCTGCCCCATTGACTCGTCCAAGTCATAGCCGCACACGACGATTTCGTCAAGGTTCCTGCCGCCGTCCAATGCCATGGAAGTCTCCCTGTCGCGGTCGAATTGGGGGTGGGCCTTGCGTCTCTTAGGGTGCCCAGGGAACAGGCTCTCGATCAGCCACCTATGGCCACTCCACTTGTCGCCCAAGTCCTGTTTGCGTGTTTCGGGGAACACCTCGAAGAAGAGCCTACTGCCCACACTGTCGCTCTGCAGCACTATCCGGCAATCTTGGTAAGGCACGTAGCACCGCCCACTCAGCAGCAGCAGGGCCACAGTCTGTTCCCATAGACCGCTGAGCCCGTACTGGCTGGTCAATGCCCTCACTTCGCTGTTGAAGCGCGTGCTTGGCAGTCCTCCCTCGATTAGGTTCATCCCGTAGAGCAGCGCGCCGATGCTGAGATCAGCAGCATACTTGTCCGCCAACCGCTGGTGCGCCTTACGTATTCTCTTGTGGTTGTCGAACCAGCACTTTGCAGAGGCATTGCGAAGGAATTCGCTCCAGATGGTCAAGGCGCGGACTACCGGCGCCTGGTAAAACGCCTCGAACGCATCTGTGCTGAAAAGGTGAGTGTCCAGTCCCCAACGGCTGACCATCGCGAACAAATCATCGAGGAATCCGCTGTCGGCCAACAGCATCGTTGCTCGCTGCCTCTTCTCCTCATGTCGCTTGTGCAACCGCCGCACCCGCGGCGCCCACTTGGCTGGCTTACCCGATAGTGTTCGACCGAACGACACCACCGCATCTTCATAATCTTTGGCGAGGATCGCAGCGAATTTCTCCTCGAGTGTCACGATCTGATGGTCAGACGCCTCGAACATCCCAGGGGCCCTCCACCCGGGTTTGAAGCAATCGTCAACAAGCTCGCGAAATGTGACGGGCTTCTCGTACTGCGGCACCAGCTTGCCCAAGCATTTGCGCACCTCGGCGCGTAGCTCTTCGTCACGCTGCTGCTCCTGACGCATCTGCTCTCGCAGCAACTGCTGTAGTTCTTCTTCGCTGTAGTTGTCCTCAACGCCCTGCTCGTTGTCCTCACTGTTCGCTGGCATTTGTGCCACCTCCCTGTGGCAATTCCTTCCCGCACCGCGTGTTCCGGACCTTCGCGCTGATGTGATGTATTGCCCCACGTACTGCACGCGCAAGGCGCACCACAGCGCCGGCAAGCACTAGCAGGGCTAAGGACGCGTAAGCGCGCGCTTACGCGTCCCGTTCGCGACGCGGACAATGCCTTACAATGAGCCCATGAGCATGACCAAACGACAGATGGGCTGCCTTCGAGGATCAACATACTCTGTGCGCCGGCAACCGAGTTGGCCTGGGACCAGGCGGCACGAGCAGCGACCGCACGAACCATCGTTCAGCAACACTGGCCCCAAAGCAACCGAGAGGTGGTTAGTGTGCAGTCCACGGGGCGTCTGAGACTCATCGTGGCTGACGTTGGGGGCCCTCCAACGTGGAGCCAAACCTGTGAGGAGTTCCTCGAGGAACTGCGGCTGCGCCAGTACAGCCCCCACACCGTGACCTGGTACCGCAGCGTGTTGGCTCCCTTTGGCCGGTTCTTGAGAGAGCAGACAGGCGGCGAGGACCCCTCGGCTGCTAACGGATACCTCGTGACCCGCTTTCTCACCCAGATGAGCCAGGCCGGCCCCGCCGGTCGCGGGCCGGTAGGGGCACGCAGACTGAATCACTACCGACAGGGCGCGCACATCTTCTACGAGTGGCTGCGGAGCCGCGGCTATGTCAGCGACAACCCGTGGGCGACTGTCCCCAAGGCGCGCGAGGGCCGCAAGATCATTGCCGCCCTCACTGAAACCCGGGTCAGGGCACTTTTGCAGCAACCCGACCGCGCCCGGTTCGTGGGTTTGCGCGACTACCTGTTCATGCTCCTTTTGCTCGACACAGGCCTGCGCCTCTCCGAAGCGCTCGGCCTGAAGCTGGTTGACCTGGATACTGATCAAGCTCTGGCCAAGGTCACGGGCAAGGGCAACAAGGAGAGGCTCGTCGGCTTGTCGGCTAGGCTGGTGGCGGAGCTGCACTACTACCTGCGTGTGCGCGAGAAGGCCCTCGCGGCCATCGGGATGGGCGCATCACCGTGGGTTTTCCCCAATGACGTAGGAGGCAAGCTATGTGCGAAGACGATGCAGCAGCACATGAGGCAGTATGGCGAGATGGCCGGCATAACGGGAGTTCGAGTTTCTCCACATACACTGCGTCATACATTTGCCATCAGCCTCGTACGGAGCGGCGGCGACCCCTTCCACCTGCAGAAGATACTGGGACACGCGAGCCTAGAGATGACCCGCCGCTACTGCGAGTTGGCGGATGAAGACGCCCTTCGCCGTCAGAGGGAACTGAGCCCCGTCGAAACCATGGACCTTGGCCTGATCGCTAACCGCCGAGTGGGCCGACGTCCCATCGGCGAATGGAGAACCGACCAGTCTCTGCCCCGTCGTGGCTTCCCCTGATAGCGCTTCTTGCTGCCAGCCCGATGTACTATCGCACCCGCCTGCTATCCGCACCAGCCAGGCTGCCCATGGCCAAGGGACTGAGTTCCTGCTGGCAGGAAATGAAGTCGATATCGGCCAGTTCGCAGTACCTGCGCGACATGTCGAGACTGGCGTGGCCGAGGATCTTCTGCAAGTGAAATGGCGAGCCCCCGTTGCGCACGAACCAGAGCGCGAAGGTGTGACGGAAGGTATGCGGCGATACCCGCACCCGGCTGACCCCTGCCTGTTGGGCGTAGCGCTTCAGACGCATGTGAACGCCTTTGGCGGCCCATTTGCCCGCGTCTTGGTTGGGGAAGACCCAGAGGCAATTCTGCCTCTCGGCCCGTTGCAGTGCCGTTTCGCGGCGCAGCAGATAGCGCCGCAGATGCCGCTCCATCGTGCGCGAGAAGCCGACCAGGCGCTCCTTGTTCCCCTTGCCCAGCACTCTCAGCGTTCCGGTCGCCAGGTCCAGGTCGCGAACCGTCAGCCCGAGCGCTTCACTGAGCCGCAGCCCGCTGTCCAGCAGTAGCAGCATGAATGTGTAGTCGCGCAGCCCGATGAAGCTGTGCTGGTCAGGCTGGGCAAGCAGCGCCTTGACCTCGGCTTCGTTGAAGCTGGCGACGAGCTTCTTGGGTTCGCGGACCTTGCGGATGTTCTGCGCCGGATTGGTCGTCACGTAGCCCTCGACGATCAGCCACTTGAAGAGGCGGCTGATGGCTTCGCGGTAGTGGTTGACGCGCCGGGCTCCGACGCGGCAGCTCTGTGCCTTGAGGAAGGTGCGGACCGTCTGCTCGGAGATGCCAGTAACCTGAACTACAGAATCGGCACTGGCGAAGTGTGCGAATGGCTCCAGCGTGAACTTGTACCACTGGAGCGTGGTGCTGCTGAGGCGGCGCAGGTGGCAGTCGGCGAGGAACTCTTCTGTTGCGGAAAGAATGTCGAGGGTGGTCATGTCGGCGAGGGCCAAACTGGTTGACATGGGCGTTTCCTCCCGTGTCGGCGGAGGCCCGAACCTTGTGAACCTAATGCCCGATTCAGGCTCTCTGCCGAAGTCTTCCCAGTTGGCCTATAGACAGGAAATGGCCCCAGATGGGCATCTGGGGCCATTTGGGATAGCTCTGGTAGCGCGGGCAGGATTCGAACCTGCGACCTCAAGGTTATGAGCCTTGCGAGCTACCTGACTGCTCCACCGCGCGTCCTGTGCCGCGAATCTTAACACAAACGATTCTGCCTGTCAAAGTGCGGGGCGTGCTGCCGCGTCTCTTACGGTGTCACCGCCTCGCCCAGAACCCTGAAAACCGACCGTGTCCGCCCGTCAATCGGCGGTATCAGCGCCACCCCCATTGTCCCGGCTTCTGCCGTCCCTGCCGGCTCCTGGCTCTCGCACAGCCGCCCGACGTATACCGGGTACAGCATCCGCATCAGCGGGCTGCCGTCCTCGAGCTGCCCCTCCAGGGCTATCTCCGCGGTCGGTTCGAGGCCGGGCGGCACCTCCAAGCTCACCTCGTACTCCGGCGCAGGCGGCGTTGCCTTCTCCCAGGGCGGCGGCCCCCCTGGCACTCTGAACTGCAGCGTCATGACATCGGATACCGACTCGGCGGCGACGCTGAAGCTTGCCTCGAGCCCCGTCACCGCCTCCCACGTCGCCGGAATTGATGCCCTTACCCTGCCGGTCACCGCGCGCTCAAGAAAATTGTACACCCGCACCACCACCGCATGTGACGCGTCCGCCTCCAGCAGTTGCGCCTTACGCAACTGCACTGCCGTGCCCAGCTCCGCCACTATGAACACCCGCCGCACCGTCGGCTGCTGCACATCCATCAGCCGCTCTCCGGCCCATATCTCGCTCTGCGCGGCAAGCAGCGCGCCTCTGCGCCCGGTCTCCTGTGCGCGTTGCAGTTGCCGCTCCGCGCAGTCCAGCATCTGCGCTGCGAATAGCGGCTCCGCATCACCATCGCCCCGCGCCAGTTGCGCCCTTCTCAGGCGCACCCGGTTAATGTAGAACCGCACGTCTCTCGCCTCTGCTGCAAACGTCGTCCACAGCTCGCTCCGCCCGTCGGCCACCGCTCCCAGCCATTCCTGCATCCTTGCCAGCCGGTAAATCGTCGCAATCGCTCGCGGCGCAACGCTGCCCTCCGCGATGCACTTGTCACGCGCGGTCAGCATCCCCCCCTGGCACACCTTCATGGCATACTCAACTGCCGCCGGCCCATCGCTGCTGCCCGTCGCCAGCGCCTGCCCCGCCTGCTCGATTGCCTGCTGCATCACCTGCTCGAAGCCGGCGAAACACCAGTTCTTGGCATCATCCATTAGCTCGTCCACACCGTACCACAGCGCATCACCCGCCTCGACACCGAACTGGGTGTGTGCGAACAGCTCGTAGCGGTTCCTTAGCGCTTCGTCCAGGTATCCGGCGTCGGCCCCCAGCACCATCAATGGCGCCCGCTCCAGAGACCGCGTCACGCTCTTCCCCCGTATCCACGTCAGGTTCCGTCCCATCGGCGTAATCCGTTCCGCATCTTCCTGCAGGCGAATGGACGCCTGCGCACCGCTATCGCTCCACGCAATCAGCAATGGCCGCCCCCGCTTCAGCAGCAGGTGAGCCTCCGCCCCCTCCCCCACATCCACCGGACCGACGTACGCCGCATCCGACAGCCAATAGCGCGCCGCTGCCAATGCTGCATACAGCGGCGTGGGCACCAGCCCCCCGTTCTTCTCCAGCAGCATCGCGTTGTGCGCCCAGGTGTCGCCGGGCTGTGCCACCCACTGGTGCAGACAGCTCGACCGGAAGTGGCTGTCCTGGTTCCACAGCATCAACTGCGCCGTTACGCGGTACAAGTCCCCCGGCTGCTGCTCATGGTCCCCATAGCCCTCTCCCGTCTCCCTGTACCGCAGGTACGCCTCATTCAGGCAGTTCTCGCGCGGGTAGCCGTCTATCCACGGCAGTTGATACATCCCCCGGTACCACCGCCCCAGCGCCGACGATACCTCCCCGTCCGGGTGCGCCGCCATCCGGTCGAAGTACGCCGGCGCCTGGTTCGCGCACGTGATGCACATGCAGTACCAGTTCCCGGTTGCGCCTCCGTAAATCACCGGCGTGCCCGGCAGCTCCCGCTTCACCGTGCACGACAGCACCCTCAGCAAATCGAGGTACCGCCCCCAACTGCCCATGTAGAAGCAGTGATCCGCCTCGTTCCATACCTCCCAGCTCTGCACCACCGGCACTCTCTGCCGCTTCCAGGCCGCCACCTCCGGCAGCACCGCCGACGACGGCCACTGCACCGTCACCTCCTTCGTCTCGCTCACTATCTTGCTCGCGAACGCGCTCCAGCGGTCCAAATCACGCGGATGCCACACGAACGGCTTCTGGCTGATCCAGTCGTCCGGCCCGTTCACCGGCCTCACGCCCGTCCAGGCAGGCGTGTACCCCAGCGTCACCATCAACTGCATCCCGTACTTCTTGCACAGCCGCACTTGCTCCATCAAGAACTCCAGGTTGTAGCTCCCCTCCTCCGGCTCGCAACTCGGCCACGGCACATCGGTGCGCAAGCAGCGAATTCCCGCCTGCGCAGCCGCCGCGTACTGCCGCTCATCCGTCGTCGTCACCTGCAGGCCGAACAGCCCGTGATCGCCCCGACTGCCATCAATGCAACGCGGCAGCACGCAGAACGCATCCTCCACCGTTCCTCCGCTCATATCCAGCCTCAGCCTGTACCAGCCGAACGGAAACCGCCGCGCCATCTCGATCAGCGTGGACTTGCCGCTACCCACCACCGCACTGCCCGTGTACCAGCCCAGCCCGTCGTAGTCCGTCACATCGAAGCTCGCCTCCTGCTCCGGGCCGTCCGCCGTGATGAACAGCCGTATCGGCTCACCCGAGTAGAACACGCGCCCGACCCGCGCAGCCGAGATTACCACCGCCCCCGAAGCGCCGGCCGTCTGCCATACCAGACCCCCACATATCATCAACCACGCCAATGCATGCCTTGCGCCTCCGCGCAACTGCCACGCACCTCCTGCCTTTCATGTCGTGCCGCACCGCATCTGCGCCCGGCACGCGCGTACCTGATGTAAACCTCGGCTCACGGCCCCGTAACTTGAATGAAAACACGCTTTCCGTTTCACCCCTCGGAAGGCCATCTCACCAGCCGCAACGAAATGGTCCTTGATTGGCCCGACCCTGGCCGCCCAAACACCAACCGACCCCACTGCCGGCAGGTGAGAATCCCGTGAAGTTCGCCATCTGCAACGAAATCTTCTACTACGAGGACGCCGACGCGTGGCCCATCGTCAGGCAGTTCGATACGGCAGCGGAGCTGGGCTTTGCGGGCATCGAGATCGCCCCCTTCACCCTCGCCGATCACGTCGCGAACATCACCAACGCCCAAGAACGGGAAATACTCGACGCCTCGCGCCAATCGGGCGTTGCAGTCGCGGGCATTCACTGGCTCCTGGTCGGCCCGCAGGGAATGCACGTCACCTCCTCCGACGAAGCCGTGCGCGAGGCGACCGCCCGCTACATGGAGGACCTCGTCCGCTTCGGGGTTGACATCGGCGGCGGCATGATGGTCGTCGGCTCGCCGCAGCAGCGCGATATCCGCGAGGGTGTCAACTTCGAGGACGCCTGGGTGTGGTTCAAGGACACGATGGCGCGCTGCGCTGAGGTGGGTTTCGACGCCGACTTCCGCATCTGCATTGAGCCGCTCGCGGCCGAGACGAAGAACAACTTCCTGCGCCGCTCCGACGAGGTTCTCCGCATGGTAGCCGAGATTGACATGCCCAATGTCGGCATCATTCTCGACACTTACAGCGGCACCAAGGAGGAGCGCGATCTGCCCGCCGCCATCCGCTCCGCGCAGGATGTGCTCTACCACTACCACTGCAACGATGACAGCGGCTACGCTCCCGGCGTCGGCGGTACGGACTTCGTGCCGCTCATGCAGGCGCTTCTCGACATAGACTACGGGCACTTCGCTTCAATTGAGGTCTTCCATTTCGACCGCCCGGCGGTGGAGCACGCGGCGCTGGGCCTGCGAACCTTACAGGACGCCCTCCGCACCGCCTCAGCCGAGGCCTGAGCAATTCCGCACATTGACAGCAAGCCAACTTCCGCCTGTCGCACTCTCCGCGTGCCACAGGCTTTCCAGCCTGTGGTTCCGTATCAACCCTTCGCGGAGGACAGGGGACCCATGCTGCGCACGGGTACCCCTGCCTGTCGCCGTTTGCCGTTGTCGTTGCCTTGTAGGGCGCGGGCCTGTGCCGCGCCGCCGTGCCGTTGCCGTGTGCCGTGCCGTTGCCGTGTGCCTTGCCGTCCGGAGGGGCCTGCCGACGGCCGGTCGCGCCGTGCGCAACCGGCCGGAGACTGGCCCGCGTATGCCGTTATCCTTTGCCGTTTGTCGTCGGTACGGGCGCACTGCGTGCGCCCACACATGGTCTCACCGCCGGGTGCTGTGGCGGCGCGGTGGACCTTCTAGGAGTCTTTGGGAAGGGGGTCCAGGCGGCTACCCGTGCGGAGCATGGGTGCCCTTTCTGCAGAAAGGGTTCCCCCCTGGTACGGATACATCACCATGGCCACCGGACGCATATACGACGACATCTTTCTCAAGCACGGCCCGCCCTGGCACGTCGAAAGGGCCGAGCGCCTCCAGGTCGTCCGCGAGCTGCTGCAGGCTGACGGCATCTGGGACGCTCTGCAGCCCGTGCCGGCGCCACCTGCCGATCCGCAACTCATCGCCACCGTCCATGATCCGGCATACGTGCAGCGCGTCCGCACAGTCTCCCAGGCCGGCGGCGGCCCGCTCGATTATGAAACCTTCGCGACCGCCGACACCTACCAGGCGGCCGCCTGCGCTGTCGGCGGATGCGTCAACGCCATCAACGCCATCTGCGCCGGCGACATCACCAACGCCGCTTGCCTTGTCCGCCCGCCGGGCCATCACGCCGTTCCCGGCGGCGCTATGGGCTTTTGTGTCTTCAATACCGTCGCCATCGCCGCCGAGCATGCCATCCGCCATCACGGCCTTGAGCGCGTGGCCATCGTGGATTTCGACATCCACCACGGCAACGGCACCCAGGAAATCTTCTTCTCCCGCCCCGACGTGCTCTATATCTCCCTGCACCAGTACCCCCTGTACCCCGGCACCGGCGCTCTTGACGAGACGGGCATCGGGGCAGGCGACGGCTACACGATGAACTTCCCGCTCCCTGCGGACACCGCCGACCATCACATCCGCCGCTGTTTCGACGAGGTGATATTGCCCTTCCTCATCGATTCCTACAGGCCGCAACTGCTGCTCATCTCGGCGGGATATGACGGCTACCACGGGGATCGGCTGACGAACCTGGCCCGCTTCAATCTCACTCCCGATTTCTATCACGCCATGACCCGCCGCCTCGTCGAGGCCGCCGAGACGGTTTGCGATGGGCGCTTGTGCCTGGTGCTGGAGGGCGGCTATTATCTTCCTGCGCTGCCAGTATGCGTGGAGAACTCGCTTCTCGCCCTCCTTGACCGCCCACCCTTACACGATGATCCGATACCTTACGCACCTGCCTCCGAGCCTTCTCAGCTCGACGACGCGGTCCGCCGCATCACAGATTTCCACCGCGCCCGCCTCTCCCCTTAGTACTCCTCAGCAACTACGCTCCTCAACGCTTCCGCGTAGGACAGGCGTCCCTGCCTCTCCTCCATATCCGTTCATCAATGCCTTCCGCCC
>CAZJVY010000090.1:0-11907 GCA_964549395.1 uncultured Armatimonadia bacterium | reverse complement strand
CGATGCGCCGTCTGGAGAACCGAAACGGGTGGTTATGGATGCCGGGGCAAGCACCGCAGCCTTATCTGTCGGTCGTTATACCCGCCTACAATGAAGAGAAACGGCTTCCGCCGACACTGCGCACCATCCTCGACTACCTGCGTGCCAGGAGCTTCACCTGGGAAATCGTGGTCGTGGATGACGGCAGCGCCGACGCCACCCACCATGTGGCCGACCAGATCCTGGCGACCGCTGACGGCCGCGTCCTGCGCAATGACCCCAACCTCGGCAAGGCCCGCTCCGTCAAACGCGGCCTTTCCGAAAGCCGTGGTAGCATCGCCCTTTTCACTGACGCCGACCTCTCCACTCCCATCGAGGAGGCCGACAGATTGCTGGCGGCCATCGAGAACGGCGCCGATATCGCCATCGGTTCCCGCCAGATCCCCGGCGCGAAGCTCGAAGTCCGCCAGCCGTGGTACCGCGAGATGGCCGGCCGCACCTTCGGCCTCATCAACCGCGCCGTCCTGCAGCACGGCATACCAGACAGCCAGTGCGGCTTCAAGGCCTTCACGCGCCGGGCCGTCGAGCGCGTACTGCCTCACCAGAAGCTTACCGGCTGGGCCTTCGATGCCGAATTGATGTTCATAGCCCGCCGCCTCGGCCTCAGCATCGCACAAATCCCTGTCCGCTGGGTCAACTCACCGGACACCAAAGTGAAGATGCTGGTTGACGGCCCCAAGATGGTCGCCGACCTGTTCCGCATCAGGTGGCTGCACCGCAACCTGCGCCGCGACGCCGCCTCTGCTCCCGGCTGATGAATATGCAAACCAACGTGGTCCGCAAATCTCTCGACGCGGTTCTGGGACTCCTGATCATGGGCGTTCTGGTCGTCTACAACGCCCTGCGCCGGCTCTTCTCCCGCCGCCATCGCACTTCTCTCGCTCGCTTGCAGGTGGATAACATCCTGGTCATCAAGCTCTGCTGCCTCGGGGACGGCGTCCTCGCACTCCCCGCCATCCGCGCCCTCAAGCAGGCCTATCCGCAGGCCCGCCTCACCGTCGTCTGCACTCCGCGCAACGTGGATGCCTTCCTCGGCCAGGACTTCATTGACGAGCTTGTTGCCCTCCGCCTCACCGGGCTGGGTGGCATGAGAGAGATGCTTACCGGCGCGATCCCGGCCTTCCGTCAGGCGCTGGTGGCGATCCGCCGCTGCCGCCCCGACATCGCCGTTGACCTCGACCTCTACTACAAGATAACGCCCATCCTCGCCTTCCTCAGCGGCGCTCCCATCCGCGCCGGGTTCGACACCGCCGGCAAGCACCGGGGCTATCTCTACACCCACAAGGCCCCTCGCGAGCCGGACAGGCACGAGCTGCTCTGCTTCCTCGACATCCTCAGGCCCCTCGGCGTACGAACCGACGACAAGTCCCTCTTTCTCTGGCGCGATCCGCAGGCGGCTGCCCGTGTCGCCGACATCTTGCTCCAGAGTAACATACCGCCGGGCGGCAGATACGCCGTCCTCTCCCCCGGCAGCAGCAAGAACTGGCCCGTCAAGCGCTGGCACGCCGACCGCTTCGCCCAGGTGAGCAACTATCTGGCCGAGCATTTCGACCTGCCCACCATCATCGTCGGCGCTCCGTTCGAGGCCGAGCTGGGCCGACATATCGCCGAGGCCGCAGGTCCACCCGCAATCAATCTCGCCGGTAAGACCACCGTCCGCGAGACCATCGAGCTACTGCGTGGCGCCGCCGTAGTCGTAAGCAACGACAGCGGCCCCATGCACCTGGCCGCCGCCGTCGGAGCTCCCGTCGTCGCCGTCTTCGGACCCACCAACCCCAACAAGTGGCGCCCGTGGGGCGAGCGGACCCGCGTAATCACCTCCTCCGCCTGCCCGCACGCGCCCTGCTACTACCTCTCGGCGATGCCCCGCTGCGACGCCGCCGAGTGTCTGGGCACCATCCACGTCTCTCAGGTCACCGCCGCTCTCGATGAGCTCCTCTGCTGACCCCTGCTCTATGGACTCTCTCAGCCCGAAGATGCTACTATGACACACGCCCTTCCCGCACGCGCTTCCGACGACCATGAGCGACCGAACATCCGACAGCCAACCCGCCGCGCCGTGCATCCTCATCATCAAGCGCAGTTCCCTTGGTGACATCACCCATGCCTTGCCGGTTGCCAATGCCCTGCGCGATACCTACCCGGATGCCCACATAGCCTGGTTGGTCGAGAGCCGCTTTGCGGAAATCCTCGATAACCATCCGGCCCTTACCGAAGTCATCACCATCAGGCACTGTGGGCTTGGCGAGCCGCTTGGCCTCATTCGCGAGACCGCCAGGGTGCGGGCCGAAATGCTCAAGCGTCGCTTCGACTGGGCGCTCGACCTCCAGGGCCTGCTGAAGAGCGCCTACCTGCTGCGCTTATCCGGCGCGCAACGCCGCATCGGCTTGGCCCAGGAGCGCCGCGAGTTCAACCAGCGCATGTGCAACGAGTTGGCCCCCGGCCCGGCCGACGCCCACGCAGTGCTCAGGTGCCTGCAGATGGCGAAGCATCTCGGCTGTGATGTGAGCAATCCGCGCTTCGATCTGCCTGTGGAACCCGCCGCCCGCGACTGGGCCGACCGCATTCTGTCTGAAGCCGACTTCGGTGGACGACGCCCGCTTGTCGGCATCAACCCCGCAGCGTCCAGCGTCCACAAGCAATGGCCGCCTGACCGCTTCGCCGCCCTGACCGACATGATGCCGGAAGTCTCCTGGGTCATACTCGGCGGCCCTGGCGACGTTGCCTTGGCGCAAGGGATTGCCGCGCAGACCGCATCTCCTCACATTGTGACCGCCGGCAGGACCGACCTCAAGCAGCTTGTCGCCCTCATCAGTCGCCTCGATGCTCTGGTCACCGCCGACACCGGCCCCATGCACGTGGCCGCGGCCCTGGGCGTCCCGACGGTCGCGCTCTTCGGGCCTACCAACCCCGCATATACCGGCCCTTTTGGCGACATCCACACAGTCATCTCGCACATTGACCGGTGCAGCGACAGGCGCAGAAGCACTTACTGCAAGCGCACGCCGACGTGCCGCGATTACGCCTGCATGAACGCCATCACGCCTGATGAGGTCGCCGCAGCCCTCACCGAAACCATCCGCACCCACGCAAACCTGTCGCAGTTCCCGTAGGCCCGCTCTTCTGTCACCTCACTCATTCGCCTCCACATTGCCCACCATCGCGGATGGCAAGCATCCCTGCCCGCCGCATGTTGTTTCGTAGGCCGGGCGTCCCTACCCGGCGCCGTTGCCTTTGCTGTTTGCCTTGTCGGCGGTAGGGGCGCACTGCGTGCGCCCGCACCCCCCTGGGCCTCTCACACCTTACTCGACTTGGCCGAATAGTCCCAGACCTTGTCCTGCACCTCTACTTGCGGCTCTTGTGGGACCTCGCCCGGCGTCAGCGAGTTCGCCAGTTCCACCGAGGTGTCCTCGATCATCTGGCCGGCCTCGGGCACCAGCTTACTGCTCATCGCCATGCGCGGCTCGTAGCCCCCGCCGTTGGGCCCCATGGCCTCAGGTGTCGGCACATACCCGATGCACCCGTTAGCCAGCTCCACAACGTAGGTGAACGGGAAGTGCGACCGCTCCTTAATATTGAGACCGAACTGGCAGAAGTACTCGGCCGGGTTGGACACGAACACGGCCGGCCCGATCTGGATCGCCTGCACCTCGCAGCTCACCTCCGGCTCCACCTTGTTGGCCTCATGCAGCAGCACCGCCTCACGCGCGAACAGCCAGTTGTGGTCTTCCGGTGTGCCGGATTTGACGGTCGCGAGCTCCTCCTCAAACCGCTCCTCGCTCACCTCGCGGGTCCTTATCTTGATGCGCTTCTGCGCCGCACGCACGGGCAGCAACTCACCCGGAGTCGCCGCGCACAGGACCTTCAGCGCCTCTGCGCCCACGCTCTGGCCCACGCGACGGGAAGCAATCGGCCCGAATTCCGTCGCCCGCAGCGACATGTTATTCACCTGCGTCACATCGCCGCAGGCCCCGTTGAGGAACACCACTTCGCCGCCCCCCATCGCACCGGTAATGCACTTGCGCAGCCAGTATATCCAGTCCGCCGATGCACCAGGGTTGCCGGTGGTCCCGTGGCAGGTGAAGTTCACGATGCAGCCCAGGAACTCCCCGTCGGGCCGCCGGCACCCGATGACGCCCACCTCCGGGTCCACGGGTCCCGCCCAGTCCACGATATTCGGGTTGCCCTTGCCCGGATGGGTCGCCTGGCTGCCGTCCTTCATCTTGAAGCGCCGGTTGAACGCCACTGTCGCCTCATGGCCCCGGCCGATGGAAAGCCTCGCCTCCTCCTTGTTCTTGTCCGCCGTGATTACCGCCGTGGCTATCTGCTTGGCGACGTGCTCCAGGTAGCACAGGTCCGGCGCGGTTGATTCCTCCTGTGCCAGGCGTTCGCACAGCTCCGGGTCGAAGGCATGGGCATAGTCGCCCGGCTTGGCCCCCATCACCGGCCCCCCGGCGTGCGTGTGCGAGCATCCCACCATGACGTGGCTGCCGGGTATCCCTGTCTGCTGCTCGATGGTCGCTCGCGCCGCCTCGACCACCGACCGCTTGATCGAGAGCGTGTCCAGCCCCACCAGCGCCACCCGTTCGCCGTCACCTTCTATCACCACCGCCTTCGCGCAGCACGGGTCGTGGATCGCCTGGTGAAAGCCCTTCCTGAATCCCCCCGGCTTCTCCATCCCTATCGAGGGCGTGATATCCGCAGACGCAAATCCGACTTGCATGTTTCTGCCTCCTCAAATCCATCGGTTGCTGGACTGCTGCGGCTCGACACGACTAATCCGCCGCTGCATTGCACGCGTAGGTTCGCCCGTAGCCGCGCACTCTCCTTGGCCTGGCGACGCACAAATCTGTGCCGACCTGCTGCAGACCGTCTCAATGCCCCCATAGCGGCATTTCACGGCCTGTAGGTCGTCTGAACCGCTTGGCATGAGCAACCTGCTGTACCGCGGATGAGCCTCTGCGAAATGTTGATAAGCTGCCCGTTCCGCGACAGGTGTGCTCTTGCATAAGCCAACAACGTCTTCCCGCCGCTGAATTGTGGAAAACTGCGCGGACAAAGTGGGGGAAAGATTGTGGATAACTCACCGTGGAACTGCAAAACGCCGGTAGCCCCGCTCTCCCACAGCCTCGCGGCAGTGGACGACCTGTGGGCAATGTGCAAAAGTCATGTGGATGAGTCTGTGGAGACTGTGGAAAGCCGAATCGCCCCTGCAAACCGCTTTGCTACGCCATGTAGTTAATGCCTGTTGTGGAAAACCATGTGGAAATCCTACTTCTCGCCCGCCAGACCGTACAGAATCCCCGCATTTGCCGTCGTTTGGGCGGCAATCTCCGCGACATCCGCCCCCCGCACCTCAGCCACCTTTTCCGCCGTCTCAACCATCAGCGCCGGCTCGTTGCGCTTGCCCCGGTGGCCCTGCGGCGGCAGCCACGGGCAATCCGTCTCCAGCACGAGCCTGGCGCCCTCGATGTCCCCGACGGTCTCCCGCAGTTCCCGGCTTCCCGGATACGTCACGGTGGCGCTGATGCCGAGATAGCAGCCCAGCTCCATGTACCTCTGCCCCGCCTCTCTCTCGCCTCCAAAGCAATGCCGCACTACCCGCTGACCCTCCGACATCGCCCCTGCCAGCACCTCCAGCACTTGCGCCTCCGCCTCCCGGCTGTGCACGATCAGCGCCTTGTCCACCTCCGCCGCCAACTGCGCGAACTCCTCGAATACCCCGGCCTGCACTTCCCTCGGAGACAGGTCCCGGTAGAAGTCCAGCCCGCTCTCCCCCACCGCCACCACCCGCGGGTGCGTCGCCAGCTCCCCGATCCGCGCCAGCACCTCCGGCGTGGCATCCCTGGCATCGTGCGGATGCACTCCCACCGCCGCCCACACGCACTCGTATCGCTCAGCCAGCTCCACCGCCATCCGGCTCGAGCCCAGGTCATAGCCGACCACCACCATCGCTCCCACCCCCGCCTCCTGTGCCCGCCGGATAACAGCAGGATAGTCCGCCGCGAACCTCGGATCATTGAGATGACAGTGAGTGTCTACCAGCTCCATTTGCACCGGCTCCAATCAATGGGGGCGCCCATGACACGCAAAAAGGCGAAGGTCGCTTTGCGCAACTGGCTCATCGCCGACCTTCGCCCTCTCATTTGCCTTCCACATCTATTGGGCCTCCCGATACAACTCCACCGGTTGGCCCCGCCGCCTTCTACCTATAGCGGCGCGTCAAGCGCTTGTAATCGCGGTCCGCCTCCACCGCCGTCCACGCCATCGTCCATACCTCGCGGTCGCGGTTGAATGCCACCCGCGTTCCATCGCTGGACCACACCGGGAAGCCGTCGCTTCTCGATGTCTGCGTTATCGCCCGCACGTTGCTCACTGCCAGGGTCGTGGCATCAACGTCCATTGCCCAAATATCGTACTGCGGCCCATTGCGGTTGGAGTGGAACAGCACCGTAAACGAGGTGCGGTCGCCGTACACCGCCGGCGCTCCGTCGTCGAAGCCTCCGGCCAGCAGCACGGCGTCTAGCCCTGAAGCCACGTCAACCACATGGATGTCCGACTCGCTTGACCCCGCAGCCCGCCGCTCGTACATCACTCTGCCGCCGTCCGGTGTGTACACCGGCCACAGCAGGTCCGCCGTGTCGTCCTCCAGCAGCGGCGCCCGTCCCGTCCCGTCCGCGTTTACGGTCATCAGGTCCATCGTGCCGTTGTTAGTGGTCGTTACGAACACCAACTTCGAGCCGTCCGGCGACCACGAAGGCATGCTATCGGCCCCCGCACCGGCCGGCTGCGTAATCAGTGTCGCCCCCTGCCGGTCCCCCGTGGCGGCGTCAATCAGGTAGATGCTGTCCTTGCTGCCGCGCCGCGCTGTTATCGCTATCGCAGCTCCGTCCGGCCGGTAAGCCGGCTGCTGCCCGCCCTCATCGCTCCAGTCGCTGTCGCTATCGGTCAGAGTCAGCAGCGTCGGATTACCGCCGTTCTGGCTGATCGAGTAGATGTAGCGGATCTCGTTGGCGCCCCACACGGATAGCGCAATCCGGCCCGCCGACCCCCACGACGGCCGCTCCGACACGTTCAGAAACAGCGAGCTGCTGCTGTCCCCGCCGCAGCCCGCCAGCAGTATCAGGCCGACGAGCACCGCTGTGCCCAAAACGTAGAGACCGTACCTCATCCGTCGTTTCATTGCCCTGGCTCCCTTATGCCTCGTTCTCACCTGAACAACCATGCAACATAATGATTTCGCGGAGGGCAGGCATCCTTGCCTGCCCACGCCGACGGAATTCTCTCGCGGACTTACGCAAGTGAGTACTAGCTGTGGTACCGCCAACCGCCGCGACACCCCTCACCTCGCCCCACTACACTCTGTGAGACAGCCCATTGCCTCTTTGGTTGCTCCGCGACCCGCGCTCCCGCATCGCATTATAAGACCTGCTTCACCGGCAGGTCAAGAACACCCGACTGCCACGCCCCGCCCCCCGATGTCTGCGCCGTGAAGCCGATTGCAGGTCAGCGACACCGCGCGGCGAAATCTCCCTTCGTAGGGCCGGGCCTGTTCGTCGCGGCACCTGCCTTCGCTTCCATGACCAAGCTGCTGCTGCATTCGGTGGGAGCCCAGGCGGAGGAGCAGTGATGGCGCCACTGGTCGTGCTTACACTTGTCCTGCTCATAATGACGCTCTACCTCGCGATCCTTGCCATGAGATCGCGCCGCCGCATGTTGCGACTCATCCGCAGACACGATGCCTCCGTCGTCGCACAGCCCCGCCGGCTCCCCGGCGGCCTCTCCGTTACCGAAGGCGCACGCCTGGCCAGACGCTTCCTCGCACTCGCCAACGACCTCAGCGAGCTCACCACCGGCAGCCGCGCACACAACATCACCCGCGCCATCGAACTCTACGAAATGGCCCTCGAAACCTATACCGAAGAAGCCTACCCCACGCAATGGGCCGGCATCATGAATAACCTCGGCGTCGCCCACAGGAACATGCCCGGCGCCGACCGCACCGCCAACATCCAGACCGCCATCGCCTGCTTCGAGGCCGCACTCACCGTCTATGATTACCGCGCCTATCCCGACGACTGGGCCATGACCATAACCAATCTCGCCAACGCCTACCAGCGCCTGCCTATCGGCGACCGCAGCGACAACCTCCGCAAAGCCATCGAATGCTACGAAGCCGCTCTCCGCGTTTACACCGAAGACCGCGACCCCGTGGAATGGGCCATGACCATTCACAACCTTGGCACCGTTTACCTCAGCTTGCCCACCGGCGACCGCACCGAACGCCTCTACAACGCCGTCGCCTACTTCGAAGCCGCCCTGCGCGTCAGAACCGAGCAGGAGCACCCCGCCCAGTGGGCCATGACCATGAACAACATGGGCAACGCCTATCACGAAATCGCCTCCGACGAAGACCAGGAGAGCCTACAGAAGGCCATCCAATGCTACGAAGCTGCCCTGCGCGTCTACAACCAGCAGGACTACCCCGGCCCATGGGCCACCACCATGAACAACCTCGGCAACGCCTACACCGAGCTGCTCTCCGCCGATCCCGCCGACAGCTACGCCAAAGCCGTCCAGTCTTACGAAGCCGCCCTCCGCGTCAGAACCGAAGCCGATTTCCCCCCCGACTGGGCCAACACCATGAACAACCTCGGCAACGCCTACCTGCACCTGCCCTACGGCGACGTGGCCGAGAACCTCCGGAAGGCCATCGCCTGCTACGAAGCGGCCCTTCGTGTCTATACCGAGCACAGCTACCCCACGCAATGGGCCACTACGATGTACAACCTCGGCCTGCTCTACATGGACGAGGAGTTGCCCGGCGACCCCGCCGACAACCGCCGCCAGGCCATCGAGCATCTCGAAGCCACACTCCGCGTCTGGACGCAGGATGCCTTCCCCCAGGACCACGCCGACGCCCTTGCATCTCTCGAACACGCCCGGGCTACCGCCGCCGACTCCTGACGCCCCGTGCAGAGACGCTCCCCGTGCGAAAACAGCCGCTATGCGGAAACGGTCCCTTTACGGAGACCGTCCCTCTGCCGGAGAACCGCCGCCCTGGCGGCGAGAAAGCCATCCGTTCGGATGGATGGCTCTCCACTAAACAAATACGTTCTCCGTTACCCGTCTATGGTTTCTGTGTCGCCTATTGCTGCCTCCCACACCCGCGCCCAACGCTCACTTCGCGGAGGACCGGCTTCAGCCGCCGCTGTCGTTCGCCGTTTGCCTTCGTCCTCGGTACGGCCCCACTGCGTGCGCCCGCTCGTGCTAACCCCCAAACGCACATACGCGTACGACAGGCATCCCTGCCTGTCGCCGTAATTGCCGTTTGCCTTTGCCGTATCGTTGTTGTCAGGGGATACGCCGCAGACCGCCCCGCATCCGCTACCTGCTATGTAGCTCCGCAAACTCGCTGCCGCTAAGGTTCGCGAGCGCCTCTGCGAACTGCAGTATCTCCTCCGCGCCTATCGCGCCTAACCGCCGGAACAGCACTACCTCCTCCTCCGCCGGCTCCGGCTCCTTCATCAGCGCGTTCCACCTGTCGTAGTCCACCAGCTCCACGCCCTCACAGCCGCACTCGGCGCACCGGTATTTCAGGTACACGTGCGCCGGCTTGTCGCCGATCATCACGAACCCGTGCGCCAGCAGTTCGTTGAGACCCACGCGGTGCCCGCACTCGCAGTGCACGACTGTATCCATTCTCATTATTGCACGCCCTCCCGGCGCGTCGCCCCTGTCCGGATGACGACTGGCGCTCAGCATCGTCACCCGTGCGGCGTCTGGTTTGCCGTGATGCCTGCCGTCCTAGCTTCGGTGAATCTGCAACGCGACCGCGCAAGTGGCACACATCTCGGGGAACACGTGAGGGAAGCGGGCGCAAGCAGCGCGCTCTCCGCGTACTGGGCCGGGCATTCGTACCAGTCTATCGCGTATCTGTGCCATTTGCCGCCTGTTCCTTCGCACTGCGCTTGCCGTTGTGCAGTTCGCAAAGACGCGGCTTGCTGCGATTCGGTTGCTTCCGGCACGGCCAGACCTCAATATATCCCAATCTCGCATTGAAATCAAGACCGCGATCCCGCGCCCCGCACCCAGCCGCCATCAACTGCGTATGCCCATCCTCCCCCTCCCGCCTCCGCCAGACATCCTTCATCCCCTCGCGTACGACAGGCATCCCTGCCTGTCGCCGTTTGCCTTTGTCCTGGAGGGCGCGGTACAGGTCCGCGCTCTAGAAAGGGCGAACAGGCATTCTTGCCTGTCCTCTCTTGGCGCCCGGTCCTCAATGCCGGGTGTGGTGGCGGGGTGGTGGACCTTGTAGGAGCCTCTGGGAAGGGGGTCCAGAAGGGGAACACTTTCTGCAGAAAGGCTTCCCCCCTGGCAGGAACGGTTCCCCCTGAACGGCGAGGAGTTCGCACCATGCAGAGAACGCTGACGTACCCGGACTATCTGCGCGTGTTGGAAAAGTGGCCGCGTTTCGCCAATTCATACTGGTGGGACGATCCCCGCCGCCCTGACATCGGATGCTTCGGCACCGGTTACAATTCCTGGGGCGTGCAGACCAACCAGAAGGCTCTTGCCGCCTACGCGGTGCTGGCCGCCGAGACGGACCTTGACGAAACAGCGGCCGGATGCGGCCGCGACGAGCTGCTGGACAGGGCTCTGCGCATGATGCGCTATTCCATCGCCAGCCATCTGAGCGGCGACCATCATTGCAGCGACGGCACCAGCTGGGGCCATACCTGGATTTCCTTGTTGGGTGTCGAGCGCATGATGCACGGCATCCAGGCCATTGACGAGCATCTCACCGACCGCGACCGCGAGGGACTGCGCCGCATGCTTGTCTCGGAAGCCGATGCCGTGCTGCAGCTGGATGTAACGGCCACCAAATGGGCCGCCGAGCACGGCAACAGGCCCGAATCGAATATCTGGAACGGCGCCTTCCTCTGGCGCGCCGCCCGCACATATCCTGACGCCGCCAGAGCTGATGAATGGGTGGAGAAAGCCCACCGCTTTCTCCTGAACGGCATCTCCGTCGCCGCCGACGCCGCCGACGAGACGCAAGTCGCGGGCCGTCCGCTCAAGGACCGCCATGTCGGGCCCAACTTCTTCGACAACTACGCCCTCGACCACCACGGCTATCTCAATGTCGGCTACATGGTAATCTGTCTCAGCAACATCGCCATGCTGCACTTCGCCTGCCGGACACAGGATTGGGAGCCGCCTGAGAGCCTCTATCATCATGCCGGCGACCTGTGGCGGCTGGTCAAGCACCTGATCTTCGCCGATGGCCGCCTGGCGCGTGTTGGCGGCGACACCCGCCAGCGCTACTGCTATTGCCAGGACTATCTGCTGCCCGCACTGCTGTGGGCCGCCGACTATCTGCATGATGCACAGGCCCTGCACCTGGAGGCTGGCGCTCTGGACCTCATCCGCCGAGAGCAGCAACACAACGCCGACGGCAGCTTCCTGTCCGAACGCCTTGACACCATCCGCAGCACCAACCCCTACTACTACACCCGCCTGGAATCAGACAAGGCCGTGGTGCTCTCGATGAACGCCTACTGGCGCCGCAAGCTCTCCATCCAGCCCGCTGCCGCGAACGAGGCCTTCGACGCCCCAGCTGAGGGGAGCTGGCACGAGCCGGAGCATGGGGCGCTGTTGCACCGCTCCGAGCGCCGCCTTGCCTCCTGGAGCTGGCGCGCCGCCGAACCGCCACAGGGCCTCTGCCTCCCCCCCACCTCCGGCCATCTCGCCGAGTGGTGCGCCAATATCGGGGGCAGCGTCACCATGCTGGGTGACCCGGGCACCCGCCGAGTTACCCGCCACCACCAACAGCCTCTCCCCGGCGGCTTCGTCACTGTCGGCACC
>CAZJVY010000089.1:0-11941 GCA_964549395.1 uncultured Armatimonadia bacterium | reverse complement strand
CGCACGGCGCCGCCCCACTGGCACATGTGGGGGAGCGCCGTGTCCGATAGAGCATCCGAGTCTAGCCAAGCTCGATGACAACCCAGGCATCGGGGCCGGCATGGGCGAGCTTGCGCGGGAAGCCGGAGCGCAGGAACTCCATGTATCTGACTACTTGGTCCAGCTCGGCCTGTATCCCATGCCTGCGCGCCAGCTCCTCGCGCACCTGTCGCGCGCTGGCGGGCTGTAGCTCGGCAACGATGTCCATTATCTTGGTGCTGGTTTCCTCACACAGCTTGCTCAGGTCACTCATGCGCCGTCCGCCTGTCAATCTCCGTCATTTGCCCTCAACCTGGGCGACCGCTCGCCGCAGCGCATCGGCCACGCGCTTGGCGTCGTCCTCGGCTATCATGCAGGTGGTGTTGACCAGCCGCGGCAGAATCGCCTCGGCGGTGGGGCACAGGCCGTCCCTGTATTCATAGCTACCCTCGTAGTACGGGCAGTTGTGCAGCGGACAGCCCTTGTTCTGGTACGCCATCGGCTGCTTGAACAGCTTGTACTTGTACGCCGGAACCTGCGTGAAGCCGATGTTGAAGTTCTCACCGGTCTCGAAGAGCGCCTGCTTGAAGTCCTCCGGATCGAACCCCTGCTCATCGCCCCTGAAGAGGCATGAGAAGATGTAAGGCGAGTTACCGCAGCCCTCCTTGATCGCACGCGGCTGCAGCCAGTCGCACTCCGCAACCGCCGCATCGAGCGCCTGATACGACTTCTGGTACTCCTCGATGTAGCCCTTGACCTTCTCCAATTGGGCCAGTGCCACCGCCGCCTGGAGCTCGGTCATCCGGAATACCGTCGCCAGCTCGGGCGGCGATTCGCCGAATGCGATCATACTCCTGATGCGGCGGTCCAGGTCGTCATCATCGGTCAGCGCGATGCCGCCGTCGCCTGTGGTCATGTGCTTGCCCTGGCACAGGCTGAGCACTCCGACATGCCCCCAGGTGCCGACGTACTTGCCCTTGTACGGCAGGAACATCGCGTGGGCGCAGTCCTCGATCAGCACGACGCCGCTGTCGTCGGCCACCTTGCGCAGCGCATCAACTTCGCAAGGCTGGCCCCACAGGTGCGTGCAGCAGATCGCCTTCGTCTGCGGCGTGATGCTGTCGCGTGCCGATGCCGGGTCCATCAGCCAAGTGTCCTCACACACGTCGGCCCATGTCGGGTGCGCGTTCTGCCACAGGGCGGAGATGGCGTGGAATTGCACCAGCGGGTCGCACATGACCTCGTCACCAGCGCCGGCACCGGCCGCATACATGGACGATATGAGCAGTGACATGGCGGAATTGCCGGCAATGGCGTGCTTCACGCCATAGGCCTCCGCGAAGGCCTTTTCAACCTTGCCCTTGAAACCCTCAGCCTGACCCGACAGCCGCCGCGATGCCAGGACCTCCTTCAGATACTCGATCTCCTTGCCGTCAAACCGGTCAATTCCCACTGTAGTAGCCTCCTTTAGTTGTTCGTGGCCCGTAGGGGAGAATCTCGACCGCGCCGCTCTCGATGTCCGCAATCAGCTCCCGCACGGTCTGGAACCTGACCTCGTAATCGCGCCTTGCCACCTCGAGCAGCCGGTGCAGCAGGTCTCGGCTGTAAGGGTGCTCCGCGCCGACCTCCTGAACGTGGCATATCAGCAGGAAAACGCCGCCGGCCTCGTATACGCGTCCCAGGTCCTCGACGGCGAGGGCGAGGTGCCTCTCGATCTTCTCCGGCGTCAGTTTCCAGGCGTACTCGCTGATCATCGGCAGGTTGATGACTTTCTCGGTCAGCCAGTATGGCTGGGACGGCACCCCCTGGTCCCAGTCGCCCGGATCGTCATAGTCGCCTCTGATGTACGCCCATCCGCGCGGGTCCGCCACCATGTTCGACACGTAGCGCATCCCCACATCCGCCACGGCCTCATACAGCTCCGGGCTCTGCGACAGGGCTCCCGTCCGCAACGCCTGAGGCCGGCGGCCGAAAGCGCTCTCAAAGATGCGGATGGCCGTCTGTAGCTTTTCCACGAAGATGTCGCGTCGCCAGAGATGGCCGAACCTCTGCCGGTCCTCCTCCAGCCGCGCCTGCGGGTCCTGCCCGCCCAGTGCGTAAACGAATGCCGCATAGGGACCGAATTCGCACCCGGCGTGATCCAGCCCGTGGAGCTGGCAGTTGTGGCCGTGGCGCTCAGCCGCCTGGGCCGCCGCGAGCCACTCAGTCTGCCCGTCCAATTGCCAGCCGCCCTCGCCGCGCGGGACCACAAAGAAAGTCGCCGGCGCCTGCTCCTCGCTGAAGAAGTCCACCACCCGCTGCAGTGTCGGCAGGTCCTGGATCAGCCCTCCCGGATCATCAACCGTGACCACAAACCTTCTCTCGGCCGGCAACTCACGGGACATTCTTCATTCACCCCTGCCTAGTCATACCGCCCGTACTCCCGCACCGCCCGGCTGATGGTCAGGAAGTTCCCCTGCCAGCGGTCCTCGGGCACGTCTTCGGTGATACCGATGATCAGCTTTTGCGCCCCGCCGTCTTCGTCTATCATCTGGCATGTCATCCGATAGACCTCTTCCTCGCTGCGCAGGTGCACGGAGGATGGATAGTTGGTCCACAGCACCTTGTCGGGCCACGCCTTGCGGGCATCCGCGATGCTCATGTCGGTGTCGGGCGCCGGCGTAAACGCCTCGATGACATCCAGTTCCGACGTGGCTATCAGGTCGGCGAAGAGGCCGCAATTGTCGTCAAGATGACATCCGTACAGCTTCCCATTCTCGTGCAGCATTCGTCCGAACTCGTTGTAGAGCGGCAGTATCAGCTCCTCAAACCGCTGCCTCCCCACGATTGCGGGGCTGACGTTGCCGCAGTACTGCACAAACGGGAAAGGCCCCTCCGCCATCACCTTGAACGCCCGCCGGTCCTTTGCCGCCAGCGCCTCGTAAAGCTCCATCACCCTGTCGCGGCGCTCCGCCCACTCGATGCAGAACGTCTCCACACCAAGATAGGTATAGATGATCGCCTGCAGCGGCGAGTAGCCGATTGTGGCCCGCAGGAACATGTCATCTCCCAGCCATGCCCGAGCCTTGTCGTACACATCGTATTCCGGCTCGAACTGCGTGTCCTCAGCCAGCGCGATCAGCTTTGCGTAGTCCTCGGGGCCTTTGAAGGGCAGCGCATGCCGCCATGACGTGAAGCCGGCCGGCTCGGAAATCGTCTCCAGGTCCCCCTCCGGCGTGTGCGTGATGCTCTTGGTAAGGTCCTTGCCGGTCTCCGTATCTTTGTATGAGCGCGTCTCGACGCTGCAATTGGGCGTGACGCTGCGCATGGGACTGAAGCGCCGGTTGTGAATGCAGAGGCCCTCGTTGCGCAGTTGCCGCTCCACCTCGCACATCGGTAACATGCACTCGTACACGGTAAAGGGGACGTGGTCCGGCCCCGTACCCCACAGGACCGCATCCACGCGTTCGCGAGGTGTCATCATGGAAACCGGTTCTCCCTGGTCATTGCACTTCATTCGGGCAGAGGCGCCCGGGCCTTCGCCCAAACACGGAACAGACGGCCTTTTCGCCCAGGCCGCCTTACCTTCCTTCCATTGATCTATCCTGGCTTACCAAGCGCGACCGGCCTGCATGTGTAAGGGAAGAAGATCCCTGCATTGACCCCGAAGCCCCTCCACCATGACGAGGGGCTTCATAGCATACCGTAGCCATCAACCGGCAGACGTCCTATCCCTTGGTTTCCTTCCCCCACACCTCGACTTCCACGAGGCTGAGTTTCTGTTCCGGCTGCCGGGCTGCGAAGTTGACCCGCACATACCGGCAGGGGACGGCCTTATTCAGCGCAATCGCCATGTCGTACACATCCTCGCCAGCCTGCTCGCCCGCTGCCTTGCCCAGCACTTGCCACTGCCGCCCGTCACGGCTTCCCTCGACTGTCACCTCCGGCATGGTGTCGCAGAACCACAGCTTCAGCTCCAGCGGCACCCACGTTTCCTGCAGATCGAATGTCACGGACACCGGCTCCGTCGTCTCCCAACCAACCATCCAGCGGTCGGCCGGCAGCTCGTAGGGCGCGCCGCGTCCCGGCCGAACCTTCCTGGCCATGATGGATTGCCGCCGGTCGGTCAGGTGCCCCTCCTTGCACGGAATGGCTTCCTCCGTCACCGCATCGGGCATGGCGTCGGGCGCTGGCGAGTACTGATAGGTCGCTCCCACATCGCGGTCCTGCAGATAGCGCGGCTTCTCCTCCTGCCACACGACCCTGTTGTTAGTGAGGCAATAGCCCGCGCGCAGCGGCTCCTTCCAGATGACGCTGTCGGGGAAGCGGAAGCGCCAGATATCCAGACCTGTCGGTGCCCCCATCGCCTTCACCCAGCCCTCGAAGAACTTCCGCCAGGCGGCATCCTCCACGGCTGCCAACCAGAAGGGGTTACACCCGAAGACTATCGCCTTGCCCTTCTCGAAGCTGTGCGATGTAGTGGCCGGCGACCCGTCTTCATAAGACGCCAGCACCTCCACACCTGGCTGCGGCGTTAGCTTGTAGGCATCCCCCTTAAGTGCCAACTCCTCGGTCGGCTCGCTTCCCGCCGGAATCAGCTTCTCAACAGCCAGCTTTTCACCGACCGTCACGCCGAAGAGCTCGGTGCGCGCCGCCACGGTGTCATTGCCCAGCAGATCGGTCTCAAATGCCTGCGGGTCGCCGCAAACAAGCGTGCCGCCCGCCGCCACGAACTCCCGCAGCTTCGCCACCACTTCCGTCCGCTGATACCTGGCCGTGGGCACGTAGATTATGTCGAAATCGTCAGCCAGGGCGGGCCGGTTGATGGCCTGCGCGCAGTCAATGAACTTGAACCATGACCTCGCCACCGGCCCCAGCAGCGTGTAGCAGGCCTCCGTATGTTCGGCATACGGGCGCTTGGCATCATAGGGAGTGGCGGCCAAGGTGTCGTCATTGAAGAGAATGGCGGTCCGGTTGTACTCCGGGTACTTGGGCCGTGGCATCGTCTTGATGAGGTCCACGATATTCATGATCGTGCGCCAGCGCCTGGGGGAGCCGAAGTATGGTGTCTTGGTATCCCCTATCAGCTTGTGGGAGTTGGCGATATCGGAAAGGAAGAAATGGAAGCCGCTCCCGCCATTGCGGAAGACCTGGCTCAGCTCCTCCACAACCTCCTCGGGGGTGGTGTCCATGCCGTAGTTCTCGACATGCACGCACGGCCAGAACTCCTTGCCAGTGAGGTCGCTGACGATCTTGCTGATGCATCCCGGCTGCGCGCGCCACTGGCTGCCACGACAGCCGATCTGGTGCGTGAAGATGTCGAAGTACTCGGCCTGCGTGCTCCATTCGTAGGGACTGATGATGCCCCCGGCGTCGGTGGACACGATGGGCATGTCCGGCTCGTATTTCCTCACCAAGTCGCGCAGGCGGCGGTGGCGGTCGCGCATTCGGGCATTGATCCACCGCTGATAGGCGATCCACTTGTAGGGGTTTGGGTCCTGCTCGATGATGCCGCTGGGGATACCCCACTTGCCCCCGCCGAACTCCCGCTTGACCTCCTCGTCGGCCTGCTTGATATACTCATAGTCTCCCGGCTTGGCCATCAGGCCGGCGCCCTGAGCCATGGCGCGGTCCTCCATCTCGTCACCGGCAAAGAAGCCCCACACCAGCGGGTGAGGCATCTGCAGCATCTTTCCATACTCCTCAATGTGATGCTCAATCGAGCGGGGGTCCAGGATCCAGGGGACATCGGCCGGCTGCCGCTCCGCCACAGGTACGTTCGTTACATTCCAGCGGGTCCATGGATCCTCCGGGTCCTTCTGGCGGATGGCGTGACCGATCAGGTGCAGCCCGTGGACCCCGTGCTCCCGGTATATCTCGTCCTCCACGTAGCGGACGCCGAACCGCTTGGCCGTCTCTCGCAGCAGCGACACGTCATTGAGATGTCCCCATATCAGCACGCCTTCGCGACACAGCCCGGCCGGCTCCTCGCTGAACAATCCCTCGAACATCGGGTCGGGCACCACCCACGACCGTGGCCCCCTGAACTTCGGCTTGCAGGCCTGCAGTTGGCTCTCGTACACCTGCTTGCCGTCCACGTGCACGAGGTACTGAAACACCGCCTGCCCCGGGTATGGCACCTGATAGCCGACCGCAACCGTCCCCGCCTTGCCGCCAGCGATGACCGCCTCCGCAGCGGCGACCACATGACCATCGGTACGCATCTCTGCCCGCACCTTTGCATACTCGGCGCCGGTGTTGTCGGCCCGTACCGAGAATACATTCAGGCCGTCCTCGTTGACGTCCGCACACGCGCCGCCGCGAGACAGTACGCTCAACACGACCCCGTCACCCGGTGGTGCAAACACAGCTTCGCCGGTATTGGCCGGGTCGGAGAAGCCCGTCTGCGCGGGGAACCAGGACGTGAGCTCCACATCATCACTCACCCGCCGCTCGCGGCAGAAGTTAATGCCCCACACCTCGCCGGGACGGGGCGGTCCGCCCACGGCCTGGAAGGGAATCTTGAGCTCGCATATCCAGCGGTCGCTCTGCACGCTGCATTTCGCGACCGCGGCGGCGTTGAAGCTGGCGTCAAGACCCGTAGGGAAGTGCAGCCCATCCCAGATGAGCCCATGTGAATTCACGATCCAATGGTAGAGCCACACCTTGCCATTGGCCACATCCAGGGTGACCTCAACACAGTCATCGGTCCATACCGGGCCGTCGTGCCCCGAGGTGAACGTTCTGAGCTGCCCGATCTGTGGTTCGTGGCAGACGAAGCCTGCATAGAGGAACTCGCTGTCACAGATGGTGAAGACCTCGGTGGGAACGGGGAGGGTGGCGATATGGTTGGCGGCCACGAAGTCCTGCAACTGCATCGCCTGCTGCCACACCGGAGAGGAGAGGTCGCCCTGCAGCGCCGGCCCTTCATCCACGACCGGCATGACGAATTGCCTCTGTGCATCGGGGAATGCAGTCGCCGTCGCGGCCCACAGCAGCAGGATGGCAACCGCCGGCCTCCATGGGCGTAGGTTAATCTTGACCGCCTCCTCTGTACGCAAGTTCGCCTTGCACCCATCCGCCGTTGACGCTCATGCCTCGCTGCTCGACGTATGCGGGACAGGCGCAACCGGAATTGCCTAGAGCGGCACTCCCCTGTCGTGCAAATACTGTTCGACCCCGCCCTCGCCCAGGATGCTGTCAATCGCGATGAAGTACTCCCCGCCGCGCCGCTGCAAAGCGTACTCGATTTCCACCTTGACCGTGTTGCCGCTGCTGCCCGAGGTGTAGTACTCGCGCATTCTCAGAGTCTCGTCATCACCGGCTCTGCCCAACGCCCAGCGCAGCCTCTTGAAGAACGGATCCACGGGATCGAAACCCGTCAGCCGGCAGTGGCTCGCCGCAGCAACGTACTGGACCTTCAGCTCCAGCGGGCCGACAAGCATCAACTCCACATAGTCCCAGGTCTCGCTCTGCTGCCCCGTCAGGAAGCGTTTCACGGCCTGTTCCGGCGCACCCGGCAGGAAGTGCGGATAGGCATATCCCAGCACGCCTATGAGGAAGGCGAACAGGCCAATCGTTGCCAGTACCGAGATCCTGCCGGCCCTCTCCTCGACGGCTTCCGGCGTCTGCACTTGCTCGCTCAACTCAGCACCTGCTCCCACTGTGGTGTACCCGACATCATCATGTCGTGCAGCAGGCCATCGGCTCGGGCTATGCGCTCCCGGGCCGCCCGCTCGATCTCATCTTCCTCGCCCAGCCCGCATACCTGCTCCAACACCGCTCCCAGCCCCTGCGGCCATGTCTTCTCAGCGAATTCCATGTCCGGGCCGTACATCTTGCCCATCTCGTCAGTGGCTCTGAAACGCATTCCCGCCGCCGCGCACAGGCTCGTGATTATCGGCTCGGCCTCGTTCTCCAGGTCGCAGATTATCGCCCCGACGACCCGGTCCTCGCGCGACAGCTTCCGCTGCACGTCGCGGCCCACCCGGTACAGTGTATCTCCCAGCGCCCGGTTCGCAAACCGTGACAGCAGGTCATCCACGTGTTCGGCCTGGTTCGCCTCGTCGAATTCATCGGGATACTGCTTGATGAGCGCCTGCGCCGATTCCCACATTCCGGATCGTATCGCCGGCCCGAGCACCGCATGCTCGACCGTCTCGTATGTGTACTGCAGCGCCGGGTCGTAAACATGGCCGAGGTAGGCGCAGAGGGCATGTCCCAGATTGTGGATAAACAGCTTGCGGTCAACGTAGGCTTTCATGTTCTGCTTCGGGTCCAGTCCCGGCACCTGCGGGATCTCGTTCTTGAAGCCCCGCGCATCGCAGATAAGCGTGTTATATGCCTCGGCGAAGACCAGCAGCGGGTCCCTGGCCCTGTCGGCCTGGCTCATTATCGGGACCATCTTGCCGATACTGGTTTCTATCAGACCGACGGCCTCCGCGAGCGGGAAATCGGCCGGCAGCAGCTTGCCAAGCCCCTCCCTAAACGCCGCCGCCGCATCGCGCATGTTCTCGCAGATGATTATGTCCAGCGGCGGGCGCTCGTTCTTCACACGTTTCTGCAGCGCCAGAGCGATGGTCGGATACACGTGCTGCAGCGCTCCCGGTCCTACGGCCGTCGCACACAGCCGGCAGCCCGCGAGCTCGGCGGCCGCTGCCTCCCGGTCCCTGCCATCAACCCCTCTGACGCCTTCCACCCAGATGGTCGCAGGCTCTCTGTCCTTGATCTCGACGCAGTAGCGGTGCCGCTCGTTGAGTGCGTTGATCACCGCCGGCACCACATCCACGAACACGACCTCAAAGCCGGCGCGCGCGAACAGCTGCCCGACGAAAGAGCGGCCGATGTTGCCTGCCCCGATCTGCACGAACTTCTCGCTGCTCATTCTGTCCCCATCACGTCTGCGTATTCCTCAAGGCGAGGGGAATCACCTACCCACACAGATTTGACTTTCGGTGTAAAACATAGTATAAGATTAATGGCGAAATGCTGTAAATGGCTGCTACTGCAGAAAACCCTGAATCGGAGGGGCTGCCATGCGCTGGCTCTGGCTCTTGTGCACTGCGCTATGTTGCCTCACTTGCGCGCTCATGCCTGCCTCTGTGTTCGCTCAGGAGACAGAGAACATCACCCCTCCGCCAATGCTGTTCCTGGCCCCCGTCTTCAATCTGGAGGCCGCCGTGGGCGAGCCGCAAGTCATCGGCGGCGTTGATGTAGCTCTGGCAATCCCGCTCAATCTGCGCACCAGCCTCACGGGCAGCCGCTTCCTCAACATCCGCGGCTCCGACTCCAACTGCGCGCACCTCAATTATGACATTCCGATTGGCACCAACAGCGTCTTGCGCAGCTCGGTCGGTTTCTGGGACGACATCTTCGGCTACGGCATCACCGCACATCGCGCAATGGCGGACCTCGGCTACGGCCTCTTCGCGCGGAATGTGGATGATAATCTCGAGATGGGCGTGCTGCTGACCACTCCGATAAACTGGGGGGTCAAGCTCCGCCGCGTTCGCGCTCCGAAGTCGGACACGCGCTGGTACAGCAGCGGGGGCAGCGTCGGCACCCTCGGCGCCCGCGTAGCTCTGACATACCGCGACATTGAAGACAATGGCGACGTGCTCGCCACGGGTGCCGCCTTCTTCCCCATGTATGAGCATCGCTGGCCTCGAGCCGGCGGGAGCGCACAGTGGACTTCGGCGACGGGCGCCGATTTCCTCCCGCCTGCCCATCTCGCCTGGTGCGCCCATGCCGACGCCGCTGTCCGCACCGGTGCCGCCGTCTTTGATGGCGTAGCCTATGTTGGCAGCCAGGACGAATGGCTCTATGCTTTCAGCCTGCGCGACGGCAAACTGCTGTGGCGCTTCCCGGCCAATTCGCCCATCACCTCCGCCCCCTCCGTCGCCGACGGCCGCATCTACTTCGGCACCGACGGCGGCGAGCTGTTCTGCATCCGCCCCCCCGTCAACGGTCAGGTGCCGGCGGGCACCCAGGTATGGCGATACGAGACTGACGCCGCCCTGACCGGCTCGCCACTGGTCACAGGAACCGGCCTGGTCTTTTTCGGAGCCGCCGACGGCCGCATGTATGCCCTGGAGAAGGCCGACGGCAAGCTCCGCTGGCGGCGCAAGACCGGCGGGCCCATCGTCGCCGGCGTGTCGAAGGGACTGTATCAGATACCCGCCGGCCTCGATGAGGATGTCAATGCCACCTCCCGCGCGGGCGCTGTCCTGTGCGCCAGCACCGATGGCACGGTCTATGCCTACGCGGAGACCACCGGTGAGTTGGTCTGGAGCCTGGACACCGGCGCTCCCCTGACCGCTGCGCCGGCCATCCGGCTCACCACAGCCTACGTCGGCAACTACGCCGGCAAGATATTGGCCCTCAGCGTCAGCGGAGGCCACGTGAAATGGACCACCAACGTGGATGGGCCGATAGTCTCCGCGCCCGCTGTGACACCCGAAATGCTCTGCGTCGCCACGAGAGACGGCGAGGTATTTGCCTTCTCCACCAACAACGGCGCGCGGCTGTGGCATCGCTCTCTCCCTGCCGGCGTCTCCGGCTCCCCCACCATCGTCGCTGACCGCAAGCTGTACGTGGCCTGCCGCGACGGCTATGTGCGGGCGCTTGACCTAGACACAGGCGAGGTGGTGTGGGACCACTTTGCGGGCGAGGCTCTGGCCACCGGTCCCGCCATCGCCGAGGATCACATGATCATCGGTGGCGACCGCGGCGGCGTGTACGGATACCGCAAGGGTAAGGGCAAGTCCCTCCAGGTCGCCTACGCGTCGGAGCGGCCCTTGCCGGCCACGGCCGTGCCGGTGCCTGCCACCACGCAGCAGCCGCAGGCCTCCCTGCAGGTGGAAACACCTGCGACCGCTACACCCGGCCCCTCAGCGCCTACCACACGGCCCGTCGTCACGCCGCCACCGACGACCACACCACCTGTCATCGTTTCATTCCCGAAGCCGACCGTTTCCACGGGCGCCGGCCAGCCCGGCGTGGCTCCGTCGCAGCGGCAGCCGTCGGTGGGCGGTACCTATCCGCCGGAGTTTCCGACTGCGGACACCACGGTCGGCCCGAAGACGACCGAAACCGACCGCACGCTTGGCCCGGCGACCACCGCACCAGGCACCGGTCAGCCGACGGTCGTACAGCCGCCCACCACGACGACCGGGCCCTCGATGCCGCCGGAGGATGACGACCCGCTGCACATGACGCTGCAGATCGAACCGGCGGCCGGCGACGAGGCGCTGTTGGTCAGCAACCGCAGCTACGTGTACGTGGGCGGCGCCATCACCGATCCCTCCTCCGTGGCCGGAATCGAGGTCAACGGCACGCCGGTCGCTGTGGAAGACGATCACTTCCTGCACCGCGAGCAATTCACCGGCCCCGGCAGCTACCTGATGCGCGTCACCGCGACCTCGACGCAGGGCGTTACTTCGGAGAGGGTCCGCCGGGTGCGCATCATCTCGCCGTCTGATGCCGAGGTGCCCGAGATCGTCCGCATTACGGCACGTCCCAGTACTGAATCCCACATCGTCACCTTTGTTGTGGGCCTCGGCGGCAAGATAGCGCGCCAGCGCATTGTGGCCGAGATACAGGACGCCGATGGCTCGGTGATGCAGCGTTGGACACATCCAGGCGCCGGGCCGTTCCTCATTGAATGGAATGGGATGGGGATGTCGGAGCAGGCCACGGCTCCCGGCCAGTACATGGCGGTGTTCGCCATGTTCATCGGCGACCAGATGCTCACCCGCATCCGCCAGCCGATCCGGCTCGACTACTAGGTACTCCTCGCCGGCGGCCACAAGCAGGCGATGGCGCTCGCCCGCAACAGCTTTACACCCCTGTAGCGCTCTGGTATAATACATCACCCGACCGGGCGCTTAGTTCAGGGGAAGAACGCTACCTTGACACGGTAGAGGCCGGTGGTTCAAGTCCACCA
>CAZJVY010000088.1:0-12436 GCA_964549395.1 uncultured Armatimonadia bacterium | reverse complement strand
ATTATCGCGATCCTAGCGGCGATTCTGTTTCCAGTGTTTGCCCGCGCGCGGGAGAAGGCAAGGCAGAACTCGTGTCTCAGCAACCTCAAACAGATATCGCTGGGCTGTCACATGTACTTCCAGGACAATGACGAGCATCTCGCGGCTTACCGGCAGGAGCTGCCGGGCAGCACCGGCATTAAATGGCAGCACATGATCGAGCCCTACATGAAGAACAGCCAGATATACCTCTGCCCAAGCGGAGACAGGACCTACGGGTCCGGATCAGTTGCAACCAGCCACTACGGCTGGAACTACCAGTACCTGAGCTTCTTTCCTTCGAGCGCCGTTGCCGCTACGCTCGCAGAGGTCACCAGGCCGGCGGAGACCATCATGCTCGGCGAGAAGGTTGCGGGGGGGTGGGGCGGAGTTGTGTACGCGCCAGCTAGCGCCTCCTGGAAGGCTACCTACACGGACGTCTACAACGCTCCCAGCATCCACAGCGGGGGATCCAACTACGGCTTCTGCGACGGACATGCCAAGTGGCTGAGGGACAGCGAGGCCGCCGAAGTGTCGTCCCTCACCAAGTATTGGACGTCCAAGAGGTAGCAGGTGGCCTGTACTGCGGCAATCACGTTACGAGGGGCACGTCGGTTATGCCGGGCAGGCCAAGCGCTTGGCCCGGTCACTAGATGAACGCGCATGAAACCGAAGCTGCGGTGATGCCATGACTTATGCGCGGCTTGCCTGTGTTGCAGCCCTGGTTTGTGGGGCTGCAGCATCTTCTGTCCATGCAGACACCAGCGACCCCGTTGTATATCAGCCGGACATCATTGGTGTTGGCCGGCTCTTTCTGGTTGCACTGCGGGTGCCCCAAGACGCGCCGGAATTGGCAATACAGGTACCTGAATGCGTCCAGCTTCTGGACCGCACACCCTTGCCGGCCAAGTCCGAGCTGCGTAAGTACTACTTCCGCAGCCTCAGTCCGGCCAAGCAGGCCGACATCGTATTCCATCATCCCGACGGCCTTGTTACGACCTCCATCGAGATATGGTCGTTCGAGCAGTTGCGGGAGTTCCGCCAATTGAAGGGGGTGCAGTTGCCCCGTCGCTGGCCGCTGGGTGAGATGCTGCCAGAATTGAAGGAAAGCCAGACGATCACCAGCAAGGCGATGAAGCAGGCCAAGCAGGGCCAGGAGGTGGACGTGAAGTGGGTGGATATGAGTGATGACGAGATCTGGGCCATGCAGCCCGATTCCACCATTCCCAGGTACCACTACGTCAACATCCGCGAAGGCTGTCCAATGCACGGCACGGAGGTCTATTCCGTCAAGGCATGGTACCCGTGGATTAAGAACACCGGTATGCCGTTCAGTTGGAAGATTCAGTGCCCCATCGGCAAGGAGACCTACCCCAGCAACGATTTCGCCAACGATGATTTCACTAGTGGCGAGTTCCCCGACGACGGCATCGGCGGCGGATACGTGGCCCCGGACGGCAAGCATTACGGCTTCATCGCTGAGCTGTGTCAGGCCTATTGCCATCGGATGCTCCAGGTTGCCCCGCAGTGTGCCGAGGCCTATCTGGCCACCGACGATATCCGCTACGTTCACAAGGCGCTGGTGGCGATGAGCCGCCTAGCCGTTGAGTATGCCTACCTCGCTACCATGACGCACCACCGCCACCGCAACGATGTCGAGCAGGTCGAGCGCCTCGGCCAGAGCCTTTTCAGCGACGGCCCCTTCCTCAGCGGCAGTGGCTTCACCATCTACCGCATTGACCAGCCAATACATCAGATGAGTCACGCCGTGGCCTATGACAAGATCTTCCCCGCCATAGAACAGGATCAGGAAATCATCCCCTTCCTCCAGTCCAAGGGTTACACCGAGATCAATACCCATGAGGATCTGCAGCGCTTTCTCGAGGAGAACCTGTTTGCGGTGTGGGTGCAGGGCTCATTCGATGGCACCACCTCCTCCAACGAGCCGTACTCTCAGATGGGGCTGGTGCGGCTGGCCGAGTGCCTCAACTACCAACGCGGCGACGAGTTCATGGACTGGCTCTACGACGACCCGCGCGGCAAGATGCGCTACTTCGTCACCAACACTTTCTTCCGTGACGGCGCGCCCTACGAAGCCACCGGCGGCTACAACGGCATGCACGTGACCGCCATGGCACCGATTATTGATGGCATCGAGCATCTCCGCTCAATGCGTCCGGAGGTTTATCCGCAAGACAAGTATCCCGACATCGCTCACAGCCGACGCTACCACAGCGTCTTTGACTTCGCCATGGACACGGTCAACATTGACTGCACGTACCCGAAGCTCGGCGATGACACGGCCGGACGCGGCTACAACGGCGCCTATCCGCATTACCATGAGATGCCCAGGCGAACATGGCAGAATGGCGGAGCAGCCGCCTTCGAGCACGCCTACAAGGTATTCGGGGACCCGAAGTTCGCCTGGGCGCTGGTCAATGCGCCGGACTGGGAGCCCTCGCCTGACTTCGCCTACACGCGCGAACAGATCGAGGCGGAAGCCGCCAAGTGGCCGGATGACTGGAACGATGCGAGTTGTTTGCAGGACGGCTATGGCCTCGCCATGCTGCGCAGCGGCAAGGGTGACGCCAAGCGCGCCCTGTGGATGATGTATGGGCAGTATCGCAACCATCGGCACAATGACATCATGCACATGGGGCTTGACGCGGAGCGCAATGAGATACTGGGGCAACTGGGCTATCCTCGCGGGGGCGACTGGACATACTGCTGGATCACGCATAACCTGGCCCGGCAGATACCTTACGTCGGCCTGACGGCCACCAACCAGTTGTTCGCTGATGAGGGCCCGGTGCACCTTACCGAGGCGTTCGCCAGAGGATATAAGGACGAAATGAGCGCCGGACAATGTTACCAGCTACTGCCCGATGATTGGCAGCGACGCATGCTGGCGATGATTGATATATCTGATACCGAGTCTTACTATCTGGACATGTACCGAATCTCCGGCGGCAAGGACCACTGGTGGAGCTTTCACTGTCAGGAGGGGGAATTCGTCACCCAGGGGCTGAAGCTGGAGAAGCAACAGGGCGGCACCCTGGCCGGCCCCGACATCTCGTATGGCCAGAATCTGTGGGAGTCCGAATCACGGCTGCCCCAGTGGATACTACGCATGCCGCAGATGTACGGCTTCGTTCATCTCTACAACGTCGAACGCGACCGCACGCCTGAGCCGGGATGGTTAGCCGACTGGGAACTAAAGGATTCGAACGGCTTGCATTTCCGCATGACCGTGCCGCAGGCCAATATCAACGAAGTGGCCATCTGTGACGGCAAGTCGCCCACGGGCGGATCACCCTATGAGATGAAATGGGTGCTGATGCATAACCAGGACGAGGCGCCGGCCAGGACACAGATCGTCAACGTCATGGAGCTGTACCGGGAGCAGCCGGTGATCAAGTCGGTCCGGTCTCTGGAGGTGTCGGGTGAGGACGAGGCCGGATTCCAGGCCTACGGCTGCGTGGTCGAGTTGGCCAACGGCCGCACCGACACGATCTTCGCCGCTGCCGACCCGGATACCATGCACACGGCCGAGGGGGGGTTCGAGTTCGCCGGCCGCTTTGGCCTCTGTACCGAACAGAATGGCAAGGCGGCTCACTTGGTGCTGGTCGGAGGCACTCACCTCACGAAAGACGGTCGTGGGATCGTGACGGGTGCAGGAGAATACCGGGCAACGATCACGGCTGTGGACCGGGCAACGGAGACCATCACCGTCTCGCCGTCTCCTGAGCATCCGGAGAGACTGGTCGGTCAGTATATGTACATTTTCAACCCGGTGCGCCGCATCGCCTATAGGGTTCTGCAGGCCGAGACAACGGGAAACAGCGCGAAGCTACGCCTCGATTTGGATTCCCGCATTGGGACCGGACAGGTCACCGGCCACAGCGATCACGAGGTCGCGACAGACACCCCCTTTGCCCTCAACCACTATCGCTACTACCACGGCGCGCGCTTGGTAAACGCCGAACACGCCGCGGAATACCGGATAATGGACGTGCGTGGGGGAGCCATGATTGACCCACAGGTGCACCCGCAATGCCCGTCTGAGAAGCTGGAGAGCGAGTTCCCACTCGGCTCGTGGTTTGAGGTGTACGACTACGGAGTGGGTGATGAAGTGATGTGGCCGACCGTGAAGTCCATGACCTTTGATTAGGCGCAAACGCGTCAGGGGCGGCTCGCCCCGCCGGTTGCCTTAGGCTGCAGAAAACGGAGTCAGTGTCCCCGCAGTCCTCCCACTCAGATGAAGCGGAAAGCTCCCGTGTAGACCGGGCCTCTGAATAGAATGCTGTGCTCCTTCGACGAGACCTCGTGGAAGCCGGCTTGCTTCATCAGCTCCCGTATCTCGTCACCGGACATCCCATGGTGTGCCTTCGTTGGCTCCCTGATGAACACAGTGCCGGTGTCTCTGAGCTTGGCCGCCAGCGCGTTCACCAGCGCGGGCCTCTCCTGTCTCGGCACATCGTGGAGCGCGAAGTGGATGACTGCAGCATCGTAGGCGTTGTCTGCGACACTGGGGTCGGCGACCTCGGTGGCTCTGAACTCGACGTGAGGCAGGCTGCCGAGCCGCCTGCGGGCGATGTCCAGCAGAGCGGCGGATGTGTCCACGCAGGTCAGCGTGCCGCCACCTGCCAACAACCGCCGCGCGATGTACTTGCTCAAGGCGCCTGTCCCTGATCCCACCTCCAGTACGTTCTCATCGCCCTGAAGGTCAAGCTGGTCTGCGTAGCTCCTGTACATACCCCTGCCGATGCCGTGTTTGAAGAGGCGATCCTCAATCAGGTACCAGACGCTGGGATTGTCGAAATCCACGAGGATTCTCTCCATGCGCCGCAGTCTGCGGACGCCCAGGTTGGTCGTCTGCGACGCTAGGTCCCGCCATACTTCTCGCGTGCGATGATATAGGCCTGGCGCTCCTCCGACTGGCGCACAAAGTAGTCGCAGTAGCCGGCCACTCTCACAACAAGATGGCGATAGCGGTCGGGATCGGCCACTGCCGCCTCCAGCATCTCCGCAGTGACTGCGGAGAGCTGCAACTGGATTCCCCCCAGCGCAAAGTACGTGCGGATGAGGTTGATGACGGCCTGCATCCCCGCTTCACTGTCCAGCAGCCTGGGCTGGAAGTCCAGAAGCAGTGATCCCCCGTTGGCCAGCCGCGAAGTGTCAATCTTTGCCGCCGAGCGGATGGCTGCAGTAGGTCCCTGCAGCCCACTGCCGGCCGTCGGGTCCATGGAATGGCTTAGCATCTCGCCGCGCTTGCGTCCGTCGGCGGAGGCCGCCAATATCTTACCATGGTACACGTGTTGCCAGAAGCTCCAAAGTCCGAGTATGAACGGCCCTCCGCGGATGTTGCAGTGTTTCCCGACTTCCCGCTCGAGGTCTCTCACCATGCGCACGCCCAGTTCATCAACCTCGTCTTCATCATTGCCCCAATGCGGCCCGCCGCGCTTGATGCGAACTCGCAGGTCCTCGCGGCCCTCCCAGTTGCTGCGCAGGATGTCCACGAGTTCGGGCAGGCTTAGCTCGTTCTCCTCAAAGACGAGCTTGCGGATCGAGGCCAGAGAATCGGCACACGTACCGATTCCGAATGCCTGGAAACCGCTCATGTTGTAGAGAGCGCCGCCTTCGGTGAAGTCCAGCGCGTTCTCCGCGCAGCCCTGTATCAGAGCCGACATCATCGGCCGGGGCGTCATGGTGCGCTTGATGGTCTCACCCCGGTTTGCCTTGATCACGCTTTGCCGTACGCCGTATGCCATCTGGCTGACAAAGGCCTCGTAGAGGTCCTCAAATGTCTCGAAATCGGCAGGCTCTCCGGTGTGCGGGCCCTGTTCAGCACCGGCGTCAAGCTTTCTCCCATTGCCCAGTGCCAGTTCCAGCCATTGCTGGAAGCAGACGTAGCCGGGTATTGACGCCGAGCGGAAGTAGCCCTTGCCGCAGATGGTCGGCTCGTGGCAGCCGATGAGGCCGTATTCGCGGGCATCCTCCACCGGTATCCCCTTGCTCTGGAGCGCCGGCACCATCTGGTCGTCATTGTAGAACTGGGGCATGTAGCGGCCCATGCGCATGGTTTCGAGGATGTAGTGGAGATACTCCTCGGGAGTGCCACTGTACACGCGGCTGGCGACCGAGGGGCCGACATTCTGCAGCTCACGGCTGGCCTGCTGCATGATGTAGGTGAGGTCATTGACCCCGTCACGGCCGTCGGGAGTGATGCCGCCAACGGTGAGCGTCTGAACGTGCCCGATGCCCCCCAGCACGTTCTCATAGATCTTTATCCAGAGGCATTCAACCAGCTCGAGCGCGCGCTCCCTGTCCAAGCACCCGGCTTCGATGTCTGCCTCATAGAACGGACAGAGGTACTGGTCCATGCGCCCCAGGGAGAACGCGACGCTGTCGCACTCAAGGTAGATGGCCAGATGGGTCAGCCAGAACGACTGCACCGCCTCGTGGAACGTCTCTGCCGGGTGTGCCGGCACTTTGCGGCAGATGCGGGCGAGTTCCAGAAGCTCCGACTGTCGCGCCCTATCAGTTGCTGCTGCGGCCATTTCCTCCGCTGCCTCAGCATGCCTCTCCGCCAACCTGGTAGCGGCCTCGCACGCGATAATCATCGAGCGCAAGCTGTCCACATGCTCGATGTGATCGGGGTTAGCTTCGTCACAGTCCGCGAGCCGGCCCTGGAGGTCTTCGATGATGCTGATGAAGCCCTCGTTGATGGCGCGTGGGTAGTCGGCGATCATGTAACCTGGCTCAGCGGATCCCGCTGCCGACGCCTCAGTATGCTCAGGCCAGCCGCATATCGTCCGTTGCCCGATGATCAGTTCGTCATCGGCAATTCGTATCGGCATCTGCTTGCAGACGGCCTGCAGGGCCAGCGCGATCTGGACCTTCCGTGGCTGCGCGCGGTTCTCCTCAAATGAGGCGTTGACAATGGCGCAGCGATCGCCCATCTCCCCCCATTGCCCAGCAAGGGCGCGGTCGCGTAAGCGCCCGATGCGCGGCACCAGAGCTCCATCATCAGCGGGTGCTTCATGCATGTGGGATTTGGTCACAGTCCGTGTCTTTCCGGCGGTAAGGCTGCAGCGGCCGGGGTCATCGCGTGAATGGCCCAATCGTCGCCCAGTATAGCCCTACGAGAAGCAGTGCGCAAGCATCCGCCGAACTGAAGCGGCCCTTCAGGACGGCAATGCTGCCGGCTACGGGCGCAGTGACAGTCGGGGCCGCGTCTCGTTGCCAGGAATCAGCAGGGCCCGCTCGAATACTGGCTTGACAGCGTGCGGACCGCGTGCTACGATATAAAAAATCGTGCTACAGACGTGGAAGGGAGATGGCAATTGTGCACCGTACCCACGCACCTGGTTTCACACTTATAGAACTGCTCGTTGTCATCGCGATTATCGCGATTCTGGCGGCGATACTATTCCCCGTGTTTGCCCGCGCGCGCGACAAGGCCCGCCAGACCCAGTGTCTCAGCAACATGAAGCAGATGGGGCTCGCGGCACTGATGTATGCCCAGGACTACGATGAGAAGTTGGTGACCGCGCAGGAATTCAAGACGAAATGGCAACCGTACATGATGAACACTGAGATGTTCCGCTGCCCCAGTCGGCCCGAACTGCCGTGGTACTATGGCCATGGCCTCAACATCGGCGCTCCCGCCGCCATGCCCACTTGCGATCCGGTAGTCGCCGGCGTTGACGGCAAGGCGCTGGCGGAAGTCAAGTGCCCAAGTTACAAGATCATGGCCGCAGAGTGGGATCGCTGTCTGGCGGGGCCACCCAGCGGCCCGACCGGTCTGTATCGCAGCAACTCGCTGTGCTTCTGGGCGGTCACGCGCATCCACAACGACGGCTCGAATGTGCTCTTCGTGGACGGGCACGCAAAGTGGCTGAAGCCGGAGGCCTATCACAGCAACATGCAGCGTGAAGATGGCTCCGGGAACCCGGTGCCGTCCTCGGCCACTGCGGTTCCCGAGAGCGTCTGGCGCAAGTACTGGGACACGGCATATGACGTCAACTGAGACGCAGCGTGGGGATGCTGCAACTGAAAGCCGGCGACGCCTCTTTGAGGCCCGGGATCTGGCGCTGGGCGGCCTCTTCGGCGCTCTGGCCCTCGTCCTGCCTGTGGTCTTCCACGCCCTGGGGCCTGTCGCCGGCAAGGTGTTCCTGCCGATGTACTATCCCATTCTGGCGCTGGGGCTGCTGGCCTCATGGGAAGTGGCCCTGACGGTGGGGATCCTGGTGCCGATAATCTCTTCGGTGCTAACAGGCATGCCGCCGCCACCGACGGCGGTGATGATGGTTTGCGAACTGGCTGCAATGGGTGTGGTGGCCAGTCTTGTGCGGTCACGGGGCGGTGGAATCTGGCCTGCTGCCATCGCCGGGGTTCTGACCGCACGTATCGCCGGCGTCATCCTGATCGTTACGGTGCTTCCCCTCATTGGGATTCATCGCGGCGTGTATGAGTACGCGGTGGCGAGCTTCGTTGCCGCCCTGCCCGGCGAGGTAGTGCTGTTGACAATAGTCCCCGCTGCCGTTTACGCTATCGAGAGAACCAGCATGATCGGCAGGCGGCAAGCTGCGACCTGCGGAGAAAGTGAATGAACTAGCATGTGCCAGTGCTGTCATGATGAAATCGCAGAAATCGAATTGCTCAAAGCCTTCCACGGACATCTGGGGCCGTGGGTATTCGGGGGCATGAGGCTTGGTCGCTATGCCCTGGAGAGACTGAATGCCGACCCCCACTTCGGGATTGAGGCCGACGTCTGGTGCCCGGGGGCGACCCCGGTATCCTGCATGTTAGATGGGATCCAGTTCTCCACAGGCTGCACGCTGGGCAAACAGAATATCCGCCACCACGTCGCTGAGGACGTGCGGGCTGTCTTCAAGAACCGCCATAGCGGCACGCAGATCGAGCTTCGACTACGACCGGAGGCGATGGACAAGGCCGTCAAGGAAATGGAGCGCCACAACGACGAGGCCGGCGCTGCAGTCGTTGATGCCATGAGCGACGAGGAGTTGCTGGAGGAGATACCCGAGGAGTGACACCGGTGGCAGAAGCACACCGGCGAGACCATCGCAGCGTCTTCAGCCCGAGCTTCTGGCTTGGGCTGCTGGCCCTTCTGATCGCGGCTTGCACGGCTGTCAACGTCGGGCGAGGGCTGCCGGTGACCGCATTGGCCGCCATCACCGTGACTGCCTTCGTCGCGACCAGAACTCCCCTGCGGAGGTTGTCGCGGCTGCTTCCGCTCTTCTCATTTGGCCTTTTCTGCTTCTTGCTGCTCCTGATCGTTCCACTGGATGCCGCGATGGAAACAGCGCGCCTGCCGGTGTGGGGAAAGGCGGTGCCCCTGCAGGGAATGTGGTTTCTGGGCGCCTTGATGGTCAAGTCAACGCTAATCGTTCTCCTCACCACCGCCTTCGCGGAGAGACTAAGCGAGCGCGACCTGTTGGCCGGTCTGACGGGGCTGGCCCTGCCGGCGAAGATGGTCAGCCTGTGCTACCTAATGGGAAAAGGAGTACGTTCGCTCAGGGACGAAGCTATGCGGCTGGTGCGGGCCCGTGATGCGCGAGGCCGCCCGCGAGGTTTGCGGGCGGTCAGAATCGGGGCCGCGATGGCACAGGTTCTGATGATCCGGCTGGGACGGCGGGCGGAGAACCAGGCTTTTGCGCTGTGCGCGCGGGGGTATGCGGGCCGTCTCGCCATCGTGCAATGGCGCCACATATCGGCGCTGGAGGTTGCGGCGCTGGCTGTCTGTTTGCCGGCACTGACATGGCTGATACTGCTCTAGCCGTCGAGATCTGTGATCTGAACTTCCGCTATCCTGACGGCACTGCCGCTCTGGAGAATGTCAGCCTGCGTATACCCGAGGGCGGGCGGGTTGCGCTCATCGGCCCCAACGGCGCCGGCAAGTCCACTCTCATGCTGCACCTCAACGGTCTGCTGCGGGGAACAGGGAGCATCAAGGTCCTGGGGCAAGACCTCTCCGAGGGGGACATCCAGAAGGTCCGGCGTCAGGTAGGCCTCGTATTCCAGAACCCCGACGACCAGTTGTTCATGCCCAGCGTATTCGATGAAGTGGCCTATGCCGCGGTCAATGCGGGGTATGGAACCGACGAAGTGCGGCAGAGAGTCAGCGGGGCACTGGCGACTGTGGGCATGACAGGCTATGAAGACAAGCATCCGATTAACCTCAGCATCGGCCAGAAGAAGCGTGTGACTATCGCCTCGGTGCTCGTCACGGACAACCGTATCCTCGTACTGGACGAGCCGTCGGCAGGCCTTGACCCGTCCGGCCGCCGGTCGCTAATTGCTCTGCTTGCTTCCCTGAACTCCACTCTGGTCATTGCCACCCATGATCTCGACCTCACGCAGCAGTTGTGCCCAGATTCCGTGATACTCAAGGACGGCCGCGTCATCCGCACTGGCGCTACCCGTGAGATCCTCGCCGATGCCTCTTTCCTCGAATCCTGCGGTCTCTAGAACTCCCCTGCCGTGAAGGCCTGTAGCGGGGCGCACCGCTGCAAGCGACATCTCAAAGGTGATAGCGCATATTGAGCACAGCTACCCCGGGGGCGTTGCGCAGAACCAGTTGCAGCCACAGAGCGCTGTGGTTGTGCAGAAGCGATTCCCACCACGTGTCCACCACGAACTCCGGCAGGATTACGGTGACGATGTCGTAGCCCTCTTCGCGCTTGACCTTGTTGATGTACTCGAGGAGAGGGCCGGCGACATTCCGGTACGGCGCGGGCAGCACCACGAGCTGTATCTGGCGTTCCCACTGCCTCCACATCTTCTGGACGCGTGGCGTCTCGGCCCCCTGAGTCTCCACATGGACCGCTCTCACCGCCGTGTGCATTGATTTGGCATACTGCAGCGCCTGCAGCGTTCCCTGGTGCATCCCGCCGACCAGCAACAGGTTCAGATTGCGCGTCCGGCGTGTTGCATGCGCTTGCTGCAGACTAAGACGGGAGGCGACGTAATCGTAATGGCGGCGGATCGCTTGAAAACCCAGGACCATCGGGGGGATTATCAAGCAGACGATCCAAGCGCCGTAGATGAATTTGGTCATGATCACGACGAGCAGGACAACGGCGGTAGTTGCGGCACCGAGACCGTTGACAGCCGCCTTTTGCAGCCAGCCCGGGCCGCCCTGCTTGTACCAGTGCAGCACCATGCCCGACTGCGAGAGAGTGAAGGCCGTGAACACACCAACGGCATACAGCGGGATGAGGCGCGTCACCTCGCCGCCGAAAACCACGATAAGAGCCCCTGCGAGCGCGCCGAGGATCAAGATGCCGTTGGAGTACACGAGTCTGTCGCCCAGATTGGTGAGTTGACGCGGCAGGTAGCCGTCATAGGCCATGAAAGCCGACAGACGGGGGAAATCGGCGAAACTGGTATTGGCAGCCAGTATGAGAATCAACGCCGTGCTCGCCTGCAGCAGGTAGTACAGCACGTTGTCTCCGAAGACCCGTTTCCCGATTTGGCTGAGCACGGTCTCCTGCTCGCTGGGCAGGACGGCCAGCGAATGGGCGAGCAAAGTGGTGCCGACGAACATGAAGCCCAGGAGCCCGGCTAGCAGCGCCATTACGTGCGCGGCTCTGAAGCCCGAGGGAGCACGGAAGGCCTGGACCCCATTAGCCACTGCCTCAATTCCCGTCAGTGCCGCACAGCCTGACGAGAACGCCCGCAGGACCAGAAACAGGGTCAATGATTCAACTATCGGCACGCCGGCGGTGGGAGGCGGTAACGGCCTCAGTGTGCCGGCAAGATAGCGCCACAGACCTGTTACCACGAGCGCGATCATCAGGCAGATGAAGCCATAAACCGGGACGCCGAACACCTTGGCCGATTCGCGCACGCCACGCAGGTTCACGAGCATGACAAACGCAACACAGCCGAGGGCCAGCGCCACGCGGTGGACATGGAGGACCGGCCATGCCGAGGTGATGGCCGCCACACCGGCCGCAACGCTGACTGCGACAGTGAGCACGTAGTCCACCAGCAGCGCGGCCCCCGCAACGTGGGAAGGTAGTCGCCCGAGGTTCTCTCGGGCCACCACGTAGGCTCCACCGCCGGAGGGGTACTCCACGACGGTCTGCCGGTACGAGGTGGCCACAACCAGCAAGAGCAGCGCAATGGCTATGCCTACTGGCGTGGTGTAGCCGAGGCCCGATGTGCCGGCTAGAACGAGGATGAGCAGTATCTCCTCGGTGCCATAGGCAACCGAGGACAGGGCATCAGATGCGAAAACCGCCAGCCCACTAAACACACCCAGCTTCTCATGCTCGATTCGCTCAAGCGGCAAGGGGCGACCGAGAAGGGTCCTACGCAGTAATCCCCACATATGTGTGAGACCTCGATTGGGGCAAGCAGATCAGACAATACGGCTTGGTGGCGAGAA
>CAZJVY010000087.1:0-12484 GCA_964549395.1 uncultured Armatimonadia bacterium | reverse complement strand
TCCAACTGAGCATCTTCGACTTGTTCTGCTGCGGTATCGAAGCCCGCTAACGCATTAATGAATTTCCGGGACAGGACACTAGCCCCCAACGCTGCATGTGCTGACTGCCCCCGCCGGCGTACACCTATATTGGCTGCTGTGGCGCATTTGACCTGCATCGCGGCCCTTCCTGCCTTTCCCTTTTGACCCGTGGCTCGGCCTTCCAGCCCTAGGCCCTTAGCGCACGATCGCTGACGCTGACAATTCCTTCTCGTCGCGTGGCTCGGGCTTCCAGCCCGAGTCCCCTGTCTCTATCGCTCGAGTCTCCTTGAACCCTCGCGCCCCACAGTTTCTAGCCTGTGGGTCCCTCTGGCATCCCACATTCCTTTCCTTACGCGGAGGGCGGGCATCCCTGCCTGCCCATCCCTGACCCTCCTAACCCCCTTCCCTTCAGAGAAGGGGAAATCAAAGGGGGATAGGTGAGTTGTTGCCGTTTGCCGTCGCCTTCGCTAGGGGCGCACTGCCTGCGCCCGCATCTCATCTCGCCGCCGGGTGCGGTGGCTGCGCGGTGGACCTTGTAAGAGTCTTTAGGGGAAGGGGTCCAGGGGAAACTCCCGTTTCTGCAGAAACGGGGTTTCCCCTGGTGCAGAAAGGGTTCCCCCTGGACTGGCCGTTGACAGCGGACGTATTGCGGGATACAATCTCTGGGAGAATCAGATCGGCGATGGAGTTCCGCCGCAGCACGTCGTAATCTGCTGGAACCATCCTTGTGGATTAATGACTCCTGCCACCTACCCGGTGCGCGGGAGTCTTTTTGTGTCTGCCTGTGCACCCCGTAGCAGCTTCTGATGCAGAGGTGACAGGGCATGACACAGCTTTTCGCGGTCGCCGGCGGCGGTGCGGTCGGGGCCGGCTTGCGCTTCGCATTGTGCGACATGACGCAGAGGTTGTTGGGCCGGGATCTTCCCTACGACACGTTACTGGTGAACATTCTCGGTGCCTTCCTCATCGGCGTACTGGCTGGCGGGGATGCCTTGCCGGCGTGGTTGCATACTGGCATGATAGTCGGCGTGCTTGGAAGGTTCACGACTTTCTCGGCCTTTTCCTGGGAGACGATGTCTCTGGCGTCAGCCGGGATGTCTGCTAGGGCCGCCACTAACGTCTTTGCGAACGTCTTCCTGTCTCTGACGGCGGGCTGGGCCGGCCTGGCCTTGCGCATGGCGGTCCATTAAGGGGTGTTTCCTGTGCTGGAGTTGCAGGGCGCCAAGCGCCGCCATCTACTCTCGGCGTACGCACACCTCGCCCACGCTTTGCGCCAGATGGCGGAGGCCGCCGAGGGCCGCTCGCCCACGGGTGTCGGCCCGCCTCTGACGCCTCTTGACCCCGATGTCGTCGAGCCGATTCTCGCGCCGCTCCGCAGCCTCAAGGCGCGCTTCCGCTCTGTTGTAGCACAGCTTGCGCCGGCGGAGTTGGCCGCCTTCGAGGCGTCTCAACCCCGCCACAACACCTTCGTATGGCTCGCCAATCTGCTCGATGCAATTCGCATGGCGGTGGATGGCATCCAGCCCTCTCGCATGGGCAGGTATGGGCGGGGGACTTCTGAGGAGCAGGCTGCGCTTGCCGTCCTGCATGAAGAGCTTAGCCGGAAGCTCCGACGCGCGCGCGCGGCTCTCGAGCAAGCGCAGGCTCAGCAAGAGACCGAATGAGGGCCACTGACCCGTGCCGCGCCGCCGTCCTGCCGTTGCCGTTTGCCGTGTCGTCCGTCTTGTCGTTCGCCTTGCCGTCTGGAGGGGACCCCGACCGCGCCGCCGTCCTGCCGTTGCCGTTCCTCGTGCCCCTTGTCGTTCGCCTTGCCGTCTGGAGGGGCCAACCGACGGCCGGTCTGCCGCAGGCAGGCCGGACGGAGATTGGTCCGCGCATGCCGCTATCCCTCGCGCCCCACAGTTTCTAGCCTGTGGGTCCCTCTGGCATCCCATATTCCTTTCCTTACGCGGAGGGCAGGCATCCCTGCCTGCCCGTCCCTGACCCTCCTAACCCCCTTCCCTTCAGGGAAGGGGGAATCAAAGGGGGATAGGTGAGTTGTTGCCGTTTGCCGTCGCCTTCGCTAGGGGCGCACTGCCTGCGCCCGCATCTCATCTCGCCGCCGGGTGCGGTGGCGGTGTGGTGGACCTTATAGGAGTTTTTGACGGAAGGGGGGTCCAGGGCGGGTACCCGTGCGCAGCGTGGGTGCGCACTTTCTGCAAGAAGTGGGTTCCCCCCCTGGCAGGACCTCTGTGCTGTTGCAGCGAACTGAAAGGCGGATTCCACACCGACACGGGAGATGAATCACCATGACGAACCAGAGCCGACCTCGCATCGGCCTGCTCGGCCTGATGCTCGAATTGTATGACCGGGCCTGCCCGGACTTGCGGCCGGCGCAGGAGCGCTTCGCGCAGCAGCTCGCTGCTAAGCTCGGGGAGTACGTTGAGGTCACCAATGGCGGGATCGCCAATACCCGCGCCGGCGTGGATGGGGCGATGCGGCGGTTCGCCGATGCCGATGTTGACCTCGTCGTTGTGGTCCACTATTCCTATGCTCCCAGCCTCATCGCCATCCAGGCGCTGAACGATTGCCGCTGGCCGCTGGTGCTTTTCAACACCCAGCGCAAGCGCGGCATCGGCTCCGATTTCAGCTATCAGGACGTGCTGGAGAACCACGGCATGCACGGGCAGCAGGACCTCGCGAACGTCCTGGTGCGCGCCGGCCGCAGCTTCGGCGTTGTGACCGGCCATTGGCAGGATGACGATGTGCTGGAGGAGCTGCGCGAGTGGGCGGTGGCGGCGGCCGCCGCTCGCAGGATGCGCGGAACACAGATCGGCCTGATCGGCTACCCGTTCCAGGACATGGGCGATTTCGGCGTGGACGAGACCGCTTTCATGGCCCAGGTCGGCCCGCACGTGCAGCATGTCGGTCTTGACGAGCTTGCCGGGGCGGCCGCGGAGGCTCCCGACGCGGACCTGCAGGAGATCATCGCGTACGACCGGGAGCATTTCGACATCTCGCCGGAGCTATCTGCCGAGGAGCACCTCAATTCGGCGCGGGCCGAGTGGGCGCTGCGCACAGTCGTCAACGCGCGCGGCCTCGATGCCCTGGCCATGCACTACGAGGTACTGGGTGCCGATCCCCGCTTCCTCGCGCTGCCTTTTGCCGCTGTCACCAAGCTGATGACGGAGGGCATCGGTTTCGGCGGCGAGGGCGATGTCACATCCGCCGCCGCCGTTACCGCGATGCACTATCTGACCGGTCGCAGCACTTTCACCGAGATGTTCTGCATGGATTTCGAGGGTGGCGCGATACTCATGTCCCATTTTGCCGAGGGCAATCTGCATTTCGCCGCCGGCAGGCCGCGTCTGGTCCGCCGCGATGGCTGGGTGGGCAGCGGCGGGGTCTCCGGTTCGCTGGCCTTCAACTTCGCCGCCGGGCCGGTCACGATGCTCAATCTCACCATCGGCGCGCAGGGGCGGCCCAAGCTCATCGCCGCCGGTGCCGAGGTCCCCGATTACGCTCTGGGCGGCGGCCAGACCCCGCACTGCAAGCTGCAGCCCGATTGCGAGCTATGCACCTTCCTCGATTCATATCTCTACTATGGTGGCTCTCATCATGTCGCGGTGGTGGAGGGGAATCGCTTGCCGCTTGTGGAGAAGTTCGCCGACATCATGGGCCTGGAGCTTTTCATCATCTGACCGCCCCTCCACCTCGCCCAAACCTTCCTCAATCTCTCGCGTGCCACAGGCTTTCCAGCCTGTGGGTTCCTTCGCATCCCGCTCTCCCTCTCCTGTCGCGTGGTACAGGCATTCTTGCCTCTACACCCTGTCGCCGTTCCGTGGGTGTCGTTGCCGTCCGGAGGGGCCTGCCGACGGCCGGTCGCGTCGTGTGCGACCGGACGGAGACTGGCCCGCCTTCTCCGCATCCACCTCGCCTGTATCCCCCCCTACGGGGGGGATACAGGCGCCATCCTCGAATAACCATCTTCCGATTTTTCGCGTGACGTTTTGCAGTTTTGCATTCTGGAAGTCCGGAACCCCTGAAGGCACGAGCCCCGCAGTATCAGGGCCTCCTGGCCGCAGCCTTCCACCCTACTAACCGGAAGACGGTCATTTATTGCTCCGTTTGCCCCCCCTGCTGGGGCCTAAGGTGGGTACCTATGGGGCCTTAGGGGGTACCCTTAAGCGGCTATTCGGGGATGGTCACTGTGTCGCGGCTTTGGCGTGCCTCGCCGCCCACTCAAGGGCGAGGTTCAAGTACCTTGTAGGCGGCGTTGCGATAGACCTCGGGGAGGGCGGAGCTGCGGTGGGCGCACAGGACGATATACCTGAGATGGTGCCTGCGGCAGATCGCCAGCAAGTCATCGTCCCGCAGCCGCTTCAGGTCCGTATCGGAGGCGTACCTGATGTCGGGGACCGTTCTCAGGTCGGTGCCGAGGGCGGCCATCCGCTCCAGGAACGTCGTTGCGTAGGGGGGATGAAAGGGGACTGCGCTGCCATCGCGCCAGGTGACGAACACCGGCCGGCGGACCAGCGGCCGGAAGATCGGCATCGGCTCCCACGGGAACACCAGCACCCCCTCGTCCTGCGCGGAGTGGCCCTGGATCCACTCAGCCACCTCGACCAGCTCCGGAGTTCTCCCGGTGACGTAGAGGTCCGACGTGCCGCAGCGGAACTGGTCGGCCCGGTGGGCGGCCACGGCGAGCAGGGCCCCGCCGCAAAGCAGGGCGGCAATCGTGGTGGGCTTGGTCACCGGCAGCAGACGCCGCCACACCCACACCGGCATCACGATCAGGATGGCGAGCACCAGCAGCATGAAGGGCCCGTACGGGAGGCGCAAGCAGAGCAGGGCGGCCAGTGCGGCGTAGCACAGATAGGCCAGGTCGCGGTTGGCCGTCTGCTCCTCCAGCGCCCACGCCAGGTAGCCGATGATGAAGCTGCCGGCCAGTGCGTACCATACGTCCATGCCGCGCAGGGGATGCAGCGCAAGCAGGCACGGCTCGCGGATGACGTAGGCGGCCAGGAAGGCCAGCGCGAACCAGGCCAGCGCCGCGACGGTGCCGCCCAGCACCATCTCAAAGGTCGGCACCGGTATCCCCGCCGTGTGTCTGCGCCATCCTAACCAGCACAGAGCCACAACGACCGCAGTGCCGAAGAGATAGAGCAGGATGGTGCCGCGCGGCCACCACAGCGGCAGGAAGTGGTACGGCGTCAGCGTCATGGCGACGGTCAGCCAATCCTCGCGGCTGAACTGGGCGCCCACCTTGCTTGCCAGCGACGCATACGCCGTCGGCAGCACGAGGAGCGCAAACAGAGCGATGGCGGCGAGCCAGCGGCGGCTGATGGCAGGCCGATGGCGTAGCGCGAGCAGTGCCCAGGCGGCGAAGTAGAGCAGCACATGCGCGCCATACATGATGTTGAGATGCACGCCGGCTGCAAAGGCCAGCGCCCAGACGAAGGGCCGACCGCGCAGCGCCGCGCCCATCGCCAGGATGAAGAAGATGACGGAGAACTGCGTCTGCTCCATGTAGTTGGCGGTGACCATGCCGGCCCCCAGAAGCGGCTTGATGCCGAGAGCCAGAAGCAGGCTCACCGCCCAGGGCGCAAGCCGCCGCTGCGGGAACATGGCCCGGCCCAGATACCAGCCGGCAAATACCAGCAGCGCCTTCTCAACCAGGTAGAGCGCGAACAGCACGCCGCCGAGGGGAAAGGCTTCGGCCAGCCGCGCCACCAGGGGCCACAGGCTGGACGAATAATCACGCAGCGCCGCCACCAGCGGGTCGCCGGGATAGAGCGTCGGGTCCTGCAGCACCTGCACGCGCGGTATCTGCAGCGCGTGGTTCCAGACCCAGTCGCGATAGCCGCTGCACAGCAGGCAGGTCAGATAGACCGTCAGCCCGAGGACGAACTGGGCCGCCGGCCGGCCGTCGCGCCGCCGGTCGCCTTCACCTGTGACAGACATCACTCACCGCACCGTTGACCCGTACGCAATCCGGAACCGCAACGGGCGCTGCAGCGGTCGGTGCTACGGCGCTTGCTCGCGAATGTAGTCCATCGCCCGGGGCAGCTCCTCGAAGGGATCGCCCGGTATCCCGCACTCGAACCCGAGGTAATACTCGTACCCGACCTCGTCCAGCGCCGCCAGGCCGGGGCGGAAGTCAGTGTGGCCGTAGCCGGGAAGCAATCGCTGGCTGTCAGCCAGATGCACGTTCTTCAGGTACTTGCCGGCCGCGCGGATGCTGTCGTCGAAATGCGCGTCCTCGATGTTCATGTGGAAGAAGTCGGCCATCATCGAGATCCCCGGCTTGCCGACGGCCTCGATAATCTCCACCCCGTGCTGCAGCGTGCACGGCCACCACTGCTCGTAACGGTTGAGCGACTCGATAATGACATCGGCGCCGACCTGCCGGCAGTGATCGGCCACCTCCTTGAGGATGCTGACCAGCACCTCGCGCTCCAGAGCGGCCTGGGTCATGAAGGGTGACAGGTCCGGAATGCGCGGCAGATTCTGCATCTTCGTCGCTATCAGAGGCACGCAGATGATACCCACACCGCCGGCCTCTCCACACACGCTGAGGGCGTCCTTCAGGCTCTCGACCGCGCGGCTGCGCTCGTCGCGCCGTGGGTCCAGGATGTTCAGGAGCTCCGAGGAGAAGATGTTGGGGACGACGCCGGTGTCCCGCGACGCCTGCACGACCTGCGCGACAAACTCCTCGGCAGGCGGGCTGGTGATCTCGATGCCCGCGAAGCCCATCTTCGCCACATTCTCGAACTTCTCGCCAATCGTCTTGCCAGGTGCCATGCCTTCACGAATCGAGAACTTCAGCTCCATGTCAATTCCTCCTGAATGTGTCCGGACCAGATGTCCCGCCAAGTCTCGGCATAGCAGGCCATTGACCTCTTTGCAGCGGCAAAGCAAAGGCAGGGGAGGGTGCTGTGGTGCAGCGATAGCCTGGCGGAATGTTCGCCGCCATGCCGGGTGTCTCCTTGTCGCACGAGGCTGCGGCAGGTCATGGCGGCGGATGCCGCGAATTCGTATCTGCGCGCGGGCAGCGGTTGCAGCGGGTAGGAAAGCCGTGTGGCAAGATGGCAATGAATGGAAGCGGAGACGAATGAAACAGCACACGCCGATACTGGATGAACTAGTGGCGATGTCGTTGCGGCTGGCAGCGCCGGAGCGCGAGTATGTGATACTCGGGGAGGGCAACACGTCCGCGCAGGCGGATGAAGCGAGCTTCTGGGTCAAGGCCAGCGGGGCGAAGATGGTGGAGAGCAGCCGGTACAACTTCGTGCAGGTGTACAGCGAGCCGGTGCTGGAGATGCTGGAGGGCCCGGATCTGAGCGATGAGCAGATCAAGGAGGCGCTGGGGGCTGCGTGTGTGGAGCGGGGCCCCCAACGGCCCTCGACGGAGACGGTGTTCCACGCGCTGCTGCTCTCCTATCCGCAAGTGCGGTTCGTGGGGCATACGCACCCGATATCGGTCAACAGCATTCTGTGCTCGGAGAAGTGGCGGGAGCTATTCTCGGGGCGGCTGTTCCCGGATGAGATCGTGGTGTGCGGGCGGGAGTATGTACTGGTGCCGTACACGGACCCCGGCCTGGCACTGGCGCGGGCGGTGCAGGGGGGAGTGAGCGATTATGCCGAGCGGTACGGCGAGCCGCCCCGGGTGGTGCTGATACAGAATCACGGGCTGATTGCGGCGGGCAAGACGGCGGCGATGGTGGAGAACATCACGGCGATGATGGATAAGACGGCGCGGATTCTGCTGGGTGCCGGCGCCGCCGGTGGCGTGCATGCGCTGAGCGAGGCGGACGTGGACCGGATACACACGCGGCCGGATGAGAAGTACCGGCAGAAGGGCTTCGATGAGGCGTGAGCGTGGCGTCCGGCAGCGGTAAGGGCCAGGCAGGGATGCCCGGCTTCCGCGGAATCAGTGATGTGGGGATTGGGAGAGTGAGTGCCGGCAAGTAGGTTCGTTGTGAAGAAGCAGGGATTACTGGTTGTGAGAAGGGATGGCAATGTTCGGGTCATTTGAGGAGTACCGTTCGGGCCAGCAGGAGCCGCCCGCAGAGCAGTCGGCGTGGTATCTGTATGGTATGGGGCTGGAGAACCTCGGCAAGGATAAGGCGGCGGAGGCGGCCGAGATTGCGGCACCCGGACCGGGCCAGTTGCTGGCGAGGGTGGATGCCGCCGGCCTGTGCTTCAGCGACACGAAGATAATCAAGCTGGGGGGCGATCATCCCCGGCTGTACGGCCGCGATTTGGCCAATGACCCGATCATTCCGGGGCACGAGGCATCGCTGACGGTCATTGCCGTGGGGGAGGATTTGGGTGATGAGTACAAGGTCGGCGACCGGTTCGTGGTGCAGGCGGATGTTTACGTGAAGGGCGTGAACCTGGCATTCGGGTACATGCTGCCGGGGGCGCTGGAGCAGTACGTGCTGATCGGGGAGGAGATCCTGGCCGGAGACGACGGCTGCTACCTGGTGCCGGTGGAGAAGGAGACGGGATACGCGGAGGCGGCACTGGCCGAGCCGTGGGCGTGTGTGGTGCGGGCATACCGGGATGTGCGCCGCAGCAGCCTGAAGAACAGGGGGAATGTGTGGCTGATCGGGACGCCGGGGGCGGAAGATTTCGACATCCGCACGACGGGGCTGGAGTACCTGAACATACCGAGGAGCGTGATAATGACCGACGTTCCGCAGGCCCTGGCGGCGGAGGTGAAGCGGGCGGCCGGACAGGCGGGGGTGCAGGTGGTTGCGACCGCCGGCTTTGACGAGGTCAGCGTGGAGGAGCTTGTCGAGGAATACACCGGCGGCAAGGGCTTCGATGATGTGGTGGTGCTGGGCAGTGGCAGTGCGGAGGCAGTCGAGGCGGGGGACCGGTCGCTGAACAGGAACGGCAGGCTGGTGCTGATTGCGGATAAGCCGTTCGCGCGGTCGGTGAACCTGGACGTGGGGCGGGTGCACTATGATGCGACGTATTTCGCGGGCGCGGCACCATCCGACCCGCTTGCGGCTTACCGGAAGGCGCGGCCGGTGCACCTGAAGCCCGGGGGCAAGGCGTGGCTGGTCGGCGGGGCCGGTCCGATGGGCCAGATGCACCTGCAACTGGCGCTGGAAAGCAGCAACCGGCCGGCGGTGGTGGTGGCCAGCGACATAGACGACGACCGGCTGGCCACTGCGATGGCGCGTTTCGGGGGCACGGCTACGGAGAACGGGGTGGAGATGGTTACACTGAACCCGACGGTGATGAGCGCGGAGGAGTTCGATAAGAAGCTGCGGGAGATTGCGCCGGAGGGGTTCGATGACATCGTGATGCTGGCGGCGGTGCCGAAGCTGATTTCGGCATCGGCGGCGTATCTGGCGCAGGATGGAATGATGAACGTCTTTGCGGGAGTGGCGAGGGGTACGACGGCCGAGCTGAATGCGACGGACATTGCGCTGAAGGGGGTGCGGTTTGTCGGCTCCAGCGGATCGGCCATCGAGGATCTGAGGCAGACGATACACATGGCACAGACGGGCGAGCTGTCGCCGAACCGGGCCGTGGCGGGCATCGGCGGCATGAACGCGGCCTGGGACGGCATGGAGGCAGTACGCGACGGCACGTTTTCGGGGAAGATAGTGATTTACCCGCAGATAGCGGACCTGCCATTGACGCGGCTGGAGGACCTGGAGGGAATACTGCCGGAGGTGGCGGCGAAGCTGGGACCGGCGGCGCAATGGACGACGGAGGCCGAGGCCGCGCTACTGTCGCACTTCCTGGTGGAGGGATGAGCATGACGGAGGGAGCGAAGGCCCTGGCCGGTAAGGCGGCGCTGGTGACAGGGGCGGCACAAGGACTGGGCAGGGCGCTGTCGGAGCGGCTGGCTGAAGAGGGAGCGGACGTTGCGCTGCTAGATTTGCAGGCGGACGAGGCCGAGGCGGCGGCCTCTGAAATTGCGCGGGATTGCGGCGTGCGGGCAATCGGGCTGGCGGCGGATGTGACCGATGAAGAGCAGGTCAAGCGGGCCTTTGATGAAGCGCTGGAGCTTTTCGGGAAGCTGGATATCGCGGTCTCGAACGCCGGAATTCTGATTTCCGGCGAGATAATCGAGTTTGAGGTGGCGAAGTGGCGGAAGGTCGTTGAGGTGAACCTGGTCGGGTACATGGTGGTCGCCAAACAGGCGGCGAGGGCGATGGTTGCGGGTGGTGGTGGCGTCATCGTACAGATCAACAGCAAATCGGGGAAGACGGGCAGCAGCAAGAACTCGGCGTATGCGGCGAGCAAGTTCGGTGGAGTGGGATTGACGCAGAGCCTGGCTCTGGAGCTGGCCGAGCACAACATCCGGGTGAATGCAATCTGTCCGGGGAACCTGCTGGACTCGCCGCTGTGGGTAGAGAGCCTGTACGAGCAGTACGCGAAGCGGTGGGGGAAGACGAAGGCAGAGGTCCGGCAGATGTATGTGGACAAGGTGCCGATGAAGCGGGGCTGCACCTATGATGATGTGGCCGATGTGCTGGTCTTCCTGTGCAGCGATGCGGCCTCGTACATGACCGGCCAGGCGCTGAACGTTGACGGCGGACAGACGATGCAGTGAGAGCCACGAGGTAAATGGGGGTGCCCGCAATCATCCACGGAGGTAGAGCCATGCAGACCACGTTGGGTTTGTGTCTGATCGCGATGGTGCTGGTTGCGGCCACGGCGACAACGCCGTGCGTTGCGGACGGGGGAGGCGATGCGGCCAACCCACGGGTGGTGCAACTGGGGGAGGTGCGGGTCGAACTGGCGCGCTGGTTCAATGGCAAGAAGGGCGCCATCAGCACATGCTTTGAGGGATCGCAGGCCTCTCACGTGCAGACGGTGGTGCCGTATGTGCATGGATCCGACCGCAAGTGCGACGTGCCGGTGCTTACGTTTCTGGTGGACGACCGGAGCGAGGCCTATGCGGCCTGTCGCGACGGATGGCAGAAGCTGGTAGATGGGGGCCGACACGAGCTGCTCGAGGTCCACGGTGCCGCCGATATCGAGGCGCGCTATGGTGCCGTGTCTCCAACGTCTCTGCTGAGGGTGGGCACCGACCCCGCCATGTGCGACATCAGCACGCCGGAGGCGCTGCAGGAGAAGGTGGATGCAGGCTGCGAGAAGGGCGACTGGCTGTGTCTGAAGTTCGGCGATGTCGGAGAGGGCGGCGGCACGGGGATCGGCAAGGATACGTTCGAGAAGATGATGTCTTATATGCTGAACCGGCGCTACCGCTGGCAGGCCTGGATCGGCGGCATGACGCAGGTGCACAAGTACCAGGTGGAGCGGGATGCGGCGCGCATATCCGCCGAGATGGTGGAGCCGGAGCGGCTGCGCATCGAGTTGGACTGCGGCACCGACCCGCAGGTGTACGACCAGCCGCTGACGATCTTCCTGGAGCCGGGCAGGCACTGGGCTCATTACGACCTGATATGCACCGACGCGCAGGGCAACAAGCTGCCGGTGCTGCGCTGGTCGGGTGACGGGTGCGGCTGGCGCTTCATGTTCGTGGCAGTGCCGCCGGTGGATGCGACCTATTACGTGCAGTCGGCGGCGTCGGTGAAATATGCGCCGGAGGCGTTCCGACCGGTACCGTCTCAACTCACGCGCAGGTGGTTCCCCGCCCTGCCGGATGCGGAGGAGGCCGGCTGGGTGGTTCAGGACCCGGCCAGCGGCCTGGGGGCGCAGATATGTCGCTGGTATGACGGGAGGAAGAGCGCGGTCACGTTCCAGTTTGACGGAGCCTATACGACGCAGGTTACGGTGCTGGCGCCGCTGATGCGGGATGAGTACAACCTGCGCGGGACATTCGTCATTGTCATCGGTACGGACGGGCTGATTCCCCAGGAGGACGAGAAATGGGAGGCCCTGTGCCGCGAGGGCTATCACGAACTGGGCATCTACCAGTGCGGCGGCGGGACCACTGATGAAGAGGTGGACGCCTGGCTTGGTGCGGTGTGCAGGTACATTCGGGAACGGCGGCCGCCGGGCCGGACGCGGCTCGTCGCGCTGGCCAACGGCGGTTCTCAGCTTCTCCGCTTCGCCAATTCGTGGGCGTGCTTGCTGGAGCGGAACGACATCTGGGAGCAGCACTGGATGTCCTCGATGGCCGAATGCTACAACACGCAAGGCAATATGGTGGAGCGGTACGCCGGGATGCTGGATAGCAATATCGCGCTGGGGGCCTGGAGCACGAGCCACTATCACGGCGTGGGAGATACGCGCCTGAACATCACGGAGCCGACGTTCCGGGCGGCGATGCAGGCGACCAAGGAGCGGGTGGAGGGAGGGGAGTTGTGGAACGCCACCATGACGGATGTGTACATGTACGAGCAGGAGCGGCTGGCGTCCAGGCTGGCGGTCAAGGAGGCAAGCGCAGATGCGGTGACGCTGCAGTTGATTTGCGCGACCGACCCGGAGCTTTTCAACCAGCCGCTGACGATTGAGCTGGCGCTGCCTGAGGGATGGTTGGCGGAGA
>CAZJVY010000086.1:0-12518 GCA_964549395.1 uncultured Armatimonadia bacterium | reverse complement strand
CGGCCAACAGTCATAGCATGGACGCAACAACTATCGAGGGCTGAGGAACAGGCAAATGGGGGAGACAGCAGAAACTGCCGGACGTGTGCTGCTTGTTGATGACATGCCGCAGGTGCGCGAGTTGGGTAGTCTGGTGCTTGAGGCGGCGGGCTATGAGGTTGCCACCGCCGCCGACGGCGCAGAGGCCCTGGACCTCATCAACACACAGCAATTTGACGTGATAGCGGTGGATCTGGGGCTGCCGGATATGGACGGCCAGGCCGTCGCGAACAGAATCCGCGAGAGCCAACTGAATGCTGCGGCGGTAGTGCTGGCGATTACCGGCGACGCCGTCACCGCCAGCCGGCCGGATTTCGTGGGGGAGTTGTTCAACGGCTCCATCCTCAAGCCGTTCATGGCGGAAGATCTGGTCGAGCAGATTAGAGCCGCGCACGCAACTGAAGCTTGAGCTTCGCGCGAAGCGGTTGTCTCTGACTTGACAGGGCGCTTGCAGGTATCACCCGCGGCTAAGAAGAAGTTACCCTCCGGTTCCATTCCCCGAGTGCAGCGATGCGAGGTTGGTTGTCATGTCGGTGGCCTGGTTTGATGCCTGCGTGCGGATCGGCCGCACCAGGAGCCGGCCTCACTACGAAATGCCGGGAACGGTCGAGAACATCCTGGCCGCCATGGATCGGTTTCACATTGCGGAGGCGCTGGCATATCACGCCTGCGGTGATGAGACCCATCCGGCGGTGGGCAACCGGCTGCTGCTGGAGGCGACCGCCGACCAGCCGCGCCTGCATGCGTGCCTGACGCTGCTGCCGCCGGCGACCGAGGAGTTCCCGCCGCCTGCTCAGCACCTGCCGCAACTGGTGCAGCAGGGCATCCGGGCCATCCGCATCTCGCCGCAAAGCCACGGCTACAGGCTTTCAGCAGCCACGTGCGGCGGTCTGCTGGAGCAGGCACAGGCCATGCGCATGCCCGTCTTCATGGACATGGGCAAGTTCGGTGACTGGGCGGCGATAGATGAGGTTGCCGGTGACTTCCCGCAGTTACCATTGGTGCTGGCCGGCTTCCCGTATAGCGCGACCAGGCACCTGTATGCGACGATGGGCCGCCGCCCCAACCTATACGTCGAAACCCACGGCTACGAGATCCACAACGGCTTCGAGCACCTCATCCCCCGCTTCGGCGCGGAGCGGCTGCTGTTCGGCAGCGGCATGCCGGAGTTCACTCCCGCCTCACCGATGACCATGCTCGCCTGCGCGCGCATCAGCGCGGAGGACAAGCACAAGATAGCGCGCGGCAATCTATCGCGTCTGCTGGACGGGGTGCAATAGCCATGGCGACGCTCGATTTCGGCAAGGTCATGGAGGCGGTGGCGAATCTTGAGACCATCAAGCCATATCTCGACGGCATTCTGGTCATAGACTGCCACGCGCACATCGGGCCGCACAGCCGCTACTTCGTGCCCGAGGATGGCATTGACCACATCATCGAGGCGATGGATTCAATCGGTGTTGACATGGTCGGCATCAATGCTCTGGCCGCGCTGGAGGGCGATTTCGCGTCCGGCAACGACATCACCGCGGAGGCCGTGCGCCGCTATCCGGACCGGGTCATCGGCCACTGCTGCATCAACCCCAACTACCCGGAGGACGTGGAGGGCGAGACCGTCCGCTGCTTCGAGCAACTGGGGATGCGGATGCTCAAGTTCCACTCCGGGTGGCACGGCATCCCTCCGGAGCATCCCAGCTACCGGCCTGCCGTCGAGTATTGCGCGGCACGCAGGATACCTCTCATCACGCACCTGACCGACTATGTGCAGGGGCTTCCGGGCTATGTGTCGCTGGCCCGCGAGTATCCCGATATGCCGGTCATCATCGCCCACGCCACCGCACCCAATGCCATTGATGCGATAGTGGAGAACTGCGCGGGTGTGGAGAACATGTACTTCGACACGACCGGCTATCCGAAGTGGTATGCGAGCGTGGAGCGGCTGGTCAACGGCTGCGGGGAGGACCGGGTGCTGTTCGGCTCGGACATTGCGTGGCTGAACCTGGCGCACGAGATCGGCGCCGTCATCTTCGCCAACGTCTCCGACACGGCCAAGGAGAAGGTGCTGGGCCGCAACTTCCAGGCGATACTGCAGGAGATTGACCTCTAATGGGCAAGGACATCGCCAGGCTGATGTGGACAATGGTTGGCGCACTGACCGGGCTGGCGATTGGAGTTTACGGCATGTTCGCCACCTTCAGATACTATGACGCCATCGTCACGAAGGGCGGAGTGCTGCCGGTTGTGGTGGTTGTGGTGTTCTGCGGGGGAGGAATGCTCGGCGGCGGGTATGGTGTCCTGAGCCTGTATCTGTGGCGGGAGAAAGCGGCTCGAAGGAAGAGAGATGCCAGCAAGAAGAAGTACGGGCGCAAGAAGCGGTAATCGCCCAAGCGGAGTTCGCGTCATTCTGCTGACCGCGGCAGTGGGCGCGGCACTGCTTGCTTATGCCGATGGCACCGCTCCACCAAGCCCACAGGACGCGGCCATCGCCGCTCTGCGCGAGGTCACCCGCGACTACGTCCGGCTGGTCAGAGAGATCAACCCCGACTACCTGCCCGGCGATATGACCGGCTACCCGGAGGCGACCGAGCAACTGGAGAAGCTGGGAGAGCGGCTGGAAATGCTCTCGCGCCAGGCGACCGTGCTGGCGCAAGCGGGCGGCGACTGGGCACAACTCGGTGAGAGCGTCGGCCAACTGCGGGATGACCTGATGCAGCTTCGCGGCTCCGCGACCCCTCTGCGAGCGTATTCCTATTGCATCCGCAATGGCATCAAACGCCCGCGCTGGGCCGTGGCGCAAGTGGAGGCCGGCGAGTTCGTCTTGCCGCCGGTGCACAGCTTCCAGGGGACATTCTCACGGCAAATCGAGCTGGTAGCCACGCCCGGAGAGCCGCTGCAGTTCCAGCTTGTAGCCGTGCCCATCAACCGCGACGTCGAGCGCGTCGAGGTGAGGTTGCCTACGGGCCTCAGCGGTCCGGGTTCAGAGCTTGCAGACCTGGATATCGCCTGCTATTGCGCTGCGACGCGCTCTTCGCCACTGCCTGCCGAAGAGCGCCAGTTCGAGCTGTGCCCCTACCGCCTCCGCCACTGCGACCAGAGCACCAGACTGCAGGCCGACCTGGTGCAGCCGTTCTGGTTCGCGATGACAATACCCGAACAGGCGACGCCGGGGGTGTATCGGGGGAGGATTGACTTCATCGGCCGCGAGGTTCACGCGCTGGAGTTGGAACTGCGTCTGACAATCAGCGAGAATGCGTCCGAGTGAAAGCTCACCTCGTAGAGGCGGTTCAGCAGGCTGGCGTTTAGCAGCGCATAGAACGCCAGCGGCCAGTACCAGTAGTGCGGCCCCATGCGGTTCAGCACCGGTATGCAGGTGGCGACAACCGCCACGACCAGGGCCACGGACACCCCCCTGTCTCTCACCAGCACGATCAGGAATAGGCCGCCCCAGAACAGCAGCATCGTCCCCAGCCTGCCCAGCACGTCGGCGATCGTCAACAGCCCGAAAGTCCCGCCGATGAACTGCGCCGAACCCAGCAGCCACAGCAGCGCAATCAGCCCGGTCCAGATCCACTCGATCCGCTTCCACGTCATGACCAGGACGATGAGCAGCAGCACCAACGAGCCGGCAATCGGGAACCATTCGCCCGTGATTACCAGCGCCGTGAGCCGGTTGATAAGATAGAATGCAAGCTTGCTGAAGGTCTTGATACCGTGGTACTCCAGGCCGGAGGCGGCCGGTGCAGCCACCGATCTGACCGCGTAGAAGGCGATGCCGAGGCCGAAGTACCACGCGGATACGGTCAGAACCCTGTCGCGCCGCCGGTAGAGCACCAGCAGCGGCACCAGCAACGGGATACAGAGGGCCATCTCCTTGAATAGCAGCGCCGCCACGAAGCTGGCGAGAGCGCCGGTCAGATACCTCGTTCGACCATTAAGCAGGTAGCGGTCCAGCAGCAGCAGAGACAGCAGCCCGCAAAGCATGGAGAAGATGTCGGTTTGCACCGGCCACCAGGGCATTACGCCGGATGCGATCCTGCCGACCGGCGCGGGGCGATAGCCCGGCCCCTGCGAGATCTCGGGATGTTTGGCGAGCAGGAACAGCGCCGCCGTCAGCGTCCCGATAGCGAGCTTGGCTTTGCGCGACCCGCGGGCAAGAGAAGCTCCCAGGAGAAACAGCAGCGCCACATTGAGGGCATTGGCCGCCCACGACACCATGCAGTACGGCTGGAAGTTCACGCCGAAAAGGTGCCCTTCGGCGAGAAACAACATGCTGGACAGCGGGCGGTAGTACATCTCATGCTGAATCCAGGGGCCCGTCCACCAGCGCCAGACGTCGGACCAGTCGGCGGCCATCGCATTCCCGGCGATCGCCTGACTGTCACCGTTGGTGGCGAAGAATGCCTGCACCACGGGGTCGAAGACCATGCCATAGGTTGTCGCCAATGAGACGGCTGCCAGGGCGATGGCAAGGTACAGATACCACCACCTGCTCGGCTTGCCTGTCTCGGCCTGGTGCCGGGGCTGTGCGTTCATGTCAGCCACAGTGTACTTACCCTGGAGCGGTACTGACAAGGGGGAATCACCGTTTTGTGATCAGGCAACACGACGCCGCCTCCCGCACACGTACAGGCGGGCGCTCGAAGTCTGATGCGGCGTTGTGAAAAAGAAGGAGTCGCCGCTGCAGGCGGTGAAGTCAGTCATGCAGCATGGAAACGTGCGACGGCTTATCTCCTGAAACAGCAAGAGGAGGATTGAGTTTAGATGGGATTCATGCCCGCCTTGCCCAAGTTCCTTGATTTCCAGGATGCCGAAGCGTGTGCGAGAGTCCGCGCGATCAAGAAGGCGGATATCACCAAGCACTCCAACCCGGACTTCAGGATCCGCGTCATCGAGGAGCTGCAGATCTTCTATGCCGAGTTCGCGCTGGACATCGTGTCGCGGATCGTGAGCGCGGCTGAAGAAGGACGCAACTGTGTTCTAATCCTGCCCGTGGGGCCGGTGCCGCAATACGCCATCGCCGCCGGCATCATCAACACGATGCGGATTGACTGCAAGCACCTCATCACGTTCAATATGGACGAGTACGCCGACGAGAACGGGCAGACGGCGCCGCCGTCGTGGGAGGGCTCGTTCGCGACCGCCATGTGGGCCAATCTGTTCGGGCGCATTGATGAGCAGTTGCGGCCGAAGGAAGAGAATATCCACTTCCCCGACAGCGATAATGTTGACGGCTACTCGGACACGATCGCCGAGGCCGGCGGGGCCGACTGCTGCTATGGGGGCATCGGCTGGTGCGGCCACATCGCGTTCTGGGAGAGCAGCCTGGGGCACGAGTTCGACAGCGACGAGGAGTGGATGAAGGCAAAGGCGCGGATAGTGGAACTGACGCCGCTGACGATCTGCCAGAACGCGCTGCACTCATTCGGGGGCGACTGGTCGTGGGTGCCGCCGATGGCCGCCAGCATCGGCCCGGCCGACATCCTGGGAGCCAAGCACCGCAGCTTCTGGCTGGACGGCATGTGCGGGCCGGCGACGCCGATGTGCTGGCAGCGCTTCATCGCCCGCCTGGCCGCGCACGGCCCTGTCACCAGGTTCGTGCCCGGCTCAATTCTCCAGACCTGCAGGACCGACTACACCATCCTCGGCGGCGTTGCAGACGACGTTGAAATTGATATGTCATAGCAGCACCTGTAAAGCGGCGACTGCAGCCGGGAGCCCTACGAGCTGTGTCGGGCGCAAGCCCAAGCGGAGGGAGGGCGACCGGACTCAGTAGGAGGCCCGGCATTAGAAGCCGGGCCTCTGGGTGTTCATGGGGATACTATGTGTTGCACGCCGCGCGGCTTAGTACATCCGCCTGGCGCCGACGTAGCGGGGAGCGTAGTAGCTGGAATTGAGGCTGTCTATGACTACGCCTCGGCGGCTGTTGCTGGCGTGAATGAAATCGTCGCCGCTCACATAGATGCCCACGTGCGATATGCCGTGCTTGTAGGTGTTCTCGAAGAACACGACATCGCCGGGTTGGAGATTGCTGCGCGAGACCGGCTGGCCCTCCCTGAACTGTCCGTCAGAGGAGCGGGGCAGCCTGACATCCGCGCAGCGCTTCATGATGTAATGCACGAAGCCGGAGCAGTCGAAGCCGACGCCCGGGGTGGCGTTCCCGCGCACGTAGCGGTGGCCGAGGTACTTCTTGGCGGTTGCTACGATCTTCCCGCCGATGCCGCCGGCCTCGGAGGTTGCCGTGGGCGACGGAAAGTCAATGTCTGCAGTCATGACCGTGGCCGATGTGCCCGATTCGGTGGCGCTCCTGCGAGCGATCCTTTCGGCGCGGGTATCTATCAGCCAAGAGGCCATCCAGCCGACCTCGCCGTTATCCATGGCGACCTTGTACCACGAGCCCTTCTGGCCGATGATGACCACGCGGGTGCTGAGCTCGGCATAGCCGACGCGCTCGGCGTCAAGGCTGGGTTCGGCACGGAGATTCACCTTGGGGCGTGCCACCCAGCCGACATGTACATCAACCGTCTGCCCGCCCTCCTCGGCGGTAATTGCGTGGCCCGGCGGGACGAAGCTGAGCACCCAGGCGGCCGCCCAGCCGATCCTGCCGTCGGAAGTCTTGATCTTCGCCCAGTGGCCGTCCAGCTCGGTTACGGTTACCTTGACGCCGCGCTCAAGCTGGAACTTGACCTCTTTGTCCTTGTCGGACCCCGAGCGGACGTTGATGATCTCCTCACACACCCAGGCGGGCATGGCGTCGAACTTCCCGGCAGTCGGCTTGGGGGCTGTGGCGTCGGAGCCGGACGAGCTGTCGCTGTCGGCGCACTTGACCAGCCACTTGGCGATCCAGCCGGTATTGCCGCCGTGCACGGTCGCCTTGTACCAGTCGCCCTTGGTCTCGGTGATATAGAGCGTCTGGCCTTCGAGGACGGTGCCGACCGCGTCATAGCTGGTGCCCGGGCCCTTGCGCAGGTTGACCGCCTTGCCGATGACGAAGCCCTTGGCACTTCCCTGTGGCTCGGGGCTGCTCGCGGCAGCCGAGGGCGTGGCGGCGGCCAACTGACGGCCCTTCGCCACATCATATTCGAGCAACTCGCCCAGAATCCAGCCGTAGCCGTTACCTGTGCCGACCTTGCACCAGCCGTCTTTGCGGTCGGTGACATAGACCTTCCGGCCCTGGGGCAATGAGCCGTGTTTATTGTAGCCCAAGCCGGGGCCGGAGCGGACATTGACCGCCGTTTCCTTAATCCACGCAGGGGTGGGGCTGCTGCTATCGCGTTTCTGCGTAGCTTCGGCTTCATCCGCCAATGCGCGCCCCTTATCGGCCGAGAACTGCAGGAGCCACTCGGCGATCCAGCCCCAGGAGCCGTCGGGCAGCTTGGACCAGCACCAATTGTTGGCGAATGCGGTTACATGAACCTTGGTGCCGCGCGTCAGGGTGCCGATCTTCTTGCGTTCGGTGCCCGGACCGGAGCGCACGTTGAGGGTGTCGGGGATGACCCATGCGGGCCGCGCCTTGGCTGCAGATGCGGTGGACGGCATCAGCGCAGCGACGCCGATGAGCACGACGAGTACGAATTGAGCAGCAGACTTCATCGGCAGATCTCCACAATGGAGCGTTGTCAGCCGTGCGAGCATGGGTCTGTCGAGGCCTGAAAATTATAACCTGCTGGGGAGAATCAAGTCAAAGCTTACGTCGCTCCGACTGTTCCATAGAGACGCAAGGCGCGGCCCGCGCGTTCACTGCACGGACCGATATCCGGCCAGATGAAGCCCTGGGACACAGGGATTCGGGTCCCTACGGCGGAATAGACCTGTGTAGCCGCCGAGCAATTGCTCAAGTGTTGCTCAATATGTGACCGCCGTCGGCACCGGTCCAAGCGGCATCGAATAGGGAGACCGAGATGATGAGCGAAACGCCGTGGGATGGTTCGCAATGGCAGTGCAGGCAGGAAATCGTCATTGACAATACCCAGGGAGCCGGCGACCTGACCGACTACCAGGTGCGGGTGAGTCTGACTGCCCCTGCGTTCGACTTCGCTGCAGCCGCCGACGATGGCGACGATTTGAGGTTCACCGACAGCGACGGAGCCACGCTGCTCGACTACTGGATAGAGAGCTTCGACCGAGATGAGCAGAGCGCGGTGGCGTGGGTGAAGGTGCCGCACATCCCCGCCCGCGGGCACAAAACGATATGTGTCTTCTACGGCAACCCCCAGGCACCGCCGGCTTCGGACGGCGCCGGCACCTTCGAGTTCTTCGATGACTGCGAAGGCGGCTCGCCGGCCGAGAAGTGGGAGGTGGCGTCGGGCACGCCCGCTCTGAGCTATGTGGACTATGAGGAGGAGTTCGACCGCGTGGGCGGAGTGTGGCACATGAGCGGCTGCACCCGGCGCCTGTCGCCGACCGCGACGACCGTCTATGGCGGCGCACATGCGACCTATTGCGCCTGGACGCGCCCGATGGCGGTATATGCGCCATCGCCGGACAGGACCTTCTTCGCCTTCGGGAACGAGGACAACTCCCCCACCGTCAGCTACTACGACCACCGCACGCAGACACTCGGGCCGGCGACAGTGCCGGGGCCGAATCCCGACATGGACGCCCATGAGAACCCGCACATGCTCATTGACGAGGACGGCTTCATCTACATCTTCCACGGCTCCCATTGCACGCCGACGCTGGTGAAGAAATCCGTGCGGCCGTATGACATTTCTAAGTGGGAGGAAATGGCGACCATCACCGACAGCTCCTCCTACCCGCAGCCCTGGCAGCTCAGGCCGGGGGAGATAACCGTGCTGTTCAGGAAAGCCGCCACCCACGACGCGGCGCAGTCATACATCAAGTCTACCGACGGGTGCGCCTCCTGGGCCAAGTCGGTGGATATCATCACACCGCAGCGGAGGAACGGCGTATATGGGGTCAGTATGGCCGAAAATGGCCCCTACCCGCGCAAGGTGCACATGGCCTGGTCCCTGACCAGAGGCGACTGGTGGCAGCGCTACCATGTCTTCTACGCCTATTCCGATGATGGCGGCATCACCTGGAAGAAGAGGGACGGGAGCACTTACGAGCTGCCCATCACCGAGCTGAGCAGCGAGATGATCTTCGAGTCCGAGGTGCCTGACCGCGGTGTGTGGCTGAAGGACATTCAGCTCGACTCCCGGGGCGTTCCCTACATCCTGTTCATTGACGGCAACACGGTGACCTACGAGTGCATCTGGAAGGTGGCTACCTACTGCGACGACGGGTGGGCGATTTACGAGGTCGCGCACAGCGACCACATGTTCGACCACGGCGCGCTGGTGATGCTGGCGGACGACGATTTTCGCATGTACGGGCCAACCACGCCGTCGCAGCCCTACGAGGACGGCGGCGAAATGGAGGAATGGCAGTCAACCGACGGGGGCAAGACCTGGACGAACACCGGGCACCTCACCAGCGGCTCCCAGTACTCGCACAACCATCCCAAGACCGTGTTCAACCACGGGCGCGGCGATTTCCGCGTCTTCTGGAGCTATGGCGATGCCAAGAACCCGCCGGCCACGCGCGATGTGGAATTGTACTACTACGGCGAAGAGCAGACGGAGCCTCGGAAGATGGACCTGCACTATGCCTCCGCCGGTGGTACGGGGAAGCTGCTGAAGGTCAGCCAGACCGATGACATGACCAGTGTCATCAAGGCGCGAGGGGTGAGCTTGCGCGATGCGGCGATTTGCGCGAGGGCGAAGACCGGCCCGCCTGAAACACAGCACCCGATGCTGTGCCTGGCGATAGGCGATGAAGGCCGGTTCTATGCAGCCGGCCTCGCGCACGGTAGAGGCGCCAAGCTCTACAAGCACACCGGCGAGTGGGATGTCGTTGCCGAGGGTAAGCCGCAAAGCTCAGCGGCATGGAGAGACTGGAGCTTCGGCGTCGCCGGTGATACCTTGCGGCTGATCGTGGACGGAGAAGAACTGGTCTCAACCGTTGCACCCGATGTAAACGCCGGCGGATTCGGCGCGCGGGTGCTCAAGTGCACGTTCTATCTCGATGACATCCGCGTGCGGAAGCTTGCGCTCCCCGAGCCGACCGCCGTTCTGCAAGATGCGGCCGTCAGATGACCAACATTACCTGGAGGTGTCACATATGAGAGCCATGACAGTTGCACTACCCGCGCTGCTGGCGGTGGCGGTTCTGAGCAGTTGCGTCGCCCAGCAGACGGCGGCACCCACGCTCGAGGAACTCGGCCAGATGCATGTCGCCAAGTTCATGGAAGGGCTGAAGATGGCCGACAGCGACGACACGGGGTACGGCAATTTCCTCGCATGGGGTATGTCGTACCGTATGATGACCCTGAACCTGCTGTACGAGGCCAGCGGCGAGACGCAGTACCTGGACAAGCAGCTTGAGCTGATACAGCAGATATTCACCAAGCGCGACACTGACCTGGCCGCCAAGTACAACGACCAGGAGAAGTACAAGGACGCCCAGCGCGGACGCATCATGAAATGCTGGGGAACGGGTGTCTACAGCAAAGGCGAGTACACCTGCTGGGCCGTGCATACCGGCATGGTCGTCTATCCGATGGCCGAGTTCGTCCGCATAGTGCGGGCCGGCGGCGAGGCGACTGCCAGCTACGCTCAGCAAGTCGCCCCATACGTGCCGATGATGGAAGAGGCCGTCAAGGAGTATGACGCCGAGTGGCGCGAGGGGCCGGAAGAAGGCATGGGCTACTACCTGTTCCCCGAAAGCACCACCAGCCTCAGCGGGCAGATCCTGCCCCTCAACCAGATGAACGCGCCCGGCCGCGCCCTCTTTGCGCTCTATGACGTTACCGGCAAGGACGAGTACCGGGAGAAGGCCGGAAAGCTGGCCGCCTACACCAAGAGCAAGCTGACCCACGTGGAGGACGGCGATTACTACGCGTGGGCCTACTGGGCGAAGGTGCCCGATGCGCCCGGCAGCGGTGAGGATGTGTCGCACGCGGCCATCAATGCGCACTTCATGTACCTGGCCTGGGAGCACGGCGCGTCCTTCGACGATACCGACATGCAGCGTCTGACGCGGACGTTCACCGTCGGCCTCTACCTGGGCGATGGTCAGTTCTCGGGGCAGGTCGGCCGGCGTCAGGCCAACGACAAGTACACCGGGCAACTCCCGCGCTGGTGCGCCCTGGCGCGGTTCGACCCGCTGGTGGAACAGTACATGCTCCAGTACGCGGGCGCGCATCCCGAGGGGCAGCCGGGTGCCCTGAGCCCAACTACGGGCGCGATGGCCTACGGCTACCTCACGCGCGCCCGCGCTCTGCGCGAGCAGGATCAGGCGGGCGGGTAGGGACGACACCGGATGTGTTGGGAATCCGCAACACAACCGAGACGCTCAGGACTGTAGCCAGGCGTTGCTGGTTGATAACGCCTCGGGCAAGTGCTATAATCGTGTCGAAAGCGATATTGCCGCCATTCCGGTGCGATCTGTGCCGGAATTTGTGCTATGTAACACCACGGAGACAGAGGCACGTGGCAAGTGAGCGAGCCGCAGAAAACTTGCAGGGGCGTACCGTCCCTCCGGCCCCGCTGTGGCGCGAGGCACTCATCGCCGCCGTCACCTACTATGGGATTCTGGCCGCCATACCGCACCTGCGCGGGGTGCCGCCGCTGGTCGGCATCGTGGTCGGCACCGTGCTGTTCCTGCTGCTCTCGCTGGCGATAATCCGCAATATCGCGCTGTGGGAGATCAAGCCGCTGCACGAGTTCTTCTTGTTCGCCTACCCGCTGGCGGCATGGTACTCGGTCACTCTGTGGGCGGAGCAGTACAGACATGCCGCGCCGTTCATCTCGCCATTGGAGTCGCTGCTGTTTCTGATCACCTGCGCGTTTCTGGGCCGGCTGATCGCGCGGCTGATCCGCGATGTCAACATGCTCGTGCCGATCGCCGTCGTGCTGATAGTGGTGGACTTCTTCACCGTGTTCCACGGTCCGACAGGTGAGGCGCTGGACAAGGCCCCGGAGCTGGTCGGCAAGCTGTCCATCGGCCTGCCGAAGATCGGCTCGGCGGCCGGACCCGAGGGCGGCAAGGGGTTCAGCTTCATCGCCACGGCGGGGCTGGGCGATTTCATCTTCCTGGCGTTCTTCTTCGTGACGACCTGGCGCTACGGCCTGCGCTTCCGCAGAACGTTCTGGTACATCGCAGTGTTGACCGCGGTGGGGATGCTGGGCTTCCTGGCCGTGCCCATCCTGCCGGGGATTCCGCTGCTTCCGTTCATCGCAGTCGGCTTCCTGATCGCCAATGCGGGCCGGTTCTCGTTCACGCGCGAGGAAAAGCTATACTTTCTCATCGCGGTATTGTTCATCGGCGCACTGATCGGGGTCGCCGTGCTGCTGATGCGATTTCTGCAATGATGATTCTGCGGGCGGCCACGCCCTGCGGTTAGAGCCTTGACACATCCGCTCATTTCGCCACAATATTGACCTACGTTAGCAGACAAGGGAGTCCTGAGATTGGCA
>CAZJVY010000085.1:0-12560 GCA_964549395.1 uncultured Armatimonadia bacterium | reverse complement strand
GCCACGCAGATCAAGCAGCAATCGGCGTCCGTGGCCAGCGCCCAGGCCGACCTAGACCAGACGAGGCAGAACCTGGTTTCGCAGATCGCTGCCGCCGAGGCCGGCATTGCCGACGTGCAGGGCAAGGTGGACGCCGCCCGGGCTGCCATCGGCAACGCCCAGGCCGCCATCAGCAGCGCGCAAGCGAACCTGAACAACGCCAACGTCCGACGCGACCGGGTCGTCGAGCTATACAAGCAGGGGTTCATTGCCGCTCAAGATGTGGATGATGCCAAGGCCGCCGTCAGCGTGCAGCAGGCCGCTCTCGAGGCAGCACGGAGTCAGTTGCGCGCCGCCGAGGCCGCGCAGGAATCCGCCGTGGCCCAGAAGCAGGTGGCAGAGCACCAACTGCAGATAGTGAAGACCAAAGGGGCTGCGGACGTGGAGGCGGCGCGGCAGAAGCTGGCGCAAGCCGACGCGTCATTGGAGTACGCCCGAGCGAACACCGCCCAGGGCCCCGCATACAAGCAAGGCCTGGCGGCACTTAAGTCGTCGGTACAGGCGGCGCAGGCAGCCCTCGCCAGCGCCAAGGCGCGGCGTGCGGACACCGTCCTGACTTCGCCCCTGGGCGGGTACGTCACTGGCCGCTACGCTGACCCCGGTGGGATGGCTACGGCCGGGCAGCCAATCCTGGAGGTTGAGTTCTTCAAACAGATCTGGGTCAGCATCGCCGTGCCCGACGCGGTGAGTAGCCGCATTCACCTCGGACAGCCCGTGAAGGTCTGGTTTGACGCCATGCCGGGACAGACCTTCACTGCCAGCGTAGTGCAGATAAACCCATCGGCCGACCCTCAGGCACGTCAATTCACCGTGCGGGCGGTCATGAGCAACGACCAGGGACTCTTCCGCCCGGGGATGTTCGCCCACGTATCGCTGGTCACGGAAGAGGTCACGGGGGCGGTGAGCGTGCCCCGCGAGGCCCTGGAACAGGATGCCGAGGGCGACTACGTGATGACGGTGGACGACCAGGACACGGCGCACCGCCGGGCCGTGACTATTGGACTGGCCGATGCCGCGTTCACGGCGATAACCGAGGGCCTGGATGCGGGCGAGAAGGTCATTACCGTCAGTTCCGTCCCCGTCAAAGACGGCCAAGAGGTGCAAGTACCCGGGGAGGGTGGTGCCGCCTCCGGACAGCGCGGGGCGCGCCCTCGGCCAGGGCAGTCCTGATCGTCGCATCATGACCACGGTCAACCCCATCGCAGAAAGCTGGCCATACGAAGATGAACATTGCTCGCATCGCCGTAAACCGACCGGTCGCCATGACCATGCTGGTCCTGGCGCCGGTGCTGCTGGGTGCGGTCTGCCTTACGCGCCTTCCAGTGGACCTGCTGCCCAAAGTCACTCTACCGACCATCGCCGTCATCACGACATGGCCCAATGTAGCGCCGGAGGAGATCGAATCGCAGATCACCCGGCCGGTTGAGGAAGCCGTCTCCGCCGTGCCCAACCTCTACCAGGTCTCCTCCAGCACCACCGAAGGTAGCTCCATGGTGCGCGTGCAATTCCAGTGGGGCACGGACATCGGCCAAGCCGCGGTGGATGTGCTGCAGCTCGTGGAGCGCGCCAAGCAGGGGTTCCCCAGTGACCCCACGCTGAAGAACCCGATCATCCGCAAGTTTGACCCGAACCAGTTCCCGATCCTGGTGTACGGCGTGTCCGGGGAGGAGGACCCCGTCAAGCTGCGGACCATCTTCGACAACCAGATCGCGCCGATGGTGGAGTCCGCGAATGGCGTGGCCTCCGCGACGGTCACCGGCGGCGCAGAGCGCGCGATCATCGTGGACGTTGACCCGATCCGGCTCGCCGCTCACAGGCTGGCGCTGTCCCAGGTCATCAGGCGGATCGCCCAGGAGAACCTCAATTTACCCGCCGGCATCGCCAAGCAAGGTAGCACCGAGTACGTCATCCGCAGCCTTGGCTGGGTCACCAGTCCCGCCGAGTTGGCCGATCTTCCCGTCAGCACGGTCAACGGCGAGGTAGTGACCCTCGGCCAGGTAGCCGACGTACGCGACAGCCATCCGGAGACCCGCATCTACACCCGCTTCAACGGGGAGCCGGCGGTGGGGCTGGTCGTCGCCAAGCAGAGCGATGCCAACACGATAAGTACGGCCAAGGCTGTGTTTGCCAAGATCGAGCGAATCAAGCAGCTTTATCCCAATCTCAAGTTCGGCCTGGCCTATAACCAGGCCCAGTACATCCAGACTTCCATCAACGACGTCAAAGTTAGCGCGCTTATCGGCGGTTTTCTGGCAATTCTCATTCTGCTCTTCTTCCTACGCAATGTGCGCAGCACCCTGGTTGTGGCGCTCTCCATCCCCATCGCCATCATCTCAACCTTCTCGCTGCTGTATCTTTGTGGCTTCACGCTCAACACCATGTCGCTAGGCGGGCTGGCGCTGGCCACCGGCCTGATCGTGGATGACGCGGTGGTGGTCCTGGAAAACATTTTCCGGCACATCGAACGTGACCATAAGGACGTCTGGACGGCGGCGGTTGACGCCACCGGCGAGATCCTTTCGGCAGTCTTCGCCTCCACCTGGACGGTCATGGTCGTCTTCCTGCCACTGATCTTCATCAAGGGGCAGGCCGGCCAGATGTTCACGCAGTTCGCACTGGTGGTCATCTTCTCGCTTGCGGTCTCCCTGGTGGTTGCGGCTACGATCGTCCCGATGCTGGCCACCCGGCTGATCTCCGGTGAGGCCCATGCTGAGAGCTTGAACAGCGCCACGGCTCATGGCAACTTGTTGCAGCGGGCCTTCCACCGGGCGGGGCTGTGGTTCGAAGCTCTGGACCGTTCCTATCGCAACGCGCTGCAGTGGTCCATGAGCCACCGGCGGTGGGTTGTCATGGGCGCTCTGGCCATCACGCTTGGCACCATCCCCTTGATGACGCAGATCGGGACGGAGTTGATGCCTAAAGGCGACAGTGGTGATTTCAGCCTGAGCGTCAAGATGCCGGTGGGAACGGCACTGGAGAAAACCAATGAGACAATGCAGCAAGTGGAACGGATCATCTCCAGTCACCCGAACATCGCCACAGCCTTCGCGGCGGCGGGCACGGTGATCCGGACCGGTGGCTCGGTCGGCGCCCTGGTCCCCTTCCAAGGGTCGGTCACCGCCAAGTTGAGGGATGACAGCAAAGTCTCGACGCTGCAAGTGATCCAGGGACTGCGCCGGAAGCTGGCGGGGCTCCCCGGCGTCACGGCCCGCCTCGATCAGACGGACTTGGTCTCCATGTTGATGACCGGGGGCAGCCAGAACCTACAAGTGAATATCTTCGGCAACGATCTCTCTGTACTCTCGGGCCTGTCTCAGGAGGTCATGGACCGCATCCGCAACATCCCTGGGCTGGAGAATCTGGACGTCAACTGGCAGGAGGCCATGCCCGAGATCCAGTGGGAGGTGGACCGGAACAAGGCCAACCAGCTAGGTCTGAGCTTCTCCGATATCGCCGATACCATCAACACGGCCACCAATGGCACCATTGCCAGCTACTACCAGGAGGCCGGCTTCCAGTACCCGATCATCGTCCAACTGCCCGAGCGATGCCGCAAGACCGTGGAAGAGATGATGCACCTGACCCTGGCGCCTAGCACCGGGAGTGCCAATTCTCCGTCCATCATCCTGAGCCAGGTGGCCAACGCGCGGTATGCGACCGGCCCCAGCCAGATCACGCGCCAGGACCGACAGCGCTACATCGCGGTCACCGGCGCGCCGCAGGGCCGCTCGCCCGGTGAGGTCCAGGCCGACATGGAAGAGGCCCTAGCCGCCATAAGCTTCCCGACCGGTTACTACTGGACCTGGGGCACCAACCAGCAACGTCGCAGCGAGGAGTTCGCCGGCCTCGGCCTCGCCGTGGTACTGGCAATTGGGCTCATCTATATGCTCCTAGCCTCGCAGTTCGAAGCTTTCCTGCACCCGCTGACCATTCTCCTGACGGTGCCGCTGGCGTCCACCGGCGTGGCCCTGGCGCTGTTCCTGACGGGGCGCTCCTTCGGCCTGACCGCCTTCATCGGCGCCCTCATGCTGGTGGGCATTGTGGTGAAGAACGGGATTCTGCTGGTGGACTATACCAATCACCTGCGGCGGGAGGGGATGGCCCGCGATGCCGCGCTGCTCCGCGCCGGCCCCACGCGGCTCCGACCCATTCTCATGACGGCTTCCGCGGCCATGCTTGGCATGCTGCCCATCGCTACCGGGTTGGGCAAGGGGTCTGAGGTGCAGGCGCCGATGGCCACGGCGGTCATCGGCGGCCTCATGACCTCAACCTTCCTGACGCTGTTCGTAGTGCCGGTCGTGTACTCAGTGCTTGATGACCTGGCGCGACGCTTCCAGCGCGGTGCGGCGAACAACAGCGGCACACAGTGAGCGGTGCAGCACTCGGCAGGTAGAAGGATCGATCAATGACTTCGGGCGTGTCATGCGGCGGATGTTTGCTTTCCGCAGACAGCGCGGACGACGGCCAATCCTGTACATAGGAGTGATTCTGGATGCAGAGGTTAGCTCTCAACGGGTGCCGTGTGACGATGGTCGCTGCGGGCCTGTGCCTGTGCCTGAGTATGTGCCAGGCGCAACCCACCCCGCCGGTGATGCCCCACGTCGAGGAGGTGCAGTTGCCGCCGCCCGTCGAGTTGCCCGGGCCGCCGAGTCCCAGCGCCGAGGTGCCGCAGCGGCCCTTGACCGCTGCGGAGGCTGTGATGATCGCCCTGCATCACCATCCGGCGCTGACGGTAGCCACCGCCCGCGTCAACAGCGCCGCCGCCGTCACTGAGCAAGTCCGGTCGGACCTCAAACCGACCGTGGCGGTCGGTGCCAGCTATACCCAGGTAGACAATTCGTCATCCGGCAGCGGCGGGTCCTCCGGCCTCTCGTCAGGGTCCCAGCTATCAGCGTCCGTGCAGCAGTTGATCTATGACTTCAACCACACCCGTGACTTGGTCCGGCAAGCCATGGCCGAGGAACGCTACGCCGATGCCGCGCTCACCCAGGTCCAGGCTGACCTGGTCCTGCAGGTCAAACAGGCATTCTACGCGTATCTGCAGAACGTGCGGCTCGTCCAGGTCTCAGAGTCCAATGTCCAGAACCAGCAGGCGCACCTGGAGTTGGCCCAGGCGCGGCTCAAGAGCGGTCTGGGCTTGCCCCTCGACGTGGTACGGGCGCAGGCCGCGGTAAGCGATGCCGTCTACGGGCTGGTCGCCATGCGCAACCAGGCTGCGGTGGCCAGCGTCAACCTGGCTGAACTGATGGGCATTGACCCGCGCACCCCGATCGAGCCGGCCGACACCGGCGAGACCCCCCTCAACTACGAGAGCGTGCCGCAACTCGTCGAGCAGGCCCTAGAGCGGCGCCCGGAGATGCTTCAGGCCGAGGCTAACATCGAGGCGGCCACGCATGGCCTGAGCGCCGCCCGCACCGGCAATGCTCCCGTAGTCACGGGCTCCGCCGGCGTCCAGCGGCGGGGTAATGACTTCCCGCCTGACAACAATGCACTCACTGTGGGGGTCACGGTGCAATGGTATCCCTTCGACTCGGGACTGACGGCGGGGCGCATCAAACAGGCCGAGGCCGGCCTCCAGACGGCCCAGGCACAGCTAGTCCAGACCCGGCTCAGCGTTGTCTCTGACGTGTCGCAGGCCTACCTCAACCTCCAGACCGCCGAACGCAATGTCGCCACGGCGGAAGCACAAATAGTGAACGCGCGAGAGGCGTTGCGTCTCGCCGAGGGGCGCTATCGTTCCGGCATCGGCGTCTTCTTGGACGTGCTGGATGCCCAGACGAACCTGGACGCTGCCAACACCAATCATGTCAACGCCCTGTCGGGCGTGGACCAGGCCCGTGCCGCCCTCGCTCATGCCATTGGCAATGAGGAGCCGGAGCCTGGCTAATCTCGTCAGCCCGGCCGGAGCAGCGACCGAGCCGTCACTACCCTACCAGTGGCAGGCTTGCCTCTTCAGCCAGCACCCGCGAGACGGTAGTCATGCTGGTCTGCCACACCTCGTCCGGGATATTCTCCGTGATTCCTATGAGGAAGCGGTCTCCAGGGGCAATGTCCTGCAGCATCTGGCGGGTGTAGGCCGCGATTCCGTCAGGCGGCCACAAGTGCACCGGCGAAGGGTAATTGGTCCAGATGACCTTTTCCGGCCACGCCTGACGCGCCTCACTTAACTCCAGGTCGCCGTCCGGAACAGCCGCAAAAGCCTCGACAATATCCACTTGCGATTCGGCCACGGCATCAATCAGCACCCTCATGCGCCCATCCATGTGCACGGCCAGCAGCTTACCCTCGGCGTGCAAGTGCGAGGCAAACTCATCGTAGCACGGCACGCAATACTGCTTGAAGCGCTCCAGGCCGATCATGTCGGCGGTTATGTTGTCGCCGACGTGTAGGACCGGTGCGGGGCCGGCCGCCGCGATCTCGTACAACTCCCGCCGCCGCTGTGCGAGCGTTTCATACAGGCCGAAAAACTCATCGGGGCGTTCGTGCATGTCCACGGCGAACTGCTCGTGGCTCATCAGCTCCCACATCATGCACATCATCGGCGTGCGCGGGAACCACCCACCCAGCACTAGGCCCGCCTCACCCATGATATCAACTGCGCTCAGGAACCTCTCATGATCCGGTGTATAGACCTCATCCCGGACTATGAACTCCATAATCCGATAGTCCTCGGGTCGCTTGATGAGGTACTCGCTCAGGCGACTCGTGTCGTAGCCGCCGCCGGTGCGCCGCGTCTGCCACACCTCGCCCATGGGCGTGTGGAAGGTGTCGCGAACGTACAATATGCCGTTGTGGTAGTACTCGCGATGAGAGACCTCAACGTGGGGACGCTCGGTGGTGAAGACCTGGCGGTCGGTGATCAGCGCCAGACCCTCGTTGCGCAGCCATTGCTCCGTTTCGCCCCTCGGAAGCAAGCAATCATAGCAAGTGAATGGTACGCGGTCAGCCACCTCGCCGTGCAGCGCAGCCAGCACTCTTTCTCTGGGGGTCACAGCTTGCCACCCTCCCTGGTGCATTCTCCTTGAACTGCTGCCGTGTTTGCCGATGGTCTCGACACGCCGCATTATCTGTTAACCAGCCGCATCATTGCAAGGTCTGAGCGCCGCCATCGGCCATTTGCATTCATAGTGGGCAACACGGTCACTTGACACCCGCCTAAGAGACTGCTATATACCCGCTACAAGCACCAACCGGTTGTCATGTACTGCGCCCTGCACCATCAGGCGGACAAGCGGCGCTGAACCGAGGGGAGATGGTCCACCTGTTTATTGATATCCACTGCCATGCGTACCGCAAGTGCCCACCGTTCGTATGCCAGTTCTGTACGGCTGAGCAGGTGATCGAGCGCTATGACCAGGTCGGGATCGAGAAGGGAGCGCTGCTGCCGATCGTCAGTCCTGAAATCTATCTCCCCCAGGCGAATGAGGACATCCTCGATATGGTCGAACAGTACCCGGATCGCTTCTTCGCCTTCTGTAACATAGACCCGCGGGCCCTGACGAACTCAGCCACCGCGCCGCTGGGTGACCTGCTGCGGTACTACAAAGACAAGGGCTGCAGGGGCCTCGGTGAAGTCATGCCGAACATGCCGCTCATGGACCCCATGGTACAGAACCTACTCAAGCACGCGGAAGAGGTGGGCCTGCCGGTGACCTTTGACGGCTCGGATCAGGTCACGGGCGATTTCGGGCTGTATGACGACCCCGGTTTGCCGCAACTCGAGCACACCTTGCAGCGCTTCCCGGACCTCATGTTGTTCGGGCACGGCCCTGTATTCTGGTCCGAGATCGGCCGGCTGGAGACGCCGGCAGAACGCGGCTACATATTCCGTCTCCAGGGCGGGCAGGTCGGGTGCCGCCCCGGTGGACCGATCAAGGAGGAGGGCGTTGTGCCAAAGCTGTTCCGCAGGTATCCGAACCTCTACGGCGACTTGTCCGACTTCAGTCCCTGGAACGCTCTGGCTCGCGATCCTGACTATGGCCCCAAGTTCCTGACCGAGTTCCAGGACCGGCTGCTGTATGGTACGGACCTGTGCGGGTTCGAGATGCCCCTGCCGATGATTGACCTGCTCCTGGACTGGCGGGACACGGGCAAGATCAGTCAGGAGGTCTTCAACAAGGTGGCCAGAGAGAACGCGGTAAGGGTCTTTCAGTTGGGGTAGACATCATGCCCGGTACGCAGCCCGTAGGGCCTCGCGTTCTCCCTGACCTGCTCCCCAACTCAAGGATACGCTCCGGAAGCTCTCCGTGGGGCGCTGCGGGGTTTGGCCGTCTGGGCCGACGAACTCCACCTCAGACCTCAGGAACTCCTGTGCGTGATTCCCTGTTTACTGAATAGGCAAACATCTGCCAAAGCCGGTCCATAGTTGACCGGAATCGACTCTGCCGATGGCCAGGTTTGGGGCTATCCAGGGGGACTACACCCGCGATGCGACTTGGTTCTGCTTCGCTGAATTTAGCCATCGGCCTGGCGGTCGCCGCTGCCTGTGGCATCTTGGTGTCGCCCCTATTTGGGGGCGCGCACGGGTGCATGGGGGAGCGTTTCTACCCCTTCGTGTCCATCCAATGTCCGGCGAACACCACGTCATGCCAGAACCAGTCTCCGGGAGCAAAGGAGAATACAGCGATGACCACGCAAGCGCCCAAGGGGGATTACCGCGCACTTACCCCCGAAGAGGAGCGCGTCATAGTCCACAAGGGAACGGAGCTACCGTTCAGCGGCGAGTACGACGACCACTTCGCGGCCGGAGTGTACGCCTGTCGCCGCTGTGGCGCAATGCTTTACCGGTCGCACGACAAGTTCCGCTCTCACTGCGGTTGGCCGGCATTCGATGACGAGATGCCGGACGCTGTGAAGCGCGCACCGGACGCCGACGGTCGGCGTACCGAGATCATCTGCGCCAACTGCGGTGCTCATCTCGGGCACGTCTTCGTCGGCGAGCATCTCACCGCCAAGAACACCCGGCACTGCGTTAACTCGGTGTCGCTGGCCTTCGTCCCGGAGGCGCAAGTGAAGTACGGCCGGGCCATCTTTGCGGCCGGCTGCTTCTGGGGAGTCGAGCATTGGTTCCAGCAGCAGCCCGGGGTTATTGCGACCACTGCCGGCTATACAGGAGGCACGAAGGAGAGCCCTACCTATGAGGACGTTTGCACCCATGCCACCGGCCATGCGGAGGCGGTTGAGGTGCTATACGACCCGGTGCGGGCGTCGTTCGAACAACTCGCCAAGCTCTTCTTCGAGATTCATGACCCGACCCAGGCCGACGGTCAGGGCCCCGACCTCGGAGACCAGTATCGGTCGGCGATCTTCTACGTGGATGAGGAGCAGCGACAGATTGCCGAAAGGCTTATCGCCGAGCTGAAGGACAGGGGTCTCAACGTTGCCACCCAGCTATCCCCCGCCGGTCGTTTCTGGCCAGCTGAGGACTACCACCAGGGCTTCTTCATGAAGAAGGGCGGCGCACCATCCTGCCACGTGCGCACCAGGCTGTGGTAGTGCAGTAGTCCCCCATTCGGCCTATTGCGCCCTTCTTGCCGGGATACTGGGGTCAGCCGCAATCCCGTTGCTGTCAACGGCAGGCATGGATTACGGTTGGAGGCACAGCCAGCTTGAGTGCAGTATGGTAACCTTATCGCACTGGATGACGGGGTAGTCGCGAACCGTGATCGAGTCCGCCGTGGTTGACTGTATCTCGAAGCCGGTCCGGGGGCCCTCCCCAGCCAACAGATACGAGCCGCTTGCAGCAAGTGTAGATGGCAGGGGCTCGGCGAGGAAAATGGTATTGCCGGCCACCGAACGCACCGGCAGCGTAGTGCTGGGCTCCGCCAGAGCGATCCGCATCTGCTTGCACTCCAGGCTGGAGCCGTTAAGCAGGTACGCCTGGGCAGCGCGGCCCTGACCGTCAACTGATACGAACGCAAACCGGCCGGCCACCGTTACCGGACCGCATGACCGCTCCTCCTGACCCATGCTCGAGATAATGTAGTCAGTGCGGTCACTGAACTGCACCTCGATGGCGATGGCGCCGCTGTCCTGATCGTTCGCGAGCAACCGCGCCGCGATCACCGGTGACTCATCTGTCTTATAGGGCACCATCACAGCAGCATATTGGGTTGCCAGAGCCGTATCGGGATCGGTGGCACGATGTTCAGCCAGTATCTGCTGGATCGGCGGCTTCTCCAGTTCTGAAGCCGGCGTCCCCTGCCTCCAGCCCGGGGCATCGGCGATGATGATCCGCTGCACACTGTCCTGCGCGTTAAGTAGCATCAAGTCCAGATTGACGTCGCCCGACTTCCATGTGAATTTGCGGGGCGGCTGGGGCACGACGGTCCGCGGGCTACTCAGCCACATGCTCCAAGCAGGTGACAATTCCACCGGCTGCGGCGACGGCTCTGCCGGCTCGAGCTTCACCAACGAACCGTTGCAGTTGAAGCCGTACTGATGGGTCTGGCCGCCCTTGACTCTGAAGAAGTCAACAACATAGGTCTGTTTGTCGGGCGTCTGTATCAGGGCACAGGTGCGGCGGTATTCCCCACACTGGGGATAGACATTGACTCCGGAGGCCTGCAGCACCTCAATGCCGGGGGCGATGCCGAATAGTTCCAGATCGGAGCCGCAATTACTGCCGGCCTGGCTCTTCTCATCCACCACCACCAGGTTGTGCGAAAGCGTGTCCCGGGTCCAGCGTTGTCCGGAGCGGCCATCTCGGGTCAACTGCCCGCTGCCGGAGAAGTAGCCCCGGTCGGAGGCCAGTTCCTCGCCGAAGGCATAGTAGCTCAGACTCAATACATCCAGGTGCCGGTGCCCGGTCTGGGTAGTCCACCTGTTCTCGTTGCCGTTGAGGTAGAGAGCGGTATTGTCGGCCTCACGGCCTCCGCGCAGTACGCCCACGTGCCACCCGGGGAACCACTCGGTGCGCAGCGGCAGTTGCGTTGGGCCCTCCGCTTGCAAGTCAGGGGGACGGTACCACAGGGAGTACTCGCTGCCCTGCTGCGAGAGGCCGGCGCCCTGTACCGACTCCAATAGGCCGGCGTACCGGCTACCGGCGCGCGCCGCCAGCACCTCGGCGTAGAGTGCGCTGATACGTGTATCATAGCTGGTGTCACCGATCACCGGCAGGCGGTTCCCGGGGGCAAGCATCCTCACCATGGCCTGCATCGCCAGGTCGAAGCGGCCGCCTGCGAAGGGGTTAACGTTGTCAAGGCGCCGGCCCTGTTCCGGCTGGTAGCCGGGCGGGTCGCTATAGCCGTACAGCAGGTCGGGGAGCTCTCTCATGTTTGAGAAGTTGTGGGCTGCGTAGGCCGGCGACTCTGAATAGAAGCCGTCGAAATGGTAGCGGTCGTCCATCACACTATTGAAGCCGTCCACTGCGCGATGGACTCTCTCCGGCTGTTGCAGCAGAATCCCGACCGCAGCGCTCAACGAGAAGGTGGCCACGCCCTTGTTGCTCAGAGAATCCCAGCACTCCATGTCCGTACATCCGGCCTCAATCAGGTCGTTGACTATGCGGTGTGCCGTCTCGTCATCCACAACCGGACGGCCATCAGGGTACTTCGCGTCACGGATCAGGTCATAGGCTATCGTCATATTCAGCAACGGCCCCGAATCGCTGCCCTTGCCGTGGGTATTAAGTCGTCCGGCTCCCCAGAAGCCGTTGTACAATGTGGAGTACTCATCACGCCGATTCAGCCCGTAGGCATGGCGAATGGCGTCGGGAGCAAAACGACCGCCTCCTCCATGTTCGCCCATGTTCGCAGCGACTTCTGCCGGCGGCAAGTCTGCGATGGTGCCATCATACGAGTGATAGAGGTAATGGGGGTACACACGAGCGAACCGATCCAGTATCCACGCCACCCGCTCGGCATAGGCCACCTCGCCGGTCACGGCATAGAGCTTAGCCAGCGTCAGCACCTGACCCCACGCCCAGCGGGCCTTGCCCAATCGAATCATGCCACTGAAGCTAGTCATGACCGGCCGCTGGCCAAGCCACTTGAGTGCGTACTTGGCTCGCTCATCCGGATTGGCCTGCTCCTCCGGCGTCTGGTAGTAGGTGAATGTTTGCCCCATACGGGGGCATTCCAGTACCCCGGTCTCGGGATACTGGTCGTTAGGATAGAGCGTGCCGCAGCGCGCACAGGTGAGCTGGTCCGGTGCGTTGATACTCCAGTGGAAAAGCCCGCCCTCGCCCATCACGGACTGTTTCCCGACACACGCGGGGCAGTTCTGTCCGTAGAAGCTGCCGGGGGTGAGCTCCGGGACCAGCTGCTCAAAGAAGTCCCTGTCCTGCTGCATGGCGAAGGCGCTGCTGCTCTGCCAACCCTTCACAATGGACTGCGCCCACGCATAGCGCTCGATGTTCTGACGGGCATTCTGGATATCTTGAGGTTTGTAGAGAGTTCGAGGTTGCGCAGACACGACCCCGCAACTGAGCAGGTAAGCCAGTGCCGAGAACAAGACGATGTACGGCAACGGAAGTCCGCCCAACACGCGTAGCTGGATTGCGGTCACAGTCATCCCTCCTG
>CAZJVY010000084.1:0-12730 GCA_964549395.1 uncultured Armatimonadia bacterium | reverse complement strand
CTCCCCCTGATTGCTGCCATTGAGCATCGCCGTCAGGTTGGAAGGGGCTGAGGGGGGCTGTGGAGGAGTGAAGGGAAGTGAGTTAGCGCAATTGATGCGCCCCGTGCCCATGGCTCCTGCGTATGACGGGTTGATGGCGTCAATATTGTCGGCATTGTCGCGAATAGCCTGATAGACCTGTGCCGGTGTGTATCCCGGGTTCTGAGACAGTATGAGAGCGGCGAGACCGGCGGCAAGGGGCGATGAAAAGGACGTACCGCTGGCGGTCTTGAAGTATGTGTTGAGATGGCTGAAGCGCGAATCGTAGTAGCTGGGACCCAAGATACTCACACCCGGGGCGGACACATCCACGAAATTCCCCGATGACGTGTCGTAGTTGCTGAATGAGGCAAGTTTGTCATAGCGGTCCACCGCCGCAACTCCGAGCACGTAGTTGTCGGTAAGGGGATTGGGGCCGTCGTTGCAGGCGGGGGAGACCCAGGTAGCCATCGAATTCGTGATCTGCCGGCTCTCATTGCCGGCGGCACAAACGACCGCCACGCCCGCTGTGTAGGCACGGTTGATGGGAGGCGAGAGACTTGAAATGTAGGTAGCGCCGAGGCTCAGGTTTATCACGTCAGCGCCATTGTTGGTGGCGTAGTCAATGCCTGCGATGACGTGAGTAACGTACGCGCCTCCGTCGTCGGGGAACACCTGCACTGCCATGATGGAAGCCGTCCAACACACACCCGCCGTCCCATATGCGTTGTTGCCGACGGATGCGGCAGTACCGGCGACGCAGGTGCCGTGGAAGACATTGTCGTCCGGGCCGTAACGGAAGTCCTCGTCAATCCCGTTGGGTTCCGGGTTGGGGTCGTTGTTGTTATTGACGAAATCCCATCCCCGCCAATCATCCACATAGCCATTATGATCGTCATCAATGCCGTTGCCAGGGATTTCACCCGGGTTGGTCCAGAGATTCGCGGCGATGTCTGGGTGGTCGGTATCAACGCCACTATCAACCACGGCAATGACGGTACTACTGGAGCCGGTGGTTACATCCCAGGCCTGGGGCGAGTCCATCTGCGGATGCTGGTACTGCTGAGAATAGTAGGTGTCATCAGGGATAGCAGTGGGCCAAACGAGCAGGTCCGGTTCGACGAATGCAGCGCCGGCGGCGGCGACACGGTCGGCCGCCCTCTGCAGGTCCATGCCAGCGGGAAGCTTGATGACGGCAATGGCCCCACCGGAGAGCAGTTGCGTGACCTCGCCACCGGCTGCCGAGGCAAGACGGGCCGACGCCGCGCGAACCTGAGCAGTGGATAAAGTGCGGACATTAGTGTGCAATGGGGCGACGCCGACAACCAGGCGGTCGGAAGCGGCTATCAACGGCGTCTGCGGCACGGAGACGATGACGTTCCCATCGGTACCGCGCCAGTATGGCAGGTAGACTGTGCCGGGCGGCCCGATCCGCATCTGTGCGTCGGCAAGTCGACACAGGGCTATGAGAAGCGCCACGGTTGCCAGTTGGCGGACGTGTTTGCGGTCCATGTGACGGACGACCTCCTAAGCTCCAACGGTGTGCAGCGACCCAGGCAGCCACGTCATGGGCGGATAGGTATGCAGTGACCGCACAATCGGCGCGATGCGGGGGGCTTTCTAACGAAGCGGTCCACCATGGGAACAGCCATGGCACAGCCGGTGCTTCCATCGCACTCACGCCAAGGGTACTACAGTCCGCTGGCAGTGTCAATATTCGAACAGCCTCCGAGGAACGTGCGGGTCACGAATGGTTTTGCAGGAATCATGCCGCCTATGCTATACTCGCTAACGCCGAGATATGGCGCGAAGGTTTCCTATCAGCATGAAGGGATGATGGTGTATGCCGCTGCAAGGCAATGCGTTGATTGGGCAATCCGGTGGCCCCACAATCGTCATAAACGGGTCGCTGGTGGGAGCAATCGAGGCCGCCGAGAAGCGTGCGGAGATAGATAGCTTCTACGGCGCTCTGTGCGGCCTGACCGGTGTGCTTAACGAGCAGATGATGGACTTGTTCCGCGAAGACGACGACCTGATCCGGCGGATGCGCTATACGCCCTCCGCGGCGCTTGGCAGTTGTCGCCTCAAACCCACGGAAGACGATCTGGAGCGCTGCATGGAGGTTTTCAGGGCCCATGACATCCGCTATTTCTTCTATAACGGCGGTAATGATTCGCAGCTCACTTGCCACCTGATTTCGGAGTTGGCAAAAAGCAGTGACTGGGACATGCAGGTAATTGGCATCCCCAAGACCATTGATAATGATCTCGTGATAACAGACAACTGCCCCGGCTTCGGGAGCGCAGCGCGCTATGCCGCATGGGCCGTGCAGTGCGCAGCCCGCGACGCTCTGGCGTTCGGCAACGTCGAGGTCGTGGAGGTCATGGGACGGCACGCCGGCTGGCTAACGGGAGCTACACAGTGCGGGCGCAAGGAAGACTGGATGGCCCCGCATCTCGTTTACTTGCCGGAAGTAACCGTTGATCCTGATAAGTTTCTCGCCGATTGCCAATCCACGTTCGACGAATACGGCTATCTGGTAGTCGCTGTGTCGGAGGGGTTCAATTTCGGGGAAAGCGAGCTCGCCAACACCTCAGAGAAGCTCGACGAGTTCGGTCACGCAAGGCTTGGTGGGGTCGCTGAGGCACTGGCGGAGATGATCGAGGAGTCAATTGGCGTGCGGGCACGCTTCGACAAGCTGGGGAATCTGCAGCGAGCCTTCAGCCCTTGCATGTCCAAAGCTGACGCCGATGAGGCATACGCGGTGGGGCAGGACGCGGTCAATCGGGCCATGGCGGGGGAGACGGACATCATGATCACAATCCAGCGCCTGAGCAATGACCCGTTCGAGTTCGAGACTGAGACGACATCCCTAATGAGCGTGGCCGATGCGACGAAGCTGGTACCGGATGATTGGATCAACGAGGAGGGCAACGGCGTAACTGACGAATTCATCCAGTACTGCATGCCATTGATATCAGGTGCGGCCTTTGCGCTCCCAGACGGCCTGCCCGAGTACTCCGTCTTTCAGCGGCATCCTGTGGAGCGGAAGCTGCCGCCATACGAGCGGAAGAAGCAGTAGGAGGCAGGCCACAGAGGAATACCGGGAACGTCGGCACCCCCTTCAGTCCAGGGGGTGCCGTTTGGTTGGCCCGACCATCATCCATACCCGCGCCGCTCACACGTTGTCGGCAAAGTGAAGCCCGTCAATGAGACGAATGGTGAGAGCCTTGGCTTGCTCATCGAACGCAGCCCGGAACTGCCTGTCCCGCCGCACGTACTGGACCAGCGCCTTGCGGAAGTGGCGCGTGCCATCTTCTTCCCGCATGTTGAGAGCCAGATAAGAGTTGAAGCGGAAGAAATCGGCGCGCGGGTCGCGCTTCTTGTTGCGGTCCTTGGCGACCCGCTTCTCGTATGTTGCGAGTTGCTTGACAAGCAGCGGCTGCGCCAGTGGCCCGCGATGCTTCACTTCACGCCTGACCAGTCTCAGCACGGCGTCGAAGATGGCCTCATACAGCTTCCGGCCGGCACTGCGTGCCGGCTGAGCTGCCAGAAGCTCCAGGAGCAGCTCGAAATAGACGCCGCTGATCTTGTATTTGAGTTGGCCGCCTGTGGCCGCAAGTAACGCCTCGTACGTGCCTTTGCCCTTCCCGCTACAGGGGCTAGTTCCGGAGCCGGAGTGGATGGATAGCAACGCACCGCATACGCGCTTTGCGATGGCGTGATGCCGGCGAGCGCGCGTTTCGAGTTCCGCAAGGTCGCCCGTGTAGTCCGCCCGTTTGGCGAACCCTATGTTGGGGGCGAAGTACTGGCAGGGCAGGCCCATGGCTTTCCATTCGGTCAGGTAGAACAGCGTCTCTCTCGGGTCGGTGAGATCAGCCGTCTCGTCGAGGGATATCTCAAAGCTGAAGGGCTTGCGCCCCAGCTTCTTCTTGCAGTACCTGTATATCTGAGCGTTGATCTTCAGGCTCTCCTGGAACTTGAGCGCCAGTCGCATCGCCTGCAGCTTGCCGATCGTTACGGCAACGGTCTTGCCACCGGGGGCGCGGAAGGTGCGCTTGCCACGGTAGCGGCCAAGCAGCTTTCTGGCGGCTTCGGGCTTGAAGCGCTCCGCAAACAGGCGGCGCACCTGCACTGCACTCAGGCCGTCGGCCTGGAGCCAGAACAGGTCCGAGGTGTCAGTGGTGAAGCAGCCGACCACGCCGACCTTGGCCGCCTCGTCAATCGCCATCATGTTGTACTCAAGCGACCTCTGCAACTCATCGGGGCTTATGTGGGATTCAGTGTGGTAGCCCGCAATGCGCTGCACGGCGGCGGTGGATGAGCCGATGACGATGAGATGGTCGGCCTCGATCTCAACGGTCACACCGGCCTTCTCCGCGGCACGGGCGCCGGCGGTCATGTACTGCTTGATCGAGGTGCCGGTATGACCGCGCGTTATCTCCCAGACGCCCGGCTTGGCTCCTATGACCTTCTCGGGCGCCGTCTCGCGTCCGAACGACAGCATCAGGTTGCCGGCGACGTTCCGCTCCTTGTACGCGGCAAGGATTCCCGACAGGAAAAGCTCTGGTATACGGATGCCGGTGGCGGGGTGTCGCACGACGCCCAGACAGGTGGGGCCGGGAGCGAAAGAACTCTTTCGAGGCATGAGCAACCTTCCTTCCACGCTGGAGGCAACGGCAGCTAGAGTACGCTTGTACCGGTAGGACATTCTCTGGGGGTGTCGCCGGTTCCTCCCAGCGCACATAACGTCATTCGGCCCTTGCGTGCGCTGCGAGTAGCCTGTGATACTCCGGCGAGGCGACAATCATGAAGGGGCCTGCAGTGGTGTAGTCCCACTGATTGAGGTCATAGAGCGATTTGCCGTGCACATCGGCCATGACAGCGCCGGCCTCGCTGAGCAGGGACATCGTCGCACCCGCGTCCCAGAAATGCCAGTGGTTGCTGACCATCCCTACCGCGCAGCCCGCCGCTACAAGGGCCATGGAATAGGCCGCACAGCCCGTTGTCCGGTACTTGACCGGGACAGAGTAGTCCCAGTAACCAATGTCAGGTGCCGAGACCATCAGCAGGTCATTCGGCGAGAGCTCTTCGCCACGACGGACCGACAGCCGCTTGCCGTTGCAGTATGCGCCCTGACCTCGCGCGGCCCAGAAGGTCTGACCCAGGCACGGCATGCACAGGGCTCCCTGGCACGGCTTGCCCTCGTGGAAGAGCCCCAGCGAGACACCCCACAGTGGCAGGCCGCAGGCGAAGTTGTTGGTGCCATCAATCGGGTCAATCAGCCACAGGTAGGGCGAATCTGCGGGGCCGCCGAGGCCGTCCTCCTCGCCAAAGACAGCGTGGTCGGGACACTTGAGTTCGAGACGCTGACGGATGATGCGCTCGACCATCCTGTCGGCCTCCGTGACAATACTGCCGTCGGCCTTGCTCTGGGCCTGGGTAGCGCCGAACCTGTCCTTTGCGACCTGGCCCATCTCAGTGACCAGTTCTCGCGTCAATCGCGCGGCTTCGTCGAGGTCGAAATCATTGATCATGGCGTCAATTCTCCTGAGCTTTGTGGGTTGTGAATCACTCTATGTCACCCATGCGAAGAGGCTCGGCGGGCTCCCACGGGTACCTCTGAACGATAACCCATTCGCTAGTGTAACGGGTGCGCTCCCGGAAGACCGCCGTTCCGGTCTGTCGGGCCACGCTCGCACACCACATGGCAACCGCATAGGTCCCCCGGGGGAGCTGGAACTGGATGCTGCCACCGGCGGGTATCGCCTTGGCGGCTGTTACCGGCCCGTCAAAGGTGACGTGAATGGTCTCCTCGGAGCGGTTCCCCATCACGACGGTAGGCGTCACATGCGGACTCGGCTGAGCTTCGAACAGCTTGCCGATGCCCGATGGTTCGGGAAGAGGGATACGTGGCTCTGATGTGGGCAGCCCGCGCCCCGGCGGCGGTGTAGCAGCAGGCGACATGTCGGGTAGAGCCTCCATCAAAGCCTCGCCCTGAACCCGGACAACAGGTTGGCTCCGGTCATAGCTGCGATGCCACAGGTAGTACACCGCCGCGGCCTCGAGAAGCAGCAGTACCACCGCTGCAGCGGCCGCAATGATGATGGAGCGATGCCGTTGGCGTGGTTGCCCTGCCTTGTGCCGGCTCCTGCATGCGCTATCGCCGTTTGGTGCGGGCGCTTGCACTTCGGGCCGGGCCTGCTTGCCGCCCTCCGGATCATAAGCATCAGGCGCTAGCCCACAACGCCTGCATGTCCCATCGAGTTGCGACATCGCATAGCCACACGCGGGGCAGTATCGGGCCCATTTCATAGTGTCCGGCCTCGCAATTGTGGCTGCAGGTGCAAGGCGTCAGTCGCCGCCATTGAGCAGCCCATAGATGAGCGAGTCTATAACCGCCTGCCAGCTTGCCTCGATGATATTCTCGTGCACGCCAACGGTGCCCCAGCTCTTCTCACCGTTGGAGGTCTCAACCAGAACCCTGACCGCAGCCGCCGTGCCCTCATCGGCACGCAATACCCGCACCTTGTAGTCTGTCAGGCTGAGCCGGCTGAGTTTCGGGAACAGCTCGGTAAGTGCCTTCCGCAGCGCGTTGTCGAGGGCGTTGACGGGACCTGTGCCTTCACCTGCCGTATGTACCTCCTTATCACCGACGCCGACCTTGACGGTAGCCTCCGAGTAGGGCTCGGTGTTCTCATCGGCCTTGTAGATGGTCACCCTGTAGCCCTGCAGGTCGAAGGGCGGCACAAGGCTTTCCTTGATGCGCTTGGCCAGCAGTTCGAATGACGCCTCCGCCGCCTCAAACTCGTAGCCGTCCTTCTCGAGGTGCTTGATGCGCTTGAGGATTGCGCCGACAAGCGGATCATCGCGCTTCATGTCCGGCCAGATTTTCTGCAGCTTGTGTAGTATCGTCGAGCTTCCCGAATAGTCGGAAACCAGGATGCGGCGCTCGTTGCCGACCATTTCCGGCTCGATGTGCTCAAATGATGCGGGATTCTTGAGTACGGCGTTCACATGCATCCCGCCCTTGTGGGCGAACGCTGAAGTGCCGACATAGGGCTGGCGGCTGTCCGGCGGAAGATTGGCGATTTCATTGGTGAAGTGAGAGAGGTCAGTCAGCTCAACCAGTCGCCCTTCAGGCAGGGCCCGCATTCCCAGCTTCAGCTCCAGATTGGGGATGATAACGCACAGGTTCGCATTGCCCGCCCGCTCGCCGTAGCCGTTGATCGTGCCCTGAACGTGGCTGCAACCGGCCTGCACAGCGGCTATGGTGTTAGCCACAGCCAGACCGGCGTCGTTATGGCAGTGAATGCCCAGAGGAACGTCGAATTCGGCAGTCACGACTTCGACCAGCTGACTGATCTCCTCAGGCAGAGAGCCGCCGTTGGTATCGCACAGCACGAGGGCGTCCGCTCCTGCATTTGCCGCGGCCCGCAGGCATTCCATAGCGTATTTCGCGTTGGCCTTATAGCCGTCGAAGAAGTGCTCCGCATCGAATATGACTTCATCACGGTGTTGCTTTAGGTAGGCGACGGAGTCGCTTATCATGCGCAGATTCTCATCTAGAGCAACGCGAACTATGTCAGTGGCGTGGAAATCCCAGCTCTTGCCGAAGATCGTGATGACCGGCGCCTGGCTGTCAATCAGGTCGCGGAGCTGGCTGTCATCTTGGGGAGCTACGCTGGCGCGTCTGGTGCTGCCGAAAGCGGTGAGCTTGGCCGTGTGCCACTGCATTTCGGCTGCCCGCCGGAAGAACTCGCGGTCGCGGGGGTTGGTCTCATTGGGCCAGCCCCCCTCAATGTAGGCAACGCCGATCCGGTCAAGGCGCTGCGCCAGGCGTAGCTTATCTTCCACACTGAAAGCGACGCCCTCAGCCTGACAGCCATCGCGCAGCGTTGTGTCATAAACCGCGATTTGTTTCACGTGAAACACCTCCTGAGCAGCGCAGAGCGGCGACGATGCCCGGTCACAAAACGGGCGCCAAAAAATCCGTCTCTGATCAGAGACGGATTCATCCGCGGTACCACTCTGTTTGCTTCCTGGTTGGGAAGCCGCTTGTCCGACACGGGTCCCTTAGTAGGAGACCGATGCCGTCTTCCGTTTAACGGTGGAAGCTCCGGCGGATTCTACTGGAAACGCCTGCAGCACCTTCGCGCTCCGTTCGGTCCGCGGCTCGAGGGTGATTTTCAGACCGGCCGTGCCCGCCCATTCTCAGCTTCCGGGCTCTCTGTAGAGCCGTTCCCGATCCTATTTGTCCCTTTCGTCGCCTTTTGCGCTGCGATTCAATTGTGAGAAAGTATAGCACAAATCCCAATGGCGGACAATGCTTCAGTTCCCGACACCGCTCAATATTGGGCTTGCCAGCTCACTGTAGAGGCGATCCGGAATGATGGGTGCCCGTCTATGGTGCGAATCGGGTAGTAGTGGAAGGTCGTCTTCTCACCGGTTACACTGAAGTCCGGCGGCTCGGCCACGCGCAGGTAGGCGTCGCCGTTCTTCCTCTCGATACGCTGGAGCCTGAGCAGTGAGAAAGCGCCGTCGGCGTGCCGGACATGCACGTATGCACCGGGCAGTGGATCGAATGTCGCCTCCGCGTGCGCTGTCCTCAACTCCGTGCTAGGATTGTCAGGGTCGCCGCAGGCCTCGACGATCTCGCCACTGAACGTCCCCGGCGCCACGATCTTGTAGTCGCCGACCTGCAGGAGCGTGCCGCCGTCGAGTTCTGCTGCAACAAGCTTGTCAGCTTGCATGCGCAGCACCGCGAAGATCGCGTCGGTGCCGACTTTGTGTTGATCGAGGCTGATAGGACCTTCAAGCTTGTCTTGCGGCACAATCACCAGGTCCGTCCAGTCGCCGAATGTGATTTCGGCACCCACGAGTTGCCCGCCGGCTGTGAGAGGCTTGAGCGTAACCGCTTCACCGCCCTGCTTGTCATACGGCCACAGCAGCGCGACAAAGCGGCTTTGCAGCCCCTCATCACCGCGCCGCCGCGCCACCACGATGGGCTGGCGCACCTGGTCCACGGTTGCCGAATCCTGGTTCGAGCGTTTAATGCTGGGAGCCGTGCCGAGATAGTACTCGGTTTGCGCATCGGCCAACAGGTGCAGGTCCATGGACGGCTTGTCCGGCTCGACGTAGGAGAAGGTCGCGATGAAGTTATTCTCGCTATGGCAGCGCTGCAGGTCGCGGATGAGACCGTAGGGATTATACTGCAACTCGGCTCCTTCCGCCGGCTTCTCGTTGGCGTTTTTCGCACCTACAGCGACCAGCCGATAGCCGCCCTCGTTGATGTAGGGCACCAGTTCTCGGTTCGGCCCCAGCAGCGTGCAGGTGAGCTTCTCCATCGGGATGTTTGCTGTCACCGTCTGGTCATTGTCGGCGCTGCCTCGCATGAGCCAGTCGTGCTGTGAGCCGCCGACAACATCGAAGACATCCAGCACGTAGGCCGGCGCATCGGGTCGGTCAATGAGCGCCACGGAGCGCTGGTAGAGGCTGCAACGCGCATAGGCACCCGGCACGCGCACACTTACAGCCTTGCATGTATGGCCGTCGGGATGCCAGAACCGTAGCTCACCGGCCCACGGGATGGCGTGTGATCCGGTTGAGGGTGGGGTCTCGTCAACGACGACCAGATTGTGCGCTGCGGCGGAACCGGCATAGCTCCGGTATATGGTGTGAGTGTAACCCAAATCCGACACCAGCTCGTGACCGTACGCCCAGTACGTCAGGTTGAGCGGATCGGCGTGAGCGTGACCGTGGGAGCCGGAGAAGTGCAATTGTGCCTCGGCAGCCGGCGGGCCGCTCTGGGATTCGAGGCAGGCATGGCCCATGCTCCACAGCAGGGCTGAGTTGGGTTCAGTGGCCGGCGTCGTCTTGGTGTTGGCCCACGTATCGTGCACGCAGCAGTACATGCCGTCGGGATACGCCAGCGGCTCCACTCCCCGCAATACCTTCTGCAAGAACTTTTCCGTTTCTAGCGGATCGTAGTCGTCGAGGCGTTCGTTGGTAGCGGGGAAGCGGTAGCCCTCAGGATCGGAGTAGTCTTGGGCGACTAAGAAGGCATGACGCAGGCCGCCTGCGGTCTGCAGATGATAGGACACCGCCGCCTCGCTCCATATCCCATCGGCGAAGAACTTCTCGTTGAGCGTCTTGCGCAACATGTTGACAGCCTTGTGGACGTAATCGGGACGGTCCACAACGCGTCCGGCCACGATCAGCTTGCTGCACCAGCTTGGCGTCATGTTGGTTATGGGAGCTTCCAGTTCACAACTGAGCGAGAACTGCACCATGCCCTCGATTAAGTCTCTCTTCACCATCTCCCTGACATCTGCGCCGATTTCCTGAGAGAGCTTGCCGAACTCATCGGTGTCATAGACGATGTCGTAAGCCTGCACCATGCCGGTGTGGATCTCGCTATAGAACCAGGTTGAGCCGAGCTTCTGCGACAGATAGGGGTGGGGCGGCTCATTGTCGGCCCACATTGGTCGTCGGAAGCTATAATCAGTGAGGCCGTGAACGGGCAAGTGGGGATAGACTTCAGCCATTCGATGGAGTATGACCACGCTCCGCCGTGCGTACTTGGGGTCCTTCGTCTTCCAGTAGGCCATGGCGCAGTTGTAGGCCATGCCGGCCACCCAGTAACGAGCATGGAAGTCTATTTTCGCCTGGAAGAAGTGGTGGAAGCCGTCTTCACGCTCGTAGTAGGGGTATTGCTGCATCTCACCGGTGGGAGCCTGGTGCTCGTACACCTTGTCCATGGGGTACTTCTCGTTGGGATAGACCATTCCGCAGTACTTGCACTTCACCTCGTTGGGTCGCGCGGGATCCCATACCAATTGGTCCCCCTGGTGGCCCTTGGTGCAATTAGGGCATTGGATCTCGTAGAAGCCGGCCTTTTCGGTCACCATCGCCCGGACCTGTTCCTCTGAGAGCTGAAGGCACTGGTCCGCCTGCTGCACGTACGTGATGGACGGAGTGCCGGGGTCATAGACCGGATGTTGCTGCGCGCTTGCCGGCAGGGCGGCTAGAATTCCCACAACGACGCCGGCGATGACAACAACAGGTGAGAAGCCCATCTAACAACCTCCCAGGTGCTTGCTATCTGCCTCGGTGAGTGGTTTAATGTTCCGCACTGACAGACAGTTCTCCATGAAGCAGAGAGGGCCTGCCGAGGCGCTGCGGAAGTGAGGCAGGCCGATCAAGTTGCTGAGGAAAGGCACCGGTGGTAGGGTTGGCAGAGCTGCCCGTGCGGTTGACACCGTTCGCTGCAGCGGCGATGGGTTTGATAGCCGCCGCGCTGGCGGCATTGATGATGTGGCTGGCTGCCGCGATCGTCAACGTAAAGGACGCAACTCCCGGCCGCACGCTCGTGGCTGCTATGGCACTGTCAGTGCTGACGGCAGCGACGGCAGCGACGCTCGGCAACGCTGCGGGCAGTGTGCTGGTCCTCACCGCAGTCGTGGCTACGCTGGCGGCGGTTCTGGTGATCAAGCTCATCTATCGGACAACCGTATGGAAGGCCGCTGCGGTGCTGATCCTCAATGTCATGATGCAACTCATTGTCTCGTCATTGTATGTCCGGTCTGTGATGGGTAGCGATTTCCCGCAGGGGCCGTCATAGGCGTTTGCTCAACCGGTGGCGGTGTGCTATACTTGTGCGGTCGTGATGGGTAGCTCAGTACAGATGGTGCGCATCGTGACCAAGCTCCCCACTATTCGCCTCCAAAAAGACTTTCGCCGCATCTTCGCTGATGGGCGCAGGTTCACAGGTCGGCTTCTGACAGTCGTTGTAGCAGCGCCGGCAACGGTCGGGGCTACGCGTGTAGCATTCATAGCGGGCCGCAAAGTCGGTAACGCGGTGCAGCGCAACAGGGCAAAAAGACGATTGCGCGAGGCGGTCCGGAAGCTCATCGGTGACGGGGAGCAAGCCCGGGATGTCATCGTGATAGCCAAGCCGGGAGCAGCGGAAGCCGACTACTGGGCGCTTGAGGCGGAACTGGCGGAGTTGCTGGCATCTGCAGGCGTCACAATGCCTGGCAATGAGAAGGGCTGATGTTCGCACGGGTGCTAGTATGGTTGGTACGGCTGTATCAGCATACCCTTTCCCGCCTGTTGCCGAGGGTGTGTCGGTTCACACCGTCCTGTTCTCAGTACATGATCAGGGCAGTGGAGTTGCACGGCTTCTGGCGCGGGATATTGCTGGGATGTAAACGAATCTGCAGGTGCAACCCTCTCAACCCCGGGGGCTACGATCCAGTACCCGGGGACACCTCCGGAGCCGGTAGTGAAGTGGAGGACTACGGAACTGACGTAACGGAGATACAGTGATTCAGATAGACAAGCGTCAACGCATCAGCACAATCCGGCTTTGGCTGGTATTGCTCTCGTGTACGGTCTGTATGCCCGGTCACGTGGCTTGGGCCGCCGATGGCATCCGCTTCCAGGATGGTCTGCCGCCGGAGCTATCAATCAACACACGGACTCCGTTTGGCGAACAGGCCGAACGTCTCGGCGCAATGGCGAAGTGGTCGGCTGAGCACCAGCCACAGCCGAAAGGGGGCATCCTGCACGGCATCTCGCGCATGTTCGTGAAGTCCGGGGAGGCATCGGTGTTGACGGTAGAGGCCCTTGCCCACAATCTCGGCGACGTACAGGGCCAGACAATCACCGTGTCGGGCCTCTTGACCGCGACCGGTACAGGGAGTGCGAC
>CAZJVY010000083.1:0-14501 GCA_964549395.1 uncultured Armatimonadia bacterium | reverse complement strand
GTCGTCACGCGGGCAGCGCGCCGGTGTGCGTCAGGTTTGGTGACCTCGCCGAACCGAAGGCGCGTCCCCTGCCGCGTGCCGCATTCTGACACCAAAGCGGCGAGGCTGAATGGGCCTCGCCGCTTCTCATGTCCGTACGGGGTGCGCTTCGTTCCTATCTCCCCTACTCAGTTGTCGCTGGCGGAACGCGGTCAGCGTTCTCCGCAACCTTGCGATAGGCCGCAGCCTGCTCCTCGATGACCTGCGGGCGGTAGTGCTTGAACCACGGGATGCCGTAGATGCGCCACTGCATCTCAGTCACCGGCAGACTTCCGGCAGGCTGTCGCACGTCGCGGTCGGAGTTCGCGATACGGGTGGGCTTGCCGTGACCGTAGATATCAGCATCGTTCAGCAAGGGATGCAGGTGCAAGTCTTGTCTGCCCTTGGGACTGCAGATTCCGCCCTCGGCCTTCACGGCCGCTGCGAAGGAGTTAAGGTCGAGCCCGCCTAGCTCATCCTGCCTATAGATGCCGCGAGGAGCGTACCAGCCCCCCATCGTGCTCCCGGAATCCTTTGACGGCCTGTGGGCCTGTAGCCCTGGAACGCCCTCCAACAGGTCCCAGAAGTAGTTCATCGCCTTGAGAATCTCCTCCATGCGCTCGCGGTAGTGGCGCAACTGCACCCTTGCGACCGCGGAGGTTAGCTGGTGCATCCGGTATTTGTATCCGCCCCAGGGCAGACCCTTGTACGGCACCAGATCGGGAGCCGTAATGACATCCTCCTCCATATCCTCGGCCCATCGCGTAGCGGTCGTGCGCCCGTAGTGCCCCCAGGCGGTGGCTCTCTCCCAGATGTAGCGGTCATTCGTGATGAGAACCCCGCCTTCACCGGTTGCCAATGCCTTGCCTGACATGATCGAGAAGCACGCTACATGCCCGATAGTACCGACCAGCCGCCCCTTGTAGAGAGCTCCGTGTGCGTGTGAAACGTCCTCGATAACCTTGATGCCATGCCGTTCGGCAATCTCCATGATCGGGTCCATGTCGGCGGGATAGCCGCCCAAGTGCACCGGCACGATCGCCTTAGTGCGGTTGGTAATGCGGTGCTCTATGTCGTCAGGGGCGATGGTGAGGGTGTCGGGGTGCACGTCCGCAAAGACCATCGTCCCCTGCAGCCCGAAGACCGGCAGAGCGGATGCCCAGTAGGTCATACTTGGGGCGATAATCTCATCCCCTACGCCGACGCCGCATCCCCACATCGCGGCCTGGAGCGCTGCCGTGCCGCTGCTGTGGCAGAGGGCATACTTCACGCCGTGCCATTCGGCGTACTCCGCCTCGAACTTGAGGGTGACGTCACGGCCGGACATGGCCCCGCGCCTAAGCACTTCCAGGACCGCTTCCTCGTCTTCCTCCGTGATGATCGGCCACTCACAGGTATCAGTTGGGTCCGTCGGGGCGGCCTTCGGGCCGCCGTTGATCGCCAGTTCATTGCTCACGGGCACGGGTGTCTTCGCCTCCAGAGTATCTGTTCGTGGTGCACTCATGCTTGCGGCAGGGCCATGCGTCTGACATCGTTCTGTTCAGTTCCGGTCGATGCGGTCGGCGTTCTCGGCAACCTTCCGAAACGCCAGTGCGTGCTCCTCGATTATCTGCCTGTCACAGTACTTGAACCAGGGGACACTCAGACAGCGCTGCGGAATGCTCTCCGTCACGGGCAGACTTCCAGGTGGCTGCCTGAGGTCGCGGTCCGAGTTGGCAATCCGCGTCGGCTTGCCGTGACCGTAGATGTCGGCGTCATTGAACAACGGATGCAGGTGCAGAATGGGCAGATTGTACGGCCCGGCCCTGGCGCCCTCGGCATTCACGGCCTCGCAATAGCGAGTTACAGGTAAGCCGCCGAGCTCCTCGGGCACATACAGCCCCTTGGGCACAAACCAGCCGCCCTTGGTGCTCCCCGACTCCTTTGACGGACGGTGCGGCCTCAAGCCGGGAACTCCCTCCAGCAGGTCCCAGAAATGCGTCATCGCCTCGTCAATCCGGGCCATGCGCTGCGCAAAATGTCGCAACTGGACGCGACCCACGGCCGAGGTGAGCTGATGCATGCGGTATTTGTAGCCGCCCCACGGGTAGCCCGCGAACGGCACCAGTTCCGGGTCGGTGATGTAGCGCTCCTCGAGCTCACCGGTCCAGCGAGTGGCCGCAGTGCGCTCGCGATGGCCCCATACAATGGCTCTCTCCCAGATCTGCCGGTCATTGGTGATGAGCATGCCGCCCTCACCGGCACATAGGGACTTGGTTGACATAATCGAGCACGCCCCCACGTCACCGATGGTGCCGACCAGCCGGCCCTTGTATCGAACCCCATGAGCTTGCGAGAAGTCCTCGATTACCCTGAGGCCGTGACGGTGGGCGATCTCCAAGATCGGGTCCATATCGGCGGGGTAGGACCAGTAGTGGGTGACCATGATCGCTTTGGTGTGGTCGGTGATGCGATCCTCGATATCGTTGGGGTCCAGGCACAGTGTGTGGGCCTCGACTTCGGCGAACACCGGAGTCGCCTGCAGGCTGAATGCGGTGAGGGCCGACGCCCAGTAGGTAAGGCTGGGTACGATGATCTCGTCGCCAATGCGCATTCCGCAGGCCCACATGGCCGCCTGCAGGGCCGCTGTGCCGGAGCTGTGTCCCAAGGCATAGTCCACGCCGTGCCAGTCCGCAAACTCGCGCTCGAACTTGATTGTGACATCTGTACCCGACATGGCGCCGCGGCGCAGCACCTCCAACACGGCTTCTTCCTCATCCGAACCGATCACCGGCCAGGTGAAGATATCCCCCGGATCTGTCTGTACAGCCTTCGCGCCTCCGTGCAGGGCCAACTTGCTGGTATCTGCCATCTGGTCGCTTCACCTCACCGACGGGGCGGACTTTCGAACGTGACTACACAAACGTCGGAGGCGGCGATATGCTCACCGCCTCCGGCGCTCCAATGTCACGCAATTCGGTTACTAGGAAAGCAGCGAAGCTCTCCCCTACTGCACCGGCATGTCTCTGATCTGGTCGGCGTTCTCGGCAACCTTCTTGAACGCCATGGCGTACTCCTCGATGATTTCGGGCCGGTATTGCTTGAACCACGGGATTCCGTAGCAGCGCAGCGGCATGCTCTCGGTGACCGGCAGGCTGCCGGCCGGCTGCCGCAGATCGCGATCGGAGTTGGCAATGCGGGTGGGCTTCCCGTGCCCGTAGATATCTGCGTCGTTCAGCAACGGGTGCAGGTGCATCGGGCTGTTGATCCCGGGGCCGGTGCCGCAGCCTTCGGCTGTGACCGCTTTGCAGAAGACGCGGATGTCAAGGTTATCGAGTTCCTCTGTGACATAAATGCCACGGGAGGCATACCAGCCGCCCATCGTGGAGCCGGAATCCTTGGCCGGTCTGTGAGCCTTCACGCCCGGAACGCCCTCCAGCAGGTCCCAGAAGTAGTTCATGGACTTCTGAATCTCCTCCATCCGTGCCCTGTAGTGCTTCAACTGCACGCGGCCACACGCGGAGGAGAGCTGGTGCATACGGTACTTGTAGCCGCCCCACGGCAGGCCGACAAACGGGGTCAGCTCCGGGTCGGTGATGTACTTCTCTTCCAGTTCGCCGGTCCAGCGAGTGCCCGCCGTTCGCTCGTAGTGGCCCCAGACGATGGCGCGCTCCCAGAGCTTGCGGTTACTGGTAGTGATCATGCCGCCCTCACCGACAGCCAACGACTTGCCCGACATGACCGAGAAGGCTCCCATATCGCCGATGGTGCCGACTAGCCGGCCCTTGTAGAGGGCGCCGTGGGCGTGCGAGACGTCCTCGATGACCTTCACGTTGTGTTTGGCGGCTATTTCCATGATGGGGTCCATGTCGGCCGGATGGCCGCAATAGTGCACCGGAACGATGGCCTTTGTGCGCTCGGTAATGCGGTGCTCGATGTCATTGGGGTCGAGGCACAGCGTGTCCGGGTCCACCTCGCCAAACACTATGGTGGCCTGTAGGCTGAAGGCCGGCAAGGCAGTGGCCCAGTACGTGAGGCTCGGTGCGATGATCTCGTCGCCGACGCCCACTCCGCACGCCCACATGGCCGACTGCAGCGCCGCCGTGCCGCTGCTTACCCCCAGGGCGTAGTCCACCCCGTGCCATTCAGCGTAATCCTTCTCGAACTGCATGGTTACATCTGTCCCCGACATCGCTCCACGCCGCAACACGTCGAGGACCGCATCCTCGTCCTCCTGTGTGATGATCGGCCAGGCGAACATGTCGCCGGGGTCCTTGGTGACGGACTTGGGTCCGCCGAGAATCGCTAGTTTTGTGGCTTCTGCCATCTCTTCCACTCCTAAGCTTGATGGGGCACGAGGCCCTGAACTCCGTAGTCGCTGACGGACATGTACGCGCGAACGGGCGCAACATTTGTGTCCGCTAGTATTCCGCCCGCCGATTATAGTACCTTCCGGTTCACGATGCAACCCAGTCAGAAACATCTCTCACCCTGCAGAGAGCACAGCAGGAACCGCGCTGTGGGCCGCCGAATGATACCTTACAGACGCCGCCAGAGGGAGGCACGGAGGAGATCAGAATGCAGCAGCCTTTCCGATTCATCATTTCAATGGTCATGGTTGCCTTGCTTGCGGCATGGTGTGCCTCAATCTCGATGGCCGCGACGGCCGATCTACTCGAGGCACTTGAGCAGGGGACGGTATGGGCGGAGTTTCGCGGCACGGGCGATCTTGGTGTGGACGCGACCATCGGACGCCAGCGCGGCAGTCCCGACTATGTGACGATTGCGCCCGGAACGCAGTTCTGGGCGCAGGCAGGCGGCCGCCAGGGCCAGACTACACTCGGATGGGTGCCGATAGACCTCTCCGGGCAGGCTGTGGTCCGCTTGCGAATTCCCACGGCTTGCACCAATATCAACCGCCCGGCTCCGACACCCGATGACATCCTGTTTCCTGAGCCGTGCCCCGACGAACGCATGGCGGTCCTGTGTGGCCTGATTCAGCTGAACCAGTACGACCTCAACGTGGTGCAACTCGCTGTCTGGGCCGTCGCCAACAACCCCACCTCACGCAGCATTCGGCGGCAGTTAAATGAGATGGTCAGTGAGGAGGTCACCAGCGTCGAGAATCGACGGGAGCAGGGCGCGCGGCTTCTGGACGCTGCAGCCGCCTTGCTCGAGCGTGCGAACCTGGACCCGGCCGACTTCCGCATGTTCAGGTAACGTCATTCGTGTGTCTTAGTTGCCTGTGCCAGATTGAGGCGATTTACCTGCCGGATGCCCGGAATCTGCGACAGCAGTATCGTCAGAACCACGGCGATGATGGTGGTCAAGTACGAAGCCGGCAGCAAGACCGCCTGCAACTGCATCGTTTCATTATCCCAGCTTGCCACCAGCAGCTGGTTGAGCAAGTAGCCGAGTGGTATCCCCCCGGCCAGGCCCAGAAGCCCGACCATCAGGTTTTCCGTGGTTATCAGCAGCGCGACTGTGCGACGGGCCATTCCCATCGCCCGCATCGAGGCCAGTTCCCGCGTACGCTCCACAATGTTGATGCTGACCGTGTTGTAGATGATCGCAAGCGCCAGGCCGCCCCCCAGCAGCACCATCATCGCTATGAACCCCAGGCTCATCTCCATCATTTCGACTAGCTGCGCCCGCGTCTCTGTGGCGTCCTCAACAGCAGCTACGTTGGGGACATCGTACAGCTTCTCCTTTATCTTCAGCCTGTGGTCGGGCTGAACGCGGACCATCAGAGCCGTGACCGAGCCGGATGGCAGCTCCAGCTCTCGCTCGAATACGCGACGGACCGTTGCCGCCGGCAGGTATACATAGGAGCCGACCGGCTGGCGGATGATCTCACCCACTCTCACAACCGCCTCGACATGCGTTTCTTCATCGTTCAGCGCGTATGCTAAACGAACGACATCCCCCGTCTCCACTCCCAACTTGTTGCGGTTCGCCTCACTCATCAGCAGGGCCGTGCCGTGCACCTGCACCGGTTCGCCCTGCGGGTTGACGAGCGTTTGCAGGTGCGAACCGGGCTCGAACCCAAACAGCACCGTGCTGACCACCTTCTCATCGCGGTGTAGCTCGACCGGCACTGCCAGAGCAGCCTCGGTCTTCGTCACGCCGGGCCATTGCCCCACATGAAAGGCAATGGAGGCCGTCTGCGGCGGTATGAAGGTGGCCTGCAAGTCGTAGCGCTGAATCTGGCGTATGTAGGTGTCAATGGAATCGAACATCGCATCACGGATCGCCAGCGAAACGAGTACGAGGCTGACCCCCATCGCTATGCCCGTTGCCGTGTAGACAGTGCGCCTAGGGCTACGGAAGACGTTACGTAGTGGAATGCGCCAGTGGTAGGAAACCCTCGCGAGCGCGGGCACCAGTCGCTCGATCAGCGTGAGATGGCCTCCTGACGCCACCGGGTCGCGGAGGGCGTCGGCAGGCTCCATACGCGCCACACGCTGTGACGCGAAGTAGCCCGCAACACCGCAGCTCAGGACCCCGATCACGACACCGACCGCGACCGTTCCCCAGTGCATGGGATTGTGAATTACGGGAATCGCCAGGAAGCTGAGATAGTAGGCCGTTAGCGCCCGCGACATGTATATGCCGGCTATCACACCCACCACAGCGCCGCTCAGGCCGCACAGCAGCGCATAGTGGAGGTAGTGCCACGTTAGGGCCCTGACGGGCATTCCGCTGGCCCGCAGAAAGCCGATTTGGCCCCGCTGGCTATTGACAATCCGCACCAGCAGCGTGTAGATGGTCAGCGACGCTGAGAACAGAAACAGCAGCGGAAAGAAGACCGCCATCTGCTTGTAGCCTGCGAGGTCCATCTGGAGCATGTAGTTGGAGGGTTGCTTTTCGCGCAAAACGGGCTCCTCGCCCCCATACTTGCGCAGCTCCTTGTGGACTGCCCTTGCGACACCTGCACGCCGGTCAGTCTGCGCGCGTACACACACGTGGTTGACCATGCCCGACATCCCGAGCAGCCGCTCAGCCTGCCCCTGGCGCATCCAGAACACCCCGAACGTGGAGGGGGTCGGCATGAGATACTGCTTTGACTGGATCGCATAGATGTACTCGGGGCTGAGCGCGAAGCCGACAATGCGGTAGTCGGTGACTTCGCCGTCAACAACGGGGTGCACGTAGTCCCCCACGCGCAGCTTGTGGTATTCCGCAAAGCTCTGCTCGACCAGCACATCCCGCTTGTGCGGCGGTCCCAGATAGCGCCCCTGGAGGACTGTCACATCATTGACTTTGGCGCGGCCGCTGTCCGGCAGAGAGATGATGCGGGCTATCACCTCCTTAGCGCCGGCCGCAGGCGTCTCCAGTTCCACCTCCGACACGATCCGCGGCTGAACTGCAGCAAGTCCGGGGATGCCCCGCAGGCGTCGGTCAATCGTGTCGGGGGCCTCGCCAAGCGTCACCTCGAAGTCGGCGAAGTGCAGCATATCGTAGTATAGCTCATACGAAGCGCCGATGTTGCGGTATGACATCCAGGAGGCCTGGTAGAAGCTTACGCCGAGGATTATGACGACCAGCACTGCGATGAATTGCCACCGCGACTGGTAGATGTCCCGCAGTAGCTTTACTCTCAGCAGTCTCACGAGTCCGCACCCGCAGGCGTTGGCTGCTTGTGATGATTGCCCACGGTGGAGGCGACCCGTCCGCTCAACAGCCTGACTACCATGCTGGCGTCCTGGGCAATGCTCTCATCGTGCGTGACCATAATGACGGTCGCGGCCTCGGTCTGCGCCATCTCATGAATAACCGCCAGCACTTCCGCCGAGGTTTCATGGTCCAGATTGCCGGTCGGTTCGTCGGCGAGCAGCAGTTTTGGCCGCTTCACCAGGGCCCGCGCTATCGCCACGCGCTGCTGCTCTCCGCCGGAAAGCTGGCTCGGGAAATGGTTGAGATGCTCCCCGAGACCGACCCTTTCCAGAAGCTCCACGGGGTTCTGAGCCTTCGGGACAAGGTCGGCAATCAACTCGACATTCTCGCGGGCGGTGAGCGTAGGCACAAGGTTGAACAACTGGAAGACAAAACCTACATCAGCGCGGCGGTACTCCGTCAACTCGTCCTCGTTCATGTCCGTCAGGTCACGTCCATAGACAATTGCCCGCCCCGAGGTCGGCGAGTCCAGACCGCCGATTATGTTCATGAGCGTGGTCTTGCCGGACCCGCTGGGACCGAGGAACACCACAAACTCGCCCGCCGGGATGGCCAGGTCAACGTCCCGGAGCGCGTGAATCTGCACTTCCCCCATGTGGTAGGTCTTGCTCAGATTGTCCAGCCTGACGGCGTCGCTGCCGGAAGCCATCTAGTTGCCCGCCTCCAGCCCTTCACCGGCGCCCTTCTTCACCTGCTTGACTGAGACACGGGCCCCATCGTGAAGGTCGTCCTTCCCCGATACGACGATTACATCCCCCTCGCTGAGGCCGCCAAGGATTTCTGTCTGCGTGTAGTTGCTGAAGCCGGTCTCTACCACGGTCTTATGTACTCGCCCGTTTATCACGACGTAAACGTACTCCCCAGCGGCCTCCTCCAGGACAGCATCCGCCGGAACGAGGAGTGCATCCGCCTTCAATTTCGCTTCGGCCTCAATGTCTACGGCCATCCCCGGCTTCAGCAGCGGCGCAGCATTCGCGACCTGGATCTTGACGCGCACGATCTTGGCCTTGACCCGACCCGTCCCCTTCGGTAGCGCCGCATCGCCGATGCGCACGACCTGGCCCTTGAAGACCCGGTCCGGGTAGGCCTCACAGAGCACCGTGACTTCCTGTCCCATGCGCACGCGGCCGACGTCTTCGTCATCCACGTCCGCCGTTACCCAGACGTCCGCGTGGTTCACCAGCACAAGCATGGGGGCTTGCGGCCCCACGATCTCCCCCGTCTCGGCCAGTTTCTGCGCTACTACTCCGGTAATGGGGCTGCGGACGGTTGTGTCGAACAGGTGACTTTGCGCAGTTTGCAGTGCCGCGCCCGCACGCTTCTGCTCCGCCACCGCCGCCTGCAGCCTGTGCCCGGCCGCCGATACCGTCGAACGGGAAGCCAGTGCAGCTTGCCTTTGCGCGCGTGCGACCGCCAAACGCTGCTGCTGGGTGCGCAGGTCCTCTTCGCGTGTGCCTGCACGAAGCATTTCGGCATACTTGCCGCTTTCCTCCAGCACAGCCTTACTGCGCGCGAGGTGAGCCTCGGCAGCCGCAAGCTCCTTCTTGCGCAGATCGACCATCTTGCCTGCCGCCTTTGCTCCGGCCAGGTGGCCACGCGCAGCATCCACTTGGGCCTGCGCGGCCGCAATGTCCTCCGCTCGTGTGCCCTCCAGCAGCACATCGAGAGCTTGACTCGCGGCTTTCTCCGCCGCTTTCGCAGACAGCATGGCGGCCTCCGCATCGTCGAGGTCAGACTTCGCCGCCGCTCCCTGCGCGTTGAGGCGCTGCATCCTTTGATACTGTCGCGTCATGTTGTCGCTTTCGGCTGCGGCGGCGTCGCGGGCGGCTCTGGCTTGCTCGATCTCCTGACTGCGCGCGCCGGCATGGGCCTTCGCCAGTTGTGCCTCCGCTGCGGCAACATCCGCTTCCGCCGCCACTATCTGCGCCGCCGAACTATCCGTCGCTTGAGAGAGCGCAACACGACCCGCCTCCACACCCGCCTCGGCGGCCTTCACATCGGCCTGTGCTGCCCTTACGGCTGCTTGCGCCTGGGCAATCTCTTCGCTGCGAGGTCCTTTCCTCGCCTTGTCCAACTGCGCCGCTTCCAGCCCCACCGTGGCATCCGCCGAACCTATTGTCGCCTTCGACTCACTGCGCTGCACGTCAAGCTCGGCGGCGGCGATTCTCACCTGCGCGGCTGCAGCGTCTAACGCCGCCTGTGCTTCCCTCACCTGTGCCGCGGCTTTCTCATCCGTGACGCGGGCCAGCACTTGCCCCAGGCTTACCTTGTCTCCCTCGTCAACGTACAATTCCATGAGCGTCCCCGACGCCTCGGGCGCAAGGGTCACCTCAATCGCCTCAACTACGCCATCGGTTGACAGGGGCGCAGTCAAGCCGCTCCTTTCGGCAACGCCCACCTCAACCACCACGCCCGCCAGATGACCGTGGAGGCTCCAGGCGACGATGAGAATGACGAGCGCGCCGCCGACGATGAGCATGGTACGCTTGCGTGTCATCAGACACCGCCTACCACAGTACGGGCCAAGATGCTGGCCCCATCGTGGCCCTCCGTTGAGAATTGAGGCATTATATGTCCCGATTGCGACCGAAAGCCATTTGCGCGCAGGATACCGGATTGCCTACGCGGAAGTACCCGCAGACGGACAGCGGATTGGCCGCAGGTCCTTCTAAGCATTCATTAGCCGCGCAACAGGGCTTCACCTTCGCAAGACGGCGAAAATGCCGCTGCGCCGCCGTCACGTGCAGCAAGGGGAATGGAAATGAAGATATACGCAGTCACTGACTTGGAGGGGGTAGCCGGAGTTTACCAGTGGGAGAACCGCGATGATGACAGCCTGGAGAACATCGAAAGGCGCGTCCGTCAGCGGCGGTGGTTGGCCGAGGAGGTCAATGCCGCCGGAAAAGGCTTCTTCAAGGGCGGGGCGAGCGATTTCTGGGTTCTGGACGGTCACGGGGCGGGTTACACGATAGACATGTCGCTGATTCGGCCCGGTATCCGTATTCTTCATGGCAGGGGCGGCCCCAGCTACTGCACGGGGCTGGATAGTACATGCGCAGGCCTTGCGAGCATCGGTACCCACGCAATGGCCGGGACCGCTCATGCCAATCTCCGCCACACCATGGGCGGGGCGATCCGGCGCTATTCACTCAATGACATCAGCGTGGGCGAAACCGGCTATCAGGCGTTCCTGGCCGGGCATTTCGACGTCCCCTTCATCTTCTGTGCCGGTGATGCCTATGCATGCAGGGAGATGGAGGAGCTGGTCTCCGGCTGTGTCACTGTGCCTGTGAAGGAGGGTCTCAGCGTTCTCTCGGCGAGGACGGTTCATCCGGCAAGGGCCCGCGAGATGATCCGCGAAGGCGCCGAGGAGGCCATGAAACACATCGGTGAGATTGAGTCGCTGAAGCTGAAGCCACCCATAGTCTTCAGAGCCGAGTACTACGAGCCGACGTTCGATCCGGAGAAACCACCTGCGGGGAAGCGGGTCGTTGACAGCCACACCTTCGAGGTGGAGGCCGAAGACATGGTTGATTTCATGGCCAAGATGTACGGCTTCGACCGCGATTACGCGCCTATCTGGGAGACTTATCGGCCCGTGCAATGAAATCGCGCATGCGGGAGGAATAATGATGAAATTCTATCTCATGACGGACCTTGAGGGCGTCGCGGGTGTTTACCAGTGGGAGAACGCCTCCGGCGACGACAGCCGCGAGAACCACGAACGCCGCTGCCGGCAGCGCATCTGGCTCGCCGAAGAGGTGAGCGCGGCGGTTGACGGCTTCTGTGCCGCAGGTGCCACCGAAGTGATTGTCAACGACGGCCACGGCACCGGCTACACGATTGACCTCGACCACCTCGACCCGCGCGCGCAGGTCATTCATGGCAAGGAGCGCCCCTTCTGGTTGCCATTCCTTGACGAGACGTGCCGTGCCACCGGCATGGTCGGGGGCCACGCCAAGGCCAATACGCTCGGAGCCAACCTGTGCCACACAATGAGCCTGGGGATTCGCGACTGGCAGTTCAACGGCATTTCCATGGGCGAGATGGGCTTGCAGGCCGCCATAGCAGGCCACTACGGGGTGCCGTTCGCGTTCTGCGCCGGTGACGCCCATGCCTGCAAGGAGATGGAGGAACTGATTCCGGGAGTGGTGACGGCCCCGGTGAAGTTCGGCACCGGCCGCCTGTCGGCGCTGACGCTGTCGCGACCGGAGGCCTGTGAGTTGATCAGAGACGCCGCTTCACGGGCCATGAAAGCCATTGGGGAGATTGCACCCCTGAATTTGGGAAGTCCGGTCCATTTCCGCGACGAGCGCGAAGAAGCGGCATTCGATGAGGAGAATCCCGGCGACTTTACGGTAATTGATGCCCATACACGCGAACTCGAGGCGGATAACGTCATCGAGCTGATGTATCGCATCTACAACTACCCGCGCGAGTGGCGGCCGCTGGATTTCAAGCCGGCGTGGCAGGCGTCGAGAGAATGACACCCGCGGGCGCCCGTGTGTCCCCCGACCTTCGCGCTTGCAGACGACACGGTAATTCTGTATAATTCTCTCGGAGACAGACCGGTCAGCACACGGCCTCGTTGCTGAGTGAACGTGCGGCTGTGCGTGCATGCTCAAAACAGTCAAGGAGCGTTGACGCAATGCTTATAGGCAGACGGCATGTCGCTTACGTTGTTGTCCCGCTACTCGCAGTAATCTTCCTCGGTTCCGCAGCCTGTTCCGCCTTCGCGGGAGTCCCGTATATTGTGGGCGAACACGGCCAGCGCTACTACCTGGGCGCGATCCCGCCGGATCCGGCGACAATTGACCCGGCTCGCGTCATGTCACGCTCGCAACTGGCGAGGGCACGCAGCATCCATATCAGTGCGGCTGCAGACAACAGCGCAGGCTTGCCGCCGGTCGGGAATCAAGGTGGGCAAGGCTCCTGCACCTGCTGGGCTTCTGGGTACTACATGAAGACTTACCAAGCCAAGCAGGATGATCCTGCTTTGAACATCACCGTCTCTTCAGGCCAGGTCAGCCCCGCGTTCCTCTACAACCAGATTAACTGGGGATATGACAGTGGGTCAGCGATATATATGGCCATGGACCTGATGGCGGGCAAGGGCGCGTGCATGTTGTCTGACATGCCATATAATGATACCGACTGTACGACCTTCCCCAACCGCACGCAATTCGAGGCAGCACTGCCCCAGCGCGCTCAGACGGGCGGGCTCTTCCTCTTTCTCGGGCAGGGCATGTGCGGGGACGATGAGTTGGCCGCCATGAAGGCCTACCTCGACGCGGGGGGAGTATTCGTGCTCGGGGTCCCCGTCTACAACGGCTGGGCCACGCCCGCAAGTCCACAGTACTTACTTGACACACCGGCCTTCGGAGAAGAAGTAGTAGGCTATCACGCCATCTGCGTGTGCGGTTACGATGACGCCAAGCAGGACAACGACGGGGTTGTGAGAGGCGGCTTCAAGTTCGTCAACTCGTGGGGCACTGGATGGGGCGACTCCGGATACGCATGGCTCTCATACGATTTTATGCGATACTATGCGGAGTTGGCCTGCTACATGACGGATTGGCCGGATTACGTGCCCACACACGCAGCGTGGATCGAGATTGATCATCCGAACAGGAGTGACCTGCACGTCGCCGTCGGCGCGACGGGCATACCCGCATCCTATACCGATGTCTTCCACATCTGCACCGGCCAGGGCCAACCCAACTACCACGGCATGGCCGACTTGACGAGCGCCAGCGCTTACCTGCCACCCAGCGTCGAATGCCAGGAATGGTTCGTCGAAGCGTCAGACGGGGGCCGCCACAACATCGGCACCATAGAGTCACTTGAGATATTCCAGGTGGGCGGACCGGGTAGTTGGGCCACCACGGCCTCGGCGGTGACGATCCCGGACGAGGTCTCCACGCCTGTTTACATGTATCTTTTCGCCGGGCTTGCGCCGGACATAGACGTCAGCCAGACGACCCTTGATCTGGGCACGATTACCGGCCTGACGACGGATAACACCACCATTCAGGTTGACAACCTGGGCGGCTATGGGTGCGACTGGACTTTGGACGAGAGTGTTTCCTGGCTCACCGTCACGCCGATGGGCGGTTCACTGGCCGCCCACGGCTCGCAGCAACTGACCATTGAAGTGGATCCGGTCGGCCTGAGCGCCGGTTCGCCCTATCATTACTCCGGCACGTTCACCGTAACACGCACCGGCGCTCCATCCGACACCGCTACGGTCACTGTGGAGTTCGACTACCCGCCGGACCTCGAGGTAAACAGCAACAACGTGGACCTGGGTGGCATCACGCATGAGACGACCGATACCAGTGTGTATGTTTACAACACGGGCGGAGATACGCTTGACTGGACCATGACCGAAGCAGTGTCTTGGCTCACCGTCACCCCTGGCAGCGGCACAGGCCTCGCCAGCGGAGCTCAAACCGGCCTGACGATCACGGTGGACCCGGCCGGTCTTACCGACGGTGTTCACTACTCAGACACCTTCCAGGTGGCGCGCGATGGTGCACCGGCCGACACCGAAACAGTGACCGTCGAGTTCACTTACTACGCAACTCTCGATGTGCCTTCGCGGTATTCCACCATTCAGGACGCCATAGATCGTAGTGCCGACGGCGATACCATCAACGTGAGCGCGGGCACGTATAACGAGAACATCAACTTCCTGGGCAAGGGCGTGCAGGTGCAAAGCACCAACGGCCCTGCGACCACGATCATTGACGGTGGCGACGCGGGACCGGTGGTGACGTTCAACTCCGGTGAGACTAACGCCGCCATACTGCGGGGCTTCACCATAC
>CAZJVY010000082.1:0-14712 GCA_964549395.1 uncultured Armatimonadia bacterium | reverse complement strand
CTTCTCAGCGGGGGGTACGGCTGTGACTCCACCTGCCCTCCTCGGCGAGGGCAGTGGCATCAGCGTTTCAGTCCCCTTCTCAGCGGGGGGTACGGCTGTGACGACGATGAATCCCGCCGGGGCCTGCACGCTGGCGAAGTTTCAGTCCCCTTCTCAGCGGGGGGTACGGCTGTGACCAACCACTGTCACTTTCTATTCGCTATTGCGCAACAGCTTTCCTGCAAAGACACAGACTTTTTTCCGAAAGTCCGCCTGTGAAGCCGCATTGAGCCAACCCGCAAATGCTCCGTGACGGCTCCAGACGCCGGCATTTGCGAATTCGGGGGCCATAATAAGATGCACCGAACATAGCACACTGGCAGACATGTGTCACCTATCCCACACCATCGCCCGACAGACGGCCTCTACGGCCCACAGCAGGCGCGCTCCGCGAGCTTTCGCAAATCCGTAGCGATCCGTTGCAGCGGCGACATCTGCGAGGTGCTGCCCCACTGCCATTTGCGAACTTGATAACTGACCGACCTGTTCGTGCAAGTAGCCGATTGCCGCCGCAGTTCCAGCGGTTGCTGCATCATTGCTCTGCACTGATCTCGACGCGCACGCGACCAAAACCTTTTGAGCGGAAGCCACCCAGACATCTGATGCTGCGCAACGGCTGGACTACGAGCTTCTTGAGTATGGTTTTCTGGTCCCAGTCTCCGGAGTTGAGCCATGCATCGGCTTCCGGCGCTTGGGCCAGGGGTCTCGGCTTGCCAAATTCCCAGCTCTTGAGTGAGTCCTTCCACAATATCTCAAGTTCGCCGGACAACTGCGTCTCTGGCGGAATGAGTTGATAGGGCCGATTGCGCCCCCCGGCGCCAGTGCCGGTAGCGCGGTCGAGGCTAAGCGAATACAGCTCTTCGGCCATGGTATTGCAGAACAGGAAGGGCACCCGCAGGAAGCCGGACATGCTCTGGGCGCCGAGCAGGTAGCAGGCGGGGCAAATAGTGGTTGGCCCACGGCCACCGTAAGAGCAGCCTTTGGAACGGTACATGCCTGCATTGGCGAGGGCCTGTTCATCGGCTGACGGTCTCGCCGTAGGTAGACAGGGCTGCAGCCCCATCTCAGCGTCTGGCCAGCGCTTGTGCGAATGGTCATAGTAGGCGTCAATGAGTTCGCCCTCAATTGCCGCGCGCAAGGCGCCCTTAAGTGAGGGACCGGGGATGGCCACCCGCCCGCCCACGACCACTACTGCCCCATGTTCACCCGACAGCGGGTCCTCTTTGCCGCCTATGCGGAATGGCTCCTCAGTTGTCAGTTTGATTTGATATCGTCGTGTCTCGATCATCGGTTAGCCCTCCTTCTTTGGGAATGGCGCGGGGTTCGGCCAGCAATAGTAGGAAGCGTCTTGAATATGGTACGCCCAATGGCACGGCGCTTGTGTATGAGCGGAACCGTCTCCATCATCGCCAGGACTTCGAGCGCGGCTTGGGCCTGACGGCTGGTGTCGGCGCGTTCCTGCTTCTCGAGGAGAAAAACCTCGGTGGTGCCGAAGCCGTATAGCTCAAAGACTTCGCCCACTTGGTCCAGGAAATTGGCGAACAGCTTGGTTGAGGTTACCGTTTTCGACGCGCCAATCTGTTGCAGTAGCTCCCGAATCGGGTCGTTCATTCGGTTTCACCCCTTTCTTCGAGGAGGAATGGAGCGGCAACGACCTCGCTGCCCTCGAACAGGGACTTCACATAGACCCCGCTGGTCTCCGAAGTCGGGATGAAGAGATAGCCATAGTGAGGCGATAGCACGCTTCGTACACCGAGGGCCTCCGTCGTCCGCTCCTGATCAGGGATACGAACGATCAGTCTACCGCGTCTCAGTTCAGATTTCCCGAATCCGACAACCTGTTTGTCATAGAGGTGAGATGCGCCGAAACCCTTGGATTTCATAGCGCCGATGTTGAGGAAGAACTCCGCCGGCCAGCTATCGGTGAATTCGTTGAGGGCGACATAGATTCTCCCCGTAACCTCAGCCAGGTATTCGATCTGGAGTGGGACAACGCTGATGTTGCGAACGCGCTCTCGTGGTGCAAATGTGAGTAGTTCGTCGCGGGTCCTGAGAAGACGTCCAGCGGCGTGGATCTGCTCGCGATTGCCGAAGCGCTCGGCAAGAGCACCGACAAGTGTTGTATAGCGAAAGACCTTACAACAGGGCCGAAATACCCCGGCACGGAGCCGTTCGCCCATACAGAGCGTGGTGGCCCGCATCTCGTAGCAGAGAAACTGCAACTCGACTACCTCCTTATTTCTCGCCGCTCGGTTCGGCCAATTCCGCGAGCACCAGCAGGCTTTCGAAATCGAGCCCTAGCGGCAGAATCTGCGAGAGCTTGCGATAAGCTTGTGAATGACGCTGTCCCGACGCGGCTTCATGAGTCAGCACGAGTTGGGCCAGGGCTTTAGAGGTCTTTGCTATCTCTCGCAGCCGGTGCGCAGCGCGGCGTTCTTCACGCCCCATCACTTGTAGGATCTGGTCGAGCCGACAGGCTGGCAAAGTGGCGGTGCCGCTACCGATGATGAGTACCTGTACATCATTGTCAGGTTCCTGGAGGAATCGCCAGTGAGAGGAGAACGGGTGCTTGACCGGGCCGACCGACATGGCCATTCGGACCGGACAAAGGGGGAGTTCAGCGAGTTTCGGGAAGTGTTGATTCAGTAGCTCGCTATGTATCTGTAGAAGACCGAGGGCCTCAACGCGCCGGTCCACAGACACGCATAACAGGTCGTCGTCCACGATCTCGACGCGATTGTCTCCGTAGCGTTGGATTGCCGCCTCACGCCAGTTGGTCAGTGCCTGGGCATAAGTGATACTGAAGTCGGCGAGAAGCGGAAAACGCACCTGCAGTTGCTCCAGCTTCTCTTCACTGTCAATTCGCTTGGCCACAGAGCGAATGTAGTCGCGATGGAGACTAGATAACGCTTCAGGAAGCAGGTCGAGGTCCAGGTGGGTTCTGGCCCAAACGGCATAGCCTTCGGACCACGAGGCAAGTTTGTGGAGGGTCTCAGCTCGGGAGCGCAACTCGTAACAGCGGTGGCACAACTCCTCGGCAGCGACCGGCGTCTCGCTCTCGATGGCCCACTGCTTGTCGGCAGGCGCCATCTGGCAGTTTTCGCAGATGGGAGGGGGGATTTCATCCGGCAAGGGCAGGTGAAGTCGTTGGCTCGTTACTCGCTTGTGCTTGGTGCCCAGGATTGTTTCCGCGCCGCCGGCCAGCTCTCCTATGCCGACAGAAGCGTGGGTGGTATCCACGAAGAACCCGCTCTCAAGCAACTGCCCGGTGCAGTGCTTGAATTGATCGTCGTCGCTGAATACGGCAATGAGCTGGTCGCCGAACTGGGCGAGTATGTTGTCGGGCCAGGCGGCGACAAGTTCGGTAAGAGCTTCGCGGCGCGCCTCGAAGACACTCAGGTCCCTGGTGCGGTAGGGACGCTGGGGAAAGACAACGCTAAGGCGCGCGACGGTCATTTTCCACCGATTCTGCTTGGCTTCCATCACCTGACAAGCTTCGTCCACGGAGGAAGGAGCGAAGTCGGTGGCGATGTCGGCCTGATAGTGCTGGTGCAGGATGGCGAAAAACTTCCCGGCAAGTGATGAGTGTGATTGCAGGGTGGTCACATTGGAGCCAGCCTCAAGGTCCTCGGGGCGAGCAGCCAGCAGTGAGCCGTAGCGATCGGTGATTGCCTGGGAGGAGGGGCAGGTGTTGATGAAGGCGATTAGTTCTCTGAGCTGATCGCACGAACTCAGTGGGCTCCACTTACTGGTCTCCCCGGTCCAAAGACAATAAAGACCGCCGGCCGGATCACTGCGTGCGACCTTTTCACGGGCAAGACCACTCGCCATGTTGTCGGCAATGCAAGCGAGTAAGCCCACGTCTGACGACGGGTACAGACGCAGAGGCGTACGACGACCCTCCTCCTGCTTCTGGGAATGGTGTTCGCGTATTGACCGCCACGGAGCCTTTTCGGGGTCAAAACCCCATTGCTCGGGGGCACAAGTCTCGAAGTTGTGCGGGTCCGGGCCATCACGTAGCCCCAAGGCGTCCCAATCAACGAGCTTGCCGATGTCATGGATGAAGCCGATATCGCGTTGGTCCATCGAACACCTCCCGCATACGTGCTAATTCAGCCGCATTATGCTGCGCACCTGCAAACCAATCTACACATCCCCGCAGAACAGGCGAAACTCACAGTCAGTGCACTTGCCTCGCTGCTCGGGAGGCGGCGGGAAGCGTTCGGCACTGATCATCTCACGAGTGGTCTCCAGCGTCGCGCGGACCTGATCTCGCCATGTACCGGTCGTCTCGACCCGCCAAGTCTCGCTATCCGTCAAACGACAGATGAAACCAAAAACCGCTGGAACCTGGTACGTGTCTTCCGCCATCATTGCATAAGCCGTGACTTGTAGGCGGTGGTTGTGCGTCAGTTCGTCATCGGTGAACTTGAACTCCACCGGACAGACGACGCGGTCGGTAAGTATGAGCATGTCCGCTCTACCGGAGAGCGCAAGCTCACCGGATTGCAGCCGGCAGTCGAATAGCCGCTGGCCCTCCTCCAGGCCGTAGCGCTGCAGAGTCCGCCGCGTCTCCAGAGCCGCGACTTTCTCCTCTGCGGCCAGGCCATGTTCCATCTTGTAGGTAACCGGCCGCTCTACCGGCTGGACGTAGGTGTAATAGACCACGCGCGGGCAGTAGTCGAACTGCCTGATATCTGTAACAGTCAAGGGCACATCCTCCATGCTCATCATTGCCCCCTTTCCGGCTGGCCGCTCATAGTGGCCGCCTACCCATCATCATCGGCGAACGGGTTGCAGGGGCCCTGCTCACCAGTACCATGACCGCCTTGCTGTTCGGTGTCGGCAACCTTCCCGCTATCGCGCACCGCCCACTTGGCCTGCTCTGTAGCAGGTCCATCCGGTAGAAACCAGACGTTCACCGTGCGGTCCGTCGGCGCTTCGTTGATGTGTTCGTACTTCTCGGTGGCATAGTGCATCCGGCGGGCGAAGCACGATTTGCATAGCGAGAAAATGTGGATACGGCCCGGCTTATCTTCGAGCAGATCGCTGCACTTGAGCAGCAGTTCTTCGCAGCGGTTATCTGTAAGCTCTCCCCAAAATGCGGAGAACTGCACGCGCTCCAATCCGAAGTTTCCACATTCCTTGGCGATCTTGTCGCGGATGCGGTCATCCTCGATGTCGTATATGAGCAGCCTTATCATGTTGTCACCAGCGCATACGGAAGCCTCGGAAAGACTTTTCGCCTCGTACCGCGACTGCGAGGGTGCGGGCCTGCTCTACCACAATGGAGGCCAGTTTGGTGCGTTGGCCGCCAAACGGCGTCGGCGTGTTGAGCCGCTCCAGCACGGCCGCAGCCAGAGCGCGCCGTGATCCCTTTGCAATGCGTCCGGGCTCTTCGAATTCAATACGGGTGCCCTTGTTCAGCAAGGCAAACACAGTGCGGTCAACCACCGGCTGGCGGAATACCTCCTGAAGGTCCAGGACCAGAGAAGGCTTACCGGGGCGATCCACGTGCAGAAAGCCCCCAAACGGGTCGAGGCCTGCCAGCAGCACCGCGCTCCAACACTGCGAATACAGCACTCCGTAGCCGTAGTTAAGCATGCAGTTCACGATGTCGGTAGCGCCCTGGTGCTCGCGCTTGCCGGGCCTCACATCGGCGGGAAGCAACTTCCATGCCGCCTCCCAGTAGGCGGCGCCGGCCCTTCCCTCCAGGTTCATCAAGACTCCTCGGCATGTCTCAATGCAATCAGCTTCCACGCACCCAACCTGCCCATCCAGCTCGGCGATGGTCTTGCAGGCTTGAGCCAGACTGTCGTGGAGTTCCGGATCGGACCGCTTGCGGTACTTAGCGAAGTAGAGCAGTAGGCTACGCTGATTGGCCAGCTTGGCGCTGACGATCTCGCGGGCGATCCTGACCCCGCGCTGATCATCGTATGCGTCGAGCTGTTCACGTCGGGTCTTAACGGTGGCGGTGAGCATTGGGGACATGATCTTAGCGTACGGCTCTCCGTCATAGGCGACGCAGTTGATGGCGATACCGCGCATGGCACACTCGTGTATCAGGTCAACCGAAAGGCTGATCCCACGGCCCTCGATGTTGATGCAGGCGATATCATCGAGCGGCCGTTCCGCGAGCATCTGGCCCTGCTTGCGGACAGTGACCATGTCCCCGCTCTTGCCGACAAAACAGCCCCAGTCGTCAACTACCAAAATGGGCATCGCCTTGTCGTCACCTTTGGTTGAATTTCATAGTTGAAGACCAGTATCTGAATCGTACGGCGCATCTACCACATGCAGGTACAGGTCTTTGCTGTATTGCGCGCGGCCCTCTCTACGCAACCTTGATAGCTGCCGGTGGGAGATGCCCACCAGCAAGGTGGATGCTGCCAACGGTTCCCGGTCGCTCAATCGTCGGTATTCGTCGTGCAATGCGACAGGCAGCACGTCTACTCCATCAAAGGCTCTGTAGAATTGATCCTCCAATTCGTCATTGGATTGCAGCGGATACAGGTCTCTGAGCACATCCATGAAGAGACGGAACTGGCGGTCGAATTCCTGCTCCCAGTTGTCCCATACTTCCCCCTCAAAGGTCTCATCAATCCATTCTGAGGTACGTGCCTCATCAATCACTTCGCGGTCATGGGTGTGCAGCAGTTCAACGGTGCGAGTGACCTGCAATGGGTCATAGATTCCTTGTCCATCGGTCGGCTCAGTCATCACGTGGACATCCACTATGCCCAGCTTGCCCAGTCGGTTGACTCTGCCGAAACGTTGCAGCAGCGCGTCGAGGGGCGCGGGCTCTGTGAAGATGCTGTCGAAGCTGATATTGAGACTGACTTCGACAACCTGAGTTGCCACGAGGATCGGTGCAGATTCGTGCTGCTGTTTGTCCACACCGACTTGTTCTCGAAGCATCTGTTCTTTGCGGTTCCTATCACGGGCGTTGAAGCGGCCATGCAGCAGTTGCACCTCGGCTGCCGGACAGCGCTCCGATAGAGCCTGCCATGTCTGCTGAGCACCCGCGACGGTGTTGCAGCAGACCAGCACCGCCTTGCCTGCGGAGGCGAAGGCGGCCACGTTCTCGAGGGCGCCGGTGATGTCGCCATGGTGGAGGCGCAGGCGATGCCGTCGGCAAGCCGCGAAATCCTCTTCCGAAGCCTGTATTTCCTCTAAGCCTGGGATAGCCTCACGAAGCTTCTGGCGCATGAGGCTGGGAAGAGTTGCCGTCATCACGCAGAACCGCACGCCGAGATGCTCGACAAGGTAACGGAACATCGCCAGTATGAGGCCGGCGCGCCCCGGTTCGTAGGCGTGAATTTCGTCAATGATGAGGTCGGCGCCCACCAGGTCCAACAGTTGCGCCTCGTAACCCTTGAGCCGGTAGGCCGCCTTCAGGAGTTGATAGGGAGAGAGCACACGCAAGGGGGTCTTGTGCAAGCGGGCCAGGTCTCGTTGCTCTTTCGCCCGCTTTGCCGCTACATCGGTATCTTCTTCGCCCCTCTCTTGCATGGCGTACAGAGCTTGCAGTGCCCGGCCATGCACCAACCCCACGTCTGCCTCCGCGTAGCCGTACTGCCCTTTGTCGTGTCCCACCAGGCGTACTCGCATCGCATTCATGCTGGCCTGATAGGGCAGCACGTAGTAGAGGCGTCGCCCCGTGTCGCGGTCTGGTACCGCCTCCGCCCATAGCAGGCCCGCCTCGGTCTTGCCGGAGCCGGTGGGTGCAGTGAGCAGAAGTGAGTTGCGCGTCTGCCGGGCTGCGACCTGATGCGAGCGGAGACAATCAGCGGAAAGACCCGCCCGCTCTATGATCAACGGAGGCAGGCCCAACGGATTTCGGGTGAAGGGACCCCTGTGAGCCGACGCCAGGTAGTCGGACAGCATCAGCGCCCCGCGCATGGCAATGCCCAAATCGCGGTCGGCGTCGGTTGCTCCGCTCAGATAGCTACTCAGGTCACTGACAAGGCGCCTGTATTCCTGAAACCGCTTCCAGACGAAATCGGCCAGTTGGCAGGTGTCCGGGAGCGGTTGCGGGCGCAGGCCGAGGCGCTCTCCCAGCCAGTTGAGCAGCGGCTGGCAATCGTCGGGCCTTAGCTGGCTGATGAGCTTCGCCAGGTCGGCTCTTGATTCTTCGGGGTCAGAGCCCACGTAGCGTTCGCGTATCGTTTCGGCGTCCTTGTGGTGCGACAGGACGGCTGCGGATACCCACTGGACGGCCTCGTCGCCCATCGCCTCCGCGAAGGGTTGTAGAAATGCCACTGAAAGCACTTCATGCCGGTCGTACGGATTCCAGGCCTTGGGGTCGCCTCGCAGCATCTGCTGGAAGCCCGACGCCGCCTTTCCCAGATCATGCACGTATGCCGCCCACCTTGCCCATGCGGCGAACTGCCCATGGCCGGCATACTTGCCGATGGAAGGCCGCAACTCGATCAGGCTGTCGAGGGCCTCAACCGCTCTCTCCGTATGCTCGATGAGGCCCTCGCCGACATTGCTGCCTTCGGGTGGTGATTTGGCCCATAGTGTCTCCATGTCGGCCTCCTATAAGAAGCTGTGCAACCACACCACCCGCCTGCTCCCATGCCGCTCGCCAGACTCCGGGTCCACCAGTAACGGCCCGTCGCCACCTAATTCCGCCGCCTCCACACCGCCTAACTCATCAGGCATCTTGCCGCGATAGACATAAGCCTCCGCCTTGTTGAGCACCAAATACTGCTCGAAGCTGGGTTGGCGACCGTTTCCGTAGTCCAGATACCGTGGCATGGTCACCACCACACCGCGTGACAGGCTCAGGCGTAGGTCGCGAGGTAGTATGGTATGCTCCAGGTAGCCGGCGCTTGCTTCCTGAAGCTCCACTTCCGCGATCCTCGTATAAGTAGCCAGGTCCTGCGAGCGGCCCAGCACTACCGGGTAGACGGGCAGCTCGAAATATGGCTTCAGGTCCATCCGGTCCACGTACAGCGTCAGGTGCGCATCGAACAGGAAGTCGCGGTTCGTCGGTGTGACCGTCGCTTCGATGTTCTTCGGATACGTCACGCCGCCCACGGTGTACTTGCCACGCCCAGCGGCCGGACTGATCATGTGCAGGTGCTCGTAGTCGGTGGCATGAGCCGCGCAGGTGAAATGGTACCCGAACCGCAGACTATCCGGAGGCACCAGTTCGCCGACGGCACTGCAGATGTGGCCGTATATTGTGGCAGGCGGCGGCATGTCGTAGGTGGGGTGCCGCCCAACCATGAAGTGCGGATATCGGAAGGAGGTAGTCGGCGCACTCAGTTCGATCTTCAAAGCCCTCACACGCCTCGCCTCCTTCAGGCAAACCATTCTGTAGCGGCAGCGCTCTCCACCGTCTCTGCGAGCTTGGTGAGGCAAACCCTCGGGTGATCCACTATGATGTTGCCTTTCCAAGCCGCGCCGCCATCGTCCAACCAGTCATCGAATGCCGCCCGTTCTTCATCCATAAAGCCCTTGGCCCAGCCGAAATAGATGGGTGATTGGATCTGGTCGCCAAAGACGGTGAGCACCTCGGCGAGGGCTTCCAGGTTCAGCTTCGGCAGACCGCTGCTGGCCGCCCCTATGCAATGGGCGAAGGGATGGTTGCCACCGGCGGTCACGGTCGCGATGAGGAATGACGGTGAGACGTCGGTGTAGTGCAGTGTCTGATTGGCCCCGCCTTCCAGAGTCGCCAGCCCGCGTAGCAGCGTGGCCACCCGCTGCTGCCGCTGATCTATGGGCAGACGATAGGCCTTTTCGTCTTCGAGATGCTCCAGGCCCATCTCCTCCGCCTTGTCCTTGCGAACCTCATCGAGGTTGAGAAAGCCGGTGCGCTGTTCATAGCTGAACGTTCCGGCAGCGGACAGGTTCAGCGAGAAAAGGCCCTTGAGCACAGTGCGGTAGAATTGGTGCTCGAAGGGAACGGGGTTGCCCGCATGGCGACTCATGGTGCCGAAGTCGTCAGTTGGTGCACCCGGGGCAATAGACACAAGTGTACTAACGCGCATCGGCGAGACGCGCGTCACAGTTGTTGTGATCTCTGTGAGAGTCGTGCCTTCTCTTGACGCAATCGCGTCACTGCTCTTGCCTTGTGCCCTCATGTATCCCAGAAGGTCATCATCCCAGTAGGTCATCGGTTCGGCATCGGTGTAGGCTACTTTCTTCTCCTGCCAGATGGGCGAGTGCTGCCATTCAGAGAACTTCCGCTCCAACGTGGACCGCAACCAGTACCTAACCGCCTGAGCAGAAACGTACGGAAACACGCCCTGTCTTGTCCTGATGACTTTGACAGCAACCAGATTGTCGGTACGGCCCCCTTCCTGCGCTCCGGCATTATTCAGAGCCGAAGCAGGTGCATCAACCAGCATCAAACCGGTAATGAATGACATAGTACACTCCTCTCTTGCGTTCGCTATGATTCACGGTCCGCTGGGCAATCTGCCAAGCGCCGCCCTAGACCTGCTCCTGTTCGACAACATCCGGAAGATCCTCCGATGGCACCTCCAACTCGTCGGCGTGTTCTGTCAGCCAACCCAAGCTGTGTAACGTGTCCATCATCTTCAGAAGTATCAGGTCGCGTGCCAGTCCCCAATCTGCCCGAGCAAACTCCTCGCCCTCCTCGAAAGCTACGAGGAATTCCTCAAAGCTGATGAGCGGCGGCCGTCCCTGTCGGATCTCCTCCTGACTGGCTCGCAGCAAGGTGCTGCGGTACGCTCCATAGGCGGAGCGATCGGTCCTCCAGCTTCCGTAGATGCGCTGGAAGAACCGACGGTCATTCCGCTCCTTCACATAGCCAGCCCACCGCTCGCCCAGCGTCCGTAGCGTCTCGATTCTCTCCTTTTCCATTAGCATCACTCTCCTCAATAACAGTTCTGTTATGCCCCATGCGTCCGGTACGCCTGCTTGCATCGCCTCCTCATCTCGGAACAGCCGCACGCGCCAGTTCAGGTGCCTGCGCACGAACTGCGCCGCCTGATCCGGAAGGTCGAATATGTCGTCGTAAAGGCGGTTTCTGTGCTTGCCCACCTCGTAGCTCTCAGGTTCATCTACTTTGCCATCCTTCTTTCTGGGCAACCCCATGAACCACCCTCGATTGACCATGTAGTTCCAGGCCTCGCGGTATTCTGACCGCTGAGTTTCGCGCACGAAATTAACCACTTCCGAGGGCAGCCGCAGGATCTGCACATCCGCGCTGGTCCCGTAATTGGTCATGTGATAGGCGGTCAGGGCAGGGGTGCTGTCGGCTCTGGCGATCACTTCGGCGTCTTTCTGGAGATCCGCCAGAGTAGCCATCAGCACGGTGCGCGGGCCGCTCTGGTTTGGGTACTTGTCGTCCGGGCCGGCCATCGAAAGGATGTTCCGGTTGTGCGACAGAAAACGCTCCACCAGCCGCAGCGTCAGATACTCACTGTCGCTGTGCGGTAGCAGCATTCTTCCCCCGCACTTGCGGGTTCCTAGCACGCTTGCCTGTATGGCCAGCAGGCAATAACTGCACACCGGCAGGCCGGCCTGGCCCTCGGGGGTGAAGTTGAATACGTCTTCGCCGGTTATGAGCGGGATGTGTTGCCGATAGCGGCGCTTGCCCGCCCGACCGCAGTAAGCGCAAATCCCTTCCGTGTCTTCGGGGTTCTGCTCTCGAGGCGCCAGAATGTCGGCCAACTCACTCTCTCTCTTCTCGTGGCTGGTCGTGGGGTTGGCGTAGGCAGAGTTAGGGAATACGGTTGTAAGGAAGTTGCGCATCGGGTTCACGCAGTAGTGCTCTCTGATGAATTGCGCCATCTTTTCCAGGTCCGCTCCGGTAATCTCGCCCAGGCTACTCCTGTTGTTGTCGGCTGCGATTACGCAGGCCCCGACATCCACCAGAGGGTGGCCGGTGTACTTGAAAATAGATTCGCGTGCCTCGGTCATCTGCAGTTATCTCCCTTCTGTAATTGCAGAATGGTCAACAATCCTCATCTGTCCCAGCCCGAAGACGGCGCCTTTGCCCACGTGGATTAGTTCGCCTAGTTTCAGTAGCACCGCGAATGGCGCAAGATCGCCCGCATAGGTCGCTCTGCCCACGAAACCCTCCATGCGCATGGACTGGCGCTGGCGTGAAGAGTACCGCTCCTGTGACCGCACATCGCCGCTCCAACCGACAAGCTCCACGCCATCGGCCGCAGCTATCAACTCCGGAATGCTTCCGTCAAGCGCCGGAAAATCGTGGTAGAGATGCAAAGCCTCGATCCGTCGCACCAGGGAGGCAACCACAGCGTGGAAGTCCGGCCTATCCAACTTTTCGCCGCGCAGCCGCAGACGTGTTGGGGTGAGGAAATCAACCGTCACTTCATCCTCCGGGAGCTGTGACGCGGCCTGTTCTATCTGTTGGAGACAGACTTGCCAGGGCACGCTAGCCAGCTGTCGGTCGCCCTGTCGGTAGATCGCAGTACGCTCGCCGGTCACGGGGTTGTGTGCCGTAGCTGCAATCAGATCACAGGCACTCTTGCCCGGCCCGCTGCCGGCCTGTTCCCAGTCCTTGACGGCAAGCACAAGGTACGGCAAGAACTGCGTCGCCTTGCCCAGCAGCACGAGATCGAAACCGACAATCCCGCGATCGGCGTGTGTGCCGTAGCCGGGAATGCTGCGTATGACGTACGGCCGAGGAACCTCCTGACCGCGTGAATGGAACTGGCCGTTGACTGGTGCAAGTGTTTCAAAGCAGTAACCGTAGGCGCACAGATGCACCAAAGCGCAGGCGGTGCAGTCGGAACGCCCGGTGGTGCATGCCACCCGCCGAAGGGCGTGTCCCAGTGCCCCGCGCACGCGATTGGCCTCCCAGCCCTCCAAACGAGCACCTTGCGCGATGCTGGTTATGAACTCGATGACGCAGACCATGCTCTTGCTCCTGTTATCGCCAGCTTGGACTGCCCTGCATAGTCTAACACGGGCCCCTGACATGCCGTGTCAGTCTTCCAGGTATTTTGAGAGATTCTCTCTCAGTAGAGCAGCGATGCGCCGCCGTAACGACTTCGGTGCGATGACTTCGGCATCAGGACCCAGCCCCAGTATCCATGAACATAATTCGTCCGTAACTGCAACCTTCAGACGCACCTCCAGGCCGTCCGGCTTCTCACAAGTCTCCTGAGAGGGATGGACGCAGGCAAATCGCATACGCCTGGCCGTCTTCCCGCGCACCAGCAGCACAATCCGCGTCCGACGCCCCCCGGTCACTTCCCACGCCCCCGAGAAATGCGCGCTCAGATCATAGTCGTCCGGTATGTCTGCAGCCTGCTCGATTACCTCCAGCTCCCGGAACCTGTCGAGCCGGAAGGTCCTGACCTGCTGCCGCAACTCACAGTACGCCACCAGGTAATGAGCATCGCCACGATAGGTGACCGCATAGGGATGCAGGATCCTTGTCTCCTGCTCGTCGCGATCAGGGGAGTAGTAAAGCCCCCGGAGTCTTCTGCGCTTTCGTCTAGCCTGTATGGCCAAACAGATATTCGCCAGAGCATACGTGCCGTCTGATTGCTTGGGGCTGATGTCTATCGCTTGGTCTGGAGCAAGCGCCGCCGCCAGTGTGTCGCTGGTACCGTACATGGAGACAAGCTTGTCAACCATGGAATCGAAGTTCGGCCGCAGTCCGGCTGGTACAGCTCTCTCCGCCCACTGGGTCGCGTATAGTAGGCTGGCCACTTCGTCGGCTGTCAACTTCACTAACAGCGGCTCGTCAGTGGGGAGCATGAAGTAGCCCTGACCGTCGTGGGCGACAGGATAGCCCGTCTGGCTCAGTAGGGCCACGTCGCGGTATATGGATCTCTCACTTGCTTGCAGCCGCGTAGCCAACGCCCGAGCAGTGCTGGCGGAGCAGCCTCTGCCGCGTGGCAGCTCCCGGAGTATCGTCAACAGCCTTTCAGCTTGCTTCATGTTGGCGTCTCCTTTGACGGCTGGGTTGCTGAAGTCCTACAGATCGACCGTTGGCCGTGGGCATGGTCAGCAGGACCTGGCCGCCATACAATCCCTAAGGTCATATGCTTGTTCTACCGTACCATGTCAAGCACCTCTGCGGCCCATCGGCTGCCCGTCCTGCCAGACGCCTTCCGACGAGAAATCCTGCAGGCCCTGCCTCACCTACTCACTTGGTTGTATTCTCTTGGCCAGCATGGATCCATGGTTCCTGCCCCTTCATGGCTTGTAGTCAATCCGCCACCTAAGGACGGCCCATACCGGTTCCCTTCCCGCGCCACTATGCACACACCACCCCATGGACTGTCCGTGAGGACCGTATGGGAGACATGCTCTGTTAGCAGTTAGGCGATGCCATGAACGACCACATGATCTATTGAGTTTATATCATGTTGAAATGGGTTTGTTGATTCGTGGTACCATGACTGGTGTTCCATCCATCTTCAAGTCCTACCCCCTACAGTCAAATGTTCCACATCGCTGTCAGAGGGCTATGTGACCCCATTGCGCGATTCTTTCTAGAAATCGGATTCTTGCACCGGAGGCCAGACCTCGAGCCACAACCTGACGCGGCGCCAATTCCACCTCGTTCTACCGGCCATGGTTCTCTGGAAGGAGGGCAAGGCGGATGCAGGCGACTACCAGCACTCCGGACGAGTACGTACTAGCATTCACTCCACGTCAAGGACAGGTAGGAGGGAGAGAGGAGGGGGGACTATGGGGGGTGGTGAGAGG
>CAZJVY010000081.1:0-15140 GCA_964549395.1 uncultured Armatimonadia bacterium | reverse complement strand
CTCTACCGCAAGCTGTACGAGTACGTGAAGGGTACTTACGTGCCGTCCGGCAGGTATGATTTCTCAGACTTGCCACTTATTCCGAGCGGCAACCTGGCGCTCGCCAGCGGGGGAGCGAAGATACACGGCTGTGTACGGCCCGACGATGCCCCGGAACTGGCGCCGGAGAAGATAATAGACGGTGAGATGACGTACGCGGGCAGCAGTGGGTACGGCTACTTCAGGTGGCCGGGGAGCTTCATCATCGAGCTGCCAAGGACTGCAACTGTCGCGCGCACGCAGACACTGCTGCATGATAGCGCCAACCAGGAGTTCCAGTACAGGATAGAGACATCCCTGGATGGGCAAGACTGGGACCTAGCCGTTGACAAGAGCGAAGGGAAGTGGCGAAGCTGGCAGGTGGACGCTTTCGCGCCGCGCCAGGCCAAGTACGTCCGCTTCGTCGGGCTGCACAACTCGCTGAGTGGCAACGTCCAGGTCATCGAGTTCGAGATCTATAGTGACGTCAAGTAGATGGCGGCGAACAGTGTGCGTTCGCCGCTTTCGGATAGGGATTTCGCATCGGAGATTTGCGCCATGAAGAACTCAGCCTGGCTGTACTGCTGCTGCACGGCACTATTCCTGGTATCTCTGGCTCCCTGCGCGGCACAGGAGCAGAGGACCCTCGGCTACCTGCCGCCGGGAACGCCAGAGGTCGGCGGCATCAACGATATGGTTCTCATCTACCATGGGCGACAGAGCCGCGTACCGTGGACGAAGGAAGCGCTCATGCCCTACGTTGCCTATGTGGATGAGCAGGGCATACCTCAGGACTGGTTCTTCGACAGCTTCCTGTTCATCGAATTTGCCACTGATAACGGAACCTGGATCCATTACCACCGCGAGGACACGCCGCTTCCCACCATTGATGACTGGGTGTGGCTGGCGGACGGCTGGTTCCGCCCGACCACGGGGCTAATCGGGCTGGAGCAGGCTGTCGCAGAAGTGGCCGACAAGTTAGGGCCTGCCGATAGGAAAGCCAAAGTGGTTATCGGCATGCCGGTGCCCAGCACTGACGATACGGCCTTCGGTCCTCTGCCGGGGGAACAGAACAAGCTCGATTTCTCCGCTACCGACGACCGCCTGCAGGCCCTGCAGTGGTACATCCAGCGCGTGCTGGATCAATGGCGCGAACACGACTATCAGCATCTGGAGCTTATGGGCTTCTACTGGACCGCAGAGGAGACCAAAGCACCTGATTACGAACTCATCCGCCATACCTCGGACTACCTTCACGCCATGGGCTACAAGCTGTTCCAGATTCCCTATAGCGGTGACTTCTCCGTCTGGCGGGAGATCGGCTTTGACGCCATCATGCGTCACCCCTGGTACTACACTCGTAAGGACGATCCACCTCTGGCCAATTTGCTAGCGGCCGCGAAATTGGCGCGTATGTATAACACCGGCATCGAGTTGGAACTGGACGGGCGCGTTCTTACTGACGAGAAATTCAGGGAGAGATTCATTGCCGCCATGGATGCCGGGGCACACTATGGATGGATGCAGGGGGCCATGATGAGCTACTACGAGGGCGGCGGTGCCGTCAAGCAGCTTGCGGCGACGCCGGAGGTCGGACGCGACCTCTACCGCAAGCTCTACGAGTACGTAAAGGGGACCTACGTGCCGTCCGGCAGGTACGATTTCTCAGATTTACCGCTGACAAGCGGCGACAATACGGGGAATCTGGCCCTTGCCACCGCGGGGGCCAAGATCCATGGCGCCGGAGCCAGGCCCGAGTGGGGCAGTCGCATCGGGCCGCAGTTCATCATTGACGGTAATGCGGACGTATACTCGGGGATGGAAGGTTTCGGCGCGTTCTATTGGCCCGGTAGCTTCATCATCGAACTGCCGACAACCCAGACCGTCGCCCGCACTCAGGTAATGCTTTTCGACCTCGACGGTCGCTTCTTCCGCTATCAGGTCCACACATCCGTGGACGGGGAGAACTGGCAACCTGCAGTCAATAAGGATACCGGGGAATGGAGAGGTTGGCAGGTGGACACCTTTGCGCCGCGCGAGGCCAGATACGTACGCTTCACGGGGCTCTTCAATTCCGCCAATTCGCTCTTCCAGGTCGTCGAATTCGGGGTCTATAGCGACGTGAAGTAGGACGCGAGGCAGGGCGCCTTATGTCGTCTTACACGGTCCGTCCCGGAGAAGTGGGACGGGTGTGGTCCCCGCATACGCAGGAGCTATCTGAAAAACAGCAGCCACAGCCACAGCGAGCATGCCGCCAGACTGAGGGCGGTGGTGGGGATGCTCCATTGCAGGTATCGCGTAACGGGGAGCCTGTGATGACTGCTTTCGGCAACTCCGACGACGATCAGATTCGCCGCCGAGCCCATATAGGTGGCGATACCGCCGAAACAGGCGCCGAGCGATAAGGCCCACCAGAGGGGCAGAACATCTGCAGCATGGTAAACGGCTCCGGCAGTCGCCACGGACATGTCCGGGTGTAGGCCTATCGCCAGAGACTGCACCAGAGGCACGGCCATCACCGTGAATGCAACATTGTTGAGAAACGCAGCCAGCACCGCCGATGCCCAGAGCAGCACCAGGGCCATCCACAGTGGGTTGCCCTCGGTGATGCTTACGAGGCCCTCACTGAGGTAGTCGAAAACTCCGGTCCTGCACAGACCTGCGACCATGATGAACAGGCCGATGAAGAAGAAGATGGTTGACCACTCAACCTCCTTCAAGGCTTCCTCCAGCCCCTCGGTGTGCAGCACCAGCATCAGCGTGGCCCCGGCCAGTGCGATCGTTGCCGGCTCCAGGTGCAGCGCGCCGTGGAGAGTGAAACCCAGCAGCGTCAGGCCGATGACCACCAGGCAGCGGTGCAGCAGCGGGCGATCGGCAATGGCACCGGCCTCGTCAAACTGCATGAGCCGGCTGCGCAGTTGGTCGCTGATAGCGAATGCCCTCCGGTAGCGCAAGGCGAAGGCGGCCACACACCCCAGCAGGCAGAAGACCGCCACCGGTGCATTAACGGAGAGGAAATCCATGAACGTCAGCCCGGCGGCGGAGGCGATGACTATGTTCGGTGGGTCGCCGATCAGGGTGGCCGCACCGCCGATATTGGCGGCGCAGATGATGGCGATCAGCGATGGCACCGGATTACATTGCAGGCGTTCATAGATGAGGATTGCCAGCGGCGCGAACATGATGACCGTCGTCACATTGTCGAGGAAGGCCGACAGCACCGCCGTCAGCGCCGCCAGCAGCACCATGACACTCACCGGGTATCCCCCGGCAAGCTTGGTGGTGCGTATCGCCACCCACTCGAACATGCCGGTCTTGCGCGTGACGTTTACGATTATCATCATGCCGATGAGCAACAGGATGGTGTTCCAGTCCACGCCCCCAATACCGGCAGAGGGGTTGCCGTGCAGCGCATCCTGTTGGGGCAGCCCGCCGATCAGCAGTACCAGGACGGCACCGGCAAGCGCGGCTATGGTGCGGGGCACTCTCTCGGCTGCTATGAGCGCGGAGATGACGACGAAGATGGCGATTGTGGCGATTGACTGAAGCTCCATGACGACCTCTATGGCTCCTCGCAGCGCATCTGGCCGAAATAGTGTGCGACCAGGTCGCCACGTCTGATGACGCCCACGAGCTCGCCGTCTCTCTCCACCCCTACGGTCGCGATCCCCTTGACGAGCATGACGTGGGCCACGTTTAGCACCTTGGTGTCCTCGGACACCATGTGCAGCTTGCTGCCGCCGGCAATGTCCATGACATTGATCTCGTCCAGGCTCTTGCCCGGGTCTATCACCGGGCACTCGTCGGGGAGGAAATCCATGCTCGCCACATTATCCAGGTAGCTGGGTAATATCACGCGCAACACATCAACCTCCATCAATACTCCGTGTCTGCCACACTCGTCATGTATCACCGGTAGCAGCAGTGTGTCTTCCTGCAGCATGATCTCTATCGCCTCGCGCAGCGGCATCTCCGGACGTACACAGACGAAATCCGTATGCATCATCTCTCTGGCGCGCACGCATCATCACCCCTTCTGCTTGTTCGTCCAAGCCGTCGGCATACATGCAGGTTCCCGGCACCGCGAGGAGTGCAGACGCCGGTTGGGGTACTGCCCGGCAAGACGGTGCAGCCCTATGATAGCATAGAGCAAGAAGTCTCGGCCACTTTCGTCCATTTGCAGGCCCAACCACTGTCAGCCGAAGGGGCCCTGTATCCTCTGAAAGTGGACCGTCTTGCTTCCGGCTTCCTTGCCGTCCCGCATCAGGCTGGCCCGCAACTTGTACTCGCCCACCGGCAGCTTGCCCACGGCGAGGGAGAAGCTCCCGCAGGCCGCCTTCGGCGTAATGGTCTCGGTAATCAGGACACTGCCGCCGCCTCTGGGGAATACGCCCAAGACCAGCGAACTCCGGCTAAGGGCGATATCCGCCATCCCCAATGTCCAAGTGCCGTGGAGCTGCTGCTCGTGGAGATACGAAACCAGCGCCGCTGGTGAAAGATCCAGCGGCTCGGGTACGTCATGCGTCACCGAGGTCTCATAGAGCAGCTTGCCTGACTGCTGCTCTGATAGCGCATAGTGCAGCTTGACCTCGCCGGGCTGTGCGAAATTGCAGGGCACGGGGACTTCCAGGCTGCTCAGTGGGGGCACGGTGGCGGTGGCCTGGCCGATGGTATTTGATTGGCCATCTGCCATCAGGCTGACGACCACCTGCACCTCGACGGCCTCCTGGCGCCGGTTTTGCACCTGGAAGGGCAAAGCCCCCTCGCCCCAGAAGACGCGGCTGCCGGTGAGCGGCCTGCCGGTGACCGCGTTGGCCGTGGGGTCGAAGGGCAGGATGAGCCTGCCGAACTTTGCGGGCTCGCCGAACCCCTCCGTGACCTTGACCCAACTGTAACAAGAGCGGCCGCCGCGCAAGCTGCTGCGTGCGAAGTTGACGCCCCACTGCTGCCCCTCTGCCTCCGCCAGTCGCAGACCCGCAAACTCCAGCACCAGCTCCGCCGTCCAGCGGTCCGGCCACAGCTTCGTCGCTACCCGAATCGGGCCGTTCCACTTACTGCCGGCGAGGTCAGGGGATCCGGTGTCCTGGTCGAAGAAGATGCCCTTGGAGTTCACAATTATCTGGTAGTAGCTGCGCCTGTCGAGATTGGTGTCGAGGAAAAGCTCGACGGAGTCGTCCCGCCAGACGGGGCCATCACGCTCGCCGGCCGTCGCCACCAGATTGTCAGTGGACGGCTCCGTGCACTCGAAGCCGAAATAGAGCGCCGTCTGGTCCGCGCAGGCGAGGACTTTCGTGGCGACCTGGGTTCCGGGCATCTGCAAGAATGGGAGGAAGTCGCTCGCGGCTCCGGCCCGCTCCCAGCAGGGATCGTCCAGCACCCCGTCCAGCTTGGGCGGCTGCTCTGCGACGCCGCAGGTGAGAACCTTCGGCGGCGCCGCTTCCGTGGGCGAGCCGGCAAGCGCACTACGCTCCTCGAGCACACCCAGACCGGGCTGCAAATCGGGCAGAGCGCTACCCGGTATGGCCGCTACTGCAATGTCATCGCAATAGGCCTCGCCACTGCCGGAAAGGCTGAAGCTGACGATGGCGTTCTTCGCCCCTGGCGGCGCGGTCGCGGAACCGTTGAGAAATTGCCAATCTTGGGGTACGGTTCCGCCTCGTAGCATGATGCGGGTCTGCTGCATGCGTCTGTTCTCTGCGTCGGTGAACTGGAGGTAAACGCCGGCTGATGCCCTGCCCTCGAGGCGGACCGACTTCAGCCACGCGCTGAGCTGGTAGGTGCCGCCCGCTTGCACCGGAATTGACGGGGGCCACGTCCACCAGAACGGGCGGTTGGTGTTCTGCGGCGGCTGGTCCTCAAAGGTGCGAGCGATCTTGAGAGAGCGGCTGCCGCTGTGCGCTTCGGAGTCACTCCACACGCGGTCGGTCTGCTCACCGGGCTTGTCAACGCCGCCAGCGAGGAAACCCGCCGGAACCTCGGGCTTGCGGGCATCGGCGACCTCCAGACTGGTGAAGAAGAGCGCACCATGCGTTGCCGGAGCGAAGATGTCGGACAACGGCTTCCAGGCGTCAGGAGCCCTTGGGGAAACGGTCCGCATGTAGATGTACCATGCCCGTTCCTGTAACGGCTGCAGCGGCCCCGAGCTCCACTGCAGTCTCAGTATCGGATTTCCAGAGCCGTAACGTATCCCCGCGTCCTGTGTCGGATAAAAGACGACAACTGCGCCGGTGTCGGCCTCCGTCATGATGAGTGAGCCGTCGGCAAGCGCCCGGTCAGCGCCCAACACGTCATTGAAGTCCACAACCGCCGTCGGCTCAAGCTGCTCGCGGCTGTAGAGGTCTCCCCGGACAGCAATACGCACCCTGGCATCGGCTTCAGGCACAGTCCAGGGCTCGAAGGCCCAGGCCGCAGAAGACAGGCAAGCCAGCGCCAACAGCGTCGCCGCTTTGCGCATGACACTTGCGGTCATCGCTACTGCCCCCTTCCCAGAGCCCGGTCAATTGCCATGATGAACTCGGCCATCTGCCAGCGATACCTGTCCAGATCATAGACCGGCCAGAATCTGCCCTGAACATCCCGGTCGACGCGTGGATCGCCCACCATATAGTCCACGGCATTGGGCAGTTCGCCGAGCTTGGCGTCCAGCCAGGCCCGGGCCTCCTTTGCGGCCTGCACCGCCGCCGGCTTGCCGGACTTCTCGGCTTCCTTGATATGCTGGTCAAGGTTGTAGAGGTACTCGTAGTCAACGGCCCCCTGAACCAGTCGCTTCAGCCAGACGGTTGGCTCGATCTTATCCATGCTCGTGGGCAGTCCCATCGGGAACATGCTGTCAATGTCGAAGAGATTCCCGGGCTGGCCGTTGGCATAGACCCCCGACTCGTAGCTGGCGCGGGTGATGCCGTGCTTGAAGCAGAACCATCCCATCGCGAAGCGGCTGCGCGCGAAGTTGTATGCCCACAGGCGCTTGCTGGTCTTCTTCATGAAGTCCAGCCACTCCGTCCTCATCATCGCCCAGTTCGGCTGCGGATAGAGGACCAGCCCCTGCTCGATCGCAGCCATGTCCGAAGCGCCGTTGCCCCGCAAGGTGTTGCTGACGCCGAGCTCCTTGAAGATGCTGTGCACCTCGACGGCGAATTTCGCCCCGGCATCTCTGTAGTTGGTGAACTCACCGAGCACCTCAAAGGCGATTTCCGGCCAGCGCGCCTTCTTCGCCTTTTGGTCAATGATGGTGATGGCGCGCTTGAAGTTCTCGCGGCCCTCTTCGGTCGGTATGAACTCCACGGTGGGATTGTCGGGCCTGGAGAAATGTCCGCCGAATTTCAGATTCAGGGAACCGGCCTGGCAGATCATGGTGTTGTCTCGCGGCCAGGCGTCCTCCTCGCGGATGATCTGCATCAGCCGCTCGGTGTCGCTCATGTCCACATCCGTAACCTTGCCGTCCTGCATGGTCAGGTACTCGCGACCGTGCGGGATGATGCACTGCGCTCGGCAGTGTTGATTGTCCCTCATGAAGCGGACCTCGGCGCGCAGGCTGCTCCAGAACCGCTCCTCATCGAATTGCGGCAGGTAGGCCCGGGCCAAGTAGTACATCGTCCCGAAGTACATGTACCGCTCGAAGGGCGGCGTTTCCAGCCGGATCGGGACTACTCGGATGCGCAACTGCATCTCGGAGGGTGGAGCGTTGGCGGCCGATATCTGAATCCTGCCCTCGTACAGGCCAGGAGCGGCGTCCTGGGGAATCTCGAGCGTAAGCCAGAAGCGCTTGCAGGTGCCCTCACCGACGAAAGTGGGGGCAAGCGGCAGAATGAGGCACTCTCGCAGCGAGTACTGCTGTGCTCCCGCCTCCCAGGGGATGAACTGGACCAGGCCGCTGCGCATCGCTTCAGCCGGAAGAGTCTTGCCGTCCTGCGTGCGAAGCGCAGTCACCTCGAACTGCACGTCTTCAAGGTCCCTCAGGGCGTACACCGCGAAGGAGGCCTGTTCCTGCTCGCCCGGCGTTGCGAAGAACTCGACCCGCTCGCGGCTGGCCCCGGCAGACGGCTGCGACCACGGATGCACGTCATCCGAGCAGTGCACTTCGGCCAAGAGGTACCCCCGCTGCCTTTCCTGCGCCGACACCTCGGCCGGCGGCTCGGTCTCGGGGTTGACCTCGTGCCAGTACTGATAGAAAGCCGCGCGCCGCTGCTCGTCAACCTCATCCAGCTTCTCCTGTACCCGACCTGAGACGCCTTCGCCGGCGACGACAATGGCGTTGACGGGGAAGTCGGTGCCCGGTCTGAACCCAATCACGAGCTTTCCGTCCGTGACCGAGGCCTGGGATCGTATCCACACGAAGCGCGGGGCGATGAACTTCTCGTAGATGTCGTCGCCCTTGCGCCAATCATAGTTGGCGCAGCGAAACAGCTCCTCTTCGGGATGGGCAACGCTGTGCACGGCGTTGCCCTGCAGCAGCAGTTCGTGCGGGGCTCTGAGGTATCGCAGCCTCCAGATGTTGCCCATGGCCCCACTCAGGACCCAGACGGCATAGTCGCCGGTGGGGAGGTCAACCTGGAAGCTGATGGGGCTGTTGCGAACGCCGCTGACATCATCCACGGCCAGGGCGTCCACGTTGTTGGCGACGTATGCTCTCATCTCCGAGGGCTGATTGAGCCAGCCATAGCCACGCTCGGGACTGTAACTCGTGTCCGGGGTGACTTGCGCGAACCCGGACCACACCGCAGAGTCGGCAGCGCCCATGTCAAAGAGACAAACGTTGGTCTCATCACATTGGACGCTGCCCAGACCTGCAAGCGAACTTATACCAACAACGACCAGCCAAGACATCATGCGCTGATACATGCTACCCCCTCCTCCGCCAAATGACCGCATGAAACGCAAACTTCGCTCTGGTTGCGTATGGTCATCCCAGTGAGTACTTAGGTCTCAATGATGTAGAGATACGGATGCATGCCGGCCTCGATGTCGCCGGAGGCGGCGTCGAAGCGGCTGTGTGTCGCACCGGTCTCACCTGCGTAGAGCGTGCCATCCAGGCCCACCGTCATGGCATGGACCCGCGCGGCCTCGACCGCGCTCTCCTCATCCACAATGGGGCCGATCTTCCGGTAGGCGCTCTTGCGCGGATCGTACTCAAACAGGAATGCGCCGCAGGTGCCGTACTGGCTCCCGCCGCCGGCGGCACCGTACAGCAAGCCATCGCGTTCGACCAAGGCGGGCATGCGCGGGCCGTCATTGGGCCGGCACAGCTCCTTGATCTCCAGCGACCCCGGCTTCACGGAGAACATGATGCCCGTCTCCCAGATGCCGCCGTAGATCATCCCGTCCTCGGCAGCCAGCAGCGCGTCAATACGGTAGGAACCCTCGCCCGGCAGCTTCGCATCCGTCTCGGTGAGCTGCTTCTTCGCGCTGTCATAGGTAAACAGATAGCCCTCCGAACACGACCCGTAAACAATGCCGTCGCTGTCGCAGACGATGGTGTGACAGCAGGCGCTGTCACCCCAGACACCGGCATGTACCTGGTCGGCGAACACGACCTCGCCCGACTCCAGATCAACCGCGAAGAAGTCGTTGTGATAGTACGTCATGCCGAATAAGATGCTCTCGTCGGGGCTGACCGTTGTGGCGATGATCCACATGTGCGGTGCCGGCACGCCGAGATCGCGCCCGCGGTCGGTCGCCGGGTCATAGATGAACACATGCCCGCCGTCGTCCTCGTTGATCTTGCGATGGCGCGAACCGAAACCGACGTTCTGTCCGGTGCCGCCTGCGATGCGGCCGTCGGCCAGGGCACTGAGCGCATGATGTATCTTCTGGCCGATCGGATCGCCGTTGCGGGCGAACAGCTGATTGCCGGACACTATCCTGGACCCCAGGTCGCGCACCGCTGCGGTATCGGGCGCATACTCGAAGAGCAGGTGGTCCTTGGCGCCGGTCATGCCGCCGTAGATGCAGCCATTGGCTGCGGTGGTGAGTGAGACAACTTCCAGGCCGCCCGACAGTTCGACTTCGTAAGCTCTTACACGCATTTCATGTTCTCCTTTGTTTGCGGTTCTCCGGTTGTTAGGGCGCATACGACAAGTAAGATATCGTTCATGTTCTCGCCACGGCCCGCGCGTCTATCTCATCCAGCCTGAACCTGACGCTGGCGATGAATGCCTTTTCGCCCTCGAGCCAGTGGCCGTAGGTAATCGCTACGATGGTGCCGTCCGCCAGCAGCTCCAGCGCCGGGTACCCGCAGTCGCCGCCCACGAAATCGTGCATCAGCCGCACGCGGTACTGGCCCTCACGCCCGGCGGCGATGTCTTCATAGGTGCCCACCCAACCGGCCCACGCACCCGGCGTCGGTGTCAGGTGCGTCATGCCACGGAAAGAGACGAACAGGCGGCCGTCGGGGGCATAAATGGCCTGATGGCGGTCTCCGGTCAGCGCCGCCGGCAACTCGCGTGGCTCGGTCCACGTCTCGCCTTCGTCATCGCTGAAGGTGACGAACGAGTTGAACTGCCGGCTGTCCTCGCGCAGCAGCATGGCGATCTGGTTGCCGTCGGGCGAGCGCACCAGGCCCGGCTCGCACAGGTGCGCCTGCAGGTGCGTCACAACCTCCTGCGGCTCGCTCCACGTCAGCCCGCCGTCCTCCGAGAGCGTTTTGTACACGATGAACTTCACGCTCTCGCCGGCATTGCGCAGGAAGCGCCCGTCATCATGGAACACGGCCATGTAGCGGCCGTCCTTGAGGCGCATCAAATCCGCCATCGCCACGACGCCGCCGAAGTCGCCAATTGGTTCCAGCTCCGACCAGGTTTCCCCGTTGTCTTCCGACACGGCCATGCGGATGGGATAGAGGCCGGAGAACATGATGAGCCGCTTGACGCCCTGCAGATCGGTGACGGGGTACAGGGTCGGTACCTCCTGGGAGGTTTCCCAGCTTGGCGGAGTTGGCAGACGCTCGGACCAGGTGAAGCCGCCGTCGCAGCTCTTCTTCATCACGACCGCACCGCGGCCGTGGCCCTTCGGGTAAACGCAGATCATCGTCTTGTTGTCTTCGAGTAGCACCGTCGTCGGATGTCCCAGGTACTGGCCCGGCTCTCTGTCAACCGTAATCTGTCGGTCGGTCTCATGGGAGAGGTCTATGGTGGGGATGCTGTAGCTCTTGGGTTCCGGGCCATCCGGCGTGCCTGCGGACAATGCGTCCTTCTCGTCAGTCAGCCACTCGAGTGTGAACCGCGCGAAGGCGATTCTTCCATAGTCGTCGCACTCGTAAAGCAGGCCGATGGTATTGTCGTGTAGGACAGCCAGGCAGGAGTAGGCGAACTCGGCGTCCCAGACCGTCTTTGCCACGGTCCAGGTGCGGCCCTCGTCATAGCTTACGCGCACGGTGCCGTTGACGCGCCTGTCAGTCGAGCCGGCGTTGGCGAAGAGCAGGCGATTGACCGGACAGCCGTCGCGCCTGTCGGTGAAACGGACGAACGTCCCCTGGCAGTGCGGGTCAATCAGCGCTTCGTCGTCGCGCGGCTGGCACCAGGTTTCGCCGCCGTCTTCACTAATGGCGACGGTACGGCAGCGCTTTTCGTCAGCCCTGCGCATGTTGATCATCAGTGAGCCGTCGGCAAGCTCCACGACCTGGTCTTCGTTGACATGATGCCCGACCCCCTCGCCTATCTGCCAGCTCTCGCCGTGGTCATCGCTGTAGAGAACGTGGCATGAGCTATCTTCGCTGTCGGCTCTGCGGGTGTAGACGGGGACGATAAGCCGCCCGTTGTGCATCTGTATGCCCATTCCCGGACCGGCGTAGATGGCGAGCCAGGTCGGGTCCTTCAGTTGGGCGGCCAGGTCAACAGGCTCGGACCATGTCTCCCCCTCATCATCGCTCCTCATGGCGTGCAGCTTCACTATGCGGCCTTCGGGATGGCCGGGAGCGGGCACGGCATAGTCGTAGAAGGCCCAGACGGCGTCGGCTTCGCGGTCAACGAGCAGGCATGGATCGCAGGCGGCTTCATCACCAGGGTAACGCTGGATGACCTCCATTTCGCTCCAGGTCGCCCCATCGTCGAAGCTGCGCTTCATGACCAGGTCAATGTTGTTGGGGGCATCTCCCGGCCTGTCCACGCGCGCATCGCACACCGCAATGAGCGTGCCGCTGTTGGTGCATACGAGGGCTGGAATGCGATACTGGCAAACCCCATCTTCGCCGCTGACAAACACGTCTGTGTACTGCGCTTCCATTGCCATCGTGCGTTCACTCCCCGCGTCGGCTGAATATGCAAATGCAGTCGGCATCCGCTTGCGCAAGTGCATTCCGCTGCGGCCGTTGGCGCATATTCCCCGGCCGCAGTGCCGGAATCCTTCGTGGGGACAGGTAATAGGGGGGAAGAGACCGAGGCCGCGACGGCGCTGCAGATTGCGCGTGATGCTCTGGTAGGCTATAGTTCCAGTTGCCACACAGGCAAGCGGCTCATTGTGCGGCAGGCTCAGGAGGTCATCTGCGTAGTCTGCCAGGCTGGCGTCACGCACGGAGGAGGTCAGAGCATGTCGGCGGAGGGCATTGTTGGCGAGAAGCGCGACGAGATACTGCGCATCGCGGCCAGTCATGGGGCGCGTAATGTGCGTGTTTTCGGGTTGGCGGCCCGCCGCCAACTGACCGAGGACAGCGACGTGGACTTCCTCGTTGACCTTGAGCCGGGCCGTAGCCTGCTGGACCTGGCCGCACTGATGCTGGAGCTTGAGGAGTTGCTGGGGAGGCCTGTGGACATCGGCACTACCAAGGGCCTCAAGCCACGCTACCGCGAGCGGATCCTCTCCGAGGCAGTACCCCTATGAGACGGCTGCTGGACCGTCTGCAAGACGTTTTGGATGCGAGAAGCCGACGGTAGAAGGGCTGATTGCGGAGTTGGATTGACGCTCGGCGGCCCTTGCCAGCGGACGTTGCATCTGATAGAATGTTCATTGAAATGAACATACGTTCATCCGAATGAACAATGGAGAGATAGATCCGTGTGGCTCAGGAACCCCCTTGACGACATGCTATCGTCCAAAGCCAAGGTAGCCGTGCTCCGCGTCGTGACTACTGTGAACGCGCCGCTGAGCGGGCGGGAGATCGCTCGTCGGGCGGGCCTGTGGCCCGCTTCGGCCTCCAAGGCTCTGGGCGAGTTGACCGCATCGGGAGTCCTCGTATGCCGAGACCACGGACGGGCCAAGGCTTACGGACTTGACCACTCCGATGTCAAGCTGGTCGCCAAGCTACGGGATCTCTTCTGGTCCGAGGCTGAAAGGTACCGCGAGTTCGTCTCTGACCTGAGCAGCGGCCTGCCCGAGGCCATCTCGCTGCTCCTGTTTGGCAGCGAGGCGCGGCGTGACGCAAAGCCAGGCAGTGACACCGACGTGCTGGTCGTCCTCCCCGAGAAGACCGAGCGCATGGAGCAGAAGGTCCTTGATGTTTGCATGGGCGTGGCCGAGCGACACGGGCTGAGCTTGTCCTGGCACGTTGCCGATCTCGCCGACCTGCGTGACTGGCTGGAAAGCGATGCTCCGTTGTGGCGCAACGTGCGTGGCGAGAGTATCATCCTGCACGGAGACACACCGGAGGCACTTGAGCGCCGATGCCAAGATGGGAAGAATTCCTGAAAGAGGCCCGCAAGTTCCGCGAGGTGGCCCGCGAGTTCGACCGACCGGGCTACACCAACCAGGCGGTCAGCAATGCAGTACACGCCGTCATCGCCGCCAACGACGCAGTGTGTCTCCGCATGATCAACGAATGGCCCGGCGGCGAGAACCACAGCGAGGCGGTCCGCGTCCTAACACGAGCCTGTAAGGGCACGCCCTGGGAACACGACGCGGCCCAACGAGGGCAGCAACTCACCCAGGTGCTGCAGCGGAAGAACGCGTCACAGTACCACGGAGCCGTGCTGTCAGCGGCGGTCGCCGAACGCGTTATGAAGCAGGCCGAGCGGTTCCTGGAGTGGGTGGAGAAGGTCCTGGCGTCGCCGGACGCCGGTAGTTAGGAACCAGGACGCGGGCCCGGACCGTACGATTCGCCGCCTGGCTGTTCACGCTTCGCCAGCGCCTCGCGCAACTCATCACGCGACTTCTCATCAAGCAGGAAGCCCATGTCCTGCTGCATGTACCCCACCGTAATGTCAAAGATGTCGCGGATGCGGACATTCATCACCTGCGCCTCGCCGATGGTCGCGGCCCTCAACACACCGTGACCGTCCAGGATATCCCTCATCTTGGCAAAGTCGTTGCGATAGGCGGGCTCGGCGTAGCGAAGGAACTCCACGGACTGCGATTCGACCTCGCTGCCGTCCTCCAGAATGACCGTGGAGCCTTTGAAGTCGCGGTAGTACCTGTACGGCACCCGCATGTACTCCTCGACCGCGTGCAGCTCGGTGCATGAGTTGAAGGTGGCTCCCAGGAACAGACACCAGGCGTCCAGCTCATAGAGTTGATGGAAGGTGCTGCCCTTGCCGAAGCTGCGGACGCCCTCGCCCATGACGCGGTCGGTATGGGGCCGATGGCGGCGACGGAATGACAGATGTGGGTACTGCGCTTCGCCTGCGGGCGCTTGCGGAAGGTCTCGGGGATGATGCCGACCTCTGCCTTGACCGGGGTGTTGCTCAGGTCGAGGACCACCTTGTCTGCGGCGTGGAACGGTCCCCAGGTGAAGGTTGGCACAACCACCGTCCCATCCGGCCCCACTGTCTCCAGGAGCGCGTCAATGACCGCATCCGCCCCGCCTTCGACATGCCCGAAGGCGCTCAGCGACGAATGCACCAGCACCACATCGCCGGCCTGAAGGCCGACGGCGCCGAGGCCGTCGCCTATGTCTTGTTTGGTTACACGACCCTTTTCCTGCATGGTCAGTTCACCCTCGTCTTGCGCGATCTCCTCTCATCACAAGCCGCGCTCATTGCCGCCTGCCTTGTGGAGGGGCCGCAGGGGGGCGCATCTGTGCCGCAAGGCGCAGGTGCGCTACCATCCGGCCCACATCATTGTGCCCCTCTGACGCCGTGGGCCGGATAGGCCGGCTTCCTTCAGCTTTGCTCCGCAAAGCCTCGCAAACCGATCTCAGGCGCCCCGGCCGCGCCACGCGCGGCACCCGCTAACGACAACGACCACGGCAACGGCGCAAG